>CAZXWO010000022.1:1383-26601 GCA_964644565.1 uncultured Thermoplasmata archaeon | reverse complement strand
GCCAATTCAATACCTCCTTCGGGTGCTTTCGCACCTTCATCATTCATGGGCCCTTTTGCGAAAAGAGCAAGGTCATTAATGGATGGTCATATAAAAGGGTTCCTGAGCACACCCGGACGCCGGTGGCCGCTGCGGGCGCGGACGGGGCCTGGCGACGCGGGCTGCGCAGATAATATATCGCAGCGAGCCATCCACCCAAGGGAGAGACATGACGAGGGCCAACGTCCATTTCCAGCCGCTCGGGAGGAAGATACCCCCCGAGAGGGGAAAGTCCCTTCTGGAGCTCGCTCGGGACGCGGGCGTGGCCATCGAGTCCGTCTGCGGCGCCGCGGGGAAGTGCGGCAAGTGCAGGGTGATCGTCAGGTCCGGCGCCGCCAGCCTCAGCCCACCGGGCGACGGCGAGGCCAGGCTCCTAGGGGGGCCAGCTGCCAAGGCCGGCGCGAGGCTCGCCTGCATGGCCAAGGTCATCTCCCTGGGAAGCATCGTGGTCGAGGTCCCGGAGGGCAGCCGCAGGGGCCACCACAGGCTCCTGGCGGCAGGGGAGGAGCGGGCGACAGCGCTGGTGCCCGCGGTGGCCAAGGCGGTCATGGAGCTCCCCCCCGCATCGCTAGCGGACGTCCGGGCGGACGACGACCGGTTCCTGGAGGTCCTCCGCAGGGGGGCCAGGGCACCGTCCACGATGTCCCCCGGGGCCCACAGGTCCCTGCCGGGCGCGCTCAGGGACGGGGCATGGCTCGTGACGGCCACGCTCTTCAGGGGCAGGGAGGTCATCAGGGTCGACCCAGGCAACACCGCCGACGACCTCCACGGGGTCGCGGTGGACATAGGGACCACGAAGGTGGTCGCCTACCTCCTGGACCTCAACAGCGGCAAGGTCCTCGCCACGGAGAGCATGCCCAACCCGCAGATCCCCTTCGGGGAGGACGTCATGTCCAGGATCGCATTCACCTCCAAGTCCGCGGACGGAGGACAGAGGCTCCAGAAGGTCATCCTCGACGGGGTCAACTCCCTGATATCCAAGCTGTCGGAGTCCGCAGGGGTCCCGAAGGAGGACATCCTCGAGGTGATGGTCGTGGGCAACACGGCCATGCACCACATCTTCTTCGGCATACCCGCGAGGCACCTCGCGTCCGCGCCCTACGCCCCGGCCGTCAGGACATCCATCGTCTACGACGCCGGCCACCTCGGTGTCGACATCTACCCCTTCGGGAAGGTCTCGTCGCTGCCCAACATAGCGGGCTTCGTCGGCGCCGACGCCGTGGCCGACCTCGTCTCGAGCGGCCTGTACAGGGACAGGAAGGTCGGGATGATGATCGACATCGGGACCAACACCGAGATCATCGCAGGGGACAGGGACCGCCTGGTGAGCTGCTCCTGCGCCTCCGGCCCCGCCTTCGAGGGCGCGCACATCAAGTTCGGCATGAGAGCGTCCACGGGGGCGATAGAGCGAGTGTGGATAGACCCTGCCACCGGGGACGTGGGGCTGCGCACCGTCGACGACGCCCCTCCGAGGGGCATCTGCGGCTCCGGGATAGTGGACGCCGTCGCCGAGATGTTCAGGACCGGGGTCCTCGACCCGTCGGGCAGGATCAAGGAGAAAACGGGGTCCGACAGGGTCAGGAAGGGGGCGGACGGTGCAAGGGAGTACGTCCTCGCCCGGGCGGAGGACACGGAGACCGGCGAGGACGTCACCGTGACGCAGCACGATGTGGAGGAGATCCAGCTGGCCAAGGCGGCCATATTCACCGGCGTCTCGCTGCTGATGAAGCGGCTCGGGGTCGAGCCGCAGGACCTCGACAGGGTGTACGCGGCCGGGGCGTTCGGGACCTACGTGGACGCATCGAGCGCCATAGCGATAGGCATGTACCCGGACGTGCCCGTTTCCAGGATCAGGTTCATAGGCAACGCGGCGGGGTCGGGCGCGCGCATGGCGCTGAAGTCCACCCGCGTGAGGGACCTCGCGGAGAGGCTCTCCAAGAGGGTGGAGTACGTCGAGCTGGCGGCGGAGAAGGGTTTCCAGTCCGAGTTCGCGAAGGCGATGTTCCTTCCCAACAGGGACGTGGACAGGTTCCCGTCCGTGAAGGCCGCGTCGAGGCCCCGGTGACCCGGGGCCGCCTTGAAGGAAGGTCGAATTCGTCGCCTCTGCTTCGAATTCCGTCCACCCTAATGCGGCGACTTCAAACCAGGTCCAGACCTGCCCCGCAGATGTTAAATAATGTCTAAGCATACGCGGGTCCGAGGGCTGGACTGCTTCTCGGAACGGCCCTTGGTGTATGTGAAATAATGAAGGCAATGATGCTTGGAGTCGGAGCAGTGGGCTCCGTGACCGCGGAGGTTCTCGCGGCCTCGGAGGAGTTCGACCAGGTGATACTCGCGGACCTCAACCTCGACAGGGCGAAGAGGACGGAGAAGAAGGTCTCCAGCGACAAGGTCGTGGTCCAGAAGGTCGACGCCTCGGACGTCGACGGCATGGCCAAGGCGTTCAAGGGGATCGACATCATATTGAACGGCGTCATCCCGAGGTTCAACCTCAACATAATGGAGGCCTGCGTGAAGGCGGGGTCCAACTACGCGGACATGGCGTGGGACATCGCCCCCGACACGACCAAGCCCGGGCAGGTCATCAAGGAGACCCCTGCATGGAACCAGCTCCGCCTGGACGGCCAGTGGAAGAAGGCCGGCCTGACCGGCATGATCGGCCTCGGGTGCGACCCGGGCCTCTCCAACATATTCGCCAGGATGGGCGCGGACAGGCTCGACCGCGTGAGGAAGATATTCGTCAGGGACGGCGACAACGGGACGGTCGAGGGGCACAAGTTCGCGCCCCTCTGGTCCCCGGAGACCCTCATCGAGGAGGTGCTGATGCCCGCGACGTACTACGCGGACGGGCAGTACAGGAAGCTGCCCCCGTTCAGCGGGAAGGAGGAGTTCGAGTTCCCCGAGCCAGTCGGCACGCTCCCGATATACAACGTCGACCACGAGGAGTCCGAGACCCTCCCGACATTCATAGGACAGGTCCTCGGGAAGGGGTGCGACTACTGCGACTTCAAGATAGCCCTCGACGACTCGTACGTCGAGGCCATACAGATGCTCGGGATGCTCGGCCTGGACAGCCCCCAGAAGATAGAGGTGAAGGGCGCCAAGGTCGCCCCGAGGGACGTCGTCGCGGCGTGCCTACCGGACCCGTCGACCCTCGGCGAGCGCGCCAAGGGGGACTGTGCCATCGGGACGGTAACCAAGGGCATCAAGGACGGCCAGCAGGTCAGCTACTACATGTGGGTCCAGCTCAACCACCAGCAGACCTTCAAGAAGTACGGGCACAGCGCCACGGGCTACTCCGTCGGCGTGCCGCTCGCCATCGGGGCGATACTGTTCGCCCAGGGGAAGATCCCCCAGAAGGGAGTGTTCCCGCCGGAGATGCTCGACCCGGAGCCGTGGCCGGCGATGCTGAAGAAGTACGGCATGCCCGTCCACACCCTCGAGCAGAAGTACTACTGAGCGCCCGGCGTGACGGGAGGGCCGCCCCGGGGCGACGCCTCGTGGGAGACACATCTGGCTAGCGTGCGCGAGAGGTTTATCTAGCCGCTAGCCGTTCCTAACCCGGGGGATCCCGGTCCAACGACCGGGAGTTAGGAGGTATCTGAGAGGATGAAGGCAATGGTCCTGGGAGTTGGGGCCATCGGCTCTGTTACGGCCGAGGTGCTCGCCAACTCGGAGGAGTTCGACAAGGTGGTCCTCGGGGCAAGGAACCCCGAGAAGGGAAAGAGGCTGCAGAAGAAGATCTCGAGCGACAAGGTGACCGTCAAGAAGCTGGACGCTTCCGACGTGGCGGCGATGGCGAAGGCCTTCAAGGGCCTCGACCTCGTGTGCAACCTGGCGATACCGAGGTACAACTTCGCCATAATGCGCGCGTGCGAGATGGCGAAGGTCAACTACCTCGACACGGCCTGGGACATCGCGCTCGACAGGACGAAGCCGGGCAAGGTGATCAAGCCCGCCCCGCCGTCCTTCCTGTACCTGAAGAAGGACAAGGCCTGGAAGAAGATGGGCCTCACTGGCATGTTGGGCATCGGCTGCGACCCCGGCCTCACGAACCTGTTCGCGAGGAAGGCCGCGGACAGACTGGACAGGGTCAAGGAGATCCTCGTCAGGGACGGCGACAACGGGTATGTCGAGGGCTACGACTTCGCCCCGCTGTGGTCGCCGGAGACCCTGATCGAGGAGGTCCTGATGCCCGCCACCTACTACTCGGACGGACACTACAGGAAGTACGGCTCCTTCGAGAACAAGGAGGAGTACGACTTCCCGGACGGCGTCGGAAAGATACCCATCTACAACGTCGACCACGAGGAGGCCGAGACGCTCCCGACCTACATCGGCAAGGTGCTCGGCAAGGGGTGCGACTACTGCGACTTCAAAATCGCCCTCGGCGACGAGTACGTCGACGCCATCAGGATGATCGGGAAGCTCGGGCTCTCCAACCCGAACAAGATCAAGGTGAAGGACGCCATGGTCGCGCCCAGGGACGTCGTGAACGCGGCTTTGCCGGACCCGTCCCAGCTCGGGCACCTGTCCAAGGGGCAGTGCGCCATCGGGACCGTGACGAAGGGGCTCAAGGGCGGCAGGGAGACGGGGTACTACATGTGGACCTCGCTGGACCACGGCAAGGTCTACAAGAAGTGGAACAACAGCGCCACCGCGTGGTCGGTCGGCGTGCCCGCCGCGATCTCCGCGATCCTGTTCGCGCAGGGCAAGGTCGACCAGAAGGGCGTCTTCCCGCCGGAGATGATGGACCCGGACCCGTTCATCAAGATGCTCCCGAAGTACGGGATGAACTACAACGAGAAGAAACTCTGACAAACCAAGGAGGCCCGGGAGGGCCTCCTGACCGCATTTCCCGGGGAGGGCACTGGCACCAGGGCGCATCGCCCGTTTGTCGCTGATTAATATAGTCCATGAGCATAACCACGCAACATGGCCGAAGGGGACGCGCGCATCAGGAGGTTCTACTTCTTCAGGGCGCTCACGTCCTTCTCGCTCTGGATACCCTTCTGGACGCTCTGGGTGTACAAGAACCTGGACAGCCTCTTCCTGCTCACGGCCGTCGACACCGCGTTCTGGGCGACGATGGTCCTGGTCCAGGTGCCCGCGGGCCTCCTCGGCGACAAGTACGGCAGGAAGACCGTCCTCTTCGTCGGGGAAGCGCTGTTCGCCGCCGGCGTCCTGGGGTTCGGGTTCAGCACCGAGTTCTGGGAGTTCTTCGCGTCGAACATCATCTGGGCGATAGGCGCCTGCTTCATAGTGAGCGGCGACACCCCCTTCGTCTACGACACGCTGCTGGAGCTGGACCGGGGCAGGGACTTCACCAAGATCATGGGCACCGCCAACGCGGTCATGTTCATGATGAACGCGGCCGCGTGCGTGGTCGGCGGGATAATAGTCAGCGTCACCGACAGGGTGGAGCTGACCCTGATCATCGCGTCGCTGGTCGGCCTCACCGGCTCTTTCACGGTCGCGTTCCTGAGGGAACCGACGGTGCCCCGCCAGTTCATGAAGTCGTACCGGGCCCAGCTGGGGACCGGGGTCAAGCAGGTCATCAAGTCCAGGGCAATCATGATACTCATCTTCTTCCAGATCACCCTGCAGCTGGGGACCTACGTCATGGCGGTCTTCAGGTCGGTGTACATGAACGAGGAGCTGCAGCTGGACTACCTGCAGATAGGGCTGCTCTTCGCGGCCTTCGCCATCGTGGGCGGGGCGGTGACGGTGAGGGCGAGCCGGATAGAGGCCAGGCTCAAGGAGAAGGGCTCCCTGGTCTTCATGCTCGTCGCACTGGTCTCGTCGTTCGCGATAGTGTTCCTCGTGCGCTCACCCGTCGCTGTCATGACGCAGTTCCTGGTCTACATGGTCGTCGGGCTGCAGTCGCCGGTCATAAACGGGTACATACACCGCCTGGTCGACTCCTCCCACAGGTCCACGATCATCGCGATAGCGAGCATGCTGTTCACCCTCCTGGTCGTGGTCGTGGAACTCACCACCGGGTGGATAGCGTCGCTGTGGGGCCTCGAGGAGAGCCTCATGGTCCTGGCGTGCGCGGTCACCCCCATCGGGGTGGTGCTCCTGGTCCTCTGGAGCAGGGAGGTCGACAAGTTCGCGAAGTCCGACCACAGACCAGCGGCGGAAGGCCCCGGCGTCTGAAGAAAACCGCACGGCCCCCAGCGGGGCCGGCTCAGGGTATAAAAAAGGGGGGAGGATAACTGGGTTCTGGAATGGCACCTTTCCTAATAAATGTTATCATTACTGATACTGATAATTCAATCTGTAAAGTGAGCGGGCCCGCGCCGAGCGGTCCGGACAGGGCGGCCGGGGCTATCTCCCCAGCTGCCTCTCCTTCTCCGCCACTATGAGCCTGGTCTTTATCACGCTGTCCGGGTTGAGCGAGATGCTGTCGATGCCGCACTCGACGAGGAACTCCGCGAACTCGGGGTAGTCGGACGGCGCCTGGCCGCATATCCCGATCTTCTTCCCCTTCCCCTTCACGGTCTTGATCACGCTCGCGATCATTCGCTTGACCGCGGGGCTGCGCTCGTCGTAGAGGCGCGAGACAAGCTCCGAGTCCCTGTCCAGCCCCAGCATCAGCTGGGTGAGGTCGTTCGAGCCGATGGAGAAACCGTCGAAGACCTCCGCGAACTCGTCCGCGAGGACGACGTTGCTCGGTATCTCGCACATGACGTATATCTCGAGACCGGCCTTGCCCTGCTCCAGCCCGAACTCCGCCATGGTCCTGACGACCTTCCGGCCCTCCTCCGGGGTCCTGCAGAACGGCACCATGACCTTGATGTTGTCCAGGCCCTTCTCCTCCCTTACCTTCTTGATGGCCCGGCACTCCAGGCCGAAGGCCGCCTTGAACTTCGGGTCGTAGTACCTGGACGCGCCGCGCCAGCCGATCATGGGGTTGGACTCGGTCGGCTCGTAGAGCCAGCCCCCCATGAGGCTCGCGTACTCGTTGGTCTTGAAGTCGCTGAGCCTGACGATGACGTCCTTCGGGTGGAATGTCGCCGCGATCTTGCCTATCCCCCAGGCGAGCTTGTCAGCGTAGTACTCATCCTTCCGCTCATAGCCCTGGGTCTTCTCCTCGATGTCGTCAACGAGCTTGGCGATCTTGGGGTCCTCGGCCGCACTCTCCCTGAGGCTGTCGAACTCCAGGAGCGCCAGTGGGTGTATGCCGACGTGGGACGCGATGATGAACTCCAGTCTGGCGAGGCCGACGCCGTCGCACGGTATCTGCCCCTGGTTGAAGACGTGCTCGGGGACGCCCACGTTCATCATGATCTTGGTCTTCGTCTTGGGCATCGACTCGAGGTTGGTCTTCTCGATCCTGAACTTCAGTTCCCCGTCGTACACACGACCCTCTCCTTCCGAAGTGTCGACCGTGACCAGCTGGCCGTCCTTGAGCACCCGGGTGCCGTTGCCGGTCCCTATTATGCAGGGTATCCCCAGCTCCCTGGAGACGATCGCCGCGTGACAGGTCCTGCCCCCGCGGTCGGTGACTATCGCGGAGGCGATCCGCATGATGGGCTCCCAGTCCGGGTCCGTCTTGTCCGTGACGAGGACCTCGCCCTTCCTGAACTCGGATATCTCGAAGGCGCTCTCGAGAACGTTCACCTTGCCCCTGCCGATCTTGGAGCCGACCGGGTCGCCCCTCGCGAGTACCGAGGACTGCTGCTCCAGGACGTACGTCTCGAGGACGTTCTCCTTCTTCGCCGCGTGGACCGTCTCCGGCCTCGCCTGGACGATGTAGAGCATGCCCGTGAGGCCGTCCTTCGCCCACTCGATGTCCATTGGCTTACCGTAGTGCCGCTCGATTATGCAGGCCCACTGCGCCAGCTCCTCGATCTCCGGGTCCGTGAGGACGAACCGCTGCCTGTCGACCTCCGGGACCTCGGCGTCGACCATGCCGCCCTTGGGGGCGTAGACGAGCTTGTGCTGCTTGCTGCCGAGCTTCTTCTCGATGATCGGGTCCTTGAACTTGCCCAGGGATGGCTTGAACACGTAGAACTGGTCCGGGTTGACCGCACCCTGGACGATCATCTCGCCGAGTCCCCAGGACCCGGTGATGTAAACGACGTTGGCGAACCCGCTCTCGGTGTCCAGGGTGAACATGACGCCGGAACAAGCGAGGTCGCTCCTCACCATGCGCTGCACGCCCACGGAGAGGGCGTTGCCGAGCTGGCTGAAGCCCTTGTGCGCCCTGTACGCGATGGCGCGGTCGGTGAAGAGGCTCGCGAAGCACTGCTTGATGGCCCTGAGGACGTTGGTCTCGCCGCGGACATTCAGGATGGTCTCGTGCTGGCCCGCGAACGACGCGCCGTCGAGGTCCTCCGACGTCGCGCTGGAGCGTATGGCAACGCTCGGGTTCTCGATGCCGAGCCTCCTGCCGAGCTCCCAGTAGCCGTACTCGATCTCGCGCCTCAGGTCGTCGCAGAACTCAGCCTCGAGGAACGCCTTCCGGACCGCCTTGCCCCTCGGTCCGACATCGGACGGGTTGTCGGGGTCCATCCCCTCCAGTATGTCCTTGACCTTCTCCTCGAGGCCGCCGGCCGCGACGAACTCCCTGAACGCCTTGGTCGTGACCGCGAAGCCCTCTGGGACCCTTATGCCGTTGGCGGTGAGGTGCCTCAACATCTCGCCGAGCGAGGCGTTCTTGCCACCGACCTTGTCTATGTCCTTGAGGCCTATCTGGTCGAACCATAGCAGGTGCTCGTTGGTGCGTTTCCCTGTGCCGTTGGCCCCCTTTGGCATCTTTCGCCCCGCCCGAAGCAGATTCCCGCTAGACACTCGTTCCTCGCGTTCTGCCCGCACAGATGCAGGCGCCACTCACGCGGCCAAGCCGTGCGCCGACCAGGATGTCGCTGCGGCGCCAGGAATGGAAACCGGCTGGCTGCACTACCGGGATAAATGTCGCCGGGTTAATAAGATTTGGTAGTTACCCCACCAGACTGGAAGCGACTGGACGAAAGTCGTAACGGGCGGGAGCGGCACGTCCGAATCTGCGCATCGCCCGCACAGCGCATGCGCGGGCAAATGAGTTATGCTACCTCCGCGTTCACAAGTACGGTTCAAATTGAGAGTCGCGATGCTGACGTACAGCACCAGGCCCAGGGGCGGGGTCGCGCACGCCCTCAAGCTCGCGGAGCGCCTCAGAGGCAGAGGGGCGGACGTGACCCTCTTCTCCCTGGCGAGGCGGGACGACGACGCCGCTGGGAGCGGCTACTTCAGGCCGGTCGATGTCCCGTTCGAGGTGTTCCGTTACGAGTGGCATCCTGATGTGATGGTTCGGCTCGGGCGAATGGTCCAGGCATACGTCGGCGGGCTGCCGAGGGACTTCGACGTCTACCACGCCCAGGACTGCGTGGGAGGGACCGCGCTCGCGGAGATGAAGGAGGCTGGGACGATCACTTCCCCGGTCTTCAGGACCGTGCACCACATCGACGACTTCGCCGAACCGAGGCTCTTCGACTTCGAGAAGCGCGCGGTCGCCCACGCCGACAGGAGGTTCGTCGTTTCCGAGTACTGGAGGAGGGCGCTGGAGCAGGAGTACGGACACGACTCCGCCGTCACTTACAACGGCCTCGACGTCGAGGAGTTCGCAGACCTGCCCCCGAGGAAGACCGACACGCCGACAATCCTCTTCGTGGGGGGACTCGAGGCCAGGAAGGGGTTGGAGTACCTGGTCCTGGCCATGGGTCCTGTGGTGAAGAGCCACCCGTCCGCGAGGCTCGTCGCGGTGGCCAAAGCCGGGTTCAGGGGCGTCGACGAACCGGGATGGTTCAGGGTGCTCGCCGAGCGCGCAGGCGTTGCGGGCAGCGTCGTGATCCACGAGTCCGTCAGCACGGGGGACCTCATGCAGCTCTACTCGGACTGCGACCTGCTGGCCCTGCCGTCGAGGAACGAGGGCTGGGGGCTGTCGCTCATGGAGGCGATGGCCTGCTCGAAACCCGTGGTGGCCACGCGGGTCGGAGGCGTCCCGGAGCTCGTCACCGACGGGGTGGAGGGGCTCCTCGTGGAACCTGGAGACGTGAAGGCACTGAGCCAGGCCATCTGCGGACTGCTCGATGACACGGCCGCGAGGGTCCGCATGGGCCTCGCTGGACGGAAGAGGGTCGAGGCCTTCTCCTGGGACGCCGCTGCGGACACGGTGATGCGCGAGTACGGACGGGCGCTTCAGTCCGAGTGACCGAAGCCGTGCATGAAGTGGACCATGAACTTCTCGGCCTCGGCCAGGCCCGCGACCTTCTTGTTCCCTTCGACGACCATGTACTCGTTGGGGGCGTGCGCGAGGCCGCTGTTGCCCAGGCAGCCCATGGTGAACGGCAGGCCGAGTATCTTGTTGAACACGTAGAAGGGCACCGCCCCGCCGCTCGTCGGCCACACCTCCGGGTCGTGCCCGAAGGCCCGGTACGAGGCCAGCATCGACTGCACCACCGGCTCCTTCACGCTCGCCCTGCAGCAGTCGTACCCCGTGTCTATCTCCCTCATCTCGATGTCACTGTAACCGTGGCTGTCCAGGTGCTTCCTCACGAGCGGCATCATCTCGTCCTTCTCCTGGTCCGGCACGAGGCGTATGTCGATCTTGCACGTCGCCTCGTGGGGCAGGACCGTCTTGGACCCCTTCTCCGTGTACCCGCCCCATATGCCGTCGATGTTGAGCGTGCTCCCGGACACGAAGTGCCTGATGAGCGCCTCTGGGTCGTCCTCTGGAAGGGTGAAGCGCTTGACCTTCATAACAGACTTGTAGGCCTTCGAGTCGAACCGCTCCGCGAGCCTCGCGATGAGATCCTCCTCCTCGTCCGACAGCGGGGCGATCTTGTCGTAGAACCCGTCGACCAGGACCTTGTTGCCGTTGTCCTCGGTCATCGTCCCGAGCGCGTCTATGAGCCTCCACGCGGGGCTGTCGACCCACGCCTTCTGACCACTGTGGATGGCGAACTCCTGCGGCCCCCTGCCCCACGCCTTGCCCGACGCCTTCAGCTCGAAGTACACGACCCCTTTGACGCCCAGGCAGAAGTGCGCCTTCCCGTCCGCTTCCTGGCTGAAATAGGGGAAGTAGCACGCGTCGGCCCTCGACAGGCGCTTCTTGTCCTTCTTGACGTACAGAGGGAGGTTCGGGCTCCCGAGCTCCTCCTCCCCCTCGGCGACCAGGACGAGGTCGACGGGCGGCCTCCCGACGCTCTTGTTGCACGCCTCGACAGAGTTGAGGAAGGCGGCGAGCGGGCCCTTGGTGTTGTCTGCCCCGCGGTTGACTATGGCCTTGACCTTCCCCGCTGGCAGCCGCTTCTCCACTATCTTCGCGCCCATGGCAGGGTGCTCCCAGCCGGGCTCGTTGAAGGGCATCGTGTCGTACATGAAGTACCCGAGGAGCGTCTTGTCCGAGTCGCCCTTGCACTCGCCGTAGACGATCGGGTTGCCCCTGGTCTTCACGATCTCGACCTTCTCGCACCCGACCTCCTCGTAGAGCTTCGCCACCAGCTCGGCGCACTCCTGTATGCCCATGTCCTGCTGGCTGGAGCTGGGCTGTCTCAGCAACCTCCGCGTGCGCGATATGTGTCTCGAGATGTCCTTGTCTATCCTGGCGTGCATCTCCTGGAGCTCGGGCCCGGTCCTCATGGTATCGACCGGCGTCATCGACCGTGGCGACTATAGAGTTTGCCCACACGGCAGCAAAGAGGAGAAATACGTGCAAAGCATGCGAGTTGACCGATGGCGTTCGAGTTCCTCGTCGTGTTCATCCCGATGTTCATAGTCATAGACCCGTTCGGGGTCATGCCGATCTACCTGGTCCTCACGAAGGACATGAGCCCGGGGGAGAGGTCGAAGACGCTGAAGTACGCCATCACGTTCGGTGCGTCCCTGCTCGTGGGCTTCGCCCTCCTGGGCAAGGTCATCCTCGACTACCTCTCCGTGTCGATCGACGCTCTGAGGGTCGCCGGCGGCCTCCTGCTCCTCGTCATCGGCGTCATGATGCTGTACGAGGGCGACACGCCGAGGTCCAAGCGGAAGGGCGCCGAGGACCAGGACGAGGAGCCGCACGAGTCCGAGGACGTCGCGTTCGTCCCGCTGGGGACCCCGATGCTCGCGGGCCCGGGGGCCATCTCCGTCGTCATCACGCTCACCGGCACGGCCGACATGCCCATGGTCCTCGCATCCCTCGCTGCTGTCATGGCCATCACGGCCCTCATGCTGTGGAGGGTGGACCTCGTCTACAAGGTCATAGGCAAGGCCGGCACGAGGGCGCTCACGAGGGTGATGGGACTCATCACCTCGGCATACGCCGTCCAGATGATACTGGACGGGATCGCCGGTTATGTGGAGACACTGTCCGCCGCGTGAACTCGTGCCAGCGTCACGTCCCGCGTCGTGCGAAGGGATGAAATACGAGTAACTCACGTCCTCTGTTGGTTCAAACCTGGAGCGACCAAAGCGGAGGGGCATGCCTATCCTCCTACCGCGCGCCGAGACCGCGCCAGGTCTGGCCTGGGGGACTGCATGGGGTACAGGGTCGTGCTCACCGCGGACCGCACGCTGATGTCGTCGTACAACGGCAGCCAGTTCATCGGCTTCGCCGCCTGCTTCCCGAGGGTGCTCCCCAAGTGGCTCTACGTCAGGCTCTTCTGCCCCCCCGAGAAGAGCGGCGACGGACTCGCCTCCGCGGCCCCCGCGGGGCTCAGGAGGATCGAGGGGGCGCTGCTCGCGGCCGGGATACCGAGGGACGAAATCGCCGTGGCGTACCCGGACAGGCTCTCGAAGGTCGTGGACGAGGACACTCACGTCATCGGCATAAGCACGTCCGACCCTCTCGGGCTCGGGCCCGCGTCGAGCACATTCTCCAACCTGTTGAGGCGCGAGACCTACACACGTTACTTCTTCCGGCGGCTGCTGAACGACCCTGCCATCCGGAGGTCCGGGGCCAGGGTGGTCGTGGGCGGCCCCGGTGCGTGGCAGCTTGCGAAGCCGGAGGACCGGTCCGAGCTCGGCATCGACTGCCTCGTGGAGGGGGAGGGGGACCTGGTCGCCGTGGACATCTTCAAGGACGCGCTCGCGGGGAGGCCCCTGCCCATGGCCGTCCAGGGCGGGACCGTCCCCGTTGAGATGGTCCCGGGGCTCCCGGGCCCCACGATAAACGGGATCGTCGAGATCAGCCGTGGCTGCGGCCGAGGCTGCGAGTTCTGCAACCCGAACATGAGGAGCGTCAGGCACATCCCGCGCGAGAGGATCCTGGAGGAGGCGAAGACCAACCTGCGGGCGGCTGACAAGATCACCCTCCACGCGGAGGACGTGCTCAGGTACAGGGCGAAGGGCATGAGACCCTGCCGGGAGGAGGTCGCGAGGCTGTTCGAGGACGTGGCGGGGCTCACGGACGAAGTCGGCATGAGCCACATCGCCCTCTCCTCGGCCCTCTCCGAGCCCTCGCTGATAGAGGACATATCCAGGATCACAGGCGCCTCGGACGGGAAGAGGTTCTGCTACGCCCAGACGGGGATAGAGACCGGGTCGACCAGGATCGTCTCCCTGCACATGAAGGGGAAGGCGAAGCCCTTCGCGCCCGAGAAATGGCCCGAGGTCGTGCACGAGTCGTTCAAGCTGCTCTCGGACAACAACTGGATAGCCTGCGGCACGCTCGTCATGGGGATGCCGGGGGAGAGGAGGGAGGACGTCGAGCGGACGATAGAGCTCGTGAGGGACCTCAGGGAGTACAAGGGACTGATCGTCCCGCTGTTCTTCGTGCCGCTGGGCAGCATGTCCGACTCGGAGTGGTTCCAATCGGAGCACATGCTCCCGGAGCACTGGATCCTGCTGTCCGAATGCATCGACCACGACTTCCACTGGGCGGGGGAGCTGATGGACGGCCTCTTCCGTCAGAACGGCACCGGCGCGGCGAAGTCCGGGCTCTTCAAGGTGGCGGCGCGTTGCATGAGATGGAGGCTCAAGCCGTACCTGGAGGAGATGCGCGATGGGAGGGACCCCAGGGGCATCGCGGAGGAGGAGCTTCTCGAAGAGGGCGCCCGGACGGGCGCGAGGGCCTGACCGTCAGGTGTGGCTCACCGAGGGGTGCTCCCCCTCGTGACCGCTCGACGACACCAGGTATACGGCCGCCAGGATGAGCGCGGCACCGATTATGGCGAGCTGCTCCAGAGTCTCCTCCAGCAGGAACACGGAGATGAGGACGGCGGTGACTATCTCGACGAGCATGATCGTCGCCGAGGCGGTGGCCGACACGCCCTCGAGGCCCATCGCCCAGAGCAGGGTCGCGGTCGACGTGCAGGCTATCGCGAGGTAGCCTATTGCCACCCAGGCCATCGGCTCGATGGAGAAGTCCGCCCCCGTCAGGCCGAGGTACGATACCGGGGCGACCAGCCACACGGTCGCCGTGACTATCGCGGCCGTGCTCACCTCCACGGCGGAGTACTTCGAGAGGAGGTTCTTGTTCAGCACGATGAAGAACGCCCACCCCCAGCCGGAGAGGTACACGATGACGTCTCCCAGGAACTCGTCCTCCGCGAAGGACACGCCGCCGTCGACCGTCAGCAGCGCGATGCCCGTGATGCCAGCGACCACGCCGACCAGCTGGACGCGGTTCAGACGCTCCCTGAAGGCGAAGTAGGAGACGATGGCCACCGCTATGACGTTTATGTCCACCAGGAGCGCCGTCTTTGAGGCCGTCGTCAGCGTCTGCCCGACGTACTGGGCCACGAAGGACCCCGCGTTGAGCCCGCCGACGACCCATATCAGGGGGTCCTTAAGGACCCTGAAGGAGAACCTCTTCAGCAGGAGGACTATCGCCAGGGTCGCCGCGGACGCGACGATGAACCGCAGGAAGAGGAAGAAGACGTCGTTGCCGGCATAACCCAGCCCCCACTTAACCCCAGGGAAGGACGTGCCCCAGATCAGGCTCGCGAACACGGTGAGCATCACTGCGTTCCGCCTTTCCCTAGGAGGCATGCAAGGCGGAGATTGTGGACGGGTATTAGAACCCTGTCCAACCTACTTCGCCTGCTCCTTGGGGAGGTCTATGTGGAAGACGCTGCCCTTGCCGACCTGACTCTCGACCCAGAGCCTCCCGCCGTGGGCCTCGACTATGCCCTTGGCTATGGGGAGGCTCAGGCCTATCCTGTCGACCTGGTGGGCGAGGTCGTCCTTCGCGACGATGTAGAACCTGTCGAATATGCGGCCCAGGTTCTCCAGGGGGATGCCGATGCCGTTGTCCTTCACCCACACGTGGACGATCCTGCCCTCGTCCCGGCAGCCGACCTGTATCCGGCCCCCCTCCTCGGTGTACTTGATCGCGTTGTCTATCAGGTTGTTGAACACGTCCCGCATACGCCTGCGGTCCGCCATGAGGATGGGCACGGGGCCGTCGACGGAGAGCGTCAGCGACTGCTTCTTCTCCTCCGAGTCCTTCGTCCTGTCGCGCACGACGTCCTCCAGGATCACGTCCACCTTCATCGGCTCCGGGTGTATCTCGAGGCTGCCCTTCTCGAGGCGGCTTATGTCGAGCATGCTCTCGACGAGGGCGTAGAGCTTGTCGGTGTTCGTCTTGATGATCTTCAGCCTCTGGGCGAACCTCGGGTCCAGCTTCGGGGCGTACTCGCTCTCCACCAGGTCGACGTACCCCCTCATCACCGTCAGCGGGGTCCTCAGTTCGTGCGAGACGACGTCGATGAACTGGCTCTTCATCTTCGTCACGCGCTCAAGCTCCTGGTAGGTCTGGGTGAGCTTCTCGTACGACCTCTCGAGCTGGCTCTCCAGACGGACCTTGGAGGTGGTGTCCATCGCGACGAGGACCACGTCCTCGACCTCCCCACCCTCGGAGACGATCGGGGCGACCTTGACGTGCAGATAGAACGCCTTGTCCTGCCTCGGGACGTAGTGGAGGTCGACCTTCTCGGCCGGGTGGCCCTCCATGCCCTGGATGACCAGGGCGTCGAGGCCGGACCTGTGAACGGCGGGGATCTCGAATATGCTCGTCCCCACCAGTTCCGCCTCGTCCTTCCTCTCGAACACCTTCATCATCTGGACGTTCACCGACCTGATGATGCCCTTGGGGTCGAGGGACATTATGCCTATGGGGGCTATCGAGAGCACCCTGTGGTTCTCCTCCTCGCTCCGCCTGACCAGCAGCTCAGACCGCGCGCTGTAGGCGGCTATGCCTATGTGGTCGGCCAGGGACATCACGGCGCTCTCGGTCTCGGCGTCGTACTGGGCCCGGCCCTCGACGCTCGCGATGAGGAGGAAGCCGAGCACCTTGTTCCGGAGCACGATGGAGAACGCCATGCCGCTCGACACGCCGTACTTCTCCATGATCTGCCTCACCGTCGGGGGGGCCTTGTCGAGCGATTCCCACGCGATGGCGTTGGACCTGGCCCCCTCGGAGAGGGCCGCCCGCACGGACAGGTCAGGACTGTAGTTCTTGAAGTCCTCCGGCGACACCTCGGTGGGGCCCGACGCGCTGACCAGCCTCATGTGCATGCCGTCGGCGTCCAGGAGCGCCACGGCGGCGTAGTCGGCGCCCGAGAGCTCGCGCAGGCCGTCGGCGACCACCCCGAACGCCTCGTCGGGGGCGGCGGCCTCGTGGAGGCGGTCGTTGAACCTCTGGATGACATCGAGTAGAATGAGTCGCTTCTCGTTCGCTTCGGCCAAACTGCGTACCCTCCGGGGGATGGAGAGGCTGTACGGCCTCTACAAAGGTGTTCACGATAGATAAGACGTTCGCAGTACAGGTCGCCCCGACGGGTAAGATAATGTGCCCTGAACATCATCCTCGTCGAGATGACTATAAGGAAGGCGGGGGACCGGAGACCGAGCGTCGGGGAGGGGGCCTACGTCGACGAGAGCGCCCTCCTCATCGGCGACGTCACGATCCGCAGGCACGCGAGCGTGTGGCCGTGCGCCCTCCTCAGGGCCGACGACGACTCGGTCGAGGTGGGAGAGGGGTCGGCGGTCATGGACATGGCCTTCCTCGAGGCGCCGAAGGGACGGCCCGTCAAGGTCGGTAGGGACTGCCTCATCTCCCACGGGGCGCGCCTCCACGGATGCGTTGTGGAGGACGGGACAATGGTCGGTATAGGCACAATAATCCTCGACGGGGCCAGGATAGGAGGCGGCAGCATCGTGGCCGCAGGGAGCCTGGTCCCCCCTGGGAAGACCATACCGCCGGGGTCTGTAGCCCTGGGGACGCCGGCCGCCGTGGTCCGGCAGACGACGGCCGCGGACAGGGACCTCGTGAAGGCCGAGCTGGGGGCGGTCAGGGCCAAAGCCGACAGGTACTCGAGGAGCAGGGGTATCCGCTGACCGCCGCGGATGACGACATCCGGCGTCGGGCCATTTCGCAATCCGATAACGTCTTGCGTCGGTTTTATATACGGCTGAGTCGATTGATTTCGAGACCCAAGCCCCCGATCAGCGACGATGGGAAAGAGACACACTCAGGTGGAACGACTTGGAGATTCACTTCGGCAAACCGGTTGTAGCTAGGGTGCGGAAATGCCGCACGGTCGTCGTGAGGAACAAGCGCCTCAACGACGAAGGCAAGAAGTAGGTCTCAGGGAGGCCGGCCCTTTTTCGCCAGTACATTCGTGATACCACCGAGCGTGCGCGCGCGTACCATATTTATCAGCCTAGCCCGAAAAATATATACCTGGTGGACGCCAATATCCTGGGTGAAGGGATGCAAATGGCATCTGGACAACCAGTAGGCCCACCGCCTCAGGGCCAGTACCCGGGATATGCGCCAGTGTACCAGCCCGCGCCGAAGCCGATGATAGACCACCTGAGACCCCTCGTGTCAGACGCACTGCTCGCCATAGCGTTGGTGTTGGCAGTCTTCCTCGTCTGGCTGGGCGGGGTGATAAACGGATGGACGAACGACTTCGACATCGCGAACGCCGGCTCGTTCGTGTCCTCGCTCGGCATGCTCGTGCTGACCGCGGTGCTGTTCGTCGGCGGGCTGATAAGGTCGGACATGGACAAGTGGGTCAGGGTCGCGATGATCATCGGCGCGGTGCTGCTGATCGCGTGGGTAGGATTCTGGCCGACCGCTTGGACCTACTACTGAACGACCCGATCCCCTGAAACCCCTTCCATCCTCAGTTTTTGACCTTCTCCAGGACGGACCGTACCTTGTGGTCGATGGCCCCCACGGCGCCCTTCCTGTCGTCGATCTTGACCGTGGTTATGACCCTTGCGGCCATGCCCATTACCCTCATGTGGCACTCCCTGACCACGGCCATGACGGCGTCATAGTCCCCCTCGATGACAGTCCCCATGGGGTTCAGTCTGTAGGGCAGGCCCGAGGCCTCCACCACCCTGATGCACTCCGCGACGTACTGGCTGACGCTCTCGCCCTTCCCTATCGGCACCACGCTGAACTCCGCGAGCAAGCCCATACCTCCGTACAATTCTGTCCGTCGGCCCCCTCCAACACGGGTCCACCGACCCCGGTGCGTTGAGGGGGCCCACGGTTGAACACCAACCTATTTATACGGGCGAAATCTAAATGAATCTTCCTGTAAGTCGCGCGTTTCTCGGTTGTAGGGGCTGGTATGTTATGAAGAGGCGAGGGGAGTCTTTGAATATTATTACCAAGCTGAAGAAGTCGGAGGGGGAGCCGTCGGGCAGCACGCTGACCGTCGAGCACCTGACGAAGGCGATCAAGAACAGCATCGACAAGCAGGGGATGCCCGAGGAGGAGGCCAGGGCGATGGCCCAGCACGTCATGAACTTCTTCGGGTACAGCGAGAGGATCATCGACAACGTGCTCGAGCCGGAGGACAGGGACGCTTTCTACATGCTCGAGGACGCGGGTATACTGGTCACCGAGCGCGAGGAGACCACCCTGTACGACGGGCGCGAGTGGCGCATACACTACTGGATGTTCCGCAAGGACCGCATCCAGGAGCTCATATCCGGCCGCGGGAGAGGGACCATCGGCGAGGGTGAGCTGTCCAGCGTGTACGACGAGATACCCGAGGACATCTGGACCCGCGAGTAGGCGGCCCCTACTTTCGCGGAGCCCAGCGAAAGCGATTTGACCAGGGCCACCCCTGGACCGGTCGGATGGCATCGCCCCTCTTCCCGTACTCCGCAAGGCCCGGCCAGGACATGCTCATGCAGGCCGTGGGCTCCGCCTGCGCGTCTCGCACCCATACGGTGATAGAGAGCGGCACGGGCACGGGCAAGACCGTCTGCGCCCTCTCGGCGTGCGTCGAGCACTGCCACGCGAGGGGGAAGAAACTGCTCTACCTCACCAGGACCAACTCGCAGCAGAGGCAGGTCATGCTCGAGCTGCGGATGATATGCCAGCGCCACAAGGTCTTCGGAGTGGCGCTGCAGGGGAGGAGGAACATGTGCCCCCTCGCCGCCACGGACGAGGAGCTAAGCCAGGGGAACCCCGAGGAGCTGTCCAAGGTGTGCAGCGAGCGCAAGGCGCGCGTCCTGAAGGGGGACGAGGACGCCTGCAGGTTCTACGCGGCCACCATATCCGACGACCTCTCGCCCGTGCTGAGGTACGCCAGGGACGAGCTCCCCACCGCCGAGGAGTTCGTCGACCACTGCGTCGAGAGGGACCTGTGCCCGTACGAGGTGGTCAAGCTCCACGTCCCCGCGGCCGATGTCGTCACCGCCCCCTACATCATGTTCTTCGACAGGTTCATCAGGCACGCGCTCCTGGACTGGATGGCCTGCTCGCCCGCGGACGTCGTCGTCCTTGTGGACGAGGCGCACAACCTGCCCTCGTACGCCAGGGAACTGGAGTCTGCGGACCTCAGCAACGTCACGCTCAGGCTTGCCCACAGGGAGATTGACGAGTTCGGGGACCCTGAGGTGGCGGAGGGGACCAGCCTGCGCGACTTCGTCGGCATGGTCGAGGAGGTCCTGGACAAGGCGTTGGCCGAGTACCTCGTCGACGAGGACGGGATCATCCCCCAGTCGTTCGTCGAGGAGGAGATCATGTTCGGCACGCATCTGACAAGCAGGGGGGTCCGTGGGCTGCTCACCCAGGCCGCCAACTTCGGCGAGATGGTCAGGGACAGCAAGAAGCTCTCCGGGCGCCTGCCGAGGTCCTACGTGTTCGGCGCGTCGAACTTCCTGGCGTTCTGGCACCAGCTCGAGGAGGAGGAGTACATCAAGCTCGTGACCTCCGGGGACGTGAAGGCCCTGGAGGCGTACTGCCTGGACGCGTCAATCGCGTGCAGGCCCCTGATGGAGTGTCACACCAGCATACACATGTCCGGCACCCTGAGGCCGCTGGACGACTACAGGGACTCGGTGGGCCTGCCCCGGGACTCGAGGCTCGTGGAGGTGCCGTCCCCGTTCCCAGAGGCCAACAGGCTGGTGCTCTACTCGGACGACGTGACGACCAAGCACGACGACATCACCCGGGACGACTCCCTGCTGGACAGGATGTCCGAGCGCATCTCGGGGGTGCTGTCGCAGGTACCACGGAGCACCATCGTGTTCTACCCGTCCTACGCCCTCATGGAGAGGATAGCGGGCAAGACAGCCGACGCCTCAAGGGGCAGGCAGGTCTTCTTCGAGACGCGCGGGATGGACCAGGCGGACCTGATGGACGCCGTGCGCGGCTTCAAGTCCTCGTCCGGCCGCGGGGTGATGCACGCCATCGCGGGGGGGCGCGTCAGCGAGGGGCTCGACTTCCCCGGCTCCGAGATGGAGGTCGCCCTGGTCGCCGGCATACCCTACCCGAAGCCGACCGCGAAGCAGAGGGCCCTGCAGCACTTCTGCGACCTCAGGTTCGGGGACGGGTGGTCCCACGCGGTCCACGCGCCCACCAGCAGGAAGCTCCAGCAGGCCATAGGCAGGCTCATCAGGAGCGAGACCGACAGGGGGGTCGCGGTCGTCCTGGACAAGAGGATAGTGCACTTCAGGGACACGATCGAGGCGAGGCGCTCGGAGGACCCCGCCGCGGACATCGCCGAGTTCTTCTCCTGCGAGCGCCCCGCAGCGGAGCAGCGGCAGCCGCGCAGGCGTAAGGGCCTCCAGCTCTGACTCCCCGTGGGCGCGGGGGAAGTGCCATTATAATACACCTCGGCGATATGCCCCCCCGGATGTCGCCCTTGGAGGCTGCGCTGGCAGGCGTCTGGTTGATGCTCCCAGCGCTCGTGCCCAACTCCGCCGCCGTGCTCTTCGGGGGCGGTACCCCGATAGACTTCGGCAGGAGCTGGCGGGGGAAGAGGGTCCTCGGCGACGGCAAGACCTGGCGCGGGTTCTTCGGCGGCGCACTCACGGGCCTGGGCGTCGGGGCCGTCCAGATCATGGTCACGGTGTCACTGGGCGAGCAGGACCGGTTCGGCTTCGGGGACCTCCCCTGGGCAGTCGTCGTCGCCGCCGCCCTGAGCTTCGGCGCGATGACCGGGGACTGCGTCGGCTCCTTCCTGAAGAGGCGGTTCGGGGTCGACCAGGGAGAGAAGGCGCCGGTACTGGACCAGTACAACTTCGTGGCCGGGGCCATAGTGCTCGTCCTGGTCGCGAGCCCCGGGTGGTTCGTCGGACACTACGTCGAGGACAACGGCCTCTGGGGCCTGCTCGTCTTCCTGGTAGTGGTCCCGCTGCTCCACAGGGCCGTGAACATCATAGGTTATAAGTTGGGCAAGAAGAATGTGCCCTGGTAGAGGGCGCGGACATGCTCAGGCAGATGCTCAAGGACATGAAGGTCGTGCAGACCGGCGAGTTCGTTTTGGCGTCGGGCAAGAAGAGCAACTTCTTCGTGAACATCAAGCGGGCCAGCACCGACCCGAAGGTGCTCAGGGAGATAGGCAAGGCGATGGCCCCCCACGTGGGCGACAGCAAGATCGCGGGCATGGCCCTCGGGGCGGTGCCCATCGCGGTCGCGGTCGCCCTCGAGACCGGCCGGCCCTTCGTCATGGTCAGGAACGAGCCGAAGGACCACGGGACCAGGGAGCTGATCGAGGGCGAGGTCGTCCCCGGCGAGAAGTTCGTCGTGGTCGAGGACGTCGCGACCACCGGCGGCTCCACGATGAGGGTCGTCAACGCCCTCAGGGCGAAGGGCGCCCACGTCGTCAGGGCCGTGGTGGTCGTGGACCGCGAGGAGGGGGCGGCGCAGCTGCTGTCCGAGAACGGCATCGAGTTCGTCTCCGTGTTCAAGGCCAAGGACCTCGCATGAGCGGCGGGCTGGTCGACCTGGACTGCGCCCTCTGCAGGCTGTCGGAGACGAGGACGCAGGTTGTCCCCGGGACCGGGGACCCCGGCTCCGCGCTGGTGTTCATTGGCGAGGCCCCAGGCAGGGACGAGGACCTCAGGGGCGAGCCTTTCGTCGGCCGCGCGGGCAAGGTGCTGGACGGCGCGCTGGCGGCCGCGGGCATCTCAAGGGACAGGGTGTACGTCACCAACCTGGTGAAGTGCCGCCCTCCGGGCAACCGGAGGCCCAGGGAGGACGAGGTCGATGCATGCAGGCTGAACCTCGACTCCGAGCTGCGCGCACTGAGGCCGAAGGTGCTGTGCCTCCTGGGACTGACCGTGGCGAAGCATGTGCTTCGGGCGGACGGGAGGATGAAGGAACTGGCCGGGACCGAGCACAGGCTCGATGTGTCTGGCCGCGGGGTGCGCGTGTTCGTGGCCTACCATCCGGCGGCGTGTCTATATAGAAGGGAGAACGTCGAAAGCCTAAGGGAATCCGTGAGGCTGTGCGCCGAGGCGGCGGGCCTCCGTTGAGGTCTCGACCCATGGCGACTCTCCGCGCGGGCCTGCACATCACCGTCCTCATCCTCACATCGGTGTCGCTGTTATGCACACCACTCCAGGCACGGGCCTCTGGGGCGGGCCAGGAGGGACCCACCTGGACCTTCATGGTCTACATGGCCGCGGACTCAGAACAGGAGCTGCCGTGGGAGGACGACCTGAACGAGATGGAGGCCGCTGGACCCCCCGACTGGCTGCAGGTCCTGGTCCTCGCCGACCCGCGCGGGTACGGCGACTCCGTGCTCCTGGAGATCGAGGGCGATGAGAGCCCGGTCGTGGTATCGCCCCAGGTCGACGACATGGGGACGGTCATCCCGTCCTCCGGCGAGGTCGACATGACGTCCCCCGACACCCTCACCGACTTCATCACCTTCGCAGCGGACAACTATCCAGCCGACCGGTACGCCCTCGTGCTGTGGGGGCACGGCGGCGGGTGGTACGGTCTCTGCGCGGACGGCACCTCCCTCCTCCGGCTCCCGGACCTCGGCCAAGCCATGGACTCCGCCAAGGACGCCATCGGGAGGAACCTGGACATAGTCATAGCGGACTCCTGCGCGGAGGGCGTGCTCGAGACCATGTACGAGCTGCGAGGCGCGGCCGACTGGTATGTCGGGAGCGAGATATCGGTCCCCGCCCAGGGGCTCAGGTACGACCTCGTCCTCGGGGCGCTGGCGGAGGACCGCGCGGTGCCGCCCGGCGACCTCGGCGCGCGGATATGCGAGATACACAGGGCGACGCTCTACTACGACTCCTGGTCGGCCGCCATGGCGACCTACGACCTCGGCGCCCTCGGGGCGTTCGTGGAGGGCTTCGCAGGCCTGTCGTCGTCCCTGGAGGGATATGCAGGGCTCTACAGGGAGGAGCTCTCCGACGTCCTGAACCTCACGGCCAGGTCGGACTTCACCGAATGGTACCTTGACGTAGGAGACCTGCTGGACAGGCTGACGTCGCCCGACCTGCCCCTCGACATCAGGTACCTGGCCCTCGGGGCTCTCCTTGAGTACGACGACCTCGTCTACGACTTCGAGCTCTACGCCAGCCCATACGACGACCCTGAGACGGTCAGCGACTACACCGGCGCGGTCGCCTACGCCCCCAGCGCCTCGTCATCGGACGCCCAGTACTGGTCCGTCTCCTTCTCAGAGGTCGGGTGGGGGGACGCCACCGCTCTCATCAGGAACGGGGAGCCGGCGACGGCCAACCTGCCCGGCCCCGAGGTAACCTACGCCGACGCGGACGCCGACGGGAGGCCCGACCAGGCGATGCTGAGCTGGGACGCGGGCCACGACCTGCACACGGCACTCGTCTTCGCGGACACCCCCGCGGGCATGCAACTCCTCGCCAGCCTGGAGTCTGACACGCCCGTGGTGGTCGTATCCGGACTGGAGGGCCATCTCACGGTCTCCGCGAGCGCCTGGGACCTCGGGGAGGCCGTGTCGCACGACGAGGTCGCGCTCGTCCTGTACGGTGAAGTGGACATCCGTGTCCACGTCCTCGAGGACGGGCTGCCCGCCTCGGGGGTGGAGGAGGTGAGGGTCGTCACGAGGGGCGGCAACCTCTCCCTGACGGCGTCAGAGGGCCACTTCACCGGCGAGGTGCGCGTCCCGGAGGACGCGGAGTACGGGGAGCTCCTGACCGTCGAGGTGATCGGCGCCGGCGGCCTCGTCCTCGGGCAGAACAGGACATTCATCCAGGGCGATGAAGTGGTGCTCGAGGTGTCGGTGACGCCCGAGCTCCTTCCAGGCCCCGACCTCCCTGGAGTGTTCCTGGCGGTCCTCGGGGTGTGCGCCGCCGCCCTCCTGGCGCTCGCGTTCCTCTGGAGTCGTCGCAGGGCCGGGCCCTAGAAGCGCTTCTTGAAGAGGAACCTGAGGTTGCCGAGGCCGTCCCGCCAGCTCTGGAGTTTGACCTCCCCCACCCTGACCCTGTAGGTTATCGGCACCTCGGCCGCCTTTGTCTTCTTGAACGCCTCGATCTTGATCTCCTCTGACATGGACATGCCGTCGCTGTCGAGGGCGAGCCTCGGCAGCACCGACCTGCGGAACACCCACATGCCGCTCTGGGAGTCCCTTATCTTCACCCTGAACAACAGCCTGGCCGTCACTGAGAGGACCCTGTTCCCGAGCCGGTGCTTCGCGCTCATCGCGCCCTCGGCCATGTCGGCGAACCTGTCGGTGGTTATGAAGTCGAGGCCCCGGGCCTCGAGCATGTCGGCGAGCTTGGGGATGTCCGGGGCCGGGTACGTCATGTCCGCGTCCAGCGTGGCTATGATCTCGCCCGTCGCCCTCTCGAAGCCCGTCTTGTACGCGCGCCCGTAGCCCCGCCTCGGCTCGGGCACGACAACCGCACCCTTCTCGGCCGCGATGGCCCTGGTCCTGTCCTTCGAGTCGGTGTCGACGACGATGACCTCGAACGGCCTCACGCCTTCGAGCGCCGTCCTCACCTCGTCCA
>CAZXWO010000022.1:0-1283 GCA_964644565.1 uncultured Thermoplasmata archaeon | reverse complement strand
CCCCAGCCGTTCCAGAAGGCCTGCTTGAAGAAGCCCCTGAAGCTGCCCTTGGTCCTGTGGTACACGATCGCCTCGGGGTTGTGCCCAAGGGAATAGCCCTTGGAGACCGCCCTGAAGTTCAGGTCTATGTCCTCGGCGGTGATGAACCACTCGTCGAAGCCCTTGACCGCCTCAAGGACCTCCCTGCGCCAGGCCATGCTGGCGCTCGGGTAGGAGACGTCGAAGCCCCTGTGGTGGAGCTCGACCCTCTCGAGGTCCTCGAATGCGTGGTAGCCGATGTTGATGGTCTTCCCTGCCACGATGCCGTAGTCCGAGAGGGACCTGCGCAGCTCCTTTATCCAGAACGGGTTAGCGATGCAGTCGCCGCCTATGGTGGCGACGGCGTCCCCCTTTGCCTGGGAGATGCCGAAGTTGGTGCTCTCGCCCCTCGTGCCCGGGTGGTGGAAGAACCTGATCCGCGGGTGCTTCTCCATGTAGGCCTTGATGATCTCCACCGTGCCGTCCGTGCTGCCCGCGTCGACCACGACGACCTCGAAGGGCTCCTCCTGAATGATGAGGCTGTCGAGGAGGTCCCTGATGTGCCTCTTCTCATTGAGCAGGTTGAGGACGACGCTGACCATCATTCAGGATCAACGCCATCTGAAAAGGCTGGGGCCTTATTATGCTTTCCAGATGATTCTCCCGGGTCAGTCGGCACCCGGGCTGCCGAAACCGATGCCCAGGTACTTGGCCCCGGCGCGCCGGACCTTCGCCGGGTCCAGGCTCCTGCGGCCGTCGACCACGACGGGCGACCTCATCCTCGAGAACTCCTTCCTCCCCAGCCTCGAGAACTCCTTCCAGTCCGCCTGGACGATGCAGCCGTCGGCGCCCTCGAGGCACTCGGCGGCCGACCGCGCGTACTCTATGGTCGGCATGACCTTGATGAAGCCCGGCATGGCCATCGGGTCGAAGGCGACCACCCTCGCACCCCTCGCGAGGAGCTCCGTCACGAGCGGGACCGCGCGCGTCTCGCGGATGTCGTCGACGCCGCCCTTGAACGCGAGGCCCAGGACCGCGACGCGCTTCCCCCGCAGGGGGCCGACCTCCCGTTCCAGGAGCCATATCGCCTCCACCGGCTGGCGGTCGTTGATGGCCATCAGGGCCTTGAGGAGCCTCGAGTCGTACCCGTCCGCCCTGGCCCTGTCCCTGAGCGCCCGCACGTCCTTCGGGAGGCAGCTCCCTCCGAACCCGAGCCCCGGCTTCAGGAACAGCGGGCCTATCCTCGGGTCCATCCCCGCGGCCCT
>CAZXWO010000021.1:16424-27167 GCA_964644565.1 uncultured Thermoplasmata archaeon | reverse complement strand
AGGGTCTGGTGGTGGCTGTTGAACGCCCTCGCGACGTGTATCTTCTTGAGGACCTCGTCCGGGTCCAGCTCCAGGGCCTCAGACATCTGGACGATCCTCTCGGGCCTGAAGGTCTGCTCCGTGTCGATGATCATGGTGTGCCCTTCGAGCCCGCCCTCGTCGAGCGGCCTCTGGCAGTTGACGGCGAGCTGGTGGCAGAGCTGCGTCTTGCCGGATCCGAACTCGCCGAAGAACTCGGTTATGGCCCGGCTCTCGAACCCGCCGCCCATGAGCTCGTCCAGGGACTTCGACCCCGAGGTGAGCTTGGCGACGGTCTTCCTCCTCTCAAGGAGCACGTCCCCGGTCTCGAACCCGCCGACGTCCGCGGCCTTCTTGGCGGCCGCGATTATCTTCGCCGCGGTGGGCTCGCCTATCTCGGCGAGCTCCGCGAGGTTCTTGGGGGAGTCGACGGCGATCATCATGATGTCGTTGTACCCGGCCTCCTTCAGCTTCTCGAGGATAGCGGGCCCGACGCCTGGGAGCTTGGAAATGGCCTCCTCGTCAGACATGGACACTCAGCACCTTGCTGGTCTCAAGAGCCCGGGCCGCGAATATAAGCATACCGATTGGAGGTACGCGAAAGTGGTCCGGTCCCCGGAGCGGCGCGCCGGACGGCCCACCAAAAGGTATTAAATAGCCCCAACTCTTCGAGGGCCAGAATGGCCAAGAAGAGGAAGAAGGACAAGGAGCAGAAGGAGGAGTACGAGTTCACTCCGCCTGACTTCGACGAGAGGGAGTTCCTGCTGAAGGAGCTCAGGGACACGAAGACCGTCCTCATCACCGTCGGGTACGGCGCCCTCCTCGGCATAGTCATCGGCCTGCTCTCGAACTACAACGAGTCTCTCGTCCCGGTCGGGCTGGGGCTCGTCCTCGCAGGCATCCTCTCGCTGAAGTACTTCTACCCACTGGTCAAGATAGACACATCCAGCTTCCAGAAGAAGAACTGGGTGGGGAGCGGCGCGTGGTTCTTCTTCACGTTCCTCGCGGTCTGGGTGCTGATGCTCAACTTCCCGTTCTCGGACCACGCCAACCCGACCATCGAAGGGGTCACGGTCTGGGTCGACGACGGCACCAACATCACCGCGATAGACTACGAGTACGTCGACTCCCTCGGCCGCTACACCTGGGTCCCGCGCTGGGGCGAGGACATCAACACCCTGGTCTACGCATCCAGCTCATACACGGTCAACATAACCGCCAAGGTGGCGGACAACGGCCAGCTGTCGACCGTGCGCCTCTCGGTCAACGGCGGCGAACTGGTCATGATGAGCGAAGAGGGCGAGCACAGGTTCGGCTACGAGGTCACCGGGGACCAGCTCACCTCAGGGAGCCTCTCCTTCTCGATAACTGCGTGGGACGACTCGGACCACGAGGCCGTCTTCACCCCCGCCGTCCCCATCCCGGTTAACTGAGCCTCACCTCTCCCACGGGGCGCGCTCGTCGAGGTGGTTGGTCAGGGCCATGATGTGCTCCTTGCCGAGCATCTCGGGCCCCGTGAGCACCTCTATCCCGTCGACCTTCTTCACGTCCTTGCCCAGGCTCAGCCCGCCCAGGCCGTCGCGCAGCAGGTCGTCCCCGAGGGTGAACTCCCTCTTCGCGACCACGTACCACCTCCCGCGGTCGACGTAGGGCGGCGAGAGGCCCCGGGTCTTCCACTTGGCCAGGAACTCCCTCGCGTTCTCGGACTTCTCCGGGGGTCCCCTGTGCAGCCTCTCGGGCGGGAGCCGCCGCGAGGCCAGCTCGACCACGAGGTGGACGAGGCCGTCGGCATGGATGCTGGTGCGCTCAACCTCGAACTCCTGGCGCTCGAGCAGCGCGACCGCGGCCGCGAGCGACTTCCTGAACTGGGGGTACACGACGTCGTCTATGAGGTCGATCCTGGGGAAGCAGAGGGAGACGATGTTGTCCAGCCTGCCGCCCGCCGCCTCCCTCACCTTCGACGGCGACCAGGCAGGCCTCTCCGGCGGGAAGAAGAACCTCTCCGCCGGGGAGCGCAGGTACTCGCGCGACGCCCTGATGGAGAGCAGCAGGGTCTCGACCGACACGGCCGAGGCGACGTTCCTGCCGCTGTCGACCGGGTCCACGAACGTCAGCGGCTCAGGGAACTCCTTCCCCTCGTGGCCCTCGAGCTCCATGTGCTCGCCCCTCTTCCACGAGGAGGCCGCCTCCAGGACCTGCCTGAACCCGCCGAAGCGCATGACCAGGAGTTCGCAAAGGTAGCCTGAGAACCCCTGGACCTTCGCCTCCGCGCCGTAGCAGCCGATGCCCTTCATGAAACTCTTGAGGAGGCGCACCTGGTCCGCCTGGCCCTTCCCCAGGTTCTCCTTCACGAACCTGGTGTGGAACGGGGTCCTGTCCACCGCGCTCATCTTCTTCCTCGTGTCCCTGACCTTGAAGCACGGGACGAGGTCCACCTGGAAGCCCTTGAACTCGCCCCGGACGTAGGGGTGCTGGGCGTAGTGCTCCCTGCCGCCCAGGACGGCCTTCCCGATCCCAAGGCCCTTCTCCTTCAGCACCTCCAGCGGGGTGCTCTCCGGGAAGAGCATGAACATGTCGATGTCCGGGCCCTTGAGGTGGGTCCCCTTCGCCACCGAGCCGACGAGCATCAGCTCGACATGTGTGTCGAGGCGCCTGGCCTCCCTGGCAACCTTCGCCTCGAGGGCCTCCACGGCGGCCATGACCTTGGCGTCGTCGGCCCTGGACGGCTTGACCCTCTTCAGAACGTCGTCCTCGATGGACATCGTCTACAGTGATTCGCCCCAGAGGTAATAAATGCAGGCGGCGGGGATCGGCTGAAAACCGTTCTACGATAATCGGAGTCGCGCGCGGCGCGCAACAGCGCGCACGCGCAGGTGACGGAGTTGAGGAGAGTTAAGGTGTCTTTCGGTTGGTGTGGTGGGGATTGTTAGAATCTATGCTTAGGAGGAAAGTTGAGCCACCAACCTAAGACACCGATTACAGCCCAGCCTGGTCGTGCTATAAGATGGTTTCCGAAATACCAGCCAGCGTTGTGCCCTGCTCCCCTCCGGCCGCAGGCCGGAGAGCCTAGAGGCCGTCCCTTATCGAAGACGACTGGATATTTGAGGAGGCGATCGTGTCCTCGAGGTCCTGGAGGAACACCTCGTCTATCTCCGAGAGGCTTACGAGTTCCGTACGGCCGCCTCCGATATGCAGCACAACGAGCATTCTCCCGTTCGAATATAATTCGGCGAATCCGAAATCCGATGAGGGGGAGGACATGTTCCTCCCGAAGGACATGCCGCACGCCTTCGCCATGCCTTCGAACAGGGGGCCGAGCTCCCCCGGGGCCTCGGGGGTTCGCACTATCGCGAGGGACATCCGCCTCCCCTCGCAGAACTCCCTGACCTTCGAGAGGTCCTCGCCGCCCAGCTCCGCCGCCATGCGCCGCGCCTATCCCCGACGGGTTAGATAACCGTTGCGCACTCTATGCATCCGGCGCGCGCGGACGCCGCGCGCACGCGCTGCGCGCACGTGTTATCTTTATTACCTGACACGCAGATTGCAGCCCAGCTAGGGATGGGAGAGAATGTGCTCTGAGAAGGACTGCCAGATATTCCGCGGCATGATCACCGCATGCGACTTCTGCAGCAAGGGACCGAACGCCTCACCGCTGAGGCCACAGCAGGCGGACATGGCCCCCGGGCCCCCGCCTCACCTCTGAGAATTCCTACTTCTCGGGCCCGACCTTCAGCCTGTCCGAGACCTCGATGCCGCCCTTCTCGAACTCCAGGCACATGAAGTCGCGGGCCGCGACCGTCTTGACGCCCGAGCTCTCCTCGATCCACTTAGCCTGGGTCTCCGGGTTCTCCTGGATGACCCGCATGCCGAAGTGGGTGATGACCGCTAGCTCCGGCTTCACCTTCTCGATCAGGTAGCCGGCGTCCTCGGTGCTCAGGTGATGCGGGATGCGCTGGCCGAGCGGCCTCGTCACGCAGGCGACCAGCACCCTCGACTTCCTGTGGGCCTTGATGACCTGCTCCAGCAGCTGCGTGTCCGAGACGTACGAGAACATCCCGCCGGAGGTCTGGACCCTGAAGCCCACGGAGGTGGTGTCGGAGTGCGCCGACGGGGTCGCCCAGACCTCGAGCGGCTTCATGGTGACCTTCGAGAACGGCTCCATGACCTTGACGTACTTGGGCTTCGCCTGGTGGTACTTCGATATCGCGGGGCCGTACCCGTCGCTCCCCTCGATCACGCTCCTGCTGCCTATCAGGAGGCCCTGCTTCCTGGTCCCGCCCTCGGTCATCGCCTCGATGAGTATCTCTGCGTCCATGTAGTGGTCCGGGTGGCAGTGCGACACCAGGATCGCGTGCGTGCGCATCGGGTCTATGCCTATCGACCGCATCCTCACGAGCGCCCCGGGGCCCGGGTCGATGTGGAGGTTCCTCTCGTCCTCGATGTAGATGCCGCCGGTCGCCCTGGCCTGGTAGATGGTGGCGAACCGGCCGCCGCCGGTCCCTAGAAACGTTATCCTGACCATTGCCGACAAACCTTAATGTCCGGTCCCCTTAATACCCTTCCGCAGCCAGAGGGGTGAACTCGACTGTCATCGACACTCATCAAGAACGGCCTGGTCGTCACGCAGAACGCCCGCAGGGACGTGCTCAGGGCGGACGTCCTGGTGAACGGGACGAGGGTCGAGCAGGTCGGCGAGGTCGGGGCCGAGGCGGACGAGGTGCTCGACGCCTCGGGGTGCATCGTCATGCCCGGGCTCATCAACTGCCACGCGCACGTCGCCATGGCGCTGATGAGGAGCGTGGCGGACGACGTGAGCCTCGGGGGTTTCCTCGAGCGGACGTTCGCCGTGGACTCCAAGAGGACGGAGGCCGACATAGCGGCCGGGGCCTCGCTCGGGTGCCTGGAGATGGTCAGGACCGGCACGACGACCTTCCTGGACCTCTACTACTCGCAGGACGTCATAGCCAAGAGCGTGGAGCAGGTCGGCCTCAGGGGCTACCTGGGCTGGGCGGTGCTGGACCAGGAGTTCACCACCCAGAAGGGGGACCCGGTGAAGAACTGCGAGAAGTTCATCATGGCCCACAAGGGGAGGCCGCTCGTCAAGCCGGTGGTCGCGCCCCAGGGCGTGTACGTGTGCTCCGACGAGACCTTCCGCAGGTCCAGGGAGCTGGCCAAGAGGGGCGCCACCTTCTGCCACTACCACCTCTCCGAGACCAGGCACGAGGTCTACGAGTTCCAGAAGAAGACCGGGAGGAGGCCCGTCGAGCACCTGGCCGAGACCGGCTTCCTGTCCAGGGGGGACGTCGCGGCCCACGGCGTCTGGGTCACCATGAACGAGGTCCGGGCGCTGGCCAAGGCGGGCGTCTCGGTCGCCCACTGCCCCACCAGCAACATGAAGCTCGCCGGGGGCGGGTGCGCCCCCCTCCCTGAGATGTCCGACAGCGGCGTGACCGTGTGCCTCGGCACGGACGGCGCGTCGTCCAATAACTCCCTCGACATGTTCCTCGAGATGAAGTTCGCCTCGCTGATGCACAAGGCGAACAGGTGGGACGCCACCGTGGTCCCGGCCCAGAGGGCCCTGGACATGGCCACCGTCGACGCGGCCGCGGCCCTGGGGGCGTCCAGGGAGATCGGCTCCATAGAGCCGGGGAAGAGGGCCGATATTGTCATTGTGGACTGCGACACCCCGGGGATGACCCCAACGACAGCCGGCAACGCCGTCGCGAACCTCGTCTACGCCTCCCCCAGCCGCTCGGTGAGGGACGTGATGGTCGACGGGAGGCCCGTACTGAGAGGGGGAAGGGCGGTGACCGTCGACGAGCAGAAGGTCCTCGCGGCGGCGAGGGAGCAGGCGGCGGAGCTGCTGTCGCGGTGAGCGTGGAAACAGAACAAGGGGTTTGAGGGTTTCGGGCCGGGCCGGCTCACTTGTCCAGCTTCGACGACATCTTGTCCTTCTTGGCCATCTCGGCGATCTGCTCCGCCTCGACCTTCTCCTTGGCCAGGAGGTCCTCGACGGCCTTCATCTCCCTCCGGAGCTCGTCCGGCTTCGGGATCGGCCCAAGGACGTCGTCGGCCTTGCCCACGGACCTCTCTATGTCCGCGAGGTCGGAGACCTCCCTCTGCGGGGTGAGCCTGCCGACGCCCAGGTACTCCGAGGCGCCCTCGACGAGCCTCGTCAGCTCGAACGGGAATATGATCTTGGTCGCCTGGCCGTTGCCCACCGACTTCAGGGTGTCGAGGGACAGGACCGTCAGGGCCTTCGAGTCCAGCGGGGCCGCGCCCACGGCGAGCACGCGCAGCTTCTGCGCCTCGCCCTGGGCCTCGAGTATGATCGCGAGCCTCGAACCCTCGGCCTCGAGGATCTTGGCCTGCCTCAGCCCCTCGGCCTGCAGGATGCGGGACTGCTTGTCGCCCTCCGCGTTGAGGATGGCGGCCCTCTTCTGCCCGTCGGCCTTCAGGATCGCGGCCCTCCTCAGCCTCTCCGCCGAGGTCTGCTCCTCCATGGCGTCCTTGACCTTGCCCGCGGGGTCGACCTCCCTGATCTCGACCGCCTCGACCTTGACCCCCCACTTGTCGGTGGCCTCGTCGAGGACGTCCCTCAGGTGGAGGTTGATCTTCTCCCTGTTGGACAGGATCTCGTCGAGCTCCATGTCGCCGATGATCGACCTCAGGGTCGTCTGGGCGAGGTATATCGTCGCGGTGCGGTAGTTCGTGACCTCGAAGAAGGCCTTCTTCGGGTCGATGACCTTGATGTAGATGATCGCGTCGACGTTCGTGGGCGAGTTGTCCTTGGTGATGACCTCCTGCCTCGGGACGTCGAGGACCTGCGTACGCAGGTCGATCTTGATGACCTCGTTTATCAGGGGCCTCACGTAGTTGAACCCCTGGTTCAGCACGCGCATGTACCTGCCGAGGCTCATGTATATGCCCTGCTCGTAGGGCCTCACGATCTTGATACCCGTCGACGCTATCGCGAAGCCTGCGATCAGCACGAGTATAGCCAGCGCGGTTAGTCCTGGATCCATTTCCTCTCCTCCTCCTTTGTTCAGATACCTACTTGGAGCCTTCCTCTGGGAGCTCCTCCACCTTCACGTGCACGCCCTCGCTCGCCTTGACGACGACCTTCCTGCCCGCGGGTATGACCTTGGTCGATGTCGCGCTCCATGTGTCGTTCGCGATCCTGACCTTGCCCTTCATGCTGTCCGGCAGGACCTCCCTCTCGACGAAGCCTATCTGGCCGACGAGGGACGTGGCCACCGTGGTCTCGGGCGGCGCCGGCGGGGCGAGCTTCTGGTACATCTTGATGGTGACGAAGAACATGGGTATGACGATTATCGCCGCGATCACGGGCGCGTACCATGTGAAGAGCCACTCTGGGAAGGCCAGCCCTATCCCCCCGAGGACCAGGAGCACCGTCGCGGGCACGAGTATGAACGACCCCGGCGACGCGGCCTCCGCTAGGAGCATGAGTATGCCGATGATCACGAAAGCCAGCGCCAATTCCAGACCCAGGGCCATGGCCCACACAACAGGCTCGTCTCTATATTAGTCTTATTGCGGAAAACCTTTGGCCTCGGGCGAGCTGGGACAATAGGCGATGCGCTGTCAACTCCCCCGACCGCGTCTCACCTGAGCCTCATCCTGGCGATGTGGTAGCACCAGAGCCCGTTCCTCAGCAGTGCCTCGTTGGTGTTCTGGACCGTGACCCTCTGGGGCTCGGTCCTGTACCGGAGCACTTCCTCTATCGGGTACCCGACGTAGTCGGAGAGCTTCAGGAGCCTCTCGTACGGGAACGGCTGTTCGCCCACGAGTATCTGCCGCACGCTCCACCCCGGGTGGATCCGCGACCGGTACCCCATCTCCCGCGCGAGCCTGTTTATGCTCCCCGCCTTCTCCATACCCGTCTTGATGAACTCCACCCGGAAGGACGACACTAGCCAAATCCGGGTGTCGGCGTTATGAGCCCTGCTCCCGTAGCTGCTACCGTAACCTTCCCCTGAGCTCATATGAGGGGGTCTATTGGGGGCATATATTATATTTGTTGCCTTGAACTGTCACCCCGGGACGGTACGTACCAGCACCTGCTGGACGCGGGATTGGTACAACCCTCGAAGGGTTGGCATCTTTATCACTTCCGATACCGATACCTCCCCGGGGACCTGCGTGACGGTGCACAAGGGGAGCATAGGCCTGAAGACCTCGGCCGGGGACGAGGTCGTCGACGTGACGGAGAGTGTGCAGGGGATAGTCTCGGAGTCCGGGGTCCGGGACGGGCTCGCCTGCGTGTTCGTCGTGGGCTCGACCGCGGCCGTGACGACGGTCGAGCACGAGCCCGGGCTCGTGGCGGACCTGAGGGCGGCGATGGACCGGCTGTACCCCAAGGGCGGGGACTACGAGCACCACAGGCGCTGGGGTGACGGCAACGGGCACTCCCACGTCAGGGCCTCGTTCATAGGGCCGTCGCTGACGGTGCCCGTGCTCGACGGCCGGCTCCTCCTCGGGACCTGGCAGCAGATCGTCTTCATGGAGCTGGACGTGCGGCCCAGGTCCAGGGAGCTCGCGGTCCAGGTCGTGGGGGAGCCCTGAACCAGCGTACCACGTCAGGGGACAACCATATTATACGTGAGGTCGTTGGCCCGACGATGCCAATCGAATGCGAGTTCCTCGGCGGCGGCCACGAGGTCGGGAGGCTCGGCATACTCGTGAAGACGGGCAAGGCCAGGATGCTCTTCGACTACGGGATGTCAGCCACGGACCCGCCCAAGTATCCCATGCCGGCGCCGCCGGTGGACCTGATGTTCCTCACCCACTCGCACCTGGACCACTGCGGGATGATCCCGTGGATCACCTCCAGGTACGACATCGACGTCACCTCCACGTCCACGACCAAGAAGGTCGCGGCCATCCTCATGGAGGACAGCATCAAGGTGGCGGCCTCGGAGGGCTACCCCGAGATGTACGGCAAGACGGAGGTCAAGCAGGCCCTGGGAAGGTTCAACGTGGTGGAGTTCGGCGACACCCTCACCAAGCACTCGGTCCACGTCCGCACCCACTCCGCCGGGCACATCCCCGGGGCGACCATGTACGAGGTGACGGGGAAGAGGACCACATTGGTCACCGGGGACCTCCACACCCTCGACACGCGGCTGGTGTCCGGGGCCAAGCCCGTCAAGTGCGACAACCTGATCATGGAGTCCACCTACTCCGGCAGGAACCACCCCGACCGGCTCAAGACCGAGCACGCCTTCCTCAAGAAGGTGCACGAGGTCGTGGCCCGGGGCGGCAAGGCGATAGTGCCGGCCTTCGCGGTGGGCAGGACCCAGGAGATCCTCCTCCTGCTCAAGGACAGCAGGCTCGAATACTGGCACGACGGCATGGGCAAGTCCGTCAACAAGATCTACCTCGAGGAGCCGCAGCACCTCCGCTCCGCCAAGAGGCTGAGGCAGGCCGTGAGCAGGGGCAGGGAGGTCAAGAACTACCACGCCCGCCAGAGGGCGCACGAAGGCGAGGTCATAGTCACGACCAGCGGGATGCTGGACGGCGGCCCCGTCGTGAGCTACATCGAGCAGGCCAGGGACGACCCGAAGAGCGCCATCCTCCTCACGGGCTACCAGGTCGAGGGGTGCAACGGCAGGAAGCTCCTCGACACCGGCACCATGCAGTTCCACGGCGTCGTGGAGAAGGTCGAGTGCGAGGTCCAGAAGTACGACTTCTCGGCCCACGCGGGCCACGACGAGCTGGTTGCCTTCGCCAAGGGCTGCTCCCCGGAGAAGGTGGTCCTGATGCACGGGGACAACCGCGAGCCGCTCGCCCTGAGCCTCAGGAAGGAGGGGTTCGAGGTCCTCCTGCCCATGAACGGCGAGAAGTTCACGTTGTGACCGGGATACACTTATTAGGCCCGAGTCCGCTTTTGCGCGCATGCGCCCGAAGATGCACGAGTTCCTCGCCGAGGACATCGGCTCCGGGGACATCACGTCCGAACTCATAGTCCCAGCCGGCCTGAAGGCCAGGGGGAGCATCGGCGCGAAGCAGAGGTGCGTGCTCGCCGGCGCCTCCGAGGCCTGCGAGGTGTTCGAGGGGCTGGGTGCGAAGGCCGTCATGAAGCGCAAGGACGGCTCCGTGGTCGGGAAGGGGGACGTCGTGCTCACCGTCACCGGCCCCGCGAGGTCGCTCCTGTCTGGCGAGAGGCTCGCCCTGAACTTCATCATGAGGATGAGCGGCATCGCGACCGTGACCCGCGACCTGGTCGACCGGTGCAGGAAGCACAGCCCGGATGTCAGGGTCGCCGCGACGAGGAAGACCGTGCCGGGCTTCAGGGAGTTCGAGAAGAGGGCGGTAGCGCTCGGGGGCGGGGACCCACACAGGTTCGGCCTCGACGACGGCATACTCATCAAGAACAACCACATCAGGATCGCGGGGGGCGTCGGGGAGGCGCTCAGGAGGGCCAGGGCGTCGAGCTTCACCAAGAAGGTGGAGATAGAGGTCGAGGGCGGGGAGGACGCTCTCGCGGCCCTCGAGGGCGGCGCCGACATCATCATGCTGGACAACTTCGCCCCGGGCGAGGCCCGGAAGCTCTACGGCGAGCTCAAGGCCCGGCGCCCCGAGGTCGTGGTCGAGGTCTCCGGCGGGATCACCCCGGACAACATAGAGAAGTACGCGAGGGCCGCGGACGTGATATCCGTCGGGTGGATCACGCACTCGGTCCGGGCGGCGGACTTCTCGATG
>CAZXWO010000021.1:0-16324 GCA_964644565.1 uncultured Thermoplasmata archaeon | reverse complement strand
TTTCTACGGGCTGGCCGCTCTCTCCATGGCTAACATGAGGGCTGAGCAGGCCTGGGGCGCGTTCTCGCTCGTCTTCGCGCTCGCAGTCATCGCCGTCGCCGCGACGCTCTTCAGCCTGGGCCACGACCCGTACCTCGTGGGAGCCTTCGCCGCTGTCGCCCCGATGGTCTACCTCTACGTCCTGTACAAGAGGTACCACATAGAGCTGGTCACGGAGGGGGACATCGCCCTCTTCCGGGACCCGGACGACCTCAGGATCCTCTGCGAGATATACGGGCTCGAGAGCACGGGCAAGGCCGTGGTCGACAGGCAGCGGCTGAGGGGCTTCGTGCGCGCCCACCCCGGCAGGGCCTTCGTGTGGGTCGCCCCGAAGCCCGTGCGCTCGGTCGGCTCCGCGCTCGCCATACCCCCGCCCCCGGTAGAGGAGGAGATGACCGTGCCGGCGATGATGAAGAAGCTCCTGTCCGACAGGCCCTCCGAGGCATCACTGACGGGCCCGCTCGTCGGGGGCCGGAAGAGGTCCTCCGCCAGGCTCGCCTCCATGAGCGGGTGCCCGGTCTGCGACTCTCCCCTGGGCAGGTCGCAGGCGGTCTGCCTCCGGTGCGGGGCGGACCTCGAGTTCTACTCGGTCCTGGCGGAGTCCAAGGTCGGCAGGAAGCTCCTGTCCGAGAAGACCGAGGCCAGGAAGAGGAAGCTTAGATATCCGGGCTAGCCGATGCCCGGGGCCGGATGATAGGATGAAGGAAGGGGAGAGCTGCGAGATCTGCGGCAGGCCCGCGAAGAGGTTCCTGTTCGCGTCGTTCCTCTGCGACGACGAGGCCTGCATCGAGAAGGCGAGGGAGCGCAGGGGCGGCCCCGGGGGCCACCAGAAGAAGAAGATGTTCGGCTGGTCGCCGCCACGCGAGTAGGCCCGACAAGTTTTATCAGCCGCCTGCGTTCCCGGTGCCACATGACTCGGCGCGCGTTCGCGGGGCTCTTCATCATCGAGACTCTACTCGCGTTCGGCAACACCTTCGCCGGGTCGTTCAACATCGTCTACCTGTACAACGAGCTGGACATGCCCCTGTGGGCCGGCCCCACATACCTGGCCATAGGGTTCGGTATAGCCGTCCTCGTCAGCCTCTGGATGTCCTGGAGGCCGCGGATGGACCCGAGGAACGCCATGGTCTTCGGGCTGGCGTGCCTGGTGGTCGAGTACACCGCGTTCCTGTTCATAGACAACGGCTGGGTGATAGGGGCCGTGGTAGGCGTCGCCTTCGGGCTGTTCTACCCGTTCTTCTGGACCCCGTTCAACATACTCATGGCCCAGATGACCCAGAAGACGGACCGGGGGGTCAAGTACGGGGTGTTCTTCTTCGTCTGGCCTCTGGCGGCGTTCTTCGCGCCGTTCCTCGGCGGCCTGGTGATCGGGTTCATCAGCTACATGGCGCTCTTCAGCATCGGCATATGCATCATCGTCGCGACTGCCTTCACGATCGTCGCCTACAGGAACTACATCCCGAAGGACCAGGTGATGCGCATAAGGCTCGGCGCCATCGGGAGGAGGAACGTGGTGGCCCTCCTCGGCGAGGGCGGGTTCGAGGGAGTGTTCTGGATCGACGTCACCCTGGTGGCCTACACGTTCTCCCAGGACGAGGTCTCCCTCGGGATCCTGTTCTCGCTCTTCGGCCTGAGCGCGGGCGTCATGGGGATCATCCTCGGCAAGGTCTCGGACAGGATTCAGAACAGGGGCCTGTTCCTGAAGCTCAGCGCCCTCGGCTCCATCCCCTGCATCGTTCTGATATGGATGTCCGGGACGCTGGAGGAGTACGCCCTCACGAACGGCCTCCTCGAGTTCGCCTCGTTCGTCCTGCCGGTGTTCCTCTTCGCCATCCTGACGGACAACCTCGAGGATACGAAGAACGACTCGGTCGTGACGAGGGAGTACCTCCTGGACATAGGGAGGGCGTCGTCCATCGCCGCCGTGATGGCCCTGATCTACCTCGGCGCGACGCCGCAGGAGACGTTCCTCCTGGCGATACCGTTCCTGGTGATGGTCCTGCTCGCGTCGGAGCCCGGGAAGGAGGGGCTCCTGGCGGCCGTGAGGAGGCTCCGCCCCCTCAGAGGGAGGACCTGAGCAGCTCCATCAGGTCGGTCATCCTCAGCTTCGAGCCCCCCGTCTCCACGGACGACCTGAGGCTCTGGTAGCAGAACGGGCAGGAGGTGGTGAGTATGTCCGCGCCGGTCCTCTCAGCGTCCCCGACCCTCATCGCGGATATCTTGGCCGCGAGGTCCGGGAACGCCGTCTTGACGCCGCCGCCGGCGCCGCAGCACCTGGCCTCCTCCCTGTTCCTCTCCATCTCGACCACCTTCAGCCCCGGGATGGACCGCAGGATCCTCCTCGGCTCCTCGTAGAGGAGGTTGTGCCTCCCGAGGTGGCACGGGTCGTGGAACGTCACCGTCCCCTCGACCCTCTTCGTCGGGACTAGCCTCCCCGACCTCAGGAGCTCGTCGACGAAGGTCGTGATGTGCACGACCTCTGCGGGGAGCTTGCCGACCTTGGGGTAGTCCTGCCTGAGGGTCTTGTAGCAGCCGGCGCAGCTCGTGAGTATCACGGAAGGCGCGGCCCTCTCGAACCTCTCGATGTTCCTCTCGGCCATGCCCCTGGCCTGCTCGAGCAGGCCGGTCCTGAGGAGCGTCGAGCCGCAGCACCCCTCCTCGTTCCCCAGGGTGCCGAAGTCCACTCCCGCCCGGGACAGCACGGTGGCGGTGTCCAGCGCCATTGCCCGTATGTTGGGGTCGTATGCGGCGGTGCAGCCGACGAAGTAGAGGACCTCGCTGTGCTCCTTGAGCGCGTCCTTGACCTTGACGTCCTTGTCGAGCCTCCTCGCCCACCTCGAGCGCTGGGCCCTGGGCTGCATCCAGGGGTTGTCGTAGTTCTCGACGCTCTTGACGATCTGCTGGTGCTCCGGCATCGGGCCGAGGCCGTTGGAGACCAGGAACTCGCGCATGTTCTCCCACATCGGGATGGTGTCCAGGTGCGCGGGGCACACGGCCCTGCACTGGCCGCATATGGTGCACTCGTAGGCCCGCCTGGAGAGCTCCCTGAGCGCCTCCTCCGGGACATCCCTGGGGCCGAGCAGGCGCGCCCGGAGCCCGTACTGCGCCTTGTAGAACTCCCGCAGCCTGAGGATCTTCCCCCTCGGCGTCACCAGCTCCTCGTCCTGGGCCTCGCCCCCCGTCGGGCACGTCGCGGTGCACTCGCCGCAGCGGGTGCAGGCGTCGAACCTGAGGAGCGAGAGAACGTCCAGCTTCGATATGTCGAGCCTGGTCACGCCGTCCCCTCCTTCGACACCAGCCCCTCCAGCTCTATCGCGATGGGGGTCGCGACCATGTGGAAGAGCTTGCTGAAGGGGATGTACGCGATGAGGAGGGCGCTCATGACCCCGTGGACGAGCCACGCAGCGTCGTACCAGTCGCCCGAGGACGCGGGGAGCGCCAGCGAGATCGCGTACCCGAGGAACGAGTACCCGACGTCCTGCGTGTGGCCGTCGATGCCCCCGGCGATGCCCATGCCCTCGAGCACGAACCCGCCGAGGACCACCGCGAGGAGGAACACTATCGAGGCGGCGTCGGGCAGCTCGGTCCTCACGATCTTCGGCCTCAGGACGAACCTGCGGACCGCTGCGATGGTGAGCCCGGCGAGCATCATGGCCCCGGCGACCTCGAACCCGAGGTCCCTGAACAGGAGCTTCGCCCACCCGCCCTCCTCGATCATCGGCCCGTACCCGAGGACGTCCATGCACAGGGTGACCAGGAGGTCGAGGGCGAACATCAGGAGGAAGCCGCCGAGGATCATGAGGTGCATGAACCACCTCGAGAGGCTCCTGCCCCTCAGCTTGGAGAGGTAGAGGGCGTCGCGCGCGAACACCGCCAGCGCCCTCGCCAACGCCTTGCTGAGGAGCAGCCTCGCTGCCCTCCACAGGAGCCCGAGGAGCCGCCCCTCGGGGCTGCCCACGAGGCCCTTCCCACGCATCCAGAACAGGACGTTGTGGAGGGTCCCGAGCAGGAACACGGCGGTGCACACGACCACGGTGACGAGGAAGGCGTGCAGGTAGGCCCTGTCGCGCACGTAGACCGTGTCGTAGGGCAGGAGCAGTATGACGGCTGATATGAGCAGGACCCCGAGGAAGAACGGTACGTAGAGCCGCGCCCTCTCGCTCAGGTACCCGCCCTCAGGCATGTCTGCTGGAATGAGGATGGGCGAGTATAAAATCATCCCCTCAGCGACTCGAAGTGGTAGTCGACGCAGAGCCTGGCGGCCTCGACCAGGAGCGACGGGGCCGAGTCCGACGACGAGGCCCTCTCGGGGCCGAGGGACAGCAGCTCCTCGCGGGCCCTGTCGAGCAGCTCCGCAACGCGCCGGGCCGCCTCCGGGCCCAGGGACCCCCTCCGCTTGGCGACCGCGTCGGCCAGCTCGAGCATCCTCCCGCCGTCCCACAGCTTCGCCCCGACGAGGAACGTCTCCCTCTCCATCCCCAGGACGGCGACCCTGAGGTCTGCCAGCGGCCGGTCCAGCTCGGCCGCGCGCCCTTGCCACGTCCTTCGGGGCACGGCCGTCGCTGAGCCTGAGAGGCCCGCGAGCCCCGCGAAGGCCTCGTTCGCCTGCGGGTAGGCGGGGTGCTCGAGGTGCGGCCCGGCGAGGACCATCGTGCCTTCGCCCAGGCGCGACGACACGACGGCAGGGGACCCGATCACCATCTCCTCGGCCGCGGCGCGCCCGACCTGGAACACTGTCCGCGGGGTGAACGAGGAGTATCGGAACAGCACCGTGTCCGCCTCGGGCTCGCGGAACACGGGGCCGCCGTAGACCGGGGCCTTGAAGGAGCACGAGCCGTCCCCGACCTCGACCTCACCCCTGACGGGGTGCACGATGCTGCAGGAGCCGTACACAACGCCGGTCCTCGGGGAGGACGCGGCCGCGTCCCCGGGCCCGGAGAGGTTCCGTATCCTGGTCGTGGAGAGGTTGAACCCGTCGAACGGCTCGACCCTGGAGGGGAGGGGGAGGTACGCGCCCGCGCACACGCCTATGTAGAGGCCTCCTGCCCTGATGTGCCGCTCGATGGCCGCGAAGCACCTCGGGGCCAGGGCGGAGGCGATCTCGAAACCGTCGCCCCCGGACACCACCACGAGCGAAGCGCCATCCTCGAGGCCGCCCACGAGGCCGTCGGCGTCGACGAACCTGCAGCCGAAGGCGCCCCGGGACTCGAGCAGGTCCGCGGTCCAGGTCCACGAGTGGGACGAGCCTCTCCCCGCGTACGCGAGCACGTTCCCCGGGCGCATGCGCACGGGCGATTGGCGGCGGGCTTCATCAAACTATACCGCCCGCCTGCTGGCTCCGCCGAGGGAGCATAGAAAGGGTTATAGAACCCCTTGTCTTATCTCGGCCCCTACAAGGGCCCATGGTCTAGTGGCTATGACATCTGCTTGACATGCAGAAGATCGCCGGTCCGAATCCGGCTGGGCCCACTCCCTTCTCCACCGTTCTCAGAACGGGAACGACGCCATCATGATGCCGAAGACAAAGATGCCGATGATCAATGGCAGGACGAGTCCTATCACGACGCTGATTATGAGACAGTTCTTCCCGACCCGCTTGTACTCGGGGTCCGGCTTCATCATGAACACGATCCCGATGATTATGCCCGCTACGGGCGCGAAGAAGGCCGAGAGCAGGTAGAACAGGATCCGCATGCCGTCGCTCAGCATCTCGTTCCTGGCCGGGGGAGAGGTGGTCCACCGGAAGTCGTGGCCGCAGTACGGGCACACGTTCGCGTCGAACTGGATCGAGCGCCCGCAGGACGGGCAGAACCTCGGGCTGCCGGCGGCGGGCCTCATCGGCGGCGGGGCCGCCTGCCCCTCGGCGCCGGCCTGGCCCCGGGGGAGCTCCTTGGAGCACTTGCTGCAGTAGTATGAGTAGTCGAGGTTCTCGGACCCACAGTACTCGCACCTTATGGCCATGTTCCCCATGAGTGAGAGCCCCCAGGGCAGTATTATAGGTTGCGTTGGCCTGCCCCTGGGGAACGCCCGTCAACCGAAGCCTCTAAAACCGATGATAGCCCATCAGGTCCCCGCGAGAACCACAGGTGGGGACCTGATGACGTGGCTCTCTGACTGCTACAAGAAGCCCCCTCCCACATCGCTGCTGGTGGGGGGCACCGAGGTCGGCATCGCCGGCCTCGAGGAGATCATGGAGGCGGCGCTCCTCCGGATGGACAGCCCGGACGAGGAGGTCAAGGAGGTCCTGATGGGAGAGCTCAGGGCGCGCAACTACGTGCCGTCCTCTGTCCGCGAGGACTACAAGCGGGTGCTCTGGGCGGAGTACAAGAAGGTCAGGGGCCGGAGGAAGGAGGAGATCCAGGAGAGCTACAAGGGGATCCCCAGGGAGGACGTCGCCTGGTTCCCCAGGATCGACAAGTCCAGGTGCGAGGGGTGCAGCTCCTGCGTGGAGTTCTGCACCCAGAAGGTGTTCGAGTTCTTCGACGGGAAGTCGCAGGTGGTGAGGCCCTACAACTGCCTGGTGGGGAAGTCGAGCTGCAAGGCGTTCTGCCCCGACGGAGCGATATCGTTCCCGACCAGGAACGAGCTCAAGGACGGCCTCAAGAGGCTCAGGGCCGAGCGGGGCATCGAGTGAGGCCCGCCCCGTGAGGCGCAACGATTATCCGCGCCCCTGACAACAACGTACGCATGACTGAGAAGGCGGTCTTCGCCGCCGGGTGCTTCTGGGGCGTCGAGGCCTCGTTCATGCGCGTGAGGGGGGTCGTGTCGACCAGGGTCGGATACACCGGCGGGCGGACGCCGGACCCGACGTACGAGCGGGTGTGCACCGACACCACTGGCCACGCCGAGGCCGTGGAGGTCGAGTACGACCCCGCGGCCGTGTCCTACGACCAGCTCCTGGATGTCTTCTGGGGCATCCACGACCCCACCACCCTGAACAGGCAGGGGCCCGACAGGGGGTCGCAGTACAGGTCCGCGATATTCTACCGCTCCGATGCGCAGAGGGCGGCCGCGGAGGCGTCGAGGGACCGGCTCCAGGCCTCGGGCAGGCTCGGGGGCGCGAGGGTCGTCACCGAGGTGGTGCCGGCGGGCGGGTTCCACCCGGCCGAGGAGTACCACCAGAGGTACTTCGAGAAGCGCGGCCGCGGCGGCTGCGGGCTCTGCCACTAGCCGGCCAGCAGGCGGACAAGGACAGGCAAGGGGTCCGCCAGGCGTCCCCCGGCCCATTCGGGCGGGAGGAGCTCGTCGCCGTGGTCCTCAGTGGTGGTGCTCGGGCTGGAAGTTCACGGGCCTCAGTGCGCTGAAGGCCCTCGCGAGGACCTCCGAGAGCGCGGGGTGTATGATCTGCGACCTCACCAGGGGCGCGTACGTCTGGTTCTCGCAGTTCATCATGTTGACGACCTGCTGTATCAGCAACGCGGCCTGCGGGCCCACGGCCGTGCCCCCGAGTATGCGCCTGCCCGGGTACTCGACCAGGACCTTGACGAAGGCGGCCTCGTCGCCGTAGGCGTAGCCCATGGCCGTGTCGTGGTACCTCGCCATGCCCACCATGGTCTTCCTCCCCTTGACGGCCTCGGACTCGGTCATCCCGACCTGCCCCACCTGCGGGTCCGTGAAGACCGCATGGGGCACCGCGTGCAGGTCCATCGCCATCTTCTGCGGGCTGTAGAGGTTGTGCCCCACTATGCCCGCCTGGTAGTTGGCCGTGTGCCTGTACATGTTCCTCCCGAGGGCGTCCCCCAGGGCGAATATCCCCGGCTTGGAGGTCTGCAGGAACTGGTCCGTGAGTATCCACCCCTTCTCGTCCGTCTTGACGCCCGTCTTCTCGGGCTTGAGCCAGTCCGAGTTGGACCTCACGCCCGTCGCCACCAGCAGGTGCTTCCCGTCCACCACCCTGTCGTTCCCCTCTGCGGGGTCCCGGATGTTCACGGCGAAGGAGCTCGCCCTGCCGTTCACGGAGAGGACCTCCGTGCCCGTGTGCACCTCCACGTGCCTCGATAGCCGCTCCTTGACGAGGGCGCTCGTCTCCGGCTCCTCGCGCGGGAGCAGGACGGGGTTCCTCCCCACCAGGACGACCCTAGTCCCGATGGCGGAGAAGAAGTGGGCGAACTCGCAGCCGATGTAGCCGCCGCCCAGTATGACGATGCTCCTGGGCTGCTCCTCGATCTCGAAGACCGTCCTGTAGGTGTGGTACCTGGCCTTGTCCAGGCCCGGGATGTCGGGGACGGACGGCCTGGCCCCCGAGGCTATGACGACCCTGGGCGCCCTGATGGTCTCGTTGCCGACCTGGAGGGTGTTGTCGGAGACGAAGCTGCCCACGGTCTTGTACAGGTCCAGGCCCTTGGAGCGCCTGACCCCCTCCTCCATCTCGCGCCTGCCGTTGAGGACGATGTCCCACATGCGCTTCTTGATGGAGGGGTAGTCGACCTTCTTGAGCTCCATCTTGACGCCGATGGCTGCCGCGGCCTCGGCCTCCCGGATGGCGTCGGCCGCGTGGACGAGCACCTTCGACGGGATGCAGCCCCTGTTCAGGCACGTCCCGCCGAGCGGGCCCTCCTCCACGACCGCGACCCTCTCGCCCCTCTGGAGCGCCTGGTCCACGACGTTCATGCCGGCCCCCGAGCCTATGACTATCAGACCGTACTCCTTCATCTCGATCCCCGCACTCGAATCGCCTACAGGGGCAATAAACTTCGGGCGGATGCCCGGGGGAGGCGCATCGTTTGAATACAGGCGACGACACTATCTCGGCAGGTGATCACGTGGGGAAGATAGAACTGCCGATGCCGGAGCTGGGGAGGGGGACGCAGTTCCTGAACTCCTCCGCCGACCGGATGCAGGAGGAGATCAGGTCGAAGGTCCCGGACGAGTACAGGTCATCGGTCGTGGTCCGGCCTTTCAAGAGGAGGGGCTCGACCGGCATCTCCGTGGAGTACGACGACCGGGCCGAGTCCTTCGTGCTGGCCGCGCTCGAGGCGGCCAGGGAGTGAGCGCCCCGACGGGTGCCGGAGGGTGACGGGTTTGACGGAGAGGCCGCAGAGGAGGGTGGGGCCGGGCGGGAGGCCGCTCACCGAGAAGGAGCTGGCCATGCTCCGGACCCAGAGGGACCGGCAGGAGCGCTACGTCAGGACCGCCCACTTCGTCCAGTCGAAGTGGTTCATGATAGGCGGCTCCGTCGCCATCGCAGCCTTCCTCCTGATGATATTCCTGCTGGCCAGGTAGCCCCTACTTCTTCTTGTGCACGGGGCAGGGGTAGCCCAGCTTGCAGTACCTGCACTTCTCCTCCTTGACCGGAGTTATGGCCTTCCTCAGGCGGCCGTACTTGCGCCTCGGCATGTCCCCTGACCGGTGAAGGCGAGCGGGTTACATAAGAGCGAGGGTGGGGCTCAGGCCTTGGGCAGGAGGACGTTGAAGACGCAGCCCTTGGACGGGTCCTTCGGGACGATGTCCGACACCCACATCTTCCCCGACGAGCGGTCCACGATGGCCCTGGCGGCGGCGAGGCCTATCCCGAAGCCGCCCGTGAACTCGGACCTGGAGCGCTTGGTCATCCTGAGGACCTCGCGCTTCAGCTGGGCGGGGATGACCCTGTTGGGGTCCTCGACCCTCACGAGCCAGACGTCCCTGGTGCCCTCCTTGTGCTCCTCCGCGACCACGGAGAGCCTCGTCTCCGGCCTCTTCGAAGTCTTGGAGGCTGTCACGAACAGGTTGACGAAGGCCTCCCTGAGCATCGGGTCCGCCGTCACCATCACCGGGACCTTGGGGAGGCTGACGGACACCTCCAGGGTCCGGCCCGGGCTCTTGGCGCGCGCCTCCGCGACGGCGCCGTCCAATACCGACCTGAGGTCGGTCCTGACGAGGTTCGGCGCGGAGTTCTCCCTCAGCTTCGCGATCGTGCGGACCGTGTCCACGAGGTAGATGATGTTGTCGACCTGGGAGTAGGCCCTCTCCACGGCCTGGGCGACCTCCGGGTCGAGGCCCTTCCTGCCCCTGAGGCTCTCGATGTAGGCCATGACGGGCGTGGTGTAGTTGGCGATGTCGTGGGTGAGCAGGTCCATGTGCAGCTGGACCTCGTCCCTGGCGCTCGAGACCTCGTTGAGGAGCTTCGCGTTCTCGACCGCGACGGCGGCGTGGTTGGCGAACATCGTGGCGACCTCGAGGTCCTCCTTGGTGAAGAAGTCGGGCGGGTACTTGAGCAGCTCCACGACCCCGAGCACCTCCTTCTTGCCCAGGATCGGGACCGCGAGCATGCGGGAGTGGGTCGCCGGGGTGCCGGGGATGTAGGAGCCCCTGCCGTCCTCCTCAGTGTCGTTGATTATCTCCGCCCTCCTCGTCCTCGCGACGTGGCCCACGTAGCCCTCGTCGGGGGGGAAGTCCCTGTCGTCCATGACCTCGGTGGCGTAAGGGCCGGTGGCGTACACGGGGTTGCCCACCTTCCGGTCCCAGTCGAACATGTAGAACGCGAGCTCGTTGCACGGTATGAGCTCTACCATCTTGTCGGAGATGATCCTGTAGATCTCCGAGCTCTCGATCTCCTTCTGGAGGCTCGCGGCGGTCTCTATGAGCGCGGTCTGGGCCCGGGCGCGTATGCTCAGCTTCTCGAAGAGCTCGACGTTCTCCATGACCCTGACGACGTTCGCGCCGAAGTCCTCCGCGATGCTGACCTCGTCCGTGGTGAACTGGGTCGGGCCGCTGGTGTCGCCTATGAACAGGACCCCGAGCCGGGCGTCTCCCCTCAACAGGGGCACCACGATGCAGTGCTCGAAGACCATCTGGCCGAGGACCTTCCTCTTCTGGCCCGCGGACCAGGCAGGGGACACGCATGTCCTCGGCGTCCCGTGCTCCAGCGCCTCCGCCGCGAGCGGGAAGGACGTCAGGAACATCCTCGAGTCCCTGGGTATCGCCACGCCCTTGGCCGAGCAGCCGATGCACATCAGCTCCTCCGTGTCCTCGAGGTACCTGAACACGGAGACGAAGTCGGCGTCGAAGTAGTCCATCGCGTTCCTGCAGAACCTCGCGAAGGACTGCTCCAGCTCGGAGCGGTCCCCAGGGGAGCACGACAGGCACCTGACGAGGACCGACTGCATCTGCACGTGCTCCTCCATCAGGAACGAGATCTCCTCCACGCCGAGGTCCACGGCCGAGGACGCGACCCTCCTGGCCGCGGCGAGGTCCTCGTCCGAGGTCCTCTCGATTACTATGTCGACGACCATGCGCCTGAGGATCAGGAGGTTCGCCAGGACCCGACTCAGGTTGAGCGACCTGAGCTGCTCTGACCGGATTATGCTCCTCAGGACCTCCCGGGCCTTGGCGGACCCGGGGTCCTCGACATGGTCGAGGAGCGCCGACAGGAACGACCTGAGCCTCTCGGCCCTCACCGCGGGGGCCGCGACGGACTCCGAGACCCTCGCGAAGGGCACCCGGCCCACCTCCGCCGCCCACCGGTCGACTATCGTGGGCACCTCGTCCCTTATGAGCTTGAGAACCTTTGCGTCCGCGGGGCCGTTCACTACCGGCGCCCGGGTTACCTGCACTACCGTGGGCCTACCCTCCACTCCTGGTGTACGCGACGCCTTCAATATGCCCTTGCGGGTTTAAAACCACTTTGCCCCGCCGCGGCGGCGGACGGGGCCCCGCACAGAGGGCCCCGGCGGGGCCCGGGGGCGCACGGCCAGCACCCCCACACAATGGTACGCTTTAGGTCGAATAGCCTTATATTCGGGCACCCGATAGCACCAGGCCGGAGTCGTGTATCTCAATGACAACCCAGCACGCTTCGGTCAAGACGCTGCTCCTCACGGGGAAGCAGGTCAAGAAGCTCCTTGACATGAAGGACGTCCTCGGCGCGGTCGAGAACGCCTTCAAGCACAAGGGGCTCGGCAAGGTGCAGATGCCCCCGAAAGTCTACCTTTTCTACGAGAAGTTCGACGGGGACCTGCGGACGATGCCCTCGTACGTCGAGGACATGGATGTGTCGGCGGTCAAGATCGTCAACGTCCACCCGCAGAACGCGAAGAACTACGGCATGAGGACCGTCATGGCCCTCCTGGTCCTGATCAACCCGCACACGGGCGCCCCCCTCGCGGTCATGGACGCGACCCATATCACCGACATGAGGACCGGCGGCGCGAGCGCCATAGCCTCGAAGTACCTGGCGAGGCCGAACCCGAAGGTCGTCGGTATCATCGGCGCCGGGAACCAGGCGCGCACGCAGATGCTGGCGCTGCTCACGCAGTTCGGTTCCTTCGACCTGGTGAAGGTGTACGACATGTACCCCGAGAAGACCAAGGCCATCGTCAGGGAGTTCAGGAGGCACTACAAGGACAGGGTCGGCAAGTTCGCCGTCGCCAAGGACGCGAGGGCGGCCGTGGTCGACTCCGACATAGTGGTCACTTGCACCTCCGCGAGGTCTCCCATAGTGATGGACGAGTGGGTCAAGGACGGGGCCCACATCAACTGCATAGGCGCGGACGCCCCGGGCAAGCAGGAGATGGACCCGAAGGTCCTCAAGCGGGCGCGCCTGGTCATCGACGACTGGGAGCAGGCGTCCCACTCCGGCGAGATCAACGTCCCCCTGTCGAAGGGCGAGCTGACGCGCGACGACGTGAACGCCGAGATCGGCGAGATAGTCGCGGGGCTGAAGCCCGGCAGGGAGAGCGACGAGCAGGTCACGGTCTTCTGCTCGACCGGGCTCGCGGTCCAGGACGCCCTCACGGCGAAGATCGCCTACGACCTCGCGGTGGCCCAGAAGGTCGGCAGGGCGATGCAGATCGTCCTGTGAGGGCCGACGGACCGAAAACCCTCCAAACCCCTCGTTTTACACAACCCAAGGACCACCTTACGGTCCTTGCATTTCGACAGGCTAGACCCCGCCACTGAGGGGGGCTGTGAAAGACGGGTCGGTCGCCCGGTCAGTAGGTAACGGTTATTACCCGGTTTCATGATACTGACCGAGTCCCGCCGGGACCCCGGACGGGCCCTCGGGGGACGGATCGAAGGGGGCTTGAAACTGAGGAGATCGTACATAGGGATTGCTGCCGTGCTGATGATCCTGCCCGCTCTCGCGCTGACCGCGCCTGCGGGGGCGGAGACGGTGCCCGTCGAATGGACCGTCATGGTATACATGGACGGGGACAACAACGTGGAGTCGTACGCCCTGATGGACCTTGCCGAGCTGGAGCTGGTCGGTTCGAGCGGCGACGTGAACATCGTGGTGCTCCTGGACACCTACGGCGAGGAGGCCAACCTCCTGTACGTCCAGAGTCCGACATCGGTCGAGGTCGAGCCATGGGGCGAGCCCAGCATGGGTGACCCCGCGACCCTGACGAGATTCATCGACAGGGCCGAGTACCTGTACCCGGCCGACAAGTACGCCCTGGTCATGTGGAACCACGGAGGTGGCATACGCGGGCTCTGCTGGGACGACGACAACGACGGTGACTACCTGAGGATGTCGGAGTTCAGGGAGGGACTCGTGAACGCGCAGGTGTCGTTCGATGTGATCGTGCTCAACGCGTGCGTCATGGCCACGGCGGAGATCGCCCACCAGATGGTCGGCTACGCGGACTACGTGGTCTTCAGCCAGGAGAACATGTACGCGGTCGGGTTCCCGTACGACCTGGTCGCCCAGGACCTCGTCGCCTCCCCGGAGATGGAGGGGGAGGCGCTCGCCACGATGATGGCCGGGCACTACATCGCTGACTTCACGGTCCGGGGCTGGGACGGCGTCACTATCAGCGTGTACGACATGTCCCGCGTGGACAGCGTGGCCTCGGCTGTGAAATCGTTCGGCGAGGCGATGAGGCCGACGGTCGCCGCCTACTACATGGAGTACAAGACGCTCCGGAGGCTGACGCCCGCGCCCAACAACGCCGCGGACCTCGTCACCTTCGCGACCATGGTCAGGGACAGCGGGGTCATAGCCGACGCCGCGGTCAAGGCCTCGGCGCAGTCCGTCGTGACCGCGGTCGGAGAGGCCATCATACTGGAGTGGCACTCGGAGGACATCACCGGCGAGAACGGCCTCGGGATATGGTTCCCGACCAAGTCGGTGAAGTACTACTGGGGCGACAGCTACGAGACCCTGTACAGAGGGCTGGTATTCGACGGGGCCACCGGCTGGGCGGACTTCCTGGACACCTACTACAACAAGGGATGAGCCCTTCCGAGCCCGCGAAACCCCTTGTCAAAACCCTTCCCACGCTTTTCCGACTCTCCCTGCCTAGAGGGACGCCCCGCAGGAGCCGCACCTCTCCTCGTCCTCGTCGTTCAGGGTGCCGCAGTACCTGCACTTGAGCTTGACCTTCATCGCCTTCTTCTCCACGAGCCGGATGCGCTCCCTCTTCGACACCCTGATCATCCTGTAGCCGGCGAGCATCAGGACCACGCCGACGCCGAGCATGGCCATGCCCGCGTACCAAATCCCCAGGAAGAAGGGCACGAGGGAGAAGAAGAAGACCATGAAGGCGAAGGCCATGCACATCATGGAGAAGACCTCGGAGCCGTCGTCGTCCTCCGGGGGCGTCTGAGGCTGGTCCAGGACCTTCCCCATCGCCTTGCCGCACTTGAGGCAGAAGTTCGACTCGTCGGGGATCTCGGATGAACACGATGGGCACTTCAACCCGGTCACCGCCCTGGAATATCGGCCCCGCGGGTATAAGCCCCTACTGCGAGGCTATCAGGGACGATAATGGGCCCCGGGGCATGCTTTTTAACCCGCCAGGCGATGTACGGCCGATGATCTGCCTAGGGGTCGAGGGCACCGCCCACACCCTCAGCATCGGCATAGTCGACCAGGACTGCAGGGTCCTCGCCAACGTCGGCAAGATGATAGACGGGTCGAAGGGCGGGATACACCCGCGGGAGGCGGCCAACCACCACGCTGAGAACATGGTCCCCCTGATGCACGAGGCCGTCTCGAAGGCTGGGGTAGCCTACAAGGACATAGGCCTCGTGGCCTTCTCGCAGGGACCGGGCCTCGGCCCGTGCCTGAGGACGGCAGCCACGGGCGCGCGCGCGCTCGCGCTGACCCTGGGCGTAGACCTCATAGGCGTCAACCACTGCGTCGCCCACCTCGAGATCGGGAGGAAGGTCACCGGGTGCAGGGACCCGACCCTCCTCTACGCCTCCGGGGGGAACACGCAGGTCATAGCCTACTCCGGGGGCAGGTACAGGGTCTTCGGGGAGACGCTCGACGTGGGCATCGGCAACATGATAGACAAGTTCGGCCGCTCCGTGGGCCTTCCGTTCCCGGCGGGGCCGCACCTCGAGAGGCTCGCGAAGGACGGCACGGAGCTCATCGACCTCCCATACAGCGTCAAGGGGATGGACGTGGCCTTCTCCGGCATATTGACCGCGGCGATGCAGCTCCACAAGTCAGGGAAGAGGCTCGAGGACCTCTGCCACTCGATCCAGGAGACCTGCTTCGCGATGCTCGTGGAGGTCACGGAGAGGGCCATGGCCCACGTGGAGAAGGACGAGGTCCTCCTTGGGGGAGGGGTCGTCCAGAACAAGCGCCTCCAGGGGATGGTCAGGACGATGGCGGAGGAGCGCGGGGCCACGATGTTCGTCCCGCCCGGGCCGCTGTGCGTCGACAACGGCGCCATGATAGCGTGGACGGGGCTCGTGATGCACGGGGCCGGGGTCAGGACCAGGCTCGAGGACAGCGCCATAAGGCAGAGGTACCGGACGGACGAGGTCGACCTCCCCTGGATGGCGTGAGCCGGGGGAGTGCGGGGGAGGGGCGCACCCGCGCATGTTCGGGCGAGGGATGATTAACCCCGTAATGCGATTCACCCTCAGGCATAGGAGGGGTAGTTCTTGGCAGATTCGGAGATTGTGAAGTATGGCAAGCTGAAGAATTTCAACCTGGTCATGGGCTTTCTGCACATGTTCCAGGGCGCGCTGATGCTGGTGCTGTGGCCGTCGTACGACGCGCCGATATACACCAACTTCTTCGGGATGGAGGACGGGGCGCCTATTGTCATCGAGGACCTGCTGGTGAAGATACCGTTCGCGCCGCTGGTCGCGTCGTTCCTTTTCGTGTCCGCGATAGCGCACTTCTCGCTGTCGACCTTCGCGAACAAGTGGTACGTCAAGAACCTGAGCAAGGGGATGAACCCGGCCAGGTGGATGGAGTACTCCATAAGCTCGTCGATCATGATCGTGCTGATCGCCTTCCTGGTCGGGATAAACGAGCTCGCGAGCCTGATACTGATCTTCACCCTGAACGCCACGATGAACCTGTTCGGGTGGATGATGGAGCTGCACAACCAGACCACGGGGA
>CAZXWO010000020.1:0-27373 GCA_964644565.1 uncultured Thermoplasmata archaeon | reverse complement strand
AAACAACATGTTGGCCTAGCGATATCGGCTCAGCCGTTATACGTGCTGCACATGCAGACTGCTGCGTTCCTTCCTTCTAATTTCCCCTTACTCCCCAGCGACAGCTCCGCCTCAGCGGAACTCGTCCCTGTTCCTCCCGACCAAGTACATGGCGACGAAGGACAGGGCGGACCCCGCGAAGAAGCCGATGCCGAACGCCGCGATGATGCACGAGACGACCAGGAACCTGAAGCCCGAACGCACGTGTACCCCGTAGCCAGCCATTACCGCTATCGCCCCGAACAGGAGGCTGAGCATCGAGCAGAGGCCTATGAGCGGGTTGATGGTGCTGCTAAGGTCCGCTGCGACGTAGAAGACGAAGCCGCCCTGGACGATTGCGAGCAATCCGGCCAAAACGAGGAGCACGGCCGCGGCCAACAGCTCCCTGCGGACCTTCCCCTGGTCCTCGGAGCCTTGGGCGTCCGCCCAAGGCTCGTCCTCCGAAATGGTCAGTCAAACTCCCCCCTGCTCGCCAGGACCATCAGGAGGGCGATTATCCCGAGCACCGTCCCGATCCCCACACCGAAGCCGATAATCGCCAGGATGCAGCCGACCACCACGAGTGGGTAGTTCTCCCGCTTCGAGGCCATGATACCCCCGGCGATAGCACCGAGCCCGAACAGTAGCTCGAGGGAGCCGCAGCAGGTCGCGAACCCTGAGCTGTAGTCCATCACCGACACGCCCGCCATCAGCACGAACCCCTGTACCATCGTGAGGACCCCGGCGAGGATCAGGAGCGCCGCGGCGGCACTCGGCGACTCCGAATGGACCTGGCTGTCCGTGAACTCGACGTAGTCCTCGGACGGGCCCTCGGCGCACTCCCAGCACATGGTCGACCCAGGCGGGACGGGCTTGCCGCACCATTTGCACCTTGACATCTCGCTCGCGGCGGGCGGGGGCGGGGGGGCCTGCCTGACATCCGCCAGCGGGGCGCCGCAGCTGCCACAAGTCTTCATTCCAGCGGCGTTGTCCGCGCCGCAACCGGGACACTTCCCGGCTGCGCCGCCCCAAGGGAGGGGCTTCCCGCACTTCACGCAGAAGCTCCCGTCCGGCGCGTTCTCAGAACCACACCAAGCACACCTCACCACAGACCCACCAGACGATGAATCACCCGAATTGAATATTAAGGTACCTGCGGCTTCCCCAGCGGCCCCGACGGACACCTCCGCCGCAACCTTAATCCCACGTCCGCGCATGAACGGGGACTAGCAGCACCGCATGGGAGTGGTAGCACGAAGGTAGTCGTGGTCGGGAACAACGTCGCTGGCACGAACGTAGCGAAGGCCATACGGGAGGCGGACGCGGGGGCTGAGGTAGCCATCTACTCCGACGAGGGCTCCCCGTACTACGCCAGGCCGAAACTGATCGACTTCATCTCAGGGGCGGTGAAGGAGGAGGAGATGCCCTTCTTCCCGGCCGACTGGTACGAGAAGAACCGCATCTCCCTGCACCTCCGCTCGAAGGTGGAACGCATCGACGCGAAGGCCAAGACCTTGACCGTGAACGGGGAGAGCGTGAGCTTCGACAGGCTGGTGCTGGCCAACGGCGCGAGCGCGTTCCTTCCGCCCCTGAAGGGGCTCCCCAAGGGGAACGTCTTCACCCTCAGGACGTTGGAAGACGCCAAGAGGATCATGGATGCTGCGGCGAAGGCGAAGGACGTCGCGATCATAGGCGGAGGGCTGCTCGGCCTGGAGACCGCGAGGGCACTCGTCACCGGGTTCAAGGGACTGAACATCACGGTCCTCGAGTATGCCGAACACCTCCTCATGCGGCAGCTGGACCACGAGGGTGCCGCGATACTCCAGAGGTGGGTCGAGGCGGGGGGGACCAGGGTCCTCACCAAGGCCGAGACGGAGGAGGTGCTCGGTGAAGACGCTGTCACGGGCCTGCGGCTCAAGAACGGCAGGGAGGTCAAGGCGGACATGGTCGTGGTCTCCGCTGGCGCTAGGCCGAACCTCGGCCTGGCCAAGGAGGCAGGGCTGAAGGTCAACAGGGGGGTGGTCGTGGACGGGTCACTGAGGACGTCGGAACCGGACGTGTTCGCCCTCGGGGACGTCGCGGAGTTCGACGGCAAGACCTGGGGCATCATACCGCCCGCCCTGGACCAGGCGAGGGTCGCGGCGCGGAAGATAGTGGGCCAGGAGTCCCCGGACTACAGGGGGACGGTCCCGTCCAACACCCTGAAGGTGATGGGCATCGACCTCACATCCATAGGCACCGTCAGGAGCGAGCATGAGGCGTCCGAGAAGGCCGTCCAGGAGGTCCGCGCCGTGTCCGCGGACGGCGGCGTATACAGGAAGTTCGTCGTCAGGGACGGGAAGCTCGTGGGCGCGATACTGCTCGGCACGAAGAAGGACGTGAACAAGGTCTCGAAGGTCATCAAGGAGGGGGCGCCCGTCACGGCGTACATGGATAGGCTCTCCGACCCAGCGTTCTCGTTCCCCTGACGATGCTGGCACGCCCCCAGCACAACCGTTAAATCCTGAGGACTCATGCAGAGAAGTCGGATGGACCCGAAGGATTACGAGCTCGAGTTCTTCAAGGGCAACGGTTTCCAGCGGAAGCAGTGCAAGACCTGCGGCAAGTTCTTCTGGACCCTGGGCGACGGCGAGACCTGCGGCGAGGCGCCCTGCGTCGAGTACACTTTCATCGGGAAACCCCTCTTCAAGGAGAAGCTCACCGTTCACGAGATGCGCGAGAGCTTCCTGTCCTTCCTGGAGAGGGAGGGGCACACCAGGGTCTCCAGGTACCCCATCACGGCGAGGTGGAGGGACGATGTCTTCTTCACCCAGGCCAGCATCTACGGCTTCCAGCCGTGGGTGATCCAAGGGGTCGTCGAGCCGCCCGCGAACCCCCTCGCCATCTCGCAGACCTGCGTCAGGTTCAACGACATAGACAACGTCGGCAAGACCGGCTCCCACTTCACCATGTTCGAGATGATGGCGCACCACGTCTTCAACAGCAAGGGGAAGGAGATCTACTGGAAGGACCGGACGACGGAGCTGTGCCACAAGTTCCTCACCGAGGTCCAGGGCCTCGACCCCAAGCTGGTCAACTACTCCGAGGCCTGGTGGGAGGGAGGCGGGAACGCCGGCCCCTGCGTCGAGGTGCTCCTCGGGGGCGTCGAGGTCGCGACGCTGGTGTTCATGGCCTACGCCACCGAGAACGGCCGCACCAGGCCGCTGGACATGCAGGTCGTCGACACCGGCTACGGGCTCGAGAGGCTAACCTGGATGTCGCAGGGGACCCCGTCCGCGTACGAGGCCGTGTTCGGGCCGGTCCTCGAGAGTCTCAGGCAGTCCGCCGGGGTGAGGGCGGACGAGAGGGCGCTCTCGGAGTACTCCAAGGTCGCTGGCTCGCTGAAGATCGAGACCGCCGCCGACGTGAGGGCGCTCAGGGCGGACACCGCCGCGCGCCTCGGCATGAAGGACGAGGACTTCATGAGGCTCATCAAGCCCTTCGAGAGCATGTACGTGGTGTGCGACCACACCAGGGCGCTCATGTTCATGCTCAGCGACGGCGTGGTCCCCTCGAACGTGAGGCAGGGGTACTTCGCCAGGCTGCTCGTCAGGAGGTCGCTGAGGGAGATGTCCCAGCTCGGCATGCAGGGCAGACTCTCCGAGATCGTGGCGCTGCAGATAGACCAGTTCTCGAAGGACTTCCCGGACCTCAGGGAGAACAGGGACGAGATACTGAAGCTCGTGGACGTGGAGCAGGAGAAGTACGGCGAGACCCTGACGAAGGGGAAGGGCATCGTGAAGAGGCTCGAGGACTCGCTGAAGAGCCAGGGCAAGCCCATGTCCGACGAGGACCTCATCGAGCTGTACGACTCGCACGGCCTCAACCCTGAGGTCGTCGCCGAGTTCGCCTCGTCCAGCGTGAAGGTCCCCGACGACTTCTACAAGCAGGTGGCGGCCAGGCACGCTAAGTCCAAGGACGCAGAGGAGGCGGCCGCGGTCACGGAGCTGCCCAAGGACCTCCCCCCCACCAAGCAGCTGTTCTACAAGGACCCGTACAAGTACAAGTTCAGGGCCAAGGTGTTGGCCGTGGTCGGCGACCTGGTCGTCCTCGACAAGTCCTACTTCTACGCCGAGGGGGGCGGCCAGGAGAGCGACCTGGGCACCATGAAGGACATGAAGGTCGTCCATGTCGACAAGGTCGGCAACGTCGTCGTGCACAAGGTCGAGGGGGAGATGCAGGCCAGGCCCGGCAAGCTCATAACCTGCACGATAGACGAGCCGCGCAGGAGGCGCCTCCAGAGGCACCACACCGCCACGCACATCATCAACGGCGCCGCGAGGAAGGTCCTCGGGAACCACATCTGGCAGACTGGTGCGCACAAGGCCGTCGACCTGGCCAGGCTGGACATAACGCACTACGCCGACCTAACCCGGGACGAGCTCGAGAGGATAGAGCGGATCTCGAACGAGACGGTCCTCGCTGGCATCAAGGTCCAGAGCTCCTTCATGGAGCGCAACGTCGCGGAGAAGAGGTACGGCTTCAGGCTCTACCAGGGCGGCGCCGTCCCCGGGAAGGAGATCAGGGTCGTGCGCATCGGCGACTTCGACGTCGAGGCCTGCGGCGGCATCCACTGCAGGAACACGCTCGAGGTCGGCGCCATCAAGATACTCTCGACCAAGCGCATCCAGGACGGCGTCGTGAGGCTGGAGTTCGCCTCCGGCATGTCGGCCGTGGAGCGGATGATGGCCGCGTGGGAGGCGGTCAGCGACGTCAGCGTCAAGCTCAACACCACTCCCGACGGCCTAGGTGCGGCGGTGGACAAGCTGCTCGGAGACTGGAAGGACCTCAGGAAGGACCTCGACTCCGTCAAGAAGGGCCTCGTCGGCGAGACCGTCGAGGACCTCGTGAAGAAGGCGGAGCAGGTCAAGGGCGTCAGGGTGGTGAGGCACATGCAGTCGGAGGACATGAGGCACCTCGTCAGCCTCGCGAAGCAGCTCATCGCCCAGCCGAGGACGGTCGCGGTCCTCGGCTCCGACCAGGGAGGGGCCAAGGTCGTCGTGGCGAGGAGCCAGGACGTGTCCCTCGACTGCAGGGAGCTCGTGTCGCAGGCCATGAAGGTCGTCGGCGGCTCGGGAGGCGGGAAGCCGGACTTCGCCCAGGGCGGGGGTCCGGACGCGGCCAGGATAGAGCAGGCCCTGGATTCAGCGGTCGGAGCCGTGAGGAAGGCCCTCGGCGAAGAGTGAAGCTAAGATGTTCAACATCAGGGAAAGCATCAAGACGCTGAAGTCGCAGTTCGAGCTCACGAAGTCTGGCGCGATCGCCAGGAGGTATTTCGTCATCGGCGCGTTCGACGGCGCCCTCACGATACTCGGCGTCATACTGGGTGCCTACGTCGCCAAGGTGAGCATGGACCCGGCCATCGCCGAGCAGCTCATAGTCGGCGCAGGTGTCGCCGGCGCCGTCGCCCTGGCGGTGTCGAGCGCGGTGGGGGCCTACGAGGCCGAGAGGGTCGAGCACGTCCTGAGCCACAAGCACCTGGAGAAGGCCATGCTGTGCGCCGTGGAGGGCACGCGCAAGGAGGCCATCGGCGTGAGCATATTCGTGAGCGCGCTCGCGCACGGCGTGGCGCCCCTCGTGGCGGCCTTCGTCCCCCTGATCCCGTTCTTCTTCATGCCCCTCGACGAGGCGGTCGTGACCGGGACCATAATAACCCTCGCGTTCCTGTTCGCCCTAGGCGCGTACCTCGGCTCCCTCATCAAGGAGATGATCGTCTACACGGGCCTGAGGTTCGTCATCGCCGGGCTCGCCACATCGATCGCCCTGATACTGGTGGGCGGCCATTGACGGACATACCCTTTCTTCACAAGAAGACCATCTATCCACGATTGAGACAACTTTTTGAAGGACAATAGGGCGGGGCCTCAGTTGGATGGCGCCGTGACGACCTTCAGGTCCAGGACGCCCTTCTGCGACTGCAGCGTCTTGGCGAGCGACCGGATCCTCTCGGACTCTCCCTCGAAGGATATGACCTCGAGGCACGTGTGCTTCGTCAGGTGGATGTGCATGGTCGCGCCCACGACGTCGTGGTAGTCGTGCTGGAGCCCCGTCAGCGTCCTGTTCACGCCCCTGGCGTGGTGGTCGTAGGTGATGAGTATGACCCCCGGGACGACCCCTTTCCTGGCCAGGTCCCACTTCTTCGAGGAGACGAACTCCCTCATGGCCTCGCTGACGGCCTTGGACCTCGTGGGGTGGCCCAGGCTCCCCGCGACCGAGTCGAACTCCTTCATCAGGTCGGCCTGGACGCTGAGAGAGACGCGGACCTTCCCGGCCATGACCGGCTGAAGGGCGAGGAACGACATAACCCTTCTCACCCTCGGAGGGACGGACCCGCAGGGAATATATATCGAACCCGCATTGCCGTATTACGAAAACGCATAATCGTATTACACAGGGATGATGGAATGCACATACCAGACGGGCTGATGGACCCCATGGTCGCCGGACTGGGGTGGGTCGAGTTCGCTGCGGTGGCGGCCGTGGCCATCTACTTGTCGGGCAGGAAGGTCAGGGACAAGGACCTGCCCAGGATCGCGGTCCTCTGCGCGGGGATATTCGTCGCGCAGATGCTGAACTTCCCCGTCGGCGGAGGGACGACGGGACACCTGATCGGGGGCGCCCTCCTGGCGATAATGGTGGGCCCAGTGGTCGCCATCGTCGGCATGACGGTGATACTCCTGATCCAGGCGCTGATGTTCGGGGACGGCGGCCTCACCGCCTTCGGCCTGAACGCCGTGAACATGGCAATCATAGCCCCGCTCATGGGGTGGGGCGTCTACTCGATGCTCAAGCCCCTCCTGTCCAGGGGGGAGGCGCCTTCGGGGAAGGCCTTCACGCCGGGCGAGGCATTCGCCATCGGCGCGGGCGCATGGGCATCGGTCTTCGTCGCGGCGTGCGCATGCGCTGCGGAGCTGGCGGTCAGCCATGCCATCTCCGACGGCGCATACGGCATCGCCGCCACCGTCTCCGTCCCGGCGATGCTTGGCTACCACGCGGTGATCGGCATCGGCGAGGCGATGATAACGGTGGGGGTCGCGGCGTACGTCCTGACGGTCTCCCCTGGCATGTTCGAGGCCGGAGCCGCGAGGCCCAGGGCCTCCCCGGGGCTCAGAGGTGTCCTCTCGTCAAGGGTCGCGCAGGCGACCGCGGCCATCATCATCGCCTTCGCGCTGGCCCTCCCCCTGTACTTCGTCTATTCGAGCGAGGGGGCGGACGGCCTCGAGAAGACCATGGAGGACGCGACCGTCTCGGAGGGAGAACCGCTCCTGACGTCACCCTTCTCCTACGGAGAGACATACTTCGCGGCCCTGTTCGCGGGCATGCTCGGCTTCGTCGCCGTGGCCCTCGCAGGGCTGGGGCTCATGAAGGCACTGAGAGCGGGCAAGACGGCGGAATGAGGGCAGATGATCGTCGCTCACGTACGAGGGCACCACACGCGTCCCGAGGAGATCGACGAGCACGCGCGGGCGAGCTGGCTCGGAGGGCTCGACGCCAGGGCGAAGATAGCCGGCACAGTCGCCTTCGTGGTCGCGACCGCCCTCCTGACGAGGACGGAACTCGTCCTCGCGTCGCTGCTGCTGTCCGTCTCCTTCGCAGCGGTGAGCCGCGTCCCGTACCGCCACCTGATGCGGATGTACCTCGGCGCGCTCCCGTTCATCCTGATAGCCTCCGTCTCGGTCTTCATGTTCGCCGGGTTCTGGCGGGGGCTGGACATGTGGGCCAGGACAAGCTCGTGCGTCATCGCCCTGCTCGTCCTGGCCAGCGGCACGGAGACCTTCGAGCTCTTCTCGGGCCTGAGGGGGCTGAAGGTCCCTAGGCTCGTGTCCACCCTGTTGACCCTGACCTACAGGTACATCCTGATCCTGGGCGACGAGCTGGGTAGGATGAGGACCGCGAGGAGGGCGCGCGGGTTCAGGGGAGGGAGGAGCCTCCTCGACTCCAGGGGCCTGCGCGTCATCAGCAGCACCGCGGGCATGGTCTTCGTCAGGGCCGCCGACAGGGCGGAGAACGGGTACGAGGCGCTGAGGGCGAGGGGCTTCAGGTCGGACATGAGGCCGATGCGCACTTCGCGGCTGAAGGCAGCGGACCTCGCGTTCATGGCCTGGTTCGCGTGCGTCTCCTCGCTCCTGGTCGCGCTCCAGCTGGGGGCGGTGCCCTGAAGGCGCTGGAGGTCAGGGCTCTCTCCTTCGCCTACGAGGACGGGACGCCGGCGCTCAAAGGCGTGGACCTCGAGATGGAGGAGGGGGAGAAGGTCGCGGTGATAGGCCCGAACGGCGCCGGCAAGTCGACCCTCCTGCACCTCGTCGCTGGCTTCAGGACCCCCTTCCAGGGCTCCGTGAGGGTCATGGGGAAGCCTCTCGACGAACGGTCCGCCGACGATGTGCGCCGGCACATCGGCCTCCTCTTCCAGGACCCGGACGACCAGATATTCATGCCCACCGTGGAGGAGGACGTGGGGTTCGGGCCCCTGAACCTCGGCCTCGACTCGGTCGAGGAGAGGGTGTCGAGGGCGCTCAGGAGCGTCTCGGTCGAGGACCTGGCCAAGCGGAAGCCCCACAGGCTCAGCCACGGCATGAAGAAGCGGGTTGCCATAGCCGGGGTGCTGGCGATGGAGCCGGACCTGCTCCTGCTGGACGAGCCGACGGCCGGGCTCGACCCGAGGTCCCGTTCAGGGCTGATAGGTCTGCTGAGGGACATGAGGAGGACCATGCTGGTCGCCACGCACGACCTCGAGGCCGCGGGCGAGGTCGCTGACAGGGTGGTCCTGCTGAACGGCTCGGTCGCGTTCGACGGGCCCCTCTCCGAGCTGATGCGCAGGGACGACCTGCTGGACGCGGCGGGGCTCGAGCCGCCGCAGGTGTCCAGGCTGTTCCGGAGGCTCAGGGGGATGGGCTACGGCGCACAGACGGTGCCCGTGACGCTGGACCAGGGGGTCGCCGAGGCGGTGAAGTTGATGGAGAGGGAGAAGGGCAGGAGCGGCGACCGAGGGCGCTAGCAGGATGTCTGGCACGCAGTAACGTCCTCTTAACCGGCCCCCGCTGACGAACGTAAGTGTTTTATACACCTTAGTGTGTCGGGGAATTACTTCCCAGACCTAAGCCATCATGTGCCGGGGAGTTGACTGTAATCAGAGCCGTGGAGGTCACCGTTTGGCAGAACAGAAGGAGCCCAAGCCCAAGGGACAGAAGGGAAAGCAGGGTGATAAGGCCCAGGGCGCACCCTCGGCAGCCCCTGTGAAGAAGAAGGATGAGAACTTCAGGTACATCGTCAGGCTCGTCAACACCGACGTCGACGGCAACAAGGACGTCGTCATCGGCCTGAACTCCGTCAAGGGCGTCGGGATCAGGACCGCCGAGATCATCGCCAAGATGGCGGGCGTCCCCCGGGACGTCAAGATGGGCGACCTGCCAGAGGAGAAGACCAACGAGCTCGAGAAACTCATAACTGAATATTCTGAGAAAGTGCCTCACTGGATGACCAACAGGCAGAGCGACTGGTCCAGCGGCGCCGACATGCACCTCGTGGGCAACGACGTCGAGCTCTTCAGGCGCGACGACGTCAACATCATGAAGATGATCAGGTGCTACAGGGGCATCAGGCACGAGGGCGGCCACAAGGTCCGGGGCCAGAGGACGAGGTCCAACGGCAGGACCGGGATGACCATGGGCGTCATGAGGAGAAGGGAGGGTCCGGCCCAGGCTGGAGCCGAGGAGAAGAAGGAGTAGTGTGAGCCATGGGTGACCCCAAGTTCTCAAGGAGGAAGTACGAGAAGCCGTCCCACCCGTGGGAGGGCGAGAGGATCAAGGCCGAGAACGAGCTCCTGATGAAGTACGGCCTCAAGAACAAGAGGGAGCTGTGGAGGGCCCAGTCGTTCGTGAGGACGCTCAGGGCCCAGAGCAGGGAGCTCCAGGCGCGCGTCAGGACGGGCGACAAGCAGGCGGAGGTCGAGACCAGGGAACTCCTCCAGCGCTGCGGGAGGCTCGCGCTGCTGCCGCCGGAGGGCGCCTCCCTCAACGACGTGCTCGCCCTGAACACCGAGGCGGTGCTCCAGAGGCGATTCCAGACGGTCATATACAGGAAGGGGCTGGCCTTCACCCCGAAGCAGGCGAGGCAGTTCATCGTGCACGGCCACGCGTCCATATCGGGCAGGAAGGTCACCATACCTGGGTACATCGTCAAGAGGGGAGAGGAGGAGATGATCGACTACCACGTCAAGTCCCCGATCTCCAACGAGCTGCACCCGGTCAGGCCGAAGCCCGAGGACCTGCCGAAGATAAAGGAGGCGGCCGAGGGCACCAAGGTCGAGGAGAAGCCCGAGATCAAGGTCGCGAAGCCGAAGCTGGCCAAGATCATTAAGACGGAGCTGAAGGAGGAGAAGGAGGCCGAGACAGAGGTCCCCGAGGCTCCGGACCAGGAGGTATGAGGACATGGGCAAGTGGGGCATAGCTCACGTTTACGCCAGCTACAACAACATCATCATCACGGTCACGGACCTTACCGGGGCCGAGACGATAACGAAGGCCACGGGCGGCATGGTGGTCAAGGCGGCCAAGGACGAGGCCTCGCCGTACGCGGCGATGAAGGCAGCGGAGAAGGTCGCCGAGATAGCCAAGGAGAAGGGCATAGACAGCATCCATGTCAAGGTGCGCGCGCCAGGCGGCAACAGGTCTGCCTCGCCCGGTCCGGGCGCCCAGGCCGCCATCAGGGGCCTCGCCAGGGCGGGGCTCAGGATAGGCAGGATCGAGGACGTCACGCCGGTACCGCACGACGGCACCAAGAAGAAGGGCGGCAGAAGGGGCCGGAGGGTGTAGGGGTATCAGATGAAGATCGACATAGTCGAGATGACGCCTACGAAGGCTCAGCTCGTGTTCACCGACACGAACCCGACGTTCGTGAACGCTCTCAGGAGGACCATCACGGCCGACGTGCCGAAGATGGCCATAGACAACGTCGAGTTCCACCTCGGCCCGATCATGGACGAGGGCGGCCAGGCCTACGAGAGCATCACGCCGCTGTTCGACGAGATACTCTCCCACAGGCTCTCGCTCGTGCCGGTCCCGACCGACCTCGACACATTCGTCTTCAGGTCCAAGTGCAGCTGCAACGGCGAGGGTTGCCCGAGCTGCACGGTCATGTACTCGCTCAACAAGAAGGGGCCGTGCACGGTCTACTCCGGCGACCTGGAACCGATAGGCAGCGACAAGTTCCGGGTGAAGGACGACCTCATCCCGATAGTGAAGCTGGCCGCCGACCAGGCGCTCCTGGTGTACGCCACGGCGGAGCTCGGGACCGGGAGGCAGCACGCGAAGTGGCAGGCCGCGCTCGGCGCCGGCTACAGGTACTCCGCGAAGATAACGATCAAGCACGACAAGTGCGACCTGGGGGCGAGCTGCGTCGACGTCTGCCCCAAGGACGTCCTCGTGAAGGAGGACAAGAAGGTCGTCGCCAAGCACCCGGAGAACTGCAACCTCTGCGGCGCCTGCATGGAGGTCTGCGAGGCCGGCGTCATCAAGGTGGAGGGCGACCCCTCCAAGATGTACTTCCGGTTCGAGACTGACGGCTCCCTCACGGCCAAGGACCTCCTTGTCAGGGGCCTGAAGATGCTCGAGGAGCGCTTCGAGGGCATCAGGGAGCAGGTGTCCAAGCTAGAGGAATGAGACTCACAGGAACTCGTCCAGCTTGGAGTTCTTGACCTTGTCGGACTGGAACAGCGAGTTTATCGAGTTCTCGAGCAGCTCTATCCTCTGCAGGGTGTAGGCCGGCACCCCGTAGGTCGCGCCTATCGCCTTGGCCTTCTCCAGGTACTTGCTCACGCCAGCCTCGTGGACGGTCATGGTCAGCTTGTTGCCGCAGTAGCAGACGCCCCTCAGGGGTATCCTGCGGTACTTGGCGTTGCACTTGGGACACCTGAGCTGCTGTCCCGTGAACCTCTTCAGGCTGCCCTGGATGTCGGGGAGCAAGTGCCTCGTGATGACCCTGTGGGCCACGTCCCGGACGTCGACCGCCCTTATCCGCACCCCGAGGGACATCTGCGCGTCCAGCTTCTCGTCCATGGACTCCAGGGAGGTGTATGCGGACATCACCGGCCCCTCGGATATGTCCGAGACTTCGTGCGTGAAGCCCAGGCCCTCGTACTGCAGCACGGTGCCTATCCGCCCTCCGACCAGGTCCATCGCGGACTCGATCTCCTTCGGGTGGGCGTACCTCTGCGTCGCCCTGTAGAAGTCGAGGCCGTACGAGGACGAGACGTCCATGTTGTGCGCCTCCTTGTCGACCTCGTTCGGGTCGAGCCTGGTCGTGAGGACCAGGGGGGCGTCCATCAGGCCGCCCCTCTTCTCCGGCAGGAACGACCGCGAGAAGTTCAGGAGGCAGTCCATGAGCATGATTATCGAATCCTCGTCACCATCGCAGTTCCTCCTCTTCGCGGCGTGGAAGAACGGGTGCGCATAGCCCACATGGGCCCTCGTGAAGCCCACGATCCTCGCCAGGACGCCGCCCGAAGTGTGCGGGGCCAGCCCGACCACGAGGTGCCCGACGAGGTCCCGCTTGGCCCTGACCACGTAGAACGGGTCCATCCCGTAGAAGTCCCTCAGGAGGTCGTCGACGAACCGGGTCGTGTTGACCAGGTAGTCCACGCACGAGTCGGGGATGATGACATCCTGGACCTTGAGCTCCAGGAGCTGGTCGGGGTCCGTGAGCTCCCTGCCGGAGTGGTCCCTCTCGTACCCGAGCCTCTTCGCGGTCTCCACATCTATCCCGACCTCCGACGGCCTGAAGTGGGTCAGGGGGACGTCCGTCGCGTCGACCCGTATCGTGCCGTCCTTGAACACGAAGAGCTCGTGCCTGGCCCTGAGGATGCCCTTCTCCAGGGGCTCCGGCGTCTTGTCCTTGGAGATCATGCCCTGGACCCCCTTCACCTCGGGCGGGCGTTTCTCACCGAGCCTGGCCAGGGCCTTCTCGAACATGTCGGAGAGGGGGATCCCCTGGAGGCCCGATGCCCCCGTGGACCTCGTGTGCGACCCGCACGGGCAACTCGGCATGAAGCCCTTGGAGCCGCAGCTGGGGCAGACGCGCTCCCCGAGCTCGATCCTCACCTCGCCCGCCCCGGAGGCGGCGCTAATCAGCCTCTGCGGCCCCCCGGCGAAGCCCACCGGGAAGAGGCAGTGGGGCGGGGGCTTCATCCTCCTCTCCCTCGCCTTCTCCGGGCGGGCCACCCTCGCACCTATCCTCGTCACCGCGCGTGCCCGCACCTCGACCCCCGACAGGGCGGACACGATGTCGAGGCTCTTGCCCCCGTCGGGGACCGCGGTCTCGGTCATGCTCAGCCGCCCGGCGGACGGCTCCAGGCCCAGGCACAACACCAGCTGCTCAGAGCACGAGTCGAACACATAGGAGCCGTCGGCAACCCTGTGGGGCGCGCCGAGCTTCTCGAGGACCGCCTTGAGCCCGGCGTCCTCCTTGACGTTCAGGCGGCCGTCCTTCCACTCCCCCGCGGCGAGGCGCTCCCTGAGGGAGAGGACATCCTCCGGGGAAAGGTCGTACCAGAAGAGGTTGTACCTGGGGTGCAGCGGGACCTTGAGCTCGCGGCTCATCTCGACCGCGCGCTCGAACGACGGAGACTCCCAGTCCTCCGGGAGCGTGTCGCGCCTGGCCAGCAGCTCCTCGCGGTGCCACTCCAGCGAGTAGCCGGCAGGCATGAGGAGGTGGTTGTTCTCAGCGAACTCCCCGAACGGGATCAGGATCTCGCCGACGTCGATGATCTCCTTGACCCTGCCCTTGACGGCCCGCGCATCGGCCATCGTGTCTATCTGCACGACGTCCCCGTTCTCCAAGAGGACTATCGGTCCCTCGATCGAGCCGCACGGGGTCATCGCACCCGCCTTGCCCGGGCGCTCGATCTTCACCTGGGTGCCAATGGCCACGAAGTCGTCCAGCACCATCATGGTGGCCGGGTTGAGGGCCAGCGCGGCCAGGCCCGTGGCCCTCGTCCTCCCGTACCTGAGCCTGAATCCGCCGACCCTCGACGGGTATGACAGCACCGGCCTTCCGGCGATGATGTCCTTGAGGAACTTGGAGCTGGAGGATATCTCCGGGCCCCCGTCCTCGACCCCCTTCTTCTTGAGGTCGAGGAAGTCGTCTATGAACTCCCAGCCGTCGATGCCCAGACGCTTCACGTGCTTCTGCACCTTCGGGGCCTTGAGGCATAGGCCCTCGGCGATGACCAGGCACGCGCCGCCCCTCACCTTGTTCGTGGCTATCCTGGGCAGGTCCCTGAAGCCCTGGATCTCCTCGTCCTCGGTGCCCTCGCCGTCCACGCATATGGGAACGTTCCGGGCGACGATGTCTATCTCCTCGTTCGTCGGGGTGTATTGGAGGTGCTGGCACGACTTGTAGAGTGGTATCTCCTCCTTCAGTCTCTGCACCTCGCCGGTGCCCGGCATGTACCGCCCTATGCCGAGCTCGCGCCTCACGACGTCCGCTATGAGGACGCTCATGGCCTGGCCGGTCCCGCCCGCGGACCTGATGGGGCCGGCGAAGAATACCGTCAGGTAGTCGGAGCCGTCCGGGTTCTTGTTCAGGGAGACGCTGGCTATGCCCTCCAGCGGCGCGACGAGTATGCCCTCCGTCAGCACCGCGAGGCCGACCCTGACCGCCCTCTCTATCGCGAACTCCACGCTCTTGGCGGGCATCTTCGCGTACTCCTTCGCGATCAGGAGGGACACCTCCTCCCGGTTGTGGTCCCTGCCCAGCTCCCTTATGCGGTCGGCGACCCCCTCGACATCCCACTCGTACAGGAGCTTCTCCACCCTGGCCGCGAGGTCCGACGCCTGTGGAACCTCGACGTCCGTCTCCGGGTCGTAGCCCTTGGAGCGGGCGCGCTTGACCACGGCGTAGCAGGCGTCCACCTCGCGCTGGAGCGATGAGAAGTACTCCTCCATTGACCTGCTGCAGACAACGCCTGCCGTGTTGCGCTCCCCCGTTGTGCCGCGATGCCGAAGGGCCCGACGCCCAGCCGGCGAGCGGTTAGGTGCTATCCCGGCCGCGAATCGCTTCGTGCCACTATAAGTGTTGCTGAGGGCTGGGCTGGGGCGCCTCGTCCCCCTTGGGGGCCGCCGCCTTCGCCCTGAGGGCTGCGACCATATCGTCCACCAGCTCCTGCACCCCCGCGCCCGTCTCCGCGGAGATCTTCCGCCTCTCCGAGGGGCTGGATACGATGTCGAGCTTGTTCTCGACAACGAATATGAGGACCCCCTTGAACTCCGTCTCTATCTCATGGAGCAGGTGCTCCTGCTCGGACATGGGGTAGCCGCATGTCTCGGAGGGGTCCATGACGAAGACTATCGCGTCGGCGAGGTGCCTGAGCGCCAACACGGCCCTGAGCTCGATCGCGTTCCTCTGGTCGAAGGGCCTGTCGAGGAGGCCAGGGGTGTCTATCACCTGGTACCTCAGGTACTTCTTCTCGAACATCCCCACGGAGATCTCCTGGGTGGTGAACGGGTACACGGCCACGCGCGGCTTGGCGGTCGAGATCCGACCTATCAGCTGGCTCTTGCCGACGTTCGGCGCACCGGCGATGACGATGGTCGGGTCGTCCGGGGACACCGTAGGGAACTTCCTTATCGTGTTCCTCGCGGAGGCCAGGAGGTCGAGCTCCTTGGAGACCTGCTTCACGACGGAGGAGATCCGCCCATAGGCGCCGCGCCTGATCTCGTCTATCCAGCCTATCTTCTCCGCGGCCGATACGTCCCTGACGGCCTGCTTCGATATCTTGGCCACCTGCCCCCTCGACCAGTCGATCGCGCCGAGGGCCTTCCTGAGCTTGTCCGTTCCCACGGTCATGTCGATGAGCTCCGAGTAGAACGGGCTCAGCTTCCCTATGCTGGGGAAGGCCTTCACGTACTTGCCCATGGTCGTCACGATCGTGTCGCTGGAGGACTTCAGCTTCGCGATGTTGATCTCCCTGACCGTCTCGAGCCTGGTGACCCCTGTGTGCTCTATCTTGGAGGCCCTCTTGAAGGCCTTGTCCAGTATCTCGTCCGCCGAGAGCACGGTGGGTATGTCGAACATGACGTCCGCGGTCATGCACCGCCCCCATGATAAAGGCATCCCCAGCGGCCGGAAAGCCTAATACCGTGGTATTCGTCTTAGAGGCGGATTGAGATGAGGGACATCAGGGCTAGGAGAGGGAAGGAGCTCGCGTGCAAGGGGTGGAGGCAGGAGGCCATACTCAGGATGCTCCAGAACAACCTCGAGAACGCCGAGAAGCCCGAGGAGCTCATAATCTACGGGGGGACGGGCAAGGCGGCGAGGAACTGGGACTGCTACGATGCCATCGTCGACACGCTGAAGAGCCTCGAGGATGACGAGACCATGCTCGTCCAGTCCGGGAAGCCCGTAGCTGTCTTCAAGACGACCAAGGCCTCCCCCAGGGTCCTGACCGCGAACTCCCACCTGGTGCCGAGGTGGTCCACATGGGAGGAGTTCTACAAGCTCGAGGCCAAGGGCCTGATCATGTACGGCCAGATGACGGCCGGAGGTTGGGCGTACATAGGCACCCAGGGCATAATCCAGGGCACGTACGAGACATTCGCCGCCTGCGCCAGGCAGAACTTCGGGGGGACGCTCAAGGGCAGGCTGGTCCTCACGGGCGGCCTCGGGGGCATGGGGGGCGCGCAGCCATTGTCCGTCACCATGAACGGGGGCGTGTGCCTCGCGGTCGAGGTGGATAGGAAGAGGATCGAGCGCAGGGCGAGCGTCGGCTACTGCGACGAGGTGTGCGACGACATGGACGAGGCGCTGCGGAGGGTCCTGGAGGCGAAGAAGGCCGGGAAGCCGCTCTCCATCGGCCTGGTGGGGAACTGCGCGGACACGCACCCGGCCATACTCTCGAGGGGGATCATCCCAGACGTCGTCACCGACCAGACATCGGCCCACGACGAGCTCGGCGGGTACATACCCAAGGGGCTGGACGTCGACGGGGCCGCGGAGCTGAGGAGGGCAGACCCCGAGGAGTACAAGAGGAGGGCGCTGGACAGCATCGGGGACCACGTCAGGGCGATGCTCGGCTTCATGCGGAAGGGCGCCGTCGTCTTCGACTACGGGAACAACATCCGGGCGCAGGCCATGCGCGTCGGCGTGACGGACGCTTTCGACTTCAAGGGATTCGTGCCCCTCTACATAAGGCCCATGTTCTGCGAGGGCAGGGGGCCGTTCAGGTGGATCGCCGTCTCAGGCGACCCGCAGGACATACTCAAGACGGACAAGGTCGTGATGAGGGAGTTCGGGGAGAACGAGCAGCTCGTGAACTGGATCAGGCTCGCGGAGGAGAGGGTCCCGTTCGAGGGGCTCCCGGCGAGGGTGTGCTGGCTCGGCTACGGGGAGAGGGCGAGGTTCGGGAAGATAATCAACACGATGGTCGGTTCGGGAGAGCTCTCCGGCCCGATAGTGATCACGAGGGACCACCTCGACTGCGGCTCCGTCGCCTCCCCCAACCGGGAGACGGAGGGCATGAGGGACGGGAGCGACGCCATCGCGGACTGGCCCCTCCTGAACGCGCTCGTGAACGCGTCCGCCGGCGCGGACCTGATCGCCATCCACAACGGCGGCGGTGTGGGGATCGGTTACTCGACCCACGCGGGACTGCTGGTCGTCGCGGACGGGACCAGGGAGGCCGAGGAGAAGATCCAGCGGGTCCTCACGACGGACCCGGGGATGGGCGTCGTCAGGCACGCGGACGCTGGCTACCAGGAGGCCATCGCGGTAGCGAAGTCCAGGAAGTTGAAGATACCCATGCTGAGGTGAGCGGCTGCAAGATTCCCTGGGAAAAGGTATTTCCCCTGGCCAGACTGATACGCCACACGCTCAGATGTACGACCTCGACATCAAGATGTGGCTCGTGAAGGACGGCAGGTTCATCATGAGCGGCGGCCGGGCGCGCCTCCTCGGCAGGATCAGGGAGACGCGGTCCATATCCAAGGCCGCGAAGGAGATGGGGATGTCCTACCGACACGCGTGGGGCATCCTGCACAGGATCGCCGAGAACGCGGGCGGGGACATCGTGACCTCGTCCAGGGGCGGCAAGAGGGGCGGGGAGACCATGCTCACCGCGCTCGGCGAGGAGATACTGAGGGAGTACGAGAACCGCGTCCACTCCCTCCAGAGCCAGTTCGACAACCACTGGAAGAAGCCCTCGGTCACGTGCGACGGCATCGTGTCCAAGGACGGGAGGGTCGTCCTCATCAGGCGGAGGAACGACCCGTTCAAGGGCTCGTACGCGCTCCCGGGCGGGTTCGTTGAGCACGGGGAGGCGCTCGAGGACTGCGTGGTCAGGGAGGTCCTCGAGGAGACGGGGCTCCGGACCCAGGTCGTGGGCCTGCTCGGGGTCTACTCCGCGCCCGGGAGGGACCCGCGCGGGCACTTCGTCACCGCGGTGTACGAGCTGCGGCCCACCGGCGGTTCGCTGAGAGCAGGAGACGACGCCGGCTCCGCCGAGTGGGTGCCGCTGGACAGGGTGCCCGACATGGCATTCGACCACGCGGACATCATCGCGGAATTCCGCTCGCGCAGGAAGGCCGGGAGAAGGAAGTAGTTTGGGTCACAGGGCGGGCCTCATGCCGCCCTGGACGTACACGAACGGCATGTACACGACCTTCGCGTCGTTCACCTTCAGCGTGTAGTTCAGCTGCTGGAGAACGCCGGGCTTCTCGGCCTCCATCGTCACGACGACGAAGTCGGCGAGGCTCTTCGCCTCCTCCATCCTCACGGACGCGGGCAGGCGCCTCACGCCCCCGAAGTTGAGTCTCGTCGCGTACCTCGGGTTGTTCGCGGTGAAGGTGGTAGACCAGTACTTCATCGAGTTCGTGTCCATGTCCGTCGCCGGGAGGTATATGAAGAGGCTGCCCGTGTTGCCCCCTCCCTTCAGCCAGGAGGAGAGCCTGGACAGGCCCCCGCCCTCGACGCTCTTGGAATGTATGACGAACGAGCTGTACATCCTCCAGAAGGGCATGTAGACCTTCTCGCCCTGGGCGGAGGAGTTGAACTCGGCGATCTCGTACTCGACCTTCTCGATGCCCCCGTCCCGGACATGCAGCGTGTTGCACTTGTCGCAGTAGAACAGCCTGTCGCGCTCCTTGGAGTATATCGGGGTGTTGCACGCAGGGCACTTGACCTGGACGACCCTCATCTGATCCCTCCCTGGATCTGCTTGGCGATGTCGCCGATCTCCCTGAGGCTCTGCTTGGCCGAGCCCTTCCTCTCCTTGAACTCCCCCTCGACGATCTCGGAGCCGTGCCTGAAGAACCTGTACATCAGGAACAGTATCCCTGCGCCTATGGCCACGCCCGCTATGGCGATCTCCGCGTTGCCGCCGGAGAATATCAACCCTGCCGCGGCCACGATGCCGCCGATGGACGTGCCGGCGGTGACCGCGAGGCTCTGGAACAGCGGGTCGCCCGGGGCCCGCCCTGACATCGTCTGCGCGGTGACGCCGTCGACGGTGGTCATGTACATCCTGTCCCTGTACTTGTAGCGGACCACCCAGACAGGGTAGTATATCATCGACAGGCGCTTCGGCAGCACGTGCAGCCTCTCGAAGGTCACATGCGGGACCCTTGCGCTGGACCGCGCCCTCGACATTGCGTCGTTCTTCGCGTGCGTCACGGCGTCGTCCCTGCTGGTGGTCGCCTCGAAGGTCGGTATCATCTCGAAGTCAGCGAAGCTGGTGTCCCCCGCGAAGTTCCTTAGCGTGCGTATGCCCAGGTCCCCTGGGTCGCACGCGATCTCCGAGAACACGTAGTCCTGGAGGACCATGACCTCCTTCGGAATGCGCTCGACCGTGACCTTGCCGTTCTTGTCGGTGTGCCTCCGCTCCTCGTAGCCGCAGATCCAGCCCGCGACCCGCGTCGTCGCGCGCCAGAACGGGAGGTATATCGGGTACACCTCGGTGACCTGGCCGACCTTCCTGAGGTCCCTGGCCTTGAGGCCCTTGGCCCACCAGGACTGGGCCGTAGCCACAGCGTTCTGGTTCAGGACCTTGCTCTTGAACGCAATCGTCGTGACGCCCTTGTCGCCCTCGATGAACAGCATCGAACCGCAGTACTGGCACGGCACGGTGTCCTCGCCCTCGACCACGGATATGGCTCCTCCGCATGCGGGGCAGTTCAGTCCTATCGAGATCCCGGCCATGGTATCACATCCTCCTCGCGACGTGGAGGGCTACCACGAACACGCCCACGACCGTGACCGCCATCAGGACCAGCGCCAGGGGGAGCGACGACGTCGCGAGGACGCCCTCGACCACGAACGCGACGAAACCGAGGCCTGCGACGGCCATGTAGGCCATGGAGCTGCGGGTCGGGAAGTCGGCCGAGAAGACCTCGGCCGCGGACGCGTCGATTATGACCTCGTACCGCTTCTGGTTGAAGACGTAGTCGAGTTTCCAGATGGGGAAGAAGACCAGCGCCTGCTCCTTCGCGGTCCCGGGGAGCTTCTCCGTGTAGGCGGTCATCTCGATGTCCGGCTTGACCATCTCGGCGCCGCCGACGTCGAAGGATGCGTCGAATATCTTGAGGTCCGTCGCCGGGACCTTGAGGCTGTGCAGGCCGGGGAGGGTCGTGGAGCCAGCCGGTTCCACGAAGACCTGCTCCTTGCCGTTGACATCCCGCTTGAACATGTACACGGGGAAGTACATCTTCTTGACGCCCGCGATCTGCGCGAGCCTGTCGAGGTCCTTCGCCCTGGTGGAGCCAGCGGCCCACCTCCTAAACACGCCCACGGCGTTCGTCTCGTCGACCATGAAGGGCGCGGCGTAGTAGAACCCCGCCCCGCTCCTGTCGATGAACACCTGGGAGCTGCAGTAGGAGCACTTCGCGAACTTGGTCTCCGCGTCGAATGTCACAGGCGCCGCGCACTTCGGGCACTTGATGCTGGCCACGTATCCCACCCATCCGTGTACCTGTCAGGCCTCTTCACGCTTCTTTTCCGCACTCCGGGCAGAACTTGGACGCCGCCGACACCTCTGCCCCGCAGGACGCGCACTTCTTCGTCGCGGCCATAGGGCCGCCGCACTCGGGACAGAACTTGGACCCCTCGGAGACCTCCGCCTTGCACTTCGGGCAAGGCACAGTCGCCGGGCCCATCTTCGCCCCGCAGGAGGCGCAGAACTTGTTGCCGGGAGGGTTCTGCGCGTTGCACTTGGCGCAGATGACCAGGGCGGCGGCTGCCGCCGGGGCGGCACCCCCAGGAGGGGGCACCTGAGATGTCCTCATGGTGTCCATCATGGTCCAGCCCATGCCTATGCCCGCGCCCACGCCGACGCCTGCGGCCGCCGCGCCGCCCGACGGGTTCTGGGCCGCGTCGCGCATGGCCTGTCCGGTCTGGTACTGCATGTAGTTCGCGCCGAGTATCTGCATGGACGAGCGCGTGTCGACGGCCTTCTGGACCTCCTCTGGCATCGAGATGTACAGGCCGGATATCTTGTCGATCGATATCCCATACAGGTCGAAGTGGTCCTTCGTCCTGGACAGCACGACCTGCTCGATGCTGGTGAGGTTGGCCGCTATGTCAGCGACGCCCATGCCCTCGTTCTTCATGTCGCCTATGGAGTCGTAGATGAGGATGACCATCTGCTCCTTGATCCTCTCCTCGACCTCCGCGCTCGTCGCGAAGTTGAATGTACCGACGAACTGGTTGACGAAGTTAGCCGGGGCGGAGACCTTGTACCTGAACTCGCCGAACACCCTGAGGTTGACCATGCCGAACTCCTTGTCCCTGAAGGGGTAGGGCTGCTTGCTGCCGTACTTCCCGTCGAACGCGCGCTTCTGGAGGTAGACGACCTCGGCCTGCTGCTGAACGCCCGAGAGGAACTTCACTATCGCCCCGACGATGGGCGCGTTCAGCGAGGTGAGGGCGTACCTGTCCGGCCTGTCGATGTAGGCCAGGGCCTTGCCGTCCCTGAAGAACACCGCTATCTCGTCCTCGCGCACGACGATGTTGTCGTTCCACCTTATGTTCCTGGGAACGCGGAACATTATGTTCCCGCGCTTGTTGGCGTCCTCCCAGTTGAAAGTCTCTGCACCTATGACGCTCATCTCATCACACCTCCGTGCCCTGTATCACGAGCATCCGCCTGTTGAACTGGTCCTCGAAGTCCGTGATCCTGGCCTTGATGTTCATCAGGTCCCTGTGGCTCGACGCCTCGTCGGCCGCCATCAGGGAGTTCTTCAGCGAGTCGACGCTCGCGTGTATGGCCACAAGGTGGTCCAGCATGCTCGCGTCGTGCTCGTACAACCTGTCGAGCTCCGTCTCCTTTATCTCGATGTCCGCGACGAAGCCGGAGTAGCCCATCTCGGCGTGCGTGACGGCACCCTCGACCCTCTTGAACTGGCTGATGAGCCCGCCGATCTGGTCGAGTTCCTTCGAGCCGTAGCTCCTGACGACCAGGCCCCTGCACTCCTCCAGCCCGCGCCTCTCCAGGGCGAGCTTCTGGGCCAGCTGGGACCTGAGCATCCTGTCCGCGTCCCGCAGGTCCTCCCTCAGCCTGTATCCTCTGAATCCAGGTATGAAAGACTGGATCTTCTTCAGTATACCCCTGTCTTCCTCTACTCTGCCTCTGATATCCGTTGGCATATGGGGGAGCCTCCGATAACGTCGGCAATATCGATTCAGTGGCTTAATAAACATGTCGATGGATGGCCTGGAAGCTGGCTCGCTTTTAAGTCCGGGGGACGCGTTCTCCCCAGGGACATGACTTTCAAGATAGTGGGGGTTATAGGGGCTAGCAGGCCCGACCGGCGTACCTACCAGCTCGCCGAAGAGGTGGGGAGGGAGATCGCCAAGAGGGGGGCCGCGGTCATCTGCGGAGGCCTGGGCGGCGTCATGGAGGCAGTCTGCAAGGGCGCCCGCAGCGAGGGGGGCCTCACCATAGGGATCATACCCTCTGACTTCAGGGACGATGCCAACAAATACGTGCAGATACCGATAGTGACTGGCATGGGGATAGGCAGGAACGTCATGCTGGTCAAGAGCGCCGACGCGCTGATAGCCGTCGGCGGGGGTTTCGGAACCCTCTCAGAGATCGCCCATGCCCTCAACCTCGGCAGGACCGTGGTCGGGCTCGACACCTGGAAGCTGGAGCGCGCCTACGACAAGCCGATCCCGGGCCTCGTCGATGCGGAGACGCCCAAGGAGGCCGTACGGTTGGCCATGGAGGCCGTGTCCGCGAAGGCGTAGTGTCAGGCGGTTTGGGTTGTCGTTTGGAAGGTAGTGATCAATATGGCAGATGGGAGGGTTGTGATTGCCGTCGGCCACGACAGGGCCGGTGCGACCAGGAAGGTCGTGGCGGGCATAGGCATGCCAGACCTCAAGGAGAAGAACGTCCTGATCAAGCCCAATTTCAACACGGCAGACCCCGCGCCGGGCTCGACCCACATTGACACGCTCAGGACCATGGTCGAGCTCGTCAAGGAGCAGGGGCCCAGGAAGGTGGTCATCGGAGACCGGAGCGGCCCCGCGAAGACCACCAAGGTGTTCCAGGACAAGGGCGTGTTCGCCCTGGGAGAGGAGCTGGGGGCACAGTGCCTCGTCTTCGACACCATGCCGAAGGACCGGTGGACCAGGGTGGTGCCGCCTGGGAGCCATTGGAGGAACGGGTTCCTCTTCGCGAGGCCGGTCCTGGAGGCCGACGCGGTCATCGGCCTCTGCTGCCTCAAGACCCACCAATACGGCGGCCACTTCACGATGTCGCTGAAGCTCACGACCGGCATGGTCCACGGAGGCAACATGACCGAGCTGCACACCTCCGTGATAAACCAGAGGAACATGATCGCGGAGATTAACACCGCGTACTCCCCCGCCCTGCTGGTGATGGACGGGGTCGAGGCGTTCTACGAGGGCGGGCCGATGACCGGCAAGAGGTGGAAGGCCGGGCTCACCTTCGCCTCCAAGGACCGCGTGGCCCTCGACGCGGTGGGCGTCGCGGCCCTGAAGATGCACGGGACCACCAAGAGGATCATGGGCAGGGGGGTCTTCGAGCAGGACCAGATAAAGAGGGCTGTGGAGCTGGGCATAGGGGTCTCCGGCCCCGACGAAGTCGATATCGTCCCCCTCGACGACGAGGCTGCCCTGGTCGCGGACAAGCTGCAGCAGATACTGATGAAGTGAGCAGAGCCAGACCCACGCCCGTTGACTCCGAGGTCAACGGCGACAGCGGTTTATTGTACTGGCGGGCCGGATAGTCGCCACCGGTTCCCGGGGCACCGCCGTACAGCGCAGGGGGGTGCAGGAGAGGTTAAATGGCCGCTGGACGCTTCATGAGGTTCGGAGGACCCAGGATGCGAGTCGAGCTTGACAAGAAAGCGCTCTTCGCCCTAGCGTCCGACTCACGCCTGGAGATCCTCAAGGCCATGCAGCCGATGCGCAGGACCGTCACCCAGCTGGCCGAAAGCCTGGGCATAGACAAGGCCGCCGTGCACCGTCACCTCAAGATGCTGGAGGAGGGGGGTTTCGTCACCAGGTACGAGGACCACGGCTTCGTCTATTACGGCCTCTCGTGGAAGTCGAGGGACCTTCTCTCGCCCGGGGAGAACACGAGGGTCGTGATACTCCTCGCCTCCTTCGTCGCGATGCTGGGCCTGGTAGCGGTACTGTCGCTCGCGATCCTCATGCTGGACGACCCGGTGCAGGTGCTGCTCCCGAAAGGGCCGACAGAACCGTACGAGGGGGTGCCAGAACTGGGGGTCATTGACCAGCTCGTGCGCGAACCGGCCCTATTCTGGACGGTGTTCGCGGCCGCCGCAGTCGCGGCCTCCCTTTCGGTGTACGGAACCCTGAGGACCACAAGGAGGCCGAGACAGCCCGGGGCAGTGCCTGAGACGGCAGAGGGCCAGGCACCTGCTTCCTGAGCCACCGCCCCGCGCCGGCGGAATCAGGTCTGCTCCGTCCCACGACCCCGATAGCAGAACTTCTGCGCGACTATCGTGAAGGCGAAGGCGCTCCCAGCGATATTCGCAAGGATTATCGGGACGTCCCCCTCGTGGACTCCGTAGGCCAGCCACATCAACATCCCCACCCCCAGGACCGCGGGCATGAGGACGGAGACGTCGCCCATGCTCCTGGTCCTGAGGCCCTTCACGATCTGGGGGATGTATCCTGAGGAGGTCAGAGCGCCTGCGGCGACCCCCAACAAGGTCCAGGCATCCATGGTCACCGGAGCGGCGAGCCCCTAGTTGTCCCTTTTGGCTGGAACAGAGGAATTAGATAACCAATGATTTATATAAAATCGCACATTCAAAAACGGATGGGGGGTGTGTAAACAGACAGCCTCCGACAACGCTAAGTATGGATGCCCCATTTTCAAAACGGACGCAGGACGTCCGAAACCCGGTGTCGGCGATGAACGCGATAGAGGTCAAGGACCTGGTCAAGGACTACGGCTCGTTCAGAGCGGTCAAGGGCATCTCGTTCGATGTGCGCGAGGGGGAGGTGTTCGGCCTCATAGGCCCCAACGGCGCGGGCAAGACCACCACCCTGAGGGTCCTCGCGACGCTCCTGCGCGTATCCTCCGGGTCCGTCCAGATCTTCGGGAAGGACCTCAGGAAGGAACCACACGAGGTGAGGAAGATCATCAGCTACCTGCCGGAGGACGCCGGCGCATACAAGAACCTCACCGGGAGGGAGTACCTCCAGTTCATAGCCAACTTCTTCTCCAGCGGACGGGGCTCCGAGGAGATGGTCCGGAAGGGCGTGGAGATGGCCTCGCTCAAGGAGAGGATCGACGACAGGGTCGACACCTACAGCAAGGGCATGACGAGGAGGCTCCTGGTGAGCAGGGCCCTCATGACGGACCCGAAACTCACCATACTCGACGAGCTCACCTCCGGACTCGACGTGATCAACGCCCAGGAGATCCGGAAGACGGTCAAGGAGATATCCAAGCGGGGCACGACCGTTCTCCTGTCCTCCCACAACATGCTCGAGGTCGAGCTCATGTGCGACCGCATCGCCCTCATCAACGACGGGAGGATAGTCGAGCTCGGCACACCGTCGGAGCTGAAGGCCAAGCACGGCGCCTCCAACATCGAGGAGGTCTTCACGAAGGTGGTGACGGCATGAGCAGCCTCACCAACATAGTGAGGAAGGAGTTCAAGGAGCTGCTCACCAAGAGCACCATCATCCCGGTCATCCTCATGGCCATCATTTTCGGCTACCTGGGCTCCATGATGGGTGACATCGAACAGGAGGTGACGGCCCCCCCGGTCATCGGCCTAGTGGACCTGGACGACGGGCCCATGTCCGATATCGCCTTCGAGGCCCTCAACGAGAGCGCGGACCTGGTCTACGAAGGGACGGATCTCAATGCTGGCCTGACCGCGGTGAAGGACGCGGAGGGCATGGCGCTGATCTCCATCCCCTCCAACTTCTCGTCAGACATCCTGGCGGGCTCGAGGGGGTACGTCGAGGTGTACTGGCTGATGAAGGGCGCGGGCATGCTGGACGCCATATCGTCCACCGCGGTCGAGGTCCTCCTGAACTCCATCTCCTACAGGATATCGACGTACCTGGTGAGCGAGTCGAACGACACGGCGCCCGCGGTCGTCCTCTCCCCCCTGGAACGCTCCGAGACCACGATATTCCAGGACAAGGAACTGGCCGGGGTATCCCCTGACATCCTCATCTCGATACTCTCCGCCCAGTCGTTCACCGTCCCGTTCATCATAATGATGATCATCATCATGGCCGGGGGCATGGTGATCTCGTCCATGGGGCTGGAGAAGGAGAACAAGACCCTCGAGACGCTCCTCACCCTCCCGGTCAGCAGGAGCTCCATCGTGTCGGGGAAGCTCCTCGCGAGCGCGTTGGTGGGGCTCGTGATGGCAGCCATATACATGGTCGGGTTCAACTACTACATGACCTCGCTCGAGATGTCCGCCGAGGTCGACCTCGCCCAGTACGGGCTGGACCTCGGCCCGGTCGACTACGTCCTGGTCGGCCTCTCGGTGTTCGTGAGCCTCGTCGCGGCGCTCTCGATGTGCATGGTCCTGGGAACCTATGCCAAGAACTACAAGTCCGCGCAGACGCTCACGATGCCCATCACCCTGCTCGCAATCATCCCCATGTTCATCACCATGTTCAAGGACTTCGGGACGCTCCCGCCGGTGCTCCAAGTAGTGCTCTTCGCCATACCGTTCTCCCACCCGATGATGGCCATGAGGGAGCTGATGTTCGGCAACTACGCGATGGTGCTCGGCGGCATCGCATATGTCACCGCGTTCGCCATCGTGATGATCGCCATATCGGTCTGGATATTCAACACGGACCG
>CAZXWO010000019.1:0-28749 GCA_964644565.1 uncultured Thermoplasmata archaeon | reverse complement strand
TTCGTGCCGTCGCTGCTCTACCTGGTCTGGATCAGGAACACGGAGAAGCACTCCAGGGAGCCCTACGGGACCCTCCTCAAGGTGTTCGCATACGGCGCGATAATGTCCGTGCTGATAGCGGTCGTCCTCGAGGTCATCCTCGTCGCCCTGTTCGACCAGAACATCGAGAGGGTGTACGAGTTCCTGGGTGAGAACCCGTCCATCCCGGTGTTGGTCGTGGTGTGCGTCATAGCCCCGGTCGTGGAGGAGTTCACGAAGGCGCTGGGGGTGCTCAGGGTCAAGAGGAGGAAGATGCTGATGGAGATCGAGAACGGCATAGTCTACGGCGCCGCCGCGGGCCTCGGCTTCGCGGCCACCGAGAACCTACTCTACGAGAGCACCGCGTTCCTGACTGACGGCGTCCAGGCGTGGGTCGACACGGCCGTCCTGAGGAGCCTCTCCTCCGCCCTGCTCCACGCGACCACCTCGGCCCTCGTCGGCCTCGGCATAGCGAGGAGCGCCCTGCAGGGGAGGAGCTGGATGCCTTACTACCTTGGCGCGGTAGTGCTGCATGGCGGGTTCAACTTCGCGGCGTCCTTCGGGACCATCTACTACGACTCCCTCGGCGAGTCCGCCTACCTCATCGGCCTCGTCGCCGCCTTCGCCATCGTCGTGATCGGCGTCGTCGTGATGAGGGGGAAGATAAGGCAGCTGGACCGCAGGCACGCCCGGAGACGCACCGTGTGACGCGCCCTCGGAAATGCGAAATACCGCGTGGGAGATACACCGGCCAGATGAAGTTCAGGGCTTTCATCGCCGCAGAGATAGACGCGAACGGCGACCTCAGGGACCTCCTCACGCGGCTGAGGCGCTCCGGCGCGGACCTCAAGGTCGTCAGGCCGGAGCTCCTGCATGTCACCCTCAAGTTCCTCGGTGACACCGATGAGGGCCTCGTGGACGAGATCGCCTCGAAGATGGAGCGGGCCGTCCAAGACATCGAGCCGTTCTCGGTGCGCATGCTCGGCATGGGCGCTTTCCCGTCGCTGTCCAACATAAGGGTGGTATGGGTAGGGATGGAGGACCCCGGCGCCTTGGGGGAGATCGCCCGCAGGCTCGACTCATCGCTGGACGACCTCGGCTTCGAGAGGGACCAGAAGGGGTTCAAGGCGCACCTCACGATAGCCAGGGCGAGGAGCCCCGCCGGCATGGGCGCGGTCCAGGCCGCGCTCAAGGAGAAGGCGGCGTCGGACTTCGGCACCTACAGGTTCGGGTCGATACAGCTCAAGAAGAGCACGCTCAGCCCGCAGGGGCCTACCTACCAGACGGTGCGCGAAGTGCCGTTGGGACAGAGCGCCGACGGACCTACGGCCGGCCCTTCCTGAGCGCCCTGTGGACGACGTCCACGAGGTCCACGACCTCGACCTCAGGGTCGGGGCCCTGGCACTGCTTCAGGCTCTGGACGCACCACGGACAAGAAGTGACGACGGTCCCCGCGCCCGATTCCCCGGCCATGCGAAGCCTGTCCCGGGATATGCTGTCAGCCAGGACGGGGAACGCGCTGCGGACGCCCGCGCCGGAGCCGCAGCAGGACGAGTGCTCCCTCGAACGCTCCATCTCGACGCAGGCGGAGCCGGTCGCCGCGGCCAGCACCCGCCTCGGCTCATCGTACACGCCGAGGCCGCGCCCGAGGTCGCACGGGTCGTGGAACGTCACCCCGCCCGTTCCCTTCAGCGGCGTCAAGGGGAGCCTGTCGATGTGCTCGTCCAAGTACTGCGAGACGTGAAGCACCCTCATGCCGTGTTCCCTGGGCAGGTCCTCGAAGTGGTTCAGCGCGGAGGCACACCCGGGGCATGATGTCACGACGGTCTTCGCCCCGGCCGTGGCGAAGTCCGCGAAGCATGCCTCGGCCTTCTCCCTGGCCAGCCGCGCCTCCCCGATCTTCCTCGCGACCGACCCGCAGCACTTCTCCGACTGACCGAGGTATGCTGGCTCCGCTCCCGAGGCCCTCAGGAGGTCGACCATCTTCGCGCCCGTCTCGGGGGACAGGAGCGAGGTGGAGCAGCCCGCGAAGTAGAGGACATCCCCCTTCGGCCTGACGCCGAGGCCTCTGGCCCACTTGGCCTTCTGCGCCCTCGGGACCTTCCACGGGTTGTCGTAGTTCCTGATGCTCGCGACGACCTCGTCATGCTCGGGCAGAATGCCCAGGCCCTCTCCCCGGCTCGCGGCCCTGAGGGCGCCCACGCCGCGCTTGGTGTCGATCCTCGAGGGACACACCTCCGTGCAGGCCCCGCACTCAGCGCACAGGTAGAGGCCCGCGTCCACGGACTCGTCCAACCGGCCGAGCGAGCCGCTGAGGTACGCCCCGTGCCCGCCCATGTGCCCCGACGTGCCGAAGACCGGGCCGACCGCGTTGTAGACCGGGCACTCGAGGAGGCACATGCCGCACCCGATGCAGTACTGCGGCTCCCTGTCCTCCGCCGCCAGCCTGCCGTCGTCGACCAGGACTATGACGACGTCCTTCGGCCCGTGCATCCCCTTGTAGACCTTCTTCTCGATGTCAGCGGTGTAGCTCGGCCCGGTTATGACGTTGATGAACGAGCTGAGGACCTTGCCAGTGGAGAGGTACGTCTGGAGCTTGACCACGCCCATCGCGTCCTCGAGGGTCGGGACGACCTTGTCCGGAGTGGTGACGACTATGTGCCTGTCGGGAAGCATGGCGCACTTGGCCGCGTTGCCCTCGTTGTGGACTATGACGACGGCCCCCTCGGACGCGGTGATGGCGTTCGCGCCCGTGATGCCCACCTTCGCCCTGTCCAGGTACGATGCGATCTCGTCCCTCATGACCGACGTGAGCTCCATGGGGTCGTCGCTGACCTCGCGGCCGAAGTGTCCGGTGAACAGGGCGGCGATCTCCTGCCTGGTCATGTGGCACGCGGGGCCGGTCGGGTGCGCGGCGGGACATCCTGCCAGCTGTATGATCCTGTCGCCGAGGTCCGTCTCCACCACCTCCACGCCCTCGCGGCCCAGGTGCTCGGCCAGGTGGAGGTCCTTGGTCACGTTGGACTTCGACTTGACCACGAGGTCGTAGCCCCTGACCTCCTCCCTGATCGCCCTGAGTGCGGCCTCGCGCGTCTTGGCGAGCACCACCCTGAACCCGTTCTCCCTGAGGGTGGCCAGGGCCTGCTCGAGGAGGGCCCTGTCCCCCACGGAACGCTCCTTCACGGCCCTCAGGCGCTCCTTGCGCTCCTCGAGGTCCGCGACGCGCGCGGAGTTCTCCCTCTGCCGGTCCTTGATGGTCTTGAAAGAACGCCTCATCCCGTCCAGGGAAGAGCTCTCCGCGACAGCCGACTCCACGCGCTTCTTGACGTCCATGTGAGCAGCGACTCTGGAAGACGTGATGTCCGGCGCGCCCTCAGGTCTGCTGGAGGTGCTTCAGCTGGTCCCACTCCACGGTGTGGGGGACGCCGGCCTTCTTGAGCATCCTGCTGACCTTCTCGGTGACCCTGACGACCTCGGCCGTCTTGGTCTCCGACCTGATGTACATCTCCTTGCGTTCGGGGTTGTTCGGGAAGACCATCCTCAGGCGGCCGCGCCGGTTGAAACCCTCGGGCTTCCTGTTCTTCTCGATGTCCATCATGTTGACCCTGAGGAACATCTGGAAGATGTCCTCCTCGTCGGGGACCTGGTCCGTCTCCTGGAGGAAGGCCTTCAGGACCTCCTCGAAGGAACCCTTCAGGTCCTTCCACTTGAACTTGCCCTTGAACACTATGTGGCCGGACTCAGCCTTCATCAGGCGGTTCTGATGCGATATCGTGTATATAACGGTGGTGCGCTACCAGTGGTCGGCCCGGGGGCCTTGGCACAAGTGATTTATCGGCAGTATGCCATGATGCCGCCGATGGCCAACGCGCTCACAGTCGCCGGCTCAGACTCAGTGGGGGGCGCCGGGCTCCAGGCGGACCTGAAGGCGTTCGAGGCGCTTGGTGTCCACGGCTGCTCCGTAGTCACATGCGTCACGTCGCAGAACACCAGGGGGGTGTCGGCGATCTTCCCCGTGCCACCGGAGGGCGTCGCGAGCCAGCTCAGGTCGGTGCTGGAGGACGTGAAGCTCGGCGCCGTCAAGACCGGGATGCTCTACAGCGCCGAGATCGTCAAGGTCGTGAGCACCCAACTGAAGGGGGTCGGGGCGCCGATAGTGGTGGACCCGGTCATGGCGGCCACGACCGGCAGCGAGCTGCACGTGGAGGGGTTCGTCGAGGCCCTGGTCTCCAGGCTGCTCCCCATGAGCGCCCTCGTGACCCCGAACCTGGCGGAGGCGGAGCGCCTCTCGGGCATCGAGGTGAGGGACGGGAGGAGCGCGAAGAGGGCCGCACGGAGGATAATGGAGCTGGGCCCGGACGCGGTCCTCGTCAAGGGCGGGCACCTGAAGGGGTCCGAGGCCGCGGACTACCTCTGCTGGGACAACAAGGTCGTCAAGGTCGCGTCCCCCAAGCTGGACGTCGAGGTCCACGGGACGGGCTGCACGCTGGCGTCCCTGATCGCGGGCAACCTCGCCCTGGGGCTCGACATGGAGGAGGCGGTCCGCACCTCGAAATCGATGATATTCAAGGCTGTGCTCGCGAGGGAGTACGTCGGCATGGGCGTGCCCTGCGCGAACCCGCTGGCGGTGCTGAGGATAGAGGCGCAGAAGGCGGCGATGCTCCAGGAGCTGGAGGAGGCCGCGTCCCTGCTCGAGGAGACGATGGACGCGTCGCTCCTGCCAGAGGTGGGCACCAACATGGGCTACGGGGTGCTGGGGGCGCTGGGGCCGGACGAGGTCGCGGCCTTCGACGGCAGGATAGTGAGGTGCGGGACGAGGGCGAGGAGGATAGGCTGCGCGAGGTTCGGCGCGTCGAAGCACGTGGCGAGGATAGTGCTCGCGGCGTCCTCGAGGGACCCGGAGGCCAGGTGCGCGCTGAACATCAAGTACTCGGGGGACAACCTGGCGCTGTGCAGGAAGGCCAAGCTCTCCGTCGCCTCCTTCGACAGGGCCAGGGAGCCGAGGGGCGTCTCCTCCATGACCTGGGGGGTCCTCGACGCCATCGACAGGCGCGGGAGCGTCCCCGACGTGATATTCGACAGGGGAGGGGTGGGCAAGGAACCCATGATCAGGCTCCTCGGGCGTTCCCCGCAAGAGGTGCTCTCCAAGCTCAAGAGGATCGCCGCCGGAAGGACGAGAGGGTGAGACCCTGAAGGTGGCGATGTTCACAGACTCGTTCTACCCCACGGTGGACGGCGCCATCGTCTCGATGGAGACCCAGATAAAGGGGCTGGAGGCCAAGGGGCACGAGGTCGTGGTGTTCGCGCCCGACACCCCCGAGAGGCCGGACTATCCCCGCAAGGTCTACTACTTCCCCTCGGTCGAGTTCAGGTCGTACAAGGGGTACAGGATCGTCTGGGCGGCCCCGACGATGATGGAGGCCATACGGAGGGAGAAGGCCGACATCCTGCACTGCCACGGGGTCGCGTCCATGGCCATACTGAGCCTCACCGCCGCGAGGGCCTTGGAGATACCCCACCTGATCACATTCCATACGATGGCCAACGAGGCCGTGAAGTACTACTCCTTCCTGCCGATGAGGGACGACGTCCTCGTGCCGTCCGTCTGGATCTACCTCCGCAACATGATGAGGAGGTCCGAGGTGGTCATAGCCCCGTCGGCGCCCATCAAGGAGGAGCTGCTGGCCAACGGCGTGAGGATGAACGCCTGCGAGGTCGTGCCCACCGGCGTCGACCTGGCGAGGTTCTCCCCCAAGAACTACGACCGCAAGTTCCTCGAGCAGTTCGGCCTGGATGGGCACAGGGTCGCCCTGCACGTGGGGAGGCTCTCCATGGAGAAGAGGCTGGACATCGTCCTCAGGGCGATGGTGCGCCTGAGGAAGGAGGAGCCGGACCTCCGCCTGCTCGTGGCCGGCAAGGGGCCGGCGTACGACCACTACAGGGCCATGGCCCAGAGCCTCGGGGTCGCGGACAGGGTCGTGTTCGCAGGGTTCCTCTCGGACGGGGACCTGGAGAAGGCCTATGCGACCTGCGACATCCTCGTCCTCGCCTCCACCTTCGAGACCCAGGGGCTGGTGGTCCTCGAGGCGCTGGCGTCAGGCACCCCCGTCGCCGGGATCAGGTGCAGGGCGATACCCGAGTTCATCCAGGAGGGCAAGAACGGCTGCCTGTTCGAGGAGGACTCCTGCGCCGAGGGCATGAGGAGGTGCCTGGCCAGGGCCGACTCGATGAAGCTGAACGCGGTCGCGTCGGCGAGGGACTACTCGGTGGAGGTGTGCACGACGAAGCTCCTGGAGACATACGCCCTCGCCGAGGAGGTCCTGGCCCGCGACACCAGCTGGAAGTTCTGGTCGAGGAAGGCCTGAACCTCCAAAGGTTTTTCTACGCAGGCCTTGATGGCATTCGCAGGTGGAAATGCCGCTCTCATACCCGCTGTTCATAGCAGCCTACGCGCTGTCCATGGTGGCCGGCATATTCGCCGCGCTCCTCCTCTTCGTCGGGTGGAGGGACCTCTGGTGGCGCAAGGCTCTCGCATCCGCGAAGTACAACCTGGGCTACGTGGTCCTCCTGGCATCCCTCCCCCTGATCTCACGGATAGAGAGCGCCTTCACCAGCCCGGAGGAGGCCACTCAGGAGGTCATCTACACCAACTGGATATTCAGCATAAGCGGGAACGCGATAAGGGTCCTCCAGGACAGGCTCGACTACCAGATCCTCGTCGACTTCTCCATCGTGGTGTATGTCTGGGTGTTCACCTTCATCCTCTACTTCACCCCGATCCTGCTCCTGTGCCTGGACGACAGGGTCACCATCAGGAGGTACTCCGTGGCGATGCTGCTGAACTACGCTGTGCTCATCCCCTTCTACATATTCTTCCCCGTGACCGTGACGGGGTTCTACGCCGACTCGGGCCTCACCCCCCTCCTGTACATCAACACCAACTGGGGGAGGGTCGTGACGAGCGTCGACCCGCTGAACAACGACTTCCCCAGCGGACATGTCAGCATCGTCCTCACGACCATGCTGGTCCTCGGTTCCGCCGGGTGGGGCAGGCGCGGCTACGTCTATTTCCTGGCGGCGTCCGTGGTGGGCATCGTCTTCGCCGTGCTCTACCTGGGCGTCCACTGGCTCGCCGACGTGTTCGGCGGGTTCGTGCTCGCGGTCGGCGCCACCATGCTGGCCAGCAACGAGAAGGTCCTCATGAAGATAGACCGACAGGTCAGGAAGGTCTCGGAGAGGCTCGTAGGCGAGGAGGACTCGTCCGAAGGGCCTACGTGATGTTGATGATCGTGACCTCGAACAGGAGGGTCCGGCCGCTGATCTCGCCGTTGTAGCCCGACGCCGAGTCGATCTTGTGTATCGTGAAGGTGCCAGCGTCCTCGTCCACGTCCGACAGGACGAAGGACACCCCGGTGTGGTCCTCCCCCTCGCGCTGGTATGTGTCGGCCTCCGTCAGCAGGTGCCTGACCGCTATGCGGCCCGTGCCGCCGTCCGCCGCGGCGTCGTACGTCTCCACGACGCAGTCCCAGCCCATGGGGAAGTCCGGGTCGTCCTGGTCCCCGTAGGGGGTGACGACCTCGCCGACCGTCGGGATGTTCTTTATGGTGACATACCCCGACTCGACCTGGACCACGAGCACGTCCCAGCCCCACTTGTAGTGGGGGACCAGCGTCATCAGCGTCGGCGTCGTCTTGAAGAGCGATGTGTACTCCGACTCGGTCATGGTCTCCACGACCGGGACCACCTCGAGGAGGTCGTGGGTCTCGAGCATCGTCGGGTCGACCGCGTACCCGTCCTCGGGGGCCACAACGATGATGCCCTTCTCGTTGAGCTCCATGCCGATCACGCCCAGCGCGAAGCCTTTGATCGTCCCGCCGGACTCGCCGTAGAGGCCAGCGGTCATCTCGAACGGGCTGTAGCTGGTCTCCTCCCGCATGGAGAAGGTGAAGGACTTCGGGTAGAGGGCGTCGTTGACCGCGACGTCGTAGACGCTCGTGTCGAACACCCGGCCGTCCTCGAACATGCCGATGTAGTTCATCAGCACGGTGCTGCCGTCCTCAACCACCCTGGAGACCGAATCGCTCCTGAGGGAGTTGTCGTAGATGACATAGCCTATGAGTCCGACCGTGAGCACGAGGAGGACTGTCAGGACTGTGATGGTGGTCTTGAGCGGGTCTCTCTCCACCCGCGACTTGGGTTCGCTCGCCATTTAGGGCCCTGAGCCGCGGTTATGGCCTGGCCCGATATAAAGATTACCCGGTGCCCCGTGGGCACGTCAGCCGCCAGACACCGGCGGGAAGAGGGAGACCTCGTCCCCGTCCGCCAGGGCGGTCCCGGGCCCCTGCAGCTGACCCGTGTTCCTGCCGTTGACCAGCACGACGAAGCCCTCGGCCGCGCCGCCACGCACGAGCCTGGCGAAGTCCTCGCCGTACCTGGACGAGAGGGCACCTAGGAGCCCGGCGACGTCGTCCGCGTCCGCATCCGCCTCCGGGCACCCCGCCGCCTCCCTGAAGGTCGCGAAGAACCTGACCCGCACCTTGGCCACAGACCCAGCCTCCCAGCACCGCAACGGCGGAGAGGATACTTAACGGATGGGACGTGGCCGCCGGGCGGCCACCTTTGACCGCACGCACTTACTACTGTGGTCACAGGTCATGTCATCCATGAGGCCCATAAGCGAAACCACGGGGATCAGGGCGGACAGCAGGACGAGGAGCGAGGGGACGAGCCCACGCCGCTCCGCCGACGAGTCGTTCCCGCAGAGTAAGAAGCCCGTCGCATGTGATGCCGGATATAGGATAATCCCGTTCATGATGACATTCAAGTATCGCCTTTTTTGATACACTTTCCGGGACCGGGCCGAGCCCACGGCCCGGGGCCCTCCGGACCCTGCCCGGGCGGCGACAGGCGCAACAGATAAACCGTGTGAAGCCGTAGGTGGGCTGGGGACAGCCGGAGGAGACGAGCTTGGAGAGGCGGAAGGGAAGGCGCGAGGCCACGGTCAGGATAAGGGGGATGCACTGCGCCACATGCGCGGACGCGGTGCGCAAGTCCCTGAGCGAGGTCGACGGCGTCTTCGACCCCGCTGTCAACCTGGCCACCGAGAAGGCGGTCATGAGCTACGACCCTGGGCGCGCCTCCCTGCAGCAGATCGAGGACGCTGTCCGGTCCGCCGGCTACGAGGTCGCGAAGGACGAACTGACCATGACGGTCGGGGGGATGCACTGCGCCACTTGCTCCGCCACCGTGAGCGACGCGCTGAAGGCGGTCCCGGGAGTGGCCGACGCGAACGTCAACTTCGCCCTCGGCAGGGCCACTGTCCACTATGATTCGTCTGCGGCGACCCCGGCGCAGCTGAGGGCCGCCGTGGAGAGGTCCGGGTACACGGTGCTCGAGGTCGAGGGGGTCCTCGCCGAGAAGATAGCGAGGGAACAGGAGCTCCGCGAAGGCCTGCGAGACCTGGCCGTCGCCCTCGCGTTCGCCGTCCCCGTGGCCGTCATCTCAATGACGCACATGTTCTGGCCGGAAGGCCTGCTGTCCGAACACGCCAGGAACTACGTCCTCCTCGCCCTGACCGTCCCGGTGCAGTTCTACGCCGGGATGAGGTACTACAAGGGCGCGGCCCGGGCCCTCAGGAACCGCAGGGCGAACATGGACACGCTGGTTGTCATTGGCACCTCCGCGGCCTTCCTGTACAGCCTCGCGGTCACCCTGTTCCCCGGCCAGATGGGCACTCACGAGGTGTACTTCGACACCTCCGCAGTCATAATAACGCTCGTCCTCGCCGGGAAGTACCTGGAGCTGAGGTCGCGCGGCGCCACCTCGGAGGCCATACTCAGGCTCATGGACCTCCAGCCCCCGACGGCCACCCTCGTGTCCGATGGCGCCGAGAGGACCGTGGACGTGGACCAACTCGTCGAGGGGGACGTCGTCGTCGTGCGGCCGGGCGAGCGGCTCCCGGTCGACGGGGAGGTCGTAGGGGGCGTGTCGACCGTGGACGAGTCGCTCGTCACGGGCGAGTCGATCCCCCAGGAGAAGGCACAGGGCGCCGAGGTGACGGGGGGGACCGTGAACCTGTCGGGGCTGCTCACCGTCAAGGCCACCAGGGTCGGCAGGAACACCACGCTCGCCCAGATCGTCAAGCTCGTCGAGGACGCCCAGAGCACCAAGGCCCCCATCGAGAGGTTCGCCGACACGGTGGCGGGGTACTTCGTCCCTGCCGTCCTGGCCGTGAGCACCGCGACATTCCTGTTCTGGTACTTCGTGGGCTCGACCCTGTGGGACGTGGGCGACGCGCTCACCTTCTCCCTGACGACCTTCGTGGCCGTGCTGGTAATCGCGTGCCCGTGCGCCCTCGGCCTCGCGACCCCGACCGCGATCGTCGTGGGGACCGGGCGCGGGGCCCAGCTGGGCGTGCTCATCAAGGACGCCGCCGCCCTCGAGAGGGCGAGGAGCCTGACGACGGTGATACTGGACAAGACCGGGACCCTCACGGAGGGCGAGCCCAAGGTGGTCGCGACCCGCCTGGGCGCGGCCAAGACCGAGGAGGAGCTGCTCTCGGTCGCCGGGAGCGCCGAGAGGGGGTCCGAGCACGTGCTCTCGAGGGCCGTCCTCGCGGCCGCAGAGGCGGCGGGCCTAACCCTGGCGGCCCCGGAATCATCCACCGTCTTCCCCGGCGAGGGGGTGACCTCCCGGGTCGGGGGGAAGGAGGTCTCGGTCGGGAACGCCAGGATGCTGGACAGGCTCGGCGTTCCGTTGGGCCCACTGGGGGCGGAGATGGAGTCGATGCAGGACCAGGGCATGACCGTCATGGCGTGCGTGTCCGACGGGGCGCTCATGGGGCTGATAGGCGTGGCGGACACCCTCAAGCAGGGGGCCCGTGAGGCCGTCTCAGACCTCCTCGGGATGGGCCTCAAGGTGGTGATGATGACCGGGGACAACGAGAGGACCGCCAGGGCCATATCCGGCGAGGCGGGCATCCCGGAGTTCCGTGCGCAGGTGCTACCGGCCGACAAGGCGGGCGCCGTCAAGGCGTTCCAGGAGGCGGGGGAGGTCGTGGCCATGGTCGGCGACGGGATGAACGACGCGCCCGCGCTGGCCCAGGCGGACATAGGCATAGCGCTGGGGAGCGGCACTGACATAGCCCTCGAGTCGGGTAACATCGTCCTGGTCGGGGGCGACCTGAAGGGGGTGCCCACGGCGATAAGGCTCAGCCGCAGGACCTTCAGGAAGATCAGGGAGAACCTCTTCTGGGCACTGTTCTACAACACCGCGTCCATCCCCATAGCGGCGGGGGTCCTGTACCCCTTCACCGAGTGGCTGCTCAGCCCCATGATCGCCGCGGGGGCCATGGCCTTCAGCTCGATATCGGTCGTCACCAACGCCTCCCTGCTGCGCAGATTCGAGCCATAGCCGCCCGCGTGCGCAGAGAAAAGGTTATCATCAGGCTACCCAATAACAACTGCAACCATCCAGTCATGCTAGTGGCGTCCGGAGGAAGTCCCCGGGCGAGCACGGTCAATCACTAGGTCACGACGCCCCCCGGTCGGAAGTGGTCCTGATGTTCGGCAAGAAGGTATTCAAGGGTTTCCTGGTAGAGCCCGACGGCCGCCTGCTCAAGGAGTTCGTCTTCAACCCGAAGGGGGAGGTCAGCTACGATGAGGTCAAGCGGGCCACCGCCGGGAAGGGGGACCTCGCGATGCTCGGCGCGTTCGAGGTCGACAAGATGGTCGGCACCGTCGTCCGGGGCAAGAGGATGCACATGCTCCTCGTGGGGAAGGACGTCGTCGAGGACGAGGACGTCGAGTTCGTCAAGGAGATGATAGCATCGGTCGAGGCCAGCTTCGACTCCGCCCTCGCGGCCAGGATCGCCGCCGCCGAGGAGGCGGCTGAGAGGGCCAGGCAGGAGCAGGAGCGGACCAAGGAGGCCGTCAAGGAGATGGAGGAGGAGAAGGTCTCCCACACGCAGGAGGCCGCCGAGCTCGAGAAGCTCCGGAACGAGCTCGACAAGCTGAGGCAGGACACCGAGGAATGGCAGAAGGAGCTCGAGGACTTCGAGGCCGAGGTGTCTGACCGGCACAGCCAGATCAACGAGAGGGTCACGCTGCTGCTCGAGAGGGAGCAGAGCCTCAACAGGAACAAGCAGGCGTTCGAGGCCGCGACGGACGCCAAGCGCACGCTCGTGAGGAACCTCCAGGAGGGACTGGCGACGTCCGTCTCGGAGTACGAGGCAGGGTACGCCAAGCTCGTCCAGCAGAGGCGGGACCTGGCCCAGAACGAGGAGAGGCACGCTGCCGACCTGGAGAAGTTCAGGAGCGACAAGGCCGCCTGGGAGAGGGAGGTCGAGGAGACCAAGGCCAGGCTCGCCACCCTGGAGGAGGACAGGAAGCAGCTCGACTCCGACCGGGCGGACGTGGAGGCCTGGGAGAACGACCTCAACGAGACCCAGGGCCAGCTGGAGGCCAAGAGGAAGGGCCTCGATGAGGCCACGGCCGCGCTCGAGGCCGAGAGGTCGGCGTTCGAGACGGAGCGGGACGCGGTCAGGTCCGAGCTCGACACCATCGAGCAGGAGCTGAAGGGGCGCGAGGAGCGCACCGCGTCCATGGAGGCGGACCTCAGGGACAAGCAGAAGGACATGCAGGCCGCCCTTGCCGAGCTGGAGCGGCAGAGCAAGGAGCTGGAGGAGAGGGCCAAGGGCATGTCCGTCACGATCAAGGAGCTGGACGACCGCGAGAAGGCCCTCGCCGCTGAGAGCGAGGATCTCGAGCGCAGGCGCGCCGAGGTCAACGCCAACGCCGAGGCGCAGCAGGCGGAGCTGTCCGCACTGATCGCGAAGATCGGCCGCGAGAACGACGACCTCCAGAAGCGCACCGCCGCAGCCGACGAGCGCGAGAGGACCTATGCCGGGCGCGAGGCCACGCTCGCCGAGTCCGAGCGGAAGGTCGAGGCGCTCTACAGGGAACTTGACAAGCGGCAGAAGGATGTCCAGAAGCGCGAGACCGCGCTCGCGGAGGCGCTCGCCAACCAGGAGCAGGCCGTGCAGACGGTCATGGAGCGCGAGGCCGCCACCGCCGCGAAGGAGCAGGCCCTCCAGGCCAAGGATGGGGAGCTCACGGAGCTCGGGGCAAGGCTCGACGAGCAGGCGCACGGCCTGGCCGGGCTCAAGGCCGAACTGGAGGCCGCCCGGAAGGACCTGGACAAGAGGGGCGCTGCCCTCGCAGAGCAGGGGGCGACCTTCGAGGAGAGGGAGAAGGCCATCCTCGCCAAGGAGGAGCGCGTCGAGAAGGCGAAGGCGGCGAACGACGCCGCCAAGGATGAGCTGGAGGAGAGGGTCAGGGCGTTGTCCGAGCGCGACCGGGCCCTGCACGACGAGATTGCCTCCACCAGGACCAAGCTGGACGAGGAGATGTCGCGCCTGGACGCCGAGAGGAGGCACGCGGCCGCCAAGCAGGCGGAGGCGGACGCGCGGGACCAGGAGCTGCGGGCGAAGTTCGAGGCCCTGACCAAGGCCCAGAGCGACCTGGAGGCGCGCGAGACCGCCTTCGACGAGAAGATGGCGGAGATGGACAGGCGCCGGGAGAGCGTGGCCGAGGAGATGGACAAGCTCGCCCTGGAGAAGGACAAGATAGACAAGATGCGCGAGCACATAGAGAGGCGGCGGCAGGTCCAGAAGGAGCAGGTCGACTCCCTGTCCGACATCACTAAGAGGCTCGAGGAGATCCGCGCCCGCAGCAAGCGCAGGCCCGACGAGGAGGGCGCGGCGGCGGCCGCGGCCCCCGCTGAACAGAAGGACCAGTGATCAGGCCAGGTCCGGCCACCCTTTCTCAAGTGCCCTCGCGACCTGTTCGAAGGGCCTCCTGTACAGGGGCCTCGCCCTCACCGACCGGCGGAGGTGCTTCACGACGTATGGCCTGACGCTCTCCCTGGCCTCTATGCCCGTGCGCTGCTCGTATGCCTCGAGCAGGTTGAAGCACAGGTCGAACTTCACCGGGGTGAAGAAGGGCTCGTTGCCGAGTATCGACGAGGCCATCTGTCCCAGGTCGTCCATCGGGTCACCGGGCTTCGTGTCCTCGAGGTCCACCCCGAACACCTCGCCCTCGTGCATGACGAAGTTCTCCAGGACCGCGTCGGACATGGCCAGCGGCTTCCCGAAGCTCTCCATGGACTCGTGGAACGCCCCCAGCCAGCGCCCGATGCCCTCGGCGGCCCCCGTGCTGAACAGCGCGTTCACGAGCATGTCGCAGGAGTCGCCCGATATGAACTCGGTCACGAGGTAGTTCCTGTCCATGTAAAGGGGGTACGGCACGGACAGTCCGGCCTTCTTCGCGAGGAGCATCGTCTCGAACTCGACCGAGGACAGCCCGGAGAGGGACCGTTTCACCACGACGGGCCTCACGTCCGTCTCGACGAACCAGACCCTGTTCCTGTTGCTCGGGACGAGCGACGAACGCACCACGACGACGCGCTGGTTCAGCGCCTTCTTCAGGATGTCCCACCCAGAGACATCCATGGTCGTGAGGTCCGAGGACATCATTGACTCAACGAGTCTCCGATGATAAGAACCCTTTGCCCCCGTGCTCAGGTCCCAGAACGGAGCGGGCTCTTGGGGACCGACGGCCTGCCCTCGCGCCACGAGACCGAGTCCTCCCTCAGGAGGTCCATGAGCTCCTTGGTGATTCTCAGGGCCTCGTCGTCGTCGCCGGCCTTCAGGCAGTGCATGGCGGCCTTCATGCGGAGGAGGTACTCGGACGCGTCGCGCCCGGCCAGCTTAGCGTCCATCAGGTGCTCCCTCGCCTTCGCGAGCTCGGACCTGACCAGGGCGGGTATGTTGGGCGCCATCGCATCCTCAGTCTGCCGGGCGAGGGCCGAGACCAGGGTCCAGTCGCCGTCCCGGCACGCCTCCCAGGCGCTGCTCATGAGCCGGCGCGGCCTCGTGGTGTCTGTGCCCAGGGAGCTCACGTCCGAGATCTGGTGCTCGATCTCCTCGAGCAGCCTGGCAGAGCCCGCGAAGCCCTTCATGGCCTCCTGGTACAGGAGGTCGCGCGCCCTCCCCCTGGAGTTGATCATCCCGAACACGTCGAACTTCCCGGGCCTGACGTGCTCCTCACGCTCCAGCGGCCTCGAGGGTTTCGGTGGCTCGGGCGCCTCTGCCGCCTCCACCTCCTCTTCCGGGTCCGAGAGCGGCCCGTCGGCGAAGATCGCACCGCAGAACGGGCAGTACGGGTCCGATTCCCTGACCATCATGTCGCACTCGGTGCACTGGAACTGCACACCAGCATCCTGGGCCGCCGCAGCGGGGTTGACCAGTTCGGGCGAGAGCTGCGAAGGCTTCCCCTGGACCACGGGCTGTGGCGCCATAGGCGGCGCCTCCTCGGACACGTCCCGTATCCTCATCCCGGGGTCGCGGACGATCCTCTGCAGGCGCCTCCTGGTGCCGTCGGAGGACTGGCCGCCCTGGCGGAGTTCTTCCGTGAACCGGGACTTGGTGGTCTCCCGTTCGATATCCTTGTGCATCTAGTTCGCACTCCCTGGTGCTAGTTCTGCACATAATGATTTGTCACGGGCGGGTATTTGAATGGCGCCCCCCCGCTATCAGAAGGTGCAAGAGAAGCCGGGTCAGCGCCTGCCGACGAGCCCGAGGAACGCGTCCTCGTCCAGGACGGCCTTGTTCATCTTCCTGGCCTTCTCCAGCTTCGACCCAGGGTCCTGTCCCGCGACCACGTAGTCGATGCCCTTGGTCACGGACGAGCCGACCCTGCCGCCGAGGGACTCCACGAGGGCCGATGCCTCCGACCTGGACATGGACTTCATCTCGCCGGTGAAGAGGAACGTCTTGCCGCTGAGGGGGCCATCCACCCGCCTCGCGCCCTCCATGCTCACGCCTGCCTCCCGGAGCCGGCCGAGGAGCACCCTGTTGCCCTCGTCCGCCATGAAGTCCCTCACGGCCTCCGCGACGACCTGCCCGACCCCCTCGACCCTGGACAGGTCCTCCTCCGTGGCGGACATCAGCGAGTCCATGCTCCCGAACCGCTCCGCGAGCAGGGCGGCCGTCGTCCGCCCCACGTGCCTCATCCCGAGCGCGTGGACGACCCTCCCGAAGTCCCTGCGCCGCGAGGCCTCCACGGCATCCAGGATGTTCCGCGCGGACTTCTCGGCCACGCCCTCGAGGGTGAGCAGGTCCTCCTGGCCCAGGCGGTAGAGGTCGGATGCGTCCTTGACGAGCCCCTTGTCCACCAGCTGGTCGATCAGGGCCGGCCCGACCCCCTCGATGTCCATCGCGTCCCTGGAGCAGAAGTGGGCGAGGCGCTCCTTCACCTGGGCTGGGCAGGAGGCGTTGACGCACCTCCTGACGGCCTCCCCCTCCTCGCGGACGGCGTTGGAGCCGCACGCCGGGCAGGTCGTGGGCACCGCTACCTCCCTCTCCTCACCGGTGCGCCGCTCGACGACCGGACGCACCACCTGGGGGATGACCTCTCCAGCGCGCTCGATGAGGACCATGTCCCCGATCATGATGCCCCTGCGCCTCACCTCGTCCTCGTTGTGGAGGGTCGCGCGCGAGACCACCACCCCGCCTATCTCGACCGGCTCCAGCTGCGCCACCGGTGTGAGGGCGCCGGTCCTGCCGACCTGGAAGACGACGTCCAGGAGCCTGGTGACCGCCTGCTTCGGCGGGTACTTGTAAGCGACAGCCCAGCGCGGGTTCTTGGCCGTGTGGCCCAGCCGCTGCTGCTGCGCCATCGAGTCGACCTTGACGACCATCCCGTCGATGTCGTAGCCGAGCCCGTCGCGCTTCGACTCCCACATGGCTATGTGCCCGAGCACCTCGTCCATGGAGCCGAACACGCGTGTGTGGGGGCTGACCCTCAGCCCCGACGCCTTCATCGCGTCGAGGCAACCGTGGTGCGTCCCGGGCATCGCGTCCTCGGAGTAGCTGAGGGTGTAGAAGTACGCCTCGAGGGGCCTCGAAGCTGCGACCCTGGGGTCCAGCTGCCTTATGGACCCCGCGGCGGCGTTCCTCGTGTTCGCGAACAGCGGTTCCCCCTCGGCCTCGCGCTCCCTGTTCAGCACCTCGAGGCCGCTGGACGGAATGTACACCTCGCCCCTCACCTCGACCGTGCGCAGGCCCCCCTCCGGCCTCAGCCTCAGAGGGATGCTCCTGATCGTCTTGATGTTGGAGGTGACGTCCTCGCCGACACGCCCGTCGCCCCTGGTGGCGCCCCGGACAAGGGCGCCGTCCACGTACAGGAGGGCTATGCCGAGCCCGTCGATCTTCGGCTCGACGACGTAGTCCAAGCGCTCGTCGCCCAGCCACTTCCTGACCCGCGAGTCGAACTCCTTGAGCTCCTCCGGTGAGTAGCAGTTGTCCAGGCTCAGCATGGCGGCCTTGTGCTCCACCTGCGGGAACTCTTCCAGCGCCCTCCCCGACACCCTCTGGGTCGGCGAGTCCGGCAGGACGAGGTCGGGGTGCTCCGCCTCGAGCGCCTTCAGCTCGCTCATGAGCCGGTCGTACTCGCGGTCGGTGACCTCGGGGCTGTCCTCGACGTAGTACATCACGTCGTGGTGGGAAATCGTCTGGACGAGCTCCCTGATCCTCGACTCCGCGCTCTGCCTGTCCATCCTCAAGGCCTCCTCCCGGAGAGGTGCCCCGCCAGCCGGGACGCGTCCATGGTGTTGAGCACGTCCCCCGGCCCGAGCCAACCGCGCCTAGCCGTTATCACTCCCAGCCTTATGAACCCCATGTGCCCGGTCCTGTGGGAGTCGCTGCCGAGGGAGACGCGGACCCCCTTCGCCCCGGCGGCCCTGCAGTCCACGTCCCTCAGGTCGAGCCGGTCCGGGAAGCAGTTCACCTCCATGCAGACCCCGTGCTCCGCGGCGGCGTCCAGCACCGCCTGGAGGTCGATGTCGTAGGGGCTCCTCTGCCCGATGAGCCTCCCCGTGGGGTGGCCCAGGACGTCTATCTGGCCCGACGAGACCGCGGCCACCACCCTCCGGGTCATCTCGGCCCTCTCCATCTTGAACCGGGAGTGGACAGACGCGACGACGATGTCCAGGTCCTTCAGCACGGTTGCCGGCATGTCCAATGAGCCGTCGGCCTTGATGTCCACCTCCGAGCCCGCGAGGACCCTCATGCCCCCGGCCGCGCCCTCGGCCTTCCTCACCGCGTCGACCTGCCGCCTGAGCCTCTCCGGGGTCAGGCCGTTCGCGATCCTCAGGCTCTGGGTGTGGTCCGTGATGGCGACATACTCGTACCCCAGCCTCTCCGCCTCCGCGACCACGGCGCCGATGGTGTCGGAGCCGTCACTCCAGTCCGTGTGGACGTGCAGGTCCCCCCTCACCTGCCCGAGGCTGACCAGCTCAGGCAGCCTCCCCTCCCTCGCCGCCTCGATCTCCCCCGAGTTCTCCCTGATCTCCGGCGGGATGTAGGCGAGCCCGAGCGCGGAGTACACCTCCTCCTCCGTCGAGCTAGCCACCATCCGGTCCGAGTCGCGCTCGAACAGACCGTACTCGTTCAGCTTCAGGCCCATCTCGACCCCGATCCTCCGGAGGGACACGTTGTGCTCCTTCGAGCCCGTGAAGTACTGAAGGGCCGCCCCGTAGCTCCTGGTCTCGACGGCCCTGATGTCGACCTGCAGCCCGCCGTCCAGGCGTACGCTGCACTTGGTGGGGCCCTTCATCAGGACCTCCTCGACGGACGGGTATGCCGCGAAGGCGTCTATCACGGCCGCCGGCCGGTCGTCCCCGACCAGGATGTCGATGTCGCCGACCGTGTCCCTGCCCCGCCTCAGGCTCCCCGCGACGCTGATTCTGTCGATGGACTGGGTGGACCTCAGGTATTCGACGTAGGCCTCGGCCAGGGGCAGCGCCTCCCCGAGGAGCATCCGCCCGCCCTTCGACTCGAGCACCCTTATGCCCTGCAGTATCCGCTCCTCGGTCTTCTCGCCGAAGCCCTTCATCCCCCTCAGGCGGTGGGCGAGGACCGCCTCCTTGAGCTCCTCGACGCTGGAGATGCCAAGCTCCTTGTACAGGAGCATGGCCGTCTTCGGCCCGACGTCCGGGACCTCCAGGATGCGGACGAGGCCCTCCGGGACCTCGGCCCTCAGCTTGTCGAGGTACCCCAGCTCGCCGGTGGAGAGCATCTCCTCTATCTTCTTCGACAGCGCCTCGCCGACGCCCGGCACCTCCTCCAGCCTCCCCTCGGCCGACAGCTGGGAGAGGGGCGTGTCCAGCTGCTCGATGCTGCGCGCGGCCCTCCTGTAGGCCTGCGGCTTGAACGAAACGCCCTGGAGCTCCAGTAGGTCCGCGACCTCGTACAGGACCGCGGCGATCTCGCTGTTGTCCATCGGTTCCTCCCTAGACAGCCTCCAAATCCCCACGCGACCGAATATAGGTTTCCTGGGGGGGCACGGGGCGCGACGGGCTTTTATGCCAGTTCGACGTTCGGGCGTCGGGGGACGAGGATTTGAAGGTCCAGAGACCACCGAAGTTGAAGAAGAACTCGAAGGTGGCGGTAATATCGCCATCGAGCAACCCAGACCACGTAGGCATCAAGATGGGCATAGACATCTTGAAGAAGGCCGGCCTCAGGGTGGAGCTCGGCGACACCACGAGGAAGCTCATGACCGTGGGCACCCTCGCGGCCGAGGACAAGGCCCGTGCCCACGACTTCAACTGGGCGTTCGAGGACGACACTGTCGACGGCGTCCTCTGCGCCACCGGTGGCTACGGGTCGATGAGGGTGCTGGACCTCCTGGACTTCGACATGATCAGGGACCACCCGAAGCCCTTCATGGGGTTCAGCGACATAACCGGCTACCACGCCGCGCTCAACCAGCTCTGCGGGATGGTGACCTTCCACGGCCCGGTGGTGGACATAGACCCGTCCAAGGGCGAGGAGTTCATCAAGACCCAGTCGGACGACCTGAAGAGGGCCGTGAAGCTCATGATGGGCCAGGAGGAGCTCCACGAGGTCAAGAACCCGCCCGGCGGCATGATGCTGATGACCATAAACGACGGGAAGGCTACGGGGAGGCTCTGCGGGGGCAACCTGACCCTCATGACAGGCATCCTGGGGAGCAGGTACGAGATCGACACGAAGGACAAGGTCCTGTTCATAGAGGAGGTCAGGGAGACCTACTACTACATCGAATTCCACCTGACGCAGCTCAGGCTCTGCAGGAAGCTGGAGCAGGCCAGGGCCGTCATCATGGGGGAGATATCCGAGACGCTGAAGCCGGACGGCGCCTACCCGAGCGTAGAGGAGATCGTGAGGGAGAGGGTCGGAGGCGCTGGCAGGCCCGCCATATGGGGCCTCTGCGCGGGCCACGGCAAGTACAACGGGCTCCTCCCCCTCAACGCCAAGGTCGCCGTGGATGCGACCGAGCGGGAGATCACCGTCCTCGAACGGATAGTCGATTGAGCCTCGAGACGGGGACTTATGCGTCACCTGAACGCGACACTGGCCATGCTTATGCATCGCAGTTTTATACCACTTCAGATATATACATATCAACTGTGGTATGATTCGCATGCTCTCGAGGGAACTCATAAGCATACTGGCTAAGTCGGGCAGGATCGAGATCCTCAGGACCCTTAAGGCGTACCACGACCGGCAGTTCACCATCAACGAGTTGGCGAGAGCGTCCGAGGTGCCCGTGATGACCGCGTGGAGGGCGGTCAAGGAGCTCAAGAGGGCAGGGCTGCTCCAGACGCGCAGGGTGGGGAACGCAGTGGCGGTGTCCATGACCGAGGACCCCGCGAAGCTCAGGCTGCTGAAGTCGATCCCGGACACCGACCCGCAGAAGGCCGCTGCCAGGCACTTCGCGGAGACCCTAGCCAAGCACGGGTGGCTGTCGGAGTGCAGGCTGTTCGGGACGGTCGGGAGGGGCGACCACAGACCTGGGGAGGAGGTCGACGTCGCCGTGGTCTACGACGACACGGCGTCCGAGGAGCAGGCGAAGGCCGCCGCGGCCGAGGCGGCCGAAGCCATCCGCCAGAGGACCAACGTGACGATAGCACCCCTGTGCGTGTCGAGCAAGGAGATGGGGCGCCGGGGCGGCCTGGCCGCGGAGCTCAGGGACAAGGAGACCGTGTGGGAGCGCAAGAACAGGGGGTGAGCCCTCTCACCGTATGCGGGAGAAGTGGTCGTAGACGAGCCTGGCGATCTTCGCCTCCGCCTCGAGGGCCTTCCCGAAGCTGTCCTCCTCGACCTTCTTGAAGAACGTGCACAGGACCACGTGCGAGCTGGATGATATGAATATGATGGCGGCGTTCGTGAGTGAGGCCGCCGTCGTCCCGGACTTCAGGGCGACCGGGATGTCGGGGGAGAGCAGGTACGAGGAGGCTGTCTCGTCCTTCTGCATCATCAGCAGCCCGATCATCTCCTTGCAGGCCTCCGGCGAGACGACCTGGTTCGTGAGTATCTTCTCCAGGAGCATCCCTATCTCCCTGGGGGTGCCGAGGTTGTCGAAGACCTCGTCGTAGACCCTCTGGGTCTTGAACTTCTTCTCCGCCTTGTGCCCGTAGATGAGCTCGTACTTGCGCCTGAACTCCGCGACCGAGAGGCCAGCGGAATCGCGCTCGGTCTCGTTCAGCGCCTTCATCCTCTCGATGTCGGACATCCCCTTCCACTTCCTGGCGGCCTCGGGGATCGTCATCGACTTGAAGGGGCCGTAGCCCATGGACATGAGGAAGCTCTCGCGGTAGGGGATGTATATCGAGGTCCTGGCGAGCCCGATCTCCCTCATCATCATGTTGACCCTCTGGAGGCCTATGCGCTTCCAGAGCATCTCCGATGCCGTGTTGTCCGTGGAAATGATCATCAGGGCCAGCAGGTCCGCGACGGTCGGCTTCAGCCCGGGGGAGAGGTACTGCAGGACGCCCTCGCCGATGCAGTAGTGCTTCGGCTCGAGCTCTATCCTCTCGTCCAGGGTTATGGAGCCCTCGGCGACCTGCCTGAAGGTCTCCACCATGACCCCCAGCTTGAAGACGCTGGCGAGAGGGAATATCTTGTCCGCCTCGATGGCGAGCTCCCTTCCGGACTCGATGTGCTTGACGTAGAGGCCCAGCTGCCCCTTCGCCTCCTTGGCGACCTTCTGTATCTCGGCCCTCAGACGGCCGATGTCCGCATCCTCAGGCGGCGCCGCAGTCTTCTTGGTCGCTTTCAAGCCCGACACCTCTCCGCGATCGATGGACTGCGCACCCTTTGGGTCGACCCTTCCGGGTGCGCTCTCCTCGGGCAAAGAGAGGTATGTCCCTATTTATCCGCTTCGCTCGGCGACCACCAACAAACTCCGTGGGACAACCCGGAGGAGGGGTAAGGAAAAGGGGGGAACGGAGAAGGAAGAGGGGGTTGTTGGCCCGTTTGGGGGGTTTGGGGGGAGGAGAGTGGCTGATTCCGGGCCAGAAGGAAAATCCTTGTTTTCCCTCTTCCTATCTCTTGAGACTCCGAGGGGCATGGACTCCTCATATACCCTCCCCCCAGGGAATCACCGGTGATAACATCCCCCCTAGAGGTCTGGCTCAAAGGGTTTAAGGGGGGCGCAGCGATTCCTCGGGGTGATGGACGTCCGTTCCCCCAAGGCGAGGCCCCCCCTCGGGCCCGGCAGGAGGCTGAGGGCCGTCGTCTTCGACCTCGACGACACGTTGGTCGTCTCCACGGTGGACTTCGCCAAGTTCAAGGGGCTGGTGCTGCGCAGGATAGGGGAGTTCGGGGACGACCTGGGCGCGTACGACCCCTCGGACACGATCGTGGAGATCCTCGACCGGTTCGAGGGGCGCATGGCCGAGAGGGGGGTGCCGGAGGCCGAGGTCCGGAGGATGCTCGCAGACCTCGACACGATAATGGACGCGGTCGAGATGGAGAAGGTCGACGGCACCGCCGCCCTCCCCGGGGCCAAGGAGGTCCTGCAGATGCTCAGGGACAGGGGGGTCAAGGTGGGGGTGCTAACCAGGGGATGCGCGGAGTACGCCGAGAGGGCGCTGACCCTGACGGGCATGCGCGGGCTCGTGGACGCGATGGAGTGCCGCAACTCCCACACCAGGCCGAAGCCCTACCCCGACTCGTACCTGAGGCTCGTGGACGCCCTGGGGGTGGACAAGGACGAGACCGTCTTCGTCGGCGACCACCCGATAGACGCGAAGTGCGCCGAGAACGCGAGGGTGCCGTTCATCGGGGTCTTGACCGGGGACGTGCCCGCCGAGGGGCTCAGGGAGGCGGGGAGCTTCGCGGTTGCCGAGGACGTCGGCGGGCTGCGTCGGTTCTTCGAGGACCTGCTGAACGGTTGAACCTTAAAAGTCCCTATTGAATGGTCCTACATCGGTGTTGGCCTGTAAAAGGCTACCTCGGACCGACGTCCATGAGGCGGATCTCGCCCGTGGTCGGGCCGATCATCGGCTCGTCGGCCATCTCGGCCTCGGGCCTCGGTACGACGACCTCGAGGTTCCTCTCCAGCAGGGCCATCTCCCTCTCGGACATCGTCCTCGGGTCCACGGGCACGATCAGGACGCAATCGTTGGTGACGACCGTGTCCCTGAGCTGGTGCATGAACTGCAGCATGCGGTCGTAGGTGTTGAGGGAGACGAGGTACTCGAGCCCGTCGATGAGGACCGCGGTCCTCTTCTGCGACTCGATGAACGCACGGATCTGGCTCATGAGGATGCCTATTGCGGTCGGGTTGACGCGCCCGTCGCCCACGAGGTTCGTGAGCCACACGATCCTGCAGCTGTCCAGCTCCTTCTCGCTCAGGAGCTTCTTGGGGAAGTCGCGTGTCAGGACGAGGCCGGCGCAACCGGAGGACAGGGCGTGCTCGAGGAGCTCATAGCTGCACTTGGGTCTCCGCTCCTCGACGAGGTAGACGTTGCCTGGCCTTACGTCAGGAGAAAAGGTGGCACCTGAAGCTAGTGCTGACACCATCGACGCATCCCATCCAGCATATGTATTGTCCCGAGGCGTTATATAATACTGTTGACCCGGTTCCGCCGGAGCGGAAATCATCGCGGAAGCGGGCGGGCCTCAGATCCTGTCGCAGAACACCCGCATGCGGTCCTCCGACACGGTGCCGTACCTGCAGGCCTCGCAGTCGGCCACGGTGGCCGAGGCCTTCATGTCGTAGAAGCACGGGACGGAGAAGAACTTGGTCGCCCCGTAGCAGAGCACCCTCGACCTGTTGTCGACGACGCTACCGTGGGGGCATGCGCTGCATTCGGCGGAGCCGACCATCCTCCCCTCCGGGGGCTCGTCGCAGCGCGTCAGGAAGAGCTTGTGCATCTTGGTTTCCATTTCCCCACCACCGGTGAATCGACCGCATTGCTGATAGCCTTTGCCGTCCGAGGGGGCGTCCGCCTGGCGACGGCGGGACAACGTCACGGACGCGAACCTGCCAGTAACCTTTTTATCAGGCACAACCGCTTAAGGTGCAGTGGACGCGCACCCCCGTGCACGTCCGAGTTGCTGATTGGAGCGCGGCCGTTCCAGTCGGTGGGGCATCGATGAGCGCTGACAGGCTAGACACGGAACTACTGGCGTCGGAACTGCTGGACGGCATATTCGTCTGCCGCAAGTCCGGCGAGATCCTCTTCTCCAACCCAGCCTTCGCCCGCATGCTCGGCCAGAAGCACGACGTCATGGGCTCGAGGAACATAGCCAAGGACGTAGTCGACAGGGACCTCGAGTGGAGGGCCCTCGTGTCCCTCCTGGAGCAGGGCAGCCCCATCCACGACTACGAGATCAAGTTCAGGCGGAGCGACGGGATGGTCCTGGTCGTCTCCCTGACGGCCTGCACCCTGAGGGAGAGGGACGGCGCCCCGGTCGGCATCGCGGCCGTGGCCAGGGACATCAGCACGAGGAAGGGCGTCGAGAACGAGCTCCGGGAGAAGGCCTTCAGGACCGACATAATGAACAGGATAGCGAAGCTGGCCGGCACCCACAAGGACATCAGGACTATACTGCTCAAGGTCTCGGACGAGCTGCAGAAGCTGCTCGAGTTCGACTCCATCTGCGCGGGCATAACCGAGGAGAAGGGGAGGCACGTGGAGGTCTTCGTCCCCGACCCAGAGCACACCGACAGGGCGGTCTCCCTCGGCAAGGTCCCCTTCGAGGGCAGCGTCGTGGAGAAGCTCCGGTTCGGCGGCAAGGCGATCATAGTCGAGAAGGACGCTGGCAGGAAGCTGTTCACCGAGTTCGGCCTCCTCGACGTGGGCAAGGTCAGCTCCATGATAGCGGTGCCGCTCACATCCAGGGGCAAGGTCCTCGGCTCGCTCAACCTGCTCGACTCGAAGCCGGCGGAGTACGACTGGGACAGCGCGGAGGCCCTGCAGACCGTGGCCGACCTGCTCGGCGGGATGATCGACAACATGGTGCTCTTCTCGTCCCTCGAGGGCAAGGTCGCCCTGCAGGAGGCGCTGGTGAGGTCGAGCGTGGAGCTCCAGAGGGCGATCAGCACGGAGCAGATCTACGCCGCGATCGCGTCGCACATCATGGACGTCGTGAGGTACAAGGACCTCTCGTTCTACGTCGTCGACTGGCAGAACAGGCTGGTGAGGCCCGTCTACGCGGTCGGAGGCTACTCGGACGAGATAGTGCTCGAGTCCGCCGGCGGCCTGGAGGACGGCATAGTCGGCCTGGTGGCTCGGACAGGGAAGGCCGAGTTCGTGGACGACGTCGACGCCGACCCCAGGTCCGCGGACATACCCGGGGTGCCGCTCGAGCACAACTCGATGCTGGCGATACCCCTCACCGGCTCCCAGGGCGTGATAGGCGTGCTCGAGCTCTACAGGGAGAGGGGCGAGGTGTTCACCCAGAACGACCTCGAGGCGGGGCTCCTGTTCGCCCAGCAGGCGTCCATAGCCCTAGAGAACGCGCAGCTGGTCTCGAAGCTCCAGGACGCGAACAAGGAGATCGAGATGCTCAACGACCTCATGTTCCACGACATAAACAACTACAACTTCGCCACGCTGAACTACGTCGAGATGGCGTACAAGGAGAAGGACCTCCCCCACCCGGCCAAGGCCTCGCTGGAGAAGTCCCTGCACCTGATCAGGGAGAACGCGAGGCTCATAGAGAACGTGAAGAAGCTCACCAAGATCGGCATCATGGACTCGAAGGAGTTCGTCCCCGTGAACCTCAGCGACGTCCTCAGGAAGGTCGTCTCCGGCATAACGACCTCCTCACCGAAGAGGGTCGGGATAAAGCTGGACGTCCCGGAGGAGGCGTACATAAGGGCCAACCCGCTCGTGGAGGAGCTGTTCGTCAACCTCCTCACCAACGCGGTCAAGTACGACCCGCACGAGGAGGTCGAGATAGACGTCCAGGTGAACAGGGTCATCGACCGCGAGCACCCCGCGTGGAAGGTCTGCGTCTCGGACAACGGCTACGGCGTCCCGGACGACAAGAAGGCCATGCTCTTCCAGAAGTACGTCAGGCTCAAGCCCGACACGAAGATCTCGGGAAGCGGACTCGGCCTGTCCATCTGCAGGGCCCTGGCCGACAAGTTCTCCGGCAGGATATGGGTCGAGGACAGGGTCCCGGGCAAGAGCGAGCTCGGCGCGAGGTTCTGCGTCGTGTTCCCGGCCGAGAGGCACCCTCAGGCTTAGCCCTGGACGTCCCAGCATCCGCTCGTCAGCGGGGGAATAAGAAGAAGGTAAGAGGTTTCGGGTTTTCCAGCGCCTGCACCTTTACACGGACACCTTGCGTCCTGCACCCAGGGCGGCGACCGCCACCATGACCGCGCAGACCACCGCGGCCATCGACAGCACTCCCGAGGCCGCGCTGGGGGCTGCTGGGGCGACGGAGGCGGACGACGCGGGCTGCGATGCGTCCTCGGCACCTCCGGAGCTCAGGGCGGCGAAGGTGGAGCCGACGTTCAGCTCTATCCATGGCGCCCCGTGGTACAACGGTCCGTCCGGCGTGTGCCTCACGTTGTCGAACGAGATCGGTCCTTCGATGACCAGGTCCGATCCGACCATCATCGAGCCGAGGTCAGCGCCGTCGGCGACATAGTAGCCAAGGGACAGTGTCCCTGTCGTCTCGATGGCTTCGAACGCGGTCAGGTCGCCGTCTTCAGCATCCGCATAGTCGGTCCAATCCAGGCGGACGCCGTCGTATCCAAGGACGGTGTCTCCGAGTTCGAGTATCAGCCTCTCGCCCTCGGTCAGGTTGAACCAGTACGGCGTGTACTCGTAGTTCACCTCTTCCTCGAAGAGGTTGTCCCCCGCGTTCCAGCTCTGGTATGTCAGCGCAGAGTACGGCAGGTACTCGTTGGGTAGGTCAGGGTCCACGTACGGACCTGGCAGGTCCGCCTCCAGAGCGTAGTCTATGTGGCACGGTTCCCAGACCCATGCGGCCCCGCTGGCCGTGCCGTTGGCCTTCACCGCGTGCATGCTGTACTGTGCCACCGCGTCCATGCTCAGGTTCGTGTACACCTCGTCGTACGACACGTCCATGTTGAAGTCCTCGTAATACGGCTCAAGGTTCGTGGAGACCCCGGCGTCGGTCAGCCATCTCGTCATGAGGACCTCGTAACCCCAGCTGAAGTGCAGGACCTGGAGGGTGACCTCGCCGGTTCCCGAGTCATATGCCAACCTCGTAGCGGTCTTCAGGTTGTAGTAGTTGTCCGCGTAGCCCCAGGCAATGTCAAACACCGTGCTACCCTGGTCGACGAACCAACTGTCATAGTCGCTGGTATAGGTTGCTCCGACAGAGGCGTACCAGGTCACGGGGTCGGTGTTGGCCAAGGGCAGTCCCAGCCATTCGAGCGCAGCCTCCCTGTTCATCTTTATGTCGTATGTGGTCGTCACTATGTACCCGTCCTGCGACAGGTAGTAGGTCGGACTGGGGAGGGATCCGTAGTACGTCTTGGAGTTCCAGTCGCTTCGGAGGCTGGTGTACCACGAATCGTACATATACTGGAAGTAGATGTTCATGTCAACCTGTGCTCCTGCGACCGGACCCGAGCCCTTCAGCGGGAAGAACTCCGGGTCGTGCACATTCAGACCGGTCAGGTTCTTCGCGGTGATGTTGTACCTGTATGGCGCGTATAGGCTGGCCTGCGTGAGTTCGTTCACAGATGTCTTGGCGTCCGCGTTCTCGATGTAGTACATGTAGACGTTCGCGTTCGTCCCCTCGCTCACGATCACATCCGTTCCGTAGGTGGTCCATCTTGGCGTCCACCAGCTACCGAATGGCTCTCCGAGGAAGTCATACAGTCTGTAGTCCGCCTCCTTCTGCGGGGGTGACTCGACCGTCACGGTCACGGAGTCCGCCAGCGTCGCATCGGCGTCGTCCTCGGCCTCGATGGTCTGGCCCCCGCCCGTCATCAGAGCGAAGGCGTCCGGGAAGTCATGCGTGCCAGCGTCCGTCAGCGTGAAGGTGTACGGGCTCGGCAGCACGACCCCGGCGTCGGGGTCGCTCGTCGAGAACTCGACAGTGCCCTCGTAGTCGTAACAGAGTTCGCCGAACTGGTGGTATACGCTCACGGTCAGGGAGAACGACTCTCCGGGCGCCACGGCCGTCGTGGGCGCGCCGGTCATCTCGAGCGTCGTCGCGACCAGGTCCACGATCACGATCCCTGTCTGGGAGCCCGTCTCGCCTCCCACACTGTCCGTCGCTGCGACCCAGTAGGTGCCCCCGTCCTCGAACATCACTGCGGCGGGGAACGTAATCGTTCCGTCGTCCGATGTCTGGAAGGTGTAGTCGCCCGGCAGGTCGTAGGTGCCAGCGGCGGCGTCGGTCGAGAA
>CAZXWO010000018.1:0-29016 GCA_964644565.1 uncultured Thermoplasmata archaeon | reverse complement strand
ACCAGCATGTTGTGGGTGTACCAGTCGTCTATGTCCCCAGCCGGCCCGAAGTCGACGTCGATGTAGCTGTTCACCGCGAGCAGTGACGAGTCGCCGGTCAGTGTCAGGTTGGACGCGACCTGTCCGTCGGACGGGTATTCGGGGAGCGAGGTTATCGACGAGTCGTAGAGCTCGACCGTCGAAGAGATGACGTTTATCGCCGGGCCGTCGTCGGCGGAGTCCGCGGTTATCAGGGCGGAGCCGCCCACATATGCCGCGAGGTCGCCCTCGGAGAGGGGCTCGACCGCGCTGTCGTAGAGGACGAGGCTGCCACCGTTCTGGATCGTGATGTAGCCGGGGAACTTCAGGACCGACTGGGAGCTGGCCACTACGGTGCCGCCGTCGATCGTGAGGGTGAGGAACGGCCACGGGTCTATCTGGTCCAGGTAGGACGTGAGCACTCCGTGCTCCAACGTCAGGGTCCCGCCCGAGCCGACCGTGACGGTCCTCGGGGAGCCGACGTTGCTGATGACCATGAGGGCCCCGTTCCTGACTATGAGCTCTCCACCGGTCACCTCCACGTCGCCGTCGACCGGCTGGTCGATGTTCTCGATCGTATAGGTGCCGCTCGTGACGATGAGGTCACCTATCGGCTGCGCCGCCGACGGGGACGGAGAGGTCACCATATACAGTCCTGCGAAGGCTGACAGCACGAACGACGCCACAATCAATGCGCTCAGAGATCTGTTGGCCAGAATAGGGCCAGCTCTGTGTTCCATAAGTTCACCCACCCAGAAGCTGGGTATTGCGTAGCAAAGTAAGCAGTTCAGCTATATAAAAAGGTATTTGCCACGTTTTCATCCCGAAGAAGGTTTGGACGAACGTCTGGCTAGCCCGTCTTTCTCTTCACAATCTTCTTGACGAAGACCTGCGGCTTCTTCGCCTCCGCGGGCTCCTCCTTCGGCGCAGCCTCCGACGGCTGCGCGCTGGCGCCCCTGAGGTCGGCCCCGCAGGCGTAGCACATGATGGCGTCCTTGCTGACCATGGTCCTGCAGCTGGGGCATGGCACCTCGTCCTCCGCCTGCTCCTCCTGCTGGGCCTGCGGCGCCTCCTCTGCCGCCTCTGGCTCCTCGCGCAGCTGGAAACCGCATGAATAGCACATGACCGCGTCCTTGCTGATCACCGTCTGGCACTTCGGGCAGTTCATCTCGTCCTCGCCCATTATGTGCGCCTCCTCCGCGGACTCCGGCTTCGCCGCGGGCGCGGTGAGCATGGCGGTCTGCCTCTGGAGGAGCGCCTTCGCGTCCTCGGTCAGCTTCTCGCGGTCCTTCCTCAGCTCCTCCTCCTCCTCGGCGAAGGCGCGCTCCCTGGATATCACGGCGTCCCGCCTCGAGACGACCTGCTCCATGAGCTTCTGGACCTCCTCCTCGGACGCCTTGAGCCGCTCCTCCCGGTCCAGGAGGGACTTCCGCTTCTCCGTGACCTCCGACTGGAGCCTCGAGCACTCCTCGAGGGACTTCTGGGCCTCCGCCTCGCGGGCCTCGGCGGACGCACTGACCGCCTTCGCCCTCTCCTCCGCCTTGAGGACCTCGGACTCCTTGGCCCCGATCGAGTCGAGCCTGGCCTGGGCGGCCTCCTCGCGCGCCTTGACCTCCGACTCCTTCTTGTCGAGCGACGACTCCTTCTGCCTGAGGACGTCCTCCTTCTCCCTGAGCCGCTCCTCCTGGGCGCCGACCTCGGCCCTCTGCTTCTGGACCTCGTCCTTCTCGGCCTGGAGCTCGCGGCCCTTCTTCAGGACCTCTGCCTCTTGGGCCTTCAGTCTCTTGATCGCGTCCTCGATTATCTGGGAAATCGACTGGTCTTCGGTCATGCTTCATCACATCTGCGTTCGGACTCGGACCCACGCCTCTGCTGGTGGGGCCTCATTCGGGGGTCGCTCGGCGGACCACATAATACGTCGGCCGTACTAATACTGTTCACTTTCGCACCGCCGGCGCGTCACGTCGTGAGGAGCGGCCCCAGGACGGTCATCCCGCTCTTGGTGACCTCTATCGCGTGCTTCTCCATGCTGTGCTCCGAGGCCCTCATCTTCTCCACCTGGAGGTACCTGACCAGCTTGCCCCTCTGCCTGTCGAGGCCGAGCATCACGATGCCGTCCGCGAGGAAACCCTCGTTGCCCAGGAGCTGCGACTCGCCCATGAGCGAGCGCTCCATGATTATGAAAGTGACCAGGTTGTTGTCCCTCAGCATCTTGAAGAAGTAGAACATCTTCTTCCTCATCTCTGCTGACTCGGACATGAGCGAGTAGAGGGCGCCGAGCGAGTCGATGACGAGGACCGAGAACTTGTCGCCGTGGGTCCTCCTGAACCTCTGTATCATCTTCTCTATGAAGAGCACGTAGTCGGTCTGGGCGCTGTCGCCTATGACCTCGTCGATCTGGTCTATCTCCCTCAGGTCGGTCATGTCGGAGATCTGCATCTTCGCGGACAGCTTGACCCCCATGCTCTCCATGTTGTGCATGTGGCTCTCGGCCGTCTCCTCCAGGGTGGCGTACAGCCCGAACTCGTTCTTGTCCCTGAGGTAGCTGGACATCAGCGAGTAACAGAAGCTCGTCTTCATGGAGCCCGGGGGCCCCGTGACCAGTATGACCTTCGGCCGCTCGATGTCGTTCTTGAAGACCTTATCAAGTCCTGGGATGGAGTCTCTAAACAAGTCAACGGCCTCCTCGACGGGGGTTCGATAGCACCGGATTTCAAAGTGCTGTGCGCTAATAAAGGTTTGTTGGTCGTTATCAGGACTGAAACCGGTGTGCCAGGCGGGGCCAGCTCACTCCTCTTCCTCGCCTGGCCCCTCGCCGTCGCCCTCAGGGCCGCCCTCCTGTCCGGAGCCGTTCTCGCCGTTCTGCAGCGGGACGTGGGTGACGACCATGCCTGACTCGACCATCCGCTCCTCCTCTGCCTGGGGCACGAGGCGCGCGACAGCCACGACCCGGTCCCGGTCCTTGAGCTTCATGAGCCTGACGCCCATCGTGGCCCTGCCGAGCAGGCTGATGCCCTTCACTGGCATCCGGATCACCATGCCCTTGACGCTCGTGACTATTATCTCGTCGTCCTCGTTCACGGGCATCACGTCGACGACGTCGCCGTTCCTCTCCACCGTCTTGATGGTGATGACGCCCTTGCCGCCGCGCTTGATCTTCCTGTAGTCGCCGACGAGCGACCGCTTGCCGTACCCCCTCTCCGTCACCGAGAGGAGCAGGTCCTTGGGGTCCACGATGGCCATGCTGACCACCTCGTCCCCCTTCCTCAGGCGGATCCCGCGGACGCCATAGGTCGCGCGGCCCGTGGCCCTCACGTCGGTCTCGCTGAACCTGGCCGCGAAGCCCTTCGTGGTCGCCAGCACGACCTCCTTGGTCCCGTCGGTGAGGGCCGTGTCGACGACCTCGTCCCCATCCTCGAGCCTGATCGCGATGATGCCGCTCTGGCGCACGTGCGAGTAGGCCGCGAGCCTGGTCTTCTTGATCAGGCCCTTCCTGGTCGAGAAGACGAGGTACATGTCCCCCTCGAACTGCTTGACCGGGATCTTGCTCATGACCTTCTCCCCGTCCTCGAGGTGCTCGAGGAGGTTGACTATGGGCTTGCCCTTGGCGTGCCTCCCGCCCACGGGTATCTTGTACGCCTTGAGCCAGTAGGCGCGCCCCTTGTTGGTGAAGTACATGACGTAGTCGTGGGAGCATGTGACGAACATGTCGACCACGTAGTCCTCCTCCTTGGTCTCCATGCCTATCAGGCCCACGCCGCCCCTGTTCTGCGCCTCGTAGGTGTCGAGCGATATCCTCTTGATGTAGCCGGTCTGGCTCGTCATGACGAGGACGTTCTCGACGGGGATGAGGTCCTCGATGTCCATGTCCATGGCGTTGGCCTCGATCCTGGTCCGCCTCTCGTCGCCGTACTTCGCCTTGACGGCCAGCGCCTCGGCCTTGATCATGCCGAGGATCTTCTTCTCGTCCTTCAGGATGCCGCGGTACTCGGATATGAGCTTCGTGACCTGCTCGTGCTCCTCCCTGACGGCCTGCATCTCCATCCCCGTCAGGCGCTGCAGCTGCATCTCGAGTATGGCCTTGGTCTGCTCCTCGGAGAGCATGTACTTGGACATGAGCCCGGCCCTGGCCTCTTCCCTCGTCTTGGCCTTCCTGATGAGCCGTATGACCTCGTCCAGGTGGTCGAGCGCCACGAGGAGCCCCTCGAGTATGTGGGCGCGCTTCTCGGCCTGCCGGAGCCTGTACTCCGTGCGCCTCTTGACGACGTCGAACCTGTGCTCGATGTGGTACTCGAGGATCTCCTTCAGGGACAGCACCCTCGGCTGGTTGTTGACCAGGGCGAGGTTGATGATCCCGAAGGTGGTCTGGAGCTGCGTGTGGGCGAAGAGCTGGTTCAGGACGACGTCCTCGATCGCGTCGCGCTTGAGCTCGATGAGTATCCTCATGCCCTCCTTGTCGGACTCGTCCCTGAGGTCGCTGATGCCCTCGATCCTCTTCGTCTTGACGAGTTCCGCGATCTCCTCCATCAGGGTGCTCTTGTTGACCATGTACGGGATCTGCGTGACGACGATCTGGCCCCGGCCGGTGTCCTCGTCGTGCTCTATGGTGGCGAGCGCGCGCACGCGTATGCGCCCCTTGCCCTGGGCGTACGCCTCGTGTATGCCCTGGGCGCCGTAGATGATGCCCCCGGTCGGGAAGTCCGGGCCCTTGATGACCTCCACCAGGTCCTTCAGGTCCACGTCCCTGCCCTGGACCTGCCTGTCGATCATGAGCGATATCGCGTCGACGACCTCCCCCAGGTTGTGCGGGGGCATGTTGGTCGCCATGCCGACCGCGATGCCGGACGAACCGTTGACCAGGAGGTTCGGCAGCTTCGCCGGGAGCACGAGGGGCTCCTTGAGGGAGCCGTCGAAGTTGTCCGCGAAGTCGACGGTCTCCTCGTCCACGTCCATCAACATCTCCGCGGCGATGGACGAGAGCCTGCACTCGGTGTACCTCATCGCCGCGGGCGAGTCACCGTCGACGCTGCCGAAGTTGCCCTGGCCGTCGATGAGCGGGTAGCGCATCGAGAAGTCCTGCGCCATGCGCACCATCGTGTCGTAGATGGCCGTGTCGCCGTGGGGGTGGAACTTGCCCAGCACCTCACCGACGACCCTGGCGGACTTCTTCTGGGGCCTGTTGTGGACCAGGCCCATCTCGTTCATCGCGAAGAGGATGCGCCTGTGGACGGGCTTCAGCCCGTCGCTGACGTCCGGAAGCGCCCTACCGACGATGACGCTCATCGCGTAGTCGATGTAGGACTTCTTCATCTCGACCTCGATCGACCGCGGCACGAGCTTCGCGGCGATCTTCTGCTCCGGCTGCTGTTCGTCTGCCATGGCGACCACCTACACGTCCAGGACCTCGACCTCTTTCGCGTGGTCCTGGATGAACCTCCTCCTAGGTTCCACGGCGTCGCCCATTAGGACATCGAACAGGATGTCCGCCTCGACGGCGTCCTCGATATTGACCTTCTTCATTATGCGGGACTCCATGGCCATGGTGGTCTCCCTGAGCTGGTCGGCGTTCATCTCGCCCAGGCCCTTGTACCTCTGGACCTCGGCGCCCTGCCCCGCCGACTGCATCGTCTCGGAGAGCTCCTTGTCCGAGTAGACATACGTCTCGGACTTGCCCTTCCTGACCCTGTACAGCGGGGGCTGCGCGATGTACACGTAGCCGGCCCTGATGAGCTGTTCCATGTGCCTGTAGAAGAACGTGAGGAGGAGGGTGCGTATGTGCGCCCCGTCCACGTCGGCATCGGTCATGATGCATATCCTGTGGTACCTCGCCTTGGATATGTCGAACTCGGAGTCTATCCCGGTCCCCAGCGCCGTGATGATCGTCCGTATCTCGGCGTTCTTGAGCATCTTGTCCAGGCGGGCCTTCTCCACGTTGAGGATCTTGCCCCTGAGGGGGAGGATGGCCTGGAACGTCCTGTCCCTGGCCTGCTTGGCGCTGCCCCCTGCGGAGTCGCCCTCGACCAGGAACAGCTCGCACTTGGACGGGTCCTTCTCCGAGCAGTCGGCCAGCTTGCCCGGGAGGCTCCCTATGTCCAGGAGGCCCTTCCGTCTCGTGAGCTCCCTGGCCTTCCTCGCGGCCTCCCTGGCCTGGGACGCGAGCACCGCCTTGCTGATGCATGCCTGGGCGACCTTGGGGTTCTCCTCGAGGAACTCGAAGAGCTTCTCGCTGACGGCGCTGTCGACGATCCCCCTGATCTCGCTGTTGCCCAGCTTGGTCTTGGTCTGGCCCTCGAACTGCGGCTCCGGGAGCCGGACGCTTATGACGGCCGTGAGGCCCTCCCTGGCGTCCTCGCCCGCAAGCGCGTCGCTGCTGGGTTTCAGGAAGCCGTACTTCTTCGCGTAGTCGTTTATGGTCCGCGTGAGGGCGGACCTGAAACCGACCAGGTGGGTCCCGCCCTCCACGGTGTTTATGTTGTTCGCGAACGTGTGTATGTTCTCTGAGTAGCTGTCGGTGTACTGCATGGCCAGCTCCACCGAGACCCCGTCCCTCTCCACGCTGAGGTATATGGGCTTCTCGTGCAGGCAGGCCTTGCTCCTGTTGATGTACTGGACGAACTCGACGATCCCGCCCTCGAACCTGTAGACGTTGGACTGGGCGGACTTGGGCTCCGCGATCGAGAGCCTGAGCCCCTTGTTCAGGAACGCTATCTCCCTGAACCTGCTCGACAGCGTCTCGTAGCTGAAGTCGACCGTCTCGAAGATCTGCGCGTCCGGCTTGAACGACACCATGGTGCCGGTGTTCTGGGCGTCCCCGACCACCTTCACCGTGCCCATCGGCACGCCCCGCTCGTAGCGCTGGAAGTGCGTCTTGCCCTTCCTCTTGACCCTGACCTCAAGCCACTCCGAGAGGGCGTTCACGACGCTCAGGCCGACCCCGTGCAGCCCTCCGGAGACCTTGTATGTCTTCCTGTCGAACTTGCCGCCGGAGTGCAGCTTCGTGAGTACGAGGTCCAGCGTGTCCTCCTTGTACTTCTTGTGGGCGCCGACTGGGATCCCCCTGCCGTCGTCCTCGACCGTGATGCTGCCGTCGTCGTTCATGACCACGCTTATCGCGGTGCAGAACCCAGCCATCGCCTCGTCGATGCTGTTGTCGACCACCTCGTACACGAGGTGGTGGAGCCCGTAGACGTCCGTGCTGCCGATGTACATGCTCGGCCTCTTGCGGACGGCCTCCAGGCCCTCGAGGACCTGTATCTTCTCGGTGTCGTATGCGCTGTCGTCCTGCTGTCTGTCCATGCGATCCTTGTCTCCATGACGCGGGCTCGCGGACCCACGTTTCGCTGACGCATCCCATCCATCTTTACGGCGCTTTTTTCGGGTGTGTTTCCTCTTTAATGGAACCGGCGTATATAAAATCTTTGAGAATACTATCTGGCTACCCCCGAAAACACCCCTCCGTTTCCTGTGGAGGATTTCGCCGATTTCGAGGGCTCTATTCCACGGGAAATGTCGGCACGTGCCGATTGGCGGGGGGGGCGCCGCGGGGGCCCCATCGCGTCGTGGGCCGGACCCTCCGGGGCCACGGCGGCGCCGGCGGACCGGGCGCGGCGCAGCCAGTCGCGTCCAGGCGACGCCCGGGCGGGCGTCGCTCAATCAAAGCCTTTATACTGTTGAGACATTTGGTGACGAAGGTATCTGATGGCTGGGAAGAGGAAGAGGGCTTTTCCAGTGGAAATAAAGGGGGCTTCGGACGCCGAGGGCCTCGAGCCAGAGAAGCTCATGAGGCTCGTCCGGGCCGGCAGGGTCGTAATCCCTTCGAACCCGCGCCACAAGCGCCTCGCCCCCGTCGCGATAGGCGAGGGAATGAGGGTGAAGGTCAACGCGAACATCGGGACCTCGAAGGACCACGTGGACGTGGAAGAGGAGCTCGAGAAGGTCAGGGTCGCGACCAGGTTCGGCGCCGATGCGGTCATGGACCTGAGCACAGGCGGGGACCTGCGGGCCATCAGGAGGCGCGTGGTCTCGGAGTGCCGCCTGCCGGTCGGGACCGTCCCGATCTACGAGGCGCTCTGCAGGACCGCCAGCAGGGGAGGGGTCCGCGCGCTCAGCCCGGACGACATCTTCAAGGCCGTCGAGTCGCAGGCCAGGGACGGCGTCGACTTCATGACGGTCCACTGCGGCGTCACCTCCAGCACCGCCGCTTCGCTCAGGAAGCACGGGAGGGTCACGGGCGTCGTCTCGAGGGGCGGCGCCATCCTGATCGCCTGGATGCACGAGCACGGGGAGGAGAACCCGCTTTACGAGGACTACGACCACCTGTTGGACCTCGCCAAGGAGCACGGGTTCGCCCTGAGCCTGGGCGACGGGCTCAGGCCGGGGTGCACGGCCGACGCGACGGACGTGCCCCAGCTGCACGAGCTCATCGTGCTGGGCAAGCTCGTGGAGAGGGCCCGGAAGGCCGGGGTCCAGGCGATGGTCGAGGGGCCCGGCCACGTGCCATTGAACCAGATCGAGGCGAACGTCCGCATCGAGAAGACCGTCTGCAAGGGGGCGCCGTTCTATGTCCTAGGCCCCCTCGTCTGCGACGTGGCCGCAGGGTACGACCACATCGCTGGGGCGATCGGCGGGGCGCTCGCCGCCTACCACGGCGCTGACTTCCTCTGCTACGTCACGCCCTCCGAACACCTCTCCCTGCCGACCGTCGACGACGTGCGGGAAGGGGTGGTCGCGAGCAGGATCGCGGCGCATGCGGCGGACCTCGCGAGGGGCAGGGGCGCCCAGTGGGACAGGGACATGTCGGAGGCGAGGAAGGCGTTCGACTGGGAGACGATGTTCAAGCTCTCACTGGACCCCGACAGGGCCAAGGAAATCCGCGACCGACGGAAGTCGAAGAGCCCCAACGTGTGCTCCATGTGCGGGGAGCTCTGCGCCATGAAGATGGTCGACCGCATGCTGTCCGAGTGAGGCTCAGAAGGTCAGGCCGATCGGCAGGCTGATGAACGCGCTGGCGACGACGGAGACTAGGCCCGCCGCCACGGACGCGAGGATGGCGCAGAGGGAGGACGCCCCGGCGGTGACGTCGTTCGCGACGCCGATCGCCTTGCTGACGACCCACAGGAGCCACACGAAGCATGCGACGAGTATCCCGAGCATGAGGGCGCCGTAGATGATCGCGCGCTCGATTTCCGCATCGGTCCAGTGCTGGACCCTGTTCAGGTCGAGGCCCTCGAAGCCAGCGGCGAACACGGACAGCATGACAACGGACAGGAGGACGAACCACGGGTAGCAGTAGGAGACGAGGGTTATTGTCGCGCCCCTGTCCCCCCGGCCTCCGAACACCTCGCGCGACGCCAACGACGCGACGACACCGAAGATCAGGAGCGAGAGGATCGTCACCACCACGCCTGCTGCGCCCTGGAGGGCGAAGTCCAGCGCGTCGGCTGCGCTGTACCCGATCACCTCGGCCATGCTCTCCGTCACGACGACGCTGACGACGTTCGATAGTACGGCGAGCACGACCACCATCAGGAGGGCTTGCCTGAGGCCCGCGCAGAGGTACAGGCGGGAGAACGCCTTTGTGGGCGAATAGGCCAACCGGAGCACCTCCAGCGGGCAGAACCTCGCCGGCCCCTTCGGGGTCGCGTAGAGCCATGCGTACAGGCTCCTCCGCGCGTGGGTCTGCCCGGGCTCGACGAAGCTCTGCGGGGGGACCTGGTGGACCGCTCCGGCCGGGACGTCCTGGACTATGGCCGCACCGCACCGGGGACACACCGCCCTGCCCTTCCCCCCGCCCAGTACCTGCAGGTACCCCGACGTCGTTGCCCCGCAGGAGGGGCACCTGATGCTGTTCGCGAAGACGACAGACCCCGACGACATCCGCCCGCGAATAAGTGATTGAGCATATTATGATTGTCGGAGGGGCAGAAGAGGGATGGAGCCACTGGAGGGTCTCGAACCCCCGGCCTGCGGTTTACGAAACCGCCGCTCTCTAGCGGCGCGTGCGAGGACGCACGCGCAACCGCTGAGCTACAGTGGCGCCGAGGCAGGTTGGGAAGATGGTTTCTCTAGTTAAGCCTTTTCACGCGGGTGAAGGCCACGGGCGCCCAGACAAGGGTTTTTAGGCTCCGACCGTATTCACAACACAGACCCAGACATGGCCACGGACCTCCGCATCCCAGAGGGCATTGTAGTGCGCACGGCCAAGGGTGGCCCGGATTCTCTCAAGGGCATCCTGGCCGACCTGAAGCAGTACAGCTTCACCGGCTACCTGAAGGTGACCCTGGAGAAGCCGTTCATGACCTCCACCGGGTACATCGTCGTCGAGCAGGGCACGCCCATGATGGCGATATACGAGTTCGAGAAGTCCAAGCCCAGGGAGCTCAGGAGGATCTACACCGGCGAGAAGTCGCTGAGGTTCATCCTCGAGGACTCCCAGGACAAGGCGTCCAACATCGAGCTCCACAGCCGCGTGCCCAGCGGGGAGTTCGAGAGGAGGTTCCCTGACTCGTACATCGCGGGGGCCCCCGTCCAGAAGCCCACCTCGTTCCGCAAGCTGGCGGAGGAGGCCGAGGAGGGGGCCGCGGCGGACCCCACATCCGAGAGGGTCGAGGAGTGGCGCCGGAAGGGATTCAAGGTCGACACGCTCGAGCAGGCCGCCAAGGCAGGGCCCCAGGCCGCCGCGAAGGAGCTCGCCGAGTTCGAGTACGACGCCCAGAGGCTGAAGCAGTTCGAGACGATCCTCAACAACTTCCCGGTCATGGGCCTAGAGGCGGAGATCGCCGAGATAAGGACCAAGCTCGACGACAGGACCAGGATCGCGGAGATCGAGTCTGACATCGAGTTCCTCCAGGAGAAGATCAGGCGGAAGATACAGAAGAGGAAGGACGAGGAGGAGTCGATCAAGCAGGAGCTCGAGAAGAAGCGGCAGGAGGAGAAGGCCGCGGACGTCTACGACCTCATCCTGAAGTACCAGACGGCCCCCGACGGGGCCGAGGCCGGGCCGACGGAGGCCGCGAAGTGCCCGAGGTGCGGGGGCGACCTCGACGAGGCGGGCCTTTGCCCCAAGTGCCCTGCGGGCGCCGGGGAGGGGCCGGTCTTCTCGAAGCCCCTTACGGCGGAGTTCAGGTTCGACAGCTTCATAATCGGGCCCGGTTCGAGGTTCGCGGCGGCAACGGCCGTCGCGGTCGCCGAGAACCCGGGGAAGGCCTACAACCCGCTCCTGATCTTCGGCGGGTCGGGGCTCGGCAAGACCCACCTCCTCTCGGCCATCGGCTCGCACATGCTCAAGAAGTCGCCCCAGCTCGAACTGCTGTACATACCGTCGGACAAGCTCGTGGACGCCGTGGAGCAGTCCGGGACCGCCGACGGGCTGAAACAGATACGGGAGGCGCTGAACAGGTCTGAGCTGCTCCTGGTCGACGACATGCAGTTCCTGGCGGCGAACGAGAGGGCCCAGGGCGAGATGGTCTACGTCATCGACCGGATGATCGAGTCCGGGAGGCAGGTGGTCCTGGCCAGCGACCGGCTCCCGACGCAGATCCCCGGCTTCAACGACCGGCTGAACGCCCGCATCCAGAAGGGGCTCACGGTGGACATCCAGCCGCCAGACATGGAGACGAGGGTCAAGATACTCAGACTCAAGGCGCAGGAGAAGAAGCTGAAGCTCAGCGACGAGATCCTCGAGTACATCGCGGAGCGGGTCACGCAGAACGTGAGGGAGCTCGAGAGCACCCTGAACAAGATCATCGCCTTCTCGAGCATCATGAAGATGGACGTGGACCTCAACCTCGTGTCCGACATCCTCAAGCCGCTGGCCCCGGTCCAGGAGACGAGGAAGGAGATCATGAGGGAGGTCAAGGTCCTCCCCGGCCACTGCTACCTGATCGAGGAGGAGAAGCCGATGTACAGCAACGTCCTCCTCGCGAGGATGATGGCCGAGGGGTACCGCGGGCTCGTGATAACGCGCATGAACCCGAGCAGGATAAAGGACGAGTTCAAGGAGGTCCCCCAGATACTCTGGCTGACGGACAAGCAGAGCTCGGCCGAGACCACGGTGCCTCCGTCGTTGGAGATGATAATTCACAAGATCCAGGAGTTCATGTCCGGCGAGGGCAACGGCATGGTCGTGCTCGACGGCATACAGTACCTCACCAGCAACACCAACTTCGATGCGGTCCTGCGGTTCCTCAGGAGCCTGGTGGACGAGGTGTCGGAGTCCGGGTGCGTCTTCGCCGTCTCTCTGTCGCCCCAGACGATGAAGGAGCAGGAGACGTCCATCCTCGAGCGGGAGATGGAGGTCCTGAACCTCACATGACCCTGCGCATCTGCTCCTTGAACTCCTTCATCTCCCTGAGAGCCTGCTGGTAGTCACCGGCCTTCATCATGGTCCTGACCGACTTGAGGATCGTGATCATCGGCGTCGTGTTGATGTTCCTCATCTTGGCCTCGATGAGCTGGCCCTTGGCCGCGTGCATCTCCTCGTTGATCCTGTCCGGTATGGCCCTGTTGAGCCTGTCCGTGGCCTGCTTGACCAGCATCTCGACCCTGTCGAAGTCGTTTATCTCGAAGGCCTTGTTCGCCTCTACGAGCGCCGTCCTGGCCTCCTTGGTGTCGAGTATGAGCGTCTCGCAGTCCGTGACCAGCGACTTGAGCGCGGCCGTCTTGGCTATAGCCTCCTTGTACCGGCCGGTGATGGGGAGGAGCTCCTTGGAGGCCTTCTCGGCGTACACGTATGCGGCCTCGGGGTCACCCGCGGCCTTCGCACGCTCCACCTCGCCCTGGTAGGTCATGGCCCTGGAGACGTCGCCGCCTAGGGACTTCGCGACCGCCGTCTCCTCCTTCAGTTGCGCGATGACGGACGCGAGGTGCTCGTCGATCCTGGCCATAAGCAAGGTCCTTGACCTGTTGACGAGTTCCAGGGCCCTCTCGAGCTGCCGGTCCCTGCCCGCCTCGGCGGCGTCGTCGATGAGTTTCTTGCTCTCGGCGATGTCGATGTCCTTCTCGTTGGCGAGAGTGAGTATGGGCTTCATCTCGGCGACCATGCGCGCGAGCTCCTTGCCCTTGTCCTTGGCATCGCCCCTGGCGGGCTCGGGCCTACGCCCCCAGGCCGGAGGCTGCGGCCGGGGCGTCTGCTCTGGCTCCGGGGCCGTCCGAGGTTCCTCAGGGGTCGGCACCTGCGGAGGCGCCTCCCTCACGACGGGCTCAGGGGCGGGCTGTTCCTCATCCTTCCTGCGCTTCTTCAACCACCCGAAACCCATCCGGCCCTTCCTGCCCTCTGCCTCCTCGGCCGGTTCCGGCGGCCTGGCCTCGACCCGCGCTGGCTCCGGCTCGGCTGGCCTCACCGGCGCTGGGACCTCCGGCTCCGGCCTGACCTCGGAGACGGGTTCGGCGACCTCGACCTGGGGCTCCACCGGCTCTGCCTCGGACGCCCCGTCCTCCTCGGACTCCACGAAGACCGCCCCGCATCCGGGGCAGCTCTTGGAGTCCATGTTGACGAGGGTGTTGCACGCGGGGCACTGGAACATCTCGGCCCCTTCTTCTGCGAACATCACCCCGCACCCCGGGCACGTGCCCGCGTGGACCTCGACCTTGGCCCCGCACTCTGGACATGCGAAGTACTCCTCAGCCCCGACCTTCTTCTCCTCCGCCACGCGGGGCTGTGCGACCGCGGCCTCCGGCTCGACGACCTTCTCGACCGGGGGCTCGCTCATGGGCACCGCCGCGGCCGGGGCAGGTTCCTCGAGGAGGGCTGGCGCCGGCTGCGGCGCAGGGGCGGGCTTGGGTTTCGCGGGGGCCGACAGGACCTCCCTCACCTTGGCCTCCATGGACACCTTCGGTGGGGCTGGCGGTGGCGCCTGCTTCGCAGGCTCGGTTCCCCCCGTGTCCATGTCGAATATGGCGAGGTCGGTTCCGCAGAAGCCGCACTTCCTGGAACCTGGCTCGAGTGGAGAATCGCAGATGGGGCAGAGCTTGTCCCCGCTAGAACGTGGCAATTGGCAGGGCCTCCTTCACATGTTCCTTGCAGTTTACGGTATGCCTGGATAAATAGTTAACCATTTTGATTCACTGGGCTGATAACGATGTGACGGCGCCACGGCTGGATGCACGCCAGCGTGCGGAGAAACGTATTTGCCGGTGGTCGGTCATGCTGTCGTCCGGGGTTCATCATGGAGATCGGGTCCGTCAGGGTGGAATTCCCTGAGAACACCAACGTGATCATCGGCCAGAGTCATTTCATAAAGACCGTCGAGGACATCTACGAGGCAGTGGTGGGGACCGTGCCTCAGGCGAAGTTCGGGATAGCGTTCTGCGAGGCTTCGGGCCCGTGCCTCATCAGGGTCGACGGCAACGACGAGGCTCTGAAGAAGGCCGCCTCCGACAACGCCTCCAAGATCGGCGCTGGTCACACGTTCGTCGTGGTCGTCCGCGACGCCTACCCGATAAACCTCCTCGACCGGATAAAGGCCGTCCAGGAGGTCTGCTGCATCTTCTGCGCCACGGCCAACCTGCTGGACGTGGTGGTGGCAGACAACGGGAGGGGCAGGGGGATAATCGGCGTGATAGACGGTGAGAGGCCGAAGGGGATCGAGGGGCCGAAGGACGTCGAGGACCGCAAGGCCATGCTCAGGAAGTTCGGATACAAGAGATGACCTGGAAGAAGGGACACATGAGCACAAGACTCGACATCCCCCACCTCGACCTAGACCAGACCCTCGGCTGCGGCCAGACGTTCCGGTGGAGGAGGTCCGGCGACGGCGTCTGGCGGGGTCCCATAGGCGACTGCCTGGTGACGCTGCGCCCCGACGGGCGGCGGCTGCACGCCGACTCGGTCCCTGAGCGGGGGGACCTGGAGGAACGGGTCCGCACCTACCTCAGGGGCGGGGACGACATCCCCCGCATCCAGTCCGAGCTCTCCAAGGACCCCGTCGTCCGAAGGGGCGCGAGGGCCATGGCCGGCCTGAGGATCGTCAAGATGGACGAGTGGGAGTGTCTCGCGAGCTACACCCTGGCCACCTACGCGAACATCCCCCGGATCTCCGGGATGATCGAGCGGCTGGCGACGAGGTACGGGGACCCGATCGCCGAAGGCGTGCACGCCTTCCCGAGCATAGGGCAGCTGCGGGGCGCCTCCAGCCGGGGCCTTCGGGCCTGCGGCCTCGGGTACCGGGCCGACTACGTCTCGAGGATGTGCCGGATGGTGGACGACGGGCGGCTCGAGGAGATGCGCCGCATGTCCGACGCGGACCTGAGGGCGGCGCTCCTCGAACTCCCTGGCGTGGGGGACAAGGTCGCGGACTGCGTCGCGCTCTTCGGGTTCGGGAGGCTCGCGGCGTTCCCGATCGACGTCTGGATGCAGCGCGCGCTACTGCGCCTGTACGGCGTCAGGGGCTCGTATGCGAGTCTGAGGGAGTTCGCCAGCGGGCGTTTCGGCGGCTACGCCGGGTACGCCCAGGAGTACCTGTACTACAACGAGAGGGGGCTCTCCAAGGGCGGCGTCTGCGCCTTCACGCGCCGGGGTGGGTCTTCCGGTAGAACTCCATGATCTCCCACTCCGAGACCGAGCCCTCGTCGTCCTCGGAGATCGCCAGCCCGAACCTCTTGGCGTAGGAGGATATGACCTCACGGCAGCCCTGCTCGCCGACCACGTCCGACACCAGGAGCCCGCCCTTCCGCATGTGCCCGTCGAACGACCCGATCAGCGTGGACCCGCGGAACACCGCGTACCTGCCGGTCTCCGGCAGCACGTCCCTGTACGCCGCCCTGAGGAACGTCGTGAGGCTGTCCCACGGGTACAGGACCACCTCCGCCCGGGGCATGGCCCGCCCCAGCCGGCCGTAGGCCTCCCTGGACGCCCAGTGCAGCACGTTCGAGCCGCGGAGGAGGTGGCCTTTGACGAGGTAGCCGTCGGCCTCGAGGCGCCTCAGGCTCGCCCTCACCTCCCGTATCACCACGTCCCCGCTCAGCAGGGACGCGAGGGTCTCCGCGGTCATGACACCGAAGGCCCCGAACATCCTCCGGACGACCCTGTCCCAGGCCGCCTGTCGCGACATGCGCGTGCGCTTCGCGCCCACGTAGGCGTTGGCCGAGTCGAGGAAGACCTCCGACGATAGGTAGAGGGACTTCGCGGCCCCCAGGGTCTCCTCCGGGCCCAGGGGCGACACCGTCAGCAGCCTGCTCCTGCTGACCGGCTGCTGGTCCTTTATGACCCTCAGCACCAGCCTCTCCTCCTCGGTCCTCTGGCCCGCCCTCGCCGCCCTGAAGACGGACGCGTCCTCCTGGCGGCAGAACCCGGACCTGTCGGGCACCAGGTGCCCCCTCACCAGGTGGCCCCGCTTCCTCATCCGCTCTATCGGCTCGAAACGGTCGACACGGACGATGGCCTCTGCGTCGTGCCTGAGCCCGCCGAGCATGTCGATGGCCGCATCCATGTCCTCGAGCCTGTCGTCCTCCGCGAAGTGCTGGAGCGAGAAGACCACGTCGACCAGCTCCGACCGGTCGAAGCACTCGGTGACCACGGGGCCCTTCACGAGCATGCCGTTGGACTGCCGGTAGCCGCGCGACAGGAAGGCGTCCAGGTCCTCCCCTGCGAGGGCATCCACGCCGGACCCGAAGGCCCCTTTGACCCTCAGCACGTCCGCGTCCTGGGACGCGTAGAACGCCATGGCCCGGTCCATGGCCTCGAGGAAGGGGCCGAGCATGGCGCGGTCCTCGAGGGCTATGTCCCTGACCTCGACCGCGCCGGCCATGAGCCACTTCTCGACCATCCCGACCACCTGGCCCCTGTGCACCACCGGGAACATCCATCCCTCCCCGTACCTGGCCGTGACGGCGGCCCACTTGTCGCTCAGGAAGGGGTCGTACAGCGAGACTATCCGGACCGTGTCGTCCCGCTCAGGGGCGGCCTCGATCCGCTCGGAGTCCCCGGGCAGGAGGTACATCTCCGTCCTCTCCAGGCCGACCGACACGGCCCTGGCCCCGACCTTCGCGAGGAGCTTCCTCGCGGCGTCGGGCTCAACGTCCAGGTACGACGCCGCCTGGAGCGGGGTCACTGGGGCGAACCCGCGGAGGTACCTCAGGAGGACGTGCTCGAGGGCCCCTTCGTGCACCGGGGCGACCTCGCAGGGGGCGTACAGGTTCCTGGAGGTCCAGACGTCGCTGCCGTCGTGGAGCCTCAGCAGGTACCCCTTCCTGTCGAGCGCGTCGAAGTGCTCGCGCATCGCGTCAGGGGGGAACTTGACCGCCTCCGAGATCTCCTGGTAGGTGCCCGTCCCGAGCTTCGTCAGGGCCGACAGGATGCTGCCCTCGAACCTGTTCAGCCTCTCCCTCCGGAAGGCCCCGAGGTAGTAGGGGGCGTCCTCGGCCAGCACGTACCTGAGCCGGCCCCTCACGAACCTCCCCAACAGGAGCTCCCCGCTCGCCCTCATCGCGTTGAACTCCTCGATCGAGAAACGGTCCACCCGAAGGGAGACGTCGTACGCCATGCCCGCCTCCCCGACCGCCTGGAAGTACTCCCGGACGGACGGGGCCTTCGAGAAGAGCTTCGCCCCGAGGTAGGCCCGGACCTGCTCCCTGTCGAACACCGGCAGGCCCTCGGCCTTCAGCTTCAGGTAGTCCTTCGCCAGGATGTACTGCTGGTGCTCGCCGATCACGAACCTGCCCGAGACGACCGCCTCGTCCGACACCAGCCGGCCCATGGCGTCCGAGACGTCCTGTTCCGACACGCCGACCTCGTACGCCAGGTCCTCCACCGTCAGGGGCGCGTGGAACGACAGGTGCCTGACCAGCGCCTCCCTGACGCAGTCCCCCCTCTCGGCGCTCACGCCGGGCGACGCCGTGTAGGAGAACCTGTCCCCCTTGACGGACGACCTGAAGACCATGTTCGCTATCTCCAGCCGCCTCAAGGCCTCCCTGACGTCCTCCCGGGCGGCCCCCGTGGCCCGGGCGAGCTCGTCCTGGTCCATGCCCTGGCCGGAGACCCTTTCCAGGACGGCGCCCTCGAGGGGGGAGCACTCGTGGGGCCTCGCGTGCAGGCACATGTAGAGCGGCCAGTCGTCCGTCGCGACATACTGGTCCTCGCCGACCCAGACCGACCTGACCTTCCCCTCGCGGAGCAGTTCGGAGGACCACGCCCTCACCGTATCGAACGGCTGGTCCGAGTGGGCGAAGACGTTCTCGCCCTTCTCCCTGAAGAGGTTCATGGGGCCCGCCTCGTGCAGGAGCCGGACCATGTCCTGCTTGGAGGAGACCACCGGGAACTTGAGCCTGAAGTACTCCGCCACCTCGTCCGGGTCGAACTGGTACTCCGACATGGCCGAGTCGCCCATCACGCGCGCCAGCACCTTCCTGTGCATCTCCCGGAGGAGCATGCTCCGGTCCTCCATCAGCACTATGTCCGACACGCCGACGAGGATGACGTTGTGGGCGAGCGGCGACGGGACCCCCGAGAAGGGGAGGTACTCCACCCTCCTCGCGCCGGACTCGATGGTCCCGAGGACCGCCCTGGCGTTCTCGAGGTCCATCACGTCCGTCAGGATCTCCGAGTACGTCTCGGCCATCACCGGGAAGTCGGAGAGCTCGTGCAGGGCGTCGAGGAGCCGCCTCGAGCGCAGCTGCTGCCTGGCGACCGACAGCTCGCGCCCCTTGTAGTTCCTGAGGACCATGAAGCTCCTGGTCGCAGTGTGCCTGAACCTCTGGTGGAACAGCTCCGAGTCCTTCACCGCCGACCGCAGCATCCGCTCGATCTCGCCGGAGGCGACCAGCCTCTCGAGCCCCTCCAGCTCGAACCTCTTCGGGGCGGAGAGCATGAAGCTGTCGTCGGTGACGCTCACCGTCACGTTGCACCCGAGCTTGCCGGAGAGTGCGTGTGCGTACGCCCGGCTGAGGGCGTCGTTCACCCTGCGCCCGAACGGGAAGTGGAACACGGCGTGCCTGACCCCCGAGGCGTCCACATACCCCTCTATGACCAGCCGCTCGTCCGTTGGGATCTTCGCGACGAGCTTCTGCTCCTTGAGGTAGCTCACTATGGTGTTGGCCGAGCCCTCGTCGACGTTGAAGTCCTGCATCAGCCACGACGTTATGTCGCTGTCCGGGACGGCGCCGAGCCGCTCGTCCATCTCCTTCCTGAACCGGCCGATGAGGACAGACAGGTCGAAGCTCCTCGGGAGCATCTCGCCGGTCCACGAAGGGACGGTCGGCCTCCTCCCGCTGGCGCTCTTGACGAAGGCCTTGGTGCCCTTGGTCCTCAGGAACTCGTAGCTCCTGCCCCCGAGGACGAATATGTCCCCGGACGACAGGCGCTCCACGAACTTCTCCGAGAGGGAGCCGAGGGGCGCGCCCCGCTCCGAGTAGACCTTGTAGTCCGCCTCCTCGGGGATGGTGCCCTGGTTGAGGTAGTATATCATCCGCGACCCGCGCCTCTTCCCGAAGGTGCCGGCCTTGTCGTCGTACCAGATCTTGGAGTACACGCCCTCGAACTCGTCCTTGCCCCCGAGGTACCTGAGCACGCTGAGGAACTGGCTGCGCCGCAGGTCCTTGTAACAGTAAGACCGGGTCACGAGTCCGAACGCCTCGTCCACGGTCCACGGGCGCTCGATGGACATCCCCACCACGGTCTGGGCGAGCACGTCCAGGGAGTCCCTGGGTATCGTGACCCTGTCGATCATCTTCCTGTGGGCGGCCCTGCACAGCACCGCGCACTCGACCAGGTCGTCGTTCTCGAAGACCAGTATCCGGCCCTTCGAGGTGCCGCCGTACTGATGGCCGGCGCGGCCTATCCGCTGCAGCCCCTTGGCGACCGACTTGGGGGAGCCGATCTGGACGACGAGGTCTATGTGCCCTATGTCTATGCCGAGCTCGAGCGACGTCGACGAGACCACCGCGCTCAGCGCCCCTCCCCTCAGCTGGTCCTCGACCTCCAGCCTCGTGTCCCGGCTCAGGCTGCCGTGGTGGGCGCCGACCCTGTCGAGCCCCCTCTCCCTGAGCTTGTAGACGACGCTCTCGGTGCCGCTCCGGGTGTTGGTGAAGACCAGGGTGGTGGTGTGCCGGTCGACCATCTCCTTGAGATGGTCGTACATCTTCGAATTGACGACCTCGAACGAGAGGGCCGTCATGTCCTTGGCGGGGCAGAGCACCCTGAGGTCGAGCGACCTCTGGGCGAACACCTCGACCACCTTCATGTCCCTCGGCCTCCCCCCTTCGAGGCCGGCCAGGAACTCGGCCACCTCCTCAACGGGGGCGACAGTGGCGGAGAGGCCGATCCTCACGAAGTCCCGCCCGCATATCCCCCTGAGGCGTTCTAGGGCGACGGAGAGCGCGACCCCGCGCTTGGAGTCGCATATCTCGTGGACCTCGTCCACGACGACGTACTCGACCTTCTCGAACTTCTTGCTGAACACCGGGGTGCTAAGGACGAGCGAGAGCGACTCGGGCGTGGTTATGAATATGTGAGGGGGGGAACGGAGCTGTCTCTGGCGCTCCGCGGGGAGCGTGTCGCCCGTCCTGACCGCGACCCTGATGGCCGGCGGCCTCGCACCCCGCCTCTCGAACTCGGAGGATATTTCCTTGAGGGGCCTGAGCAGGTTCTCGTTTATGTCGTTGGCAAGGGCCTTGAGCGGGGAGATGTAGACGGCGTATATGCGGTCCTCGAGCTCCCCCTTCTGGTCGAGCAGCGTCAGCTCGTTGATGATGGACATGAAGGCCGTCAGCGTCTTGCCCGACCCGGTGGGGGAGGACACCAGCACGCTGCCTCTCGAGTGTATCACGGGGACCGCCATGGCCTGCGCCTCGGTGACCTCCCCGAACTTGGCCCTGAACCACGCCTCCACGACGGGGTGCATCACCCCCAGGACCTCTTCCGTGGACAGCCTATCAGATACCTTCTCCACCATGCCAGTCAGACCGTCAATCTGCCTTCGTTATCAGGTGTCCGTATTAATACGTTGTCCGGGGGCGGGGCCGGCGGACGGCAAACGTATTTATCGAGACGAGGTGATTGTTGCCGACTGAGAAGCGGACATGGCCAGAACCTCGGTGTTTTCAATCCGGCTGGTGGCATTGCTCATCCTGTCTGCGATGTTAGCGCCCGCAGCCCTGACCCCGGCAGACGTAGGGACGCCGATCTCGGCGGGGACCGCTCAGACGGCGGACACCGGGGCCATCTCCGTGTTCGTGACGGACGACGTTGGGCGCCCAATCGAGCACGCGGAGGTGTCCGTGGTCGGCCTGGGGATCAGCGAGCAGACCAACGAGACCGGCTTCGCCCTCTTGGACGACCTCCCCACCGACGCGAACTGGACCCGGTACAACGTGACCGCCGGGAAGGCCGGATACCGGTCCTCCGAGGTCGTCGAGGTCTTCGTCTCACCATGGAACGTCACCGACGTCTCGCTCGAGATCTCGGGGGGCGTCATCTACTGTGTCGTGCGGGACGAGCTTGGCCCGGTGGCCGGGGCGAACGTCTCCGTGCTCACCCTCGGGTACAACACGACCGACTCTGAGGGGATATGCACCGTCGGCGGCGTGCCGGCCGGGGTGACCTACATCGTCACGGTCGCCGCGGCGGGGTACGACCAGCCCCCTCCCCAGAACGTCGTCCTCGACGACGATTACTTCGAGGTGCTGTTCTTCAACCTGGTGGCGCAGACGGGGGCCATATCCGGCACGGTAATGCATGCGACCACCGAGGAGCCGCTGTACTACGCATCGGTCTCTGTCACCGTAGGCCCGCTCACCATGACGGCCTACTCCGACGCGTTCGGCCAGTACAGGATCCCGAACGTGCCGTCCGGGACATACAACGTCACCGCCTCGCTCAGCGGGTTCGAACCGGCGTATCACCCGGGCGTGGTCGTCCGGAACGGTTCGGAGACCACGGGCGTCGACCTGCTCCTGGTCGAGAAGCCCACCAAGCTGTACGGCATAGTGCGCTCGGGCACGTTCCTCGTCCCGTCGGTGCTCATCACCGTGATAGGCACCGAACTCGTCGCGAACACGTCGATCGAAGGGTACTACGAGATCACCAACATCACCGCGGGGATCTACAGCCTCAGAGCGTCCCTCGAGGGTTACACCTCCGTCACGGTCGTGGGGGTGGTGGTCCCCAGAGGAAGCGAGGTCCAGGTGAACATCAACATGACGAGCATCCCCGGGCCCTCGATCTCCGGGTTCGTCCTGTCGAGCGGCGAGAACGAGCCGCTCGCGGGCGTCATAGTGACGGTGGTCGGCCTCGCGACGCAGAGGAACACGATCACCAACATCGACGGACAGTTCGTCGTCACCGGCCTGACCCAGGGCAACTACACCGTCAGGTTCTTCCTGGAGGGGTACCAGCCCATCGAGCTGGGGCCGATCCCCGTGTCCGCCGAGGGCGCGGCCCTGGAGCAGGTCCTGCTGGAGCCGATCCCTGAGAGCTTCGGCGGCTTCATATTCGGCTTCGACCTCGCCCATTCCATGATGATCCTCGCCCTGTTCCTGACGATAATCATCCTGGCCCTTGCGGTGATGCTCCGGATCCGGACCTTCGAGACGCCTGACAAGGCCCCCGCGGTCTACGACGACGAGGAACCGCGCGAGGCCGAGGAGCCCTCAGGCGAGAAGGAGAGGAAGAAGAAGGAAAGGAGGAGGAAGTGACCGGGCCTCGCCCGGTGCCCCTCACTTGAGGCCGAGCTTCTGGCGGACCTTCGCCTCGTTCTCCTTGACCTTGGCCCCCACGTCGACGAACAGACTGTTCCCGTGGGCGTCTATCGCGACGGTCAGCGGCCCGAAGTTGTCCGCTTCCATGATCCAGATGGCCTCCGGCATGCCGAGCTCGTACCACTCCACGCCGTGGACCTTCTTGATGCCCTTCGCGGCGAGCACCGCGGCGCCGCCAGTTATGGCCAGGTAGACGCAGCCGTACTTCTCCATGGCGTCGATGGTCGGCTGGGACATCCCGCCCTTGCCGATGATGGCGCCGGGCCTGAACTTCTCTATGAACTGCGGCTCCAGCGAGTTCATCCTCGACGACGTCGTCGGCCCTGCCGCGACGACCTCCCACTGCTCGCCGACCTTCCGCATGATCGGGCCGCAGTGGAAGAGCGCCGCCCCCTTGAAGTCGACCGGGACCTTCTTCCCCTTCTCTAGGTACTCGAGCGCGTGGATGTGGACCTCGTCCCTGCCGGTGTAGACGACCCCGTCCAGGTAGACGGTCTCCCCGACCTTCAGCCCCCTCGCATCATCCTCTGACAACGGTGTCTTCAACCTCTTGGCCATCGCGGTCACCCCTCGTGCGTCGGGAACTCGAGTTTCCCGTCCTTGTGTATCCTCACGGTCCCCCGCCTCCCCGCCCAGCACTGGACGTTGATAGCGACGGGCAGGCTTGCCGTGTGGCAGTACGCGTACTCTATGTTCAGACCGAGCATCGTGGTCTTGCCCCCCAGGCCCATCGGGCCGATGCCCAGCATGTTCATGGCCTCGAGGAGCTCGGTCTCGAGCTTGGCCACCTCCGGGTCCTTGTTCCTGACGTCCAAGGGCCTCAGGAGCGCCTCCTTGGCCAGCTTCATGGATATGTCGGCGGAGCCGCCTATCCCCATGCCGATGATCGTCGGCGGGCAGGGGTTGCTCCCCGCCCTCAGGACGGTGCTCAGGGCGAACTCCTTGATGCCCTTCAGGCCCGCGCTGGGCGTGAGCATCGCGAGCTGGCTCATGTTCTCCGAGCCCGCGCCCTTGGTCATGACGGTGATCTCGATGTAGTCCTTGTCCCATACCTTCCAGTTGATGTAGGGCATCCTGTCGCCCACGTTGTCCCCCGGGTTCTTCCGGGTGATGGGGTGGACCGCGTTCGGCCTCAGGGGGACCTCCTTGGTCGCCTTCCTGACGCCCTCCACGATGCCCTTCTCGACATCGGCCCTGCACTCCCGGGGCAGGTTCACGTAGAATATCGTGACGCCCGTGTCCTGGCACATCGGGGTGTTTGTCTTCTTGGCAAGCTCTATGTTGTCCACGATCGCCTTCAGCTGCATCCTCGGGACCTCGTCAGTCTCCGACTCGTAGGCCCTCCGGATGGCGCTCTCGACATCCTTGGGGAGCCTGACGACCGTCCTGCGGAGCAGCTCGACGACCGCGTTCTGAACACCTGACTCGTCGACCATGATTTCCGCCTCTGTGCGGGGTAGGCCGAGATAGAATTAATGTCTTTTCGTCGAACCCGGCGCGGGAGGTACGACTACCAGCTGTCGCTCAGCACGTACGCGCCGAGCCTCGTCTTGACGAGGCGTATCTGTTCCTGGTTCCGTACGAAGCCCTGGGGCTTCCTCAGGTCCAGCGGGGACATCGTCTCCGGGTCCAGGACCTGGACCTCCGACCCCGTCTCCATCAGGACCACCGCCCTCAGGACCTGCGACGCCGTCCTCGAGACCCTGAAGTCCGAGGCCTCCTTCATCTTGAGGGGCCGGACCTCGCCCGTGGAGAGGTCGACGGCGTGGACGCTCCCCTTGGACATGCTCCGTATTAGGTAGTCCTTGGACCCGTGCTCGACCACGTCCCCCGGCCCGAAGCCCGGGAGCCTGACCAGGTACGTCATCCTGGAGAGCTCCTCCCCGCCGCGCTTCCCCCAGAGGCTGGACGACTCCTTGTACTCGGCGCACCTGGTCTCCTGCAGCTCCCTCGCGATGGACCTGGCGGCCTGGGAGGTGCTGAAGTAGAAGTCCAGTCCGCCCCTCACCCGCTCGGTCCTGCTTATGAAGACCGACCTGCTGCCCTTCCTGAGGGCGTCGGCCCTCGAGCGCACGAACGACTCGATTTCGGCCTCCCCCTCGCCCTCCCTGTCGGTGCCGGTCGTGCGGACCTGGAGCACGGCCTCGTAGTACGAGCCCATCTTCTTGGAGCACTCCTTGCAGGAGCCGCGCTTCATCCTGACGATGGTCTCGAGGGGTATGTCGAACTCCGTCCCGTGCGTGGAGAGCCTGACGTCCACCGACGCCTGCATGTTCCTCGGGTCCCTCTCCACCAGCCTGACCTTGATGCCGACGAGTCTGGCCTCTTCCGGCAGCTCGACCGCGCGCCTCAGGACCGCCTCCGTCCCCTCGCCCACCGACCCTATGTCGGTCCACCCGTCGTCGAGCTGCATCGAGGAGCAGTGGGCGCAGAGCACCAGGTCCACGTGGTCCGGGAGCCTGGCCCAGACGTGCTTCTTCGCGTAGCACTCCCTGCATATGGAACCGATGAGCTCCTGGCCCTCGGCCCCGCACTCGACGCAGAACAATCAGATCATCCTCGTCATCTGGGCGTGGGGGACGCCTCCGATCCTGATGACGCACCCCTCGTCCACGAAGCCGTTCCTGACGGCTATTCCCACGGTCCTCTCCCCCGAGAGGTTGGCGACCGAGGCGAGCTTGAGCCAGTTGACCAGCGCCTCCTCGTCGACCTCGTCGCCGTGGTAGAAGGACTCGGACACGTCCAGGACCATGCCGTCGGACCTGAAGGTCCTGCCCACGATGTCATGGTCGCACGCCGCCACCAGCCGCTCGTTCCCCTGCGTGTAGACCTTGATGCATATCATCCGATGCGCTCCTCCGTCGCGAGCTTGAAGTATCCAGGCTGCGGCGAGTAGACCTCGCCCGCGTCGCTGAGCCGCTTGAGCAGCGCGCGGACGCGCTCCTCCGGGATGTTCTCGGAGCCGGCCTTCTGCACTAGCTCCTCGAGGCTCACGCCCCTCCGCTCGTCGGAAAGCTGCTGAACGAGGCTCTTCAGCACGTATATCTGCTCCCTCTGGCTCCTGCTCGTCCCGGTGGCTATGAGGTCGATGTCCCTCTTGCCGCCCTCGCTTGCGACCTTGCCCAGGTAGTACTCCACGATCTTGATCGACCGGTTCGCGTCCTCCGCGGCCACGACCGTGTGGAGCCTGGACCTGGCGCCCGCCTCGGAGAGCCGGATGAGCGCCTCCAGCTGCCTCGCCGTGATCGGGACCGAGGCCTCGTCCCCCTCGCCCAGCTTCCTGATGGACACGTAGTAGCCCTCGAGGGTCTTCATCGCCTCGTCGCTCATGACCGGCATGATGCGCTTGCTGTAAGCGATGTACTTCCTCAGGAAGTCGCGCTCCATGGCGGGCACTAGGGCCCTGGTCTCGTTCATGATGTCCTCGGCGTCCAGCTCCGCGGGTATGCTGTCCGGGGACTCGTGCTGCATGACCTCCCCGCGCCTGTGGGCCTTGAGTATGTGTGACGCGACGTTCCTGTCGTATTCGGAGTCGGGTCTGTCGGTCATGGTGAATATGGCGTCGAACCTGGACAGGAGCGCGGGGGGCAGGTCGATCTGCTCCGCGACGCTCCTGTTCTCGTCGAAGCGGCCGTACTTGGGGTTGGCCGCGCCGAGGACTGCGCACCTCGACTGCAGGGTGGCGGTTATGCCCGCCTTGGCGACCGATATGGTGCCCTGCTCGAGGCTCTCGTGTATGCTGGAGCGGTCCTGGTCGGTCATCTTGTCCAGCTCGTCGATGCAGGCCAGGCCCTTGTCCGCCAGGACCAGCGCACCCGCCTCCAGGGTCCACCGGCCCTCCCCGAACTCGTCCTTGACCGCAGCGGCGGTCAGGCCCGCGGCCGACGAGGACTTGCCGGAGGTGTAGATGCCCCTGGGTGCCAGCATCGCCATGTACCTGAGTATCTGGGACTTCGCGGTGCCCGGGTCGCCTATCATCGCGATGTGTATGTCGCCCCGGATCCTGGTGCCGTCGTCCATCACCTTGGACACGCCACCGAACAGCTGGAGCGCGAGGGCCTCCTTCTCCTGGGTGTAGCCGTAGATCGTGGGGGATATGGAGGCCACTATCTTCTCGAGCGCGTCCGGGGAGCCCGCGAACTCGCGTATCTTCGCCTCGTCCTCGGGCGTTATGACGATCTCCTCGTACTCGTGCTCCTCGTACTCCACCGAGTTGACGTCCACGGTGATGTCGAAGAGGGTCGACTTGACAGTCGTGCCCTTCTGGTGGCTCCTGAGCACCCCGTTGATGATGACCCTGTCCCCGGGGGAGATCTTGCCTGACAGGTCGTCCTCGATGAAGCCCGTGAGCCGCTCGGGCTGCGAGCCGCCCCTGAGGCCCTCCGGCGGCTCCTGGACCTCTATCTTCTGCGTGTCGACGAACGTCGAGGGGTCCGTCAGCAGCTTGAACTTGGTGGAACCTGAGCCCCTCCCGCAGCCCCCGTCGTCCTTGGGGCACTCGAGGGGCTCGTGGTACTGCATCCCGTCCTGCTCGACCGACATCCTGTGCCCGCACCTGGCGCACTCGAACTCGGCGAGTGTGACCCTCGGCCGGACCTCGGTCGCCTTCCTGACCAGGCCCTCCACGGCGACGAAGGTGCCGAGGTGCTTGGCCCTGAGCTTGCGGATCTCGACCCTGGAGTCGCGCGGGAGGCCTTTGATCCTGAAGTGGATGAAGGGCTCGGTGAGGGCGTGGGAGACCATGTGCCTCACGGCCTCCTCGGCGGCGCCGAGCGACTGTGCGGGGTTCCCGAGGGTGTAGTTGGCGAGGTCCGGGTCGAACTTCTCCACAGCGGAGAACTCGACGTACATGCTCCTCACGTCTGGATACAGGTCGGCGATGGCCGACACCTGGTGTCTCTGGTCCTCGGACCCCAGGAACTCCTCCCAGATGGCTATCAGGTCCTCGGGCGTGTACTCCTTGGGCGTTGTCCGTCCCCCCGTTGAGCTTCGATGACAGGCCCTCCGTCCACGCTATCGGAGAAGGGACTACGGGTATGGCTGTTCCGTACAAAAGGGTTTGTCAGCCTCAGTCTTGTCCCTACAATCAGTCTACGCCTAGGAGCTCGTTCTGTATCCTCACGACCTCCGAGCTGTCCCTGGCGGCGGCGTACAGGTCGAGGGCCGCGCGGTTCATAGGTATGAAGGACGGCCCCCACTTGAACCTCGCCATTATCCCTTCGGCCTGCTCCCGCTCACCAAGTATGTACAGCGCGGCGGCGAAGGCCTCCGCGGTGCTGAGCCTCTGGGCCTTGCCGAAGTTGGTCGGGTTCGTCGGAACCACGAACGGGAGGGCCCTGTGCCTGAGCCCGGACCTGACCCTCGGGAACTCGGTGAGCCTGTTCCACGAGCAGTCGAAGGCCAGGAGCCCGAGCCTGGACGCCGCCTCCCTGTCCTCCGCGGAGATGGACTTCTCGGCGGAGGGGTCGAGCACTATGGCGCCCCTCGGGGCCCGGCTGGCTGAGGTCGCCCTAGCCTCCCCGAACCGGACCATGCGGGCGGCGGTGCACCTCCTGGGGTCGTCCTCGTGGGCCATCACTATGTACAGGCGTGCCGGGGCCATCTCGGACGTGAAGTGGCCGAGGTACTATTTCAGACATGCCGGGGAAAAGGGTTCTTAAAGGGCCTAGGGATATACGATGACGCCACGATGACGAAGACACCAACGCTGACTCTGTGATGAGAGACGGGCGATCGGAGTGGCCGCCCCTCCAGGCGCGTCGTGTGCCGGGGAGGGTCCAGTCAGGAGGCACCACTGTGGTCACGGGGTTCGACTATCTGAGCCAGGACAAGGCGCTCCAGGAGCATTGGCTCAAGCGGTTCGCTGCGGTCCTGATCGACTTCGCGATCGTCTACACCCCGATCTGGCTCGTCGGGGCCCTGCTCTCATACCCGTACATGTTCCCGGGGTTCTTCTCGGGGGTGGCGCTGTTCGCGTACTCGTTCGTCTTCGAGTCCGCCGTTGGCGGGACGGTCGGCAAGATGGTCATGCACCTGAAGGCGGTGCCGATGCACGGGACGATGGCCCCGTCGCAGGCCCTGATCAGGAACCTGTCGAAGGTCTTCCCGTTGTTCCTCTTCCTCGACTGGATAATAGGCATGGCGGTGGACACGAAGGACCCGAGGCAGAAGTGGATGGACCAGGTGGCCCACACCGCGGTCATCACGTACGACCGGCCGGGCGGCACCTGACCGTCAGGGCAGGCTCCACAGCCAACCGCGCCGCACCTGCGAGACCTCGCCGCGTATCAGCCCCTTGCCCTTCATCTT
>CAZXWO010000017.1:27689-29399 GCA_964644565.1 uncultured Thermoplasmata archaeon | reverse complement strand
GCCGTGACGCCCGTGGCCTTCCTGGGCAACATATACATCGAGATGAGCAGGGGGGGCAACTACTTCGGCGTCGTGACGGCCGACGACAAGCTGTTCGTCGAGACGCTCACCGGCGTCGCCATCGCGCCCCTGCCCCCGGGCAGGTACCCGTCCGGCAACTACTACCCGCTGGGGACGGACTGGGAGGGCCAGGACATCCTCACCCAGGTGATGTACGGCACCAGGGCGGAGCTCATGGTGGGCATCACCGCGGCGTTCTTCTCGGTCGTCATAGGGACCATCGTCGGCCTGGTGGCCGGGTTCTACTCCGGCCTGGTCGACGACCTCCTGATGAGGACCACCGACGTCATGCTCAGCCTGCCCTACCTGGTGATCATGCTCCTCTTCGCGGCGGCCTTCGGGCCCTCGCTGATGAACATAATCATCATATTCGCCATACTGTCGTGGGCCGGCATAGCGAGGGTCATACGCTCGGTGACGCTCTCGATCAAGGAGAGGGCGTTCGTCGACGCGGCCATCGTCTCGGGCGCCTCGGACAGCAGGCTCATATTCACCCACATAGGGCCCAACGTGCTGCCCTTCACCTTCCTGTACATGACGTTCAGCATCAGCGGGGCCATAGTCACGGAGGCGATCCTGGCCTTCCTGGGCTTCGGCGACCCGACGAACATAACCTGGGGGATGATGCTCCAGTACCTGCAGATCAGCGGGCACTCGCTGGACGCGCCCTGGTGGCTCCTGCCGCCGGGCATAGCCATCACCCTCCTGTCCCTCGCGTTCTACCTTATAGGCCGGGCGTTCGACGAGGTAGTCAACCCGCGCCTGAGGAAGAGGTGATGAGATGGCCCTGCTCGAAGTGAAGGACCTGAAAGTGCACTTCAAGATACACAACGGCTGGGTCAAGGCGGTGGACGGGGTCAGCTTCACCATAGACTCTGGCCAGACCATGGGCCTCGTCGGGGAGAGTGGCTGCGGGAAGACCACCGCGGCCTACGCCATCACCCAGCTCCTCCCCCCGAACGGCTACATCAAGGGCGGCCACATATACTTCAAGGGCAAGGACCTCCTCAAGATCTCGAAGCGCAAGGACGGCTCCCTGGACGACTACAACGAGAAGATCCGCAAGATACGCTGGACGGAGATATCGATGATATTCCAGGGCGCGATGAACGCCTTCAACCCGGTCTTCAAGGTCGGGGACCAGATCAAGGAGGCCATCCAGCTCCACGAGGACGTCGACGACGCGGCCGCGGAGAAGCGCGCCAAGGAGCTCTTCGAGTTCGTGGGCATCAACCCGGACAGGATAGGCAACTACCCGCACGAGTTCAGCGGGGGCATGAAGCAGAGGGCCATGATAGCCCTCGCGCTCGCCCTGTCCCCCTCGTTCATAATCGCCGACGAGCCGACCACCGCGCTGGACGTGATCACCCAGGACCGGATACTGGTGGAGATCAAGAAGCTCCAGCAGGAGTGGAACATGGCGATGATGATCATCACCCACGACGTCTCCGTCGTCGCGGAGGTCTCCGACAAGATAGGCGTGATGTACGCCGGGATGATGATGGAGCTGGGAGGGACCGCGCAGGTGTTCAAGGACACCGCCCACCCGTACACCGCCGGGCTCCTCAACTCGTTCCCCTCCATCAAGGGGGAGAGGAGGAGGCTCGAGTCCATACCCGGGTTCCCGCCCGACCTGGTCAACCCGCCGCC
>CAZXWO010000017.1:25989-27589 GCA_964644565.1 uncultured Thermoplasmata archaeon | reverse complement strand
CCCGTGATCAAGGCCGTGGACGACGTCAACTTCGACATCCGCTCGGGCGAGATCCTCGGACTCGTGGGCGAGAGCGGCTGCGGCAAGACCACGACCGGGAGGCTGCTCACCAGGCTGGAGGACCCGACCGAAGGCTACGTGTTCTTCCTGGGCAGGGACATCGCCCTACTCGAGGGCGAGGACATCAAGATCTTCAGGCGCAACATACAGATGGTCTTCCAGGACCCGTACGAGTCCCTCAACCCCAGGACCACGGTCCTCCAGACGATAATGGAGCCGCTCCTCAACCACAACATAGGCGACACCTTCGAGGAGAGGGTCGAGATGGTCGTGCAGGCGCTGGAGGACGCCGGGCTGGCGCCGGCCAAGGAGTACCTCGCGAGGTTCCCGCACGAGCTCAGCGGCGGGCAGAGGCAGAGGGTCTCCGTCGCGAGGGCGCTGGTCATCAAGCCCAAGGTAATAGTCGCGGACGAGCCCGTCTCGATGCTCGACGTGTCCATCAGGGCGGGCGTGCTGAACCTCATGCTGGACCTGAGGGACAAGTACGGCATACCCTACCTCTTCATCACCCACGACATCGCCGTCGCCAGGTACGTGAGCGACAGGCTCGGGGTCATGTACCTCGGGAGGGTCGTGGAGCTCGGGGAGACGGACAAGGTCATCTTCGAGTCCAAGCACCCGTACACGCAGGCGCTCCTGTCCGCCGTGCCGGTCCCCGACCCGGAGGCGAAGCACGGGAGGATCAAGATCAAGGGCGAGATACCGAGCGCGGCCAACGTCCCCCTCGGGTGCAGGTTCAGGCCCAGGTGCCCCAAGGCGTTCAAGGACTGCGGGTGGCAGGGCGAGGACCTCGCCGATTGGCTCGAGTCGCAGGGCATGACGAAGGCAGACAGCGACCTCGGGAGGGACGTCGAGAAGATGCACCCGGACGGGTTCGTCCTCGGGTTCCACCTGAGGGAGGGGGCGGACCCCGACCTGGTCGTCGGGCTCCTCAGGGCCAAGGCCTCCGAGCTGAAGGCCACGGTCCCGATGTTCCAGGCGGTCGAGGCGATAGACACCGTCAGGGGCGACCGGGCGATCGAGGTCAAGTGCGGGGCGGCGACCCTGTCGGCCGATGAGCTGGCCGAGGAGCTCTACGAACTCCTGGAGTCGGTGGCGAGGTACCGGGAGACGGACCACCCGATGCATGCAGTCATAGCCGACATCGAGCGCAAGGGCAGCGTCATAACGGTCACTGTCAACAAGTCATCGAAGAAGAACCTGGAGGCGGCGGCCGCCTTCGTCAAGAGGCTCGCGAGGGGGACGAAGAGCGAGGAGGTGCCTGGCCTGACCCGAGGGACGGACATCACCGTGGACCAGGCGGCCAAGGTCGTGATCGTGCCGTGCGCGGACCCCTCCGGGGTGCAGGCGGCGCTCAGGGCCGCGGTCCCCTTCAAGGACCCGAAGCACCCGATGCACGGGATAGTCACGGACATCAGGGCCGAGGGCGGCAGGTGCATCCTGGCCGTCGCGGAGACGGCCCAGGAGAACGTGGACGTCGCCCAGGCGTTCCTGAAGGACCTCGTGAGGCATCACCGGGGGAAGAACAGGCCGGAGTTCA
>CAZXWO010000017.1:0-25889 GCA_964644565.1 uncultured Thermoplasmata archaeon | reverse complement strand
CCTACTTCAAGCAGAGGGCGGCGGCCGGGGAGCGGTGCGCCAAGGCCGTCGCCGGCGTCTCCCAGAAGGAGGTCAAGGGCCCGAGGGTCGCCGTGGCGACAAAGTTCATTACCGTCAAAGAGCCTCCAGCGTTCGATACCGGGGACGGCCACGAGGTGGCCTGCTACCTGTACGGCCCCGGGAAGTGAGGCGCCCGGACCGGGCGCGGAGGTTGACCTGCATGGGAGTCCTCTTGGACCTGAGGAAGCGGTGGTTCGTCACCGGCCTGACGCTGGCAGTGAGCCTCTTCTTCGCGGCGGCGCTCCTCTACTCCACGATGACCTACGTGGACGTCATGGAGGCGCGGCAGGGGGTCGAGCTCCGGGGCGCCCTCGAGGGGGCCGAGGAGCTGGCCGACGGCTCCCTCCTCGTGACATTCTCGGTCGAGGTGTACAACCCTTCGGACCAGGACCTCGTCGTGCACTCCATGAGCTGGACCGTGAGGGCGGAGAACTCGTCCGGCGCGGTTGCGGCCTACCTGCCCGTCACATCGGCCTACAACGCCTCCTCGGAGGGGACCGTGTTCGGGTCGGAGAGCGCGAGGAGGGTCGTGTACGAGGCCGTCGTATCCGACCCCGCCGTGCTGGGGCCGCTCAGGGCGCTCGCCGAGTACATGTCCTCGGAGGGCGACGAGACGACCCTCGCCACGCTGCACTACTCGCACGACTTCCGCCTCGTGGCCTACATCGGGGGCTTCGACCACGACTACCAGTACTCCAAGGAGCTCTACCTCAACGACCTCGTCAGGATCGAGAGGACCTACATGGACGGTGAGTACTCGTGAGGATGAGGGGAGAGGACTGGAGGAGGATGGGCGCCATGGCGCTGATCAGCGCCCCCGGGGTCGCCTTCCTCTTCTTCGACTTCCTGTTCCCGAACCTCTCTACGCCCTCCCTGGAGAAGAACATGCTCGTCGTGTTCCTCCTCGCGATCCTCTTCGGGATGCCCTCCGGTTACCTGACCAGGAGGACGGACCTGGCGATCCTGACCGTGATACTCTACGTCTTCCTGGGGTACGTGGTCGCGATAGTGGCCTACTCCGCCCCCTTCACCGTCTACGACTTCTCGATAGTCTTCCCCGGCCTGTACTTCATGTTCTTCCTGAACATGACCGTGATACCCCTCCTCCTGATGGTCCTCGGGGGGTTCATAGGCGTGATCGTGGGACAGCTCCTGGCCGAGTCCATGGACAGGGAGGAGACCTCCCAGAACTTCTCCAAGTGACCCGTGGCAGGGGGGATTCCTTTTAACCCCGCAGTCGCATGACCGGGCGGATAAGATGGGCTCGGCGGACCTGCACACCCATACGAAGTATTCGGGGCTCTCCAGGGTCCTCTTCCTTAAGATCCCCGATTCCGTCACGGAGCCGAAGGACCTCGTGAGGGCGGCGGAGGCGAAGGGCCTCGACGTCCTGTGCGTCACCGACCACAACAGCGTCAGGGGCGGGCTCGCGGCGAGGAGGCACGCCAGGACCGTCGAGGTCGTCGTGGGCGAGGAGGTCCTGACCTCGGAGGGGGAGGTGCTCGGCCTCTTCCTGGACGAGAAGGTCCCCGAGGGGCTGCCGGCCGCGGAGACCGTCGAGGCGATCCACGACCTGGGGGGCGTCGCGATAGCCCCGCACCCCTTCAGCGCGCACTGCGCAGCCCTCGGGGACAGGGTCCTGTCCCTCGACCTCGACGGGGTCGAGGTCTTCAACGCGTTCCACAGGGACAGGTACTCGAACGACCTGGCCCTCGACAGGTGCTCGGGCTCCGGCCTGGCGCTCACGGGGGGCAGCGACGCCCACGCCCCGATGATGGTCGGCGACGGCGTCACGACCTTCGACGGGACCACGGCGGAGGAGCTAAGGGAGGCCATAGCCGCGCGCAGGACCGGGTACGGGGGCGAGTACACGAGCATCCGCAACGTCGTCTGGATGACCACGCTCCTGGTCCTGGAGATCCAGAGGGTCATAGCGCGGTCGATGCTGACGCGGGCCAACTGCGACGACACCGAGTACTCCGACGCGATATGGGGGCTCAGGAGGTCCACCAAGCTGATCTCCCTCGGTGCGACCTTCATGTTCCTCCTGCCCCCCACGGCGTTCGTGGCCATCGTCATCGGGGACAGGCTCAACACGTCCAGGTCCCGGGACAACTGGCTGAGGCACAACGGGCCGTGAGCCGCAGGCCCCCGCGGGGTAAGGCGATGCCTTTTGATACCCCCCGGGAGATGACGTGGCCGAGGAGGCCGGGGACATGGCCGTCAGGAAGATCATCGAGATAGACGAGGAGAAGTGCGACGGGTGCGGCCAGTGCGTTCTGGCTTGCGCCGAGGGGGCGCTCAGGATAGTCGACGGCAAGGCGAAGGTCGTCAGCGACGTTTTCTGCGACGGCCTGGGGGCCTGCATAGGCGAGTGCCCGCAGGGCGCCCTCAAGATAGTCGAGCGGGACGCCCCCGAGTTCGACGAGGAGGCGGCCAAGGAGCACGTGCGCGGGGCCGACAAGGGCCGTCACCTGGCCACGGAGCCGTGCGGGTGCCCGTCGTCGAACCCGATGATCCTCAGGGCCGGCCAGGGGATGCCGAGGGCCCCTGCCCAGGCGGCGTCCAGGCCCGATGCGCTGCCCCCGGAGCTGACCAACTGGCCCGTCCAGTGGAGGCTCGTCCAGCCCTCGATGCCGTTCTTCAAGGGGGCGGACGTCCTCCTGGCGGCGGACTGCGTCCCGTTCGCGTACAGGGACTTCCACGGGAGGTTCCTCAGGGGGAAGCCCGTCATCACGGGGTGCCCGAAGCTCGACGAGCAGCAGGCCTACCTGGACAAGCTCACCGCGCTCTTCAGGGAGGCCGCCCCGAGGAGCCTCACTGTCGTGATGATGGAGGTCCCGTGCTGCCAGGGGCTCATGAGGCTCACCACGGAGGCCCTGAGGAGGTCCGGCATGGACATACCGCTCAGCAAGTTCGTCGTCTCCATCGAGGGGAAGGTCCTGGTCGAGGAGTGACGGTCGGGCGCATCGGATAAGAGGGGCCTCCGCCATAGGGTCTGCCGCATGACCCTCGACGTGACCTGGACCAGGACCGCCCTCAGGCTGCCCCCGGAGGTGCGCCTGGAGCTCGAAAGGAGGCTCGAGGCCCTCAGCGCCTACTTCCCCGAGATGAGGCGGGAGCTCAAGGTCGGGATCACGAGGGCCTACGACGGGTCGGTCTTCCAGTCGGAGGACGGCTTCGTCAAGCTGATGCTGGAGGTGCGCAGGCGCAGGGGCGGCGGCTGGAGATACCCGACGTACTGGACCATGGCGCACGAGCTGATGCACCTCGCGCAGTTCAACTCGAAGGGGATCCCGGGAGGGGAGAGGGCCACCGACATCCACGCCCTCGCGAGGGTCCCTCCACGGTACATAGACGACTCGCCTAGCTACCTGGTGGTCCCCAGGGGTCTGAGGGGTTCGTGGCCCCCGGAGGCGGCGAGGCTCGCGCACCGACTCGCCGAGGAGGCGCTGGCTCTGAGGGGCGGGGGGGTCAGGCGGTACGCCTGCTGGTGGGAGGCCGAGTTCGAGAGGCGGTGGCGGGGCGCGCGCAGGTGACGGCGCCGCTGTCCTGAGAATCAAATCGGGGGAAGGGGTTTTGGGTCCGCGGGCCGGCGGGTGCCGGTCACTCGAACTCGTCCTTCGACATGCCCACCAGGATGAGCCCGATGAGCGCGGGGATGAACCATCCCAGGAGGGCGAATATGCCGCCGAGTATCGCGAGCCCGAAGTGCTTCCTCATGACCGCGAAGATCCCGCCGAGGATGCCCACCAGGCCGAGTATGAGGATTATGATCCCACACACGGTCAGGATGTCCTCGAGCATTTCGACGCCCTGAACGTCGAACAGCATCACGGCGTCGAAGGCGCCCACGCTGGCGACCAGGCCGATACCGGTCAGCAGGGTCAACAGCCCGCCGATCAGTATCAGAATGCCGCCGATGAGTGGCATCACGGTCTTCTTCTTGGCCGCCGGCGCAGCTTGGACACGGTAGTCCTTGCCGCAGTACGGGCACACGTTCGCGTCCTGGGCGATCGGCTTCCCGCACTGGACGCACATCCTGGAACTTGGTTGCTCTGGTGTTCCCATCTTGTACACCTCTTTCAAAGGGGGTCAGGGCAGGGCTGTCCCAGTCCCTCTCCCCCGTCCAGGGTATATTTGACTATTGATTATATAAAAACTTGTCACTATATTAAATGCGTGAGCCAGGCGGAGTGGGAGCGGGCGCGAAGGGATTCGAACCCTTGACCGCTTGCTTAGGAGGCAAGTGCCATATCCTGACTAGGCCACGCGCCCGCGTGTGGGCAGGCCCTCCCATCACTGGGCGCCTGCGGATATATATGTGCCGGGGGGTCTCAGGCCTTCCTGTCCTCTTCCGACAGCTCCTCGGGAGCCTTCTCCGGGGCCGCCTCGGGGGCCTTCTCCTCGGGCTTGGCCTCGGCGGGCTTCTCCGCCTTCGGCTCCTCCTTGGGCTCCTCCTTCTTCTCCGGCTTGGCGTACTCCTCTATGAAGGAGACCGTCTCGGCCCCGAGGACCTCCCTGAGGTCCCTGACCACTCCGTACTTGCTGAGGATCCACCTCTGGTCGTACTTGCACGAGTCCGGGAGCCTGACCTTGTAGTCCTTGCCGTGGTGCTCGACGTCGAAGCCCTCGGAGGTGCCGTATGCCATCTTGAGTATGAGCTCGGCGACCTCCTTCGGCTTGGTCGGCTTCGAGACGACCTTGTACTTGTACTTCAGGGTCCTGCCCGCGAGCTTGTTGTTGAAGTCGACCCTGACGCGGCCGGCCGTGACCGCCGTGATGTACCCTGGCCTGTTCTTTACCGTGACCTCGAGCCCGACCCTCGGCTCGATCTCCTGCCTCAGGAACTCCCTGACGGGGTGGAGCTCGACCAGCTTCGGGTCCCTGACGCCGGCGCCCTTCTCCGGGGGGATGAGGACCTCGTAGTCCTTGCCGATTTCCGCCTTGGCCATGTGCTCGTCCAGGCCGGGGAACAGCCTCCCCTTGCCCACGATCAGAGGCTGGGGCCCGTAGACCATCTTCTCGTTGAAGACGCCGTTGTCCTTCGCGACGGTCTCGTTCGTGGTGTCGAAGAGCTCCTTGGTGTCCTCCACCCAGGCCTCGTACTCGACCATCACTACGTCGCCAGCCTCGACCTTGGCCTCGGCCTCCTGCTTCTCCTCGTCTTTGGCATGGTGCTTCTTGGCACCTTCCTTCTCGGTCATTGGCTCATCACCGCTTCACGCGCGTATTTTGCGGATACAGCGCCACCATTTAAAGGTTATGCCCATCTGATATCCGCTGTACATGCCTGGCTCGGAGACCCTCTGGCACGCCCTCCCCGTCAAAAGCTATATGTGAGCTGCCTGATTACTCAGGGTCCGCGCCATGCCACCGTAGCTCAGCCGGAAGAGCAGCTGATTTGTAATCAGCAGGTCGGGAGTTCGAACCTCCCCGGTGGCTCCTCAAAACGCCACCGGGGGCCTCTGCGCCGTGGCTTCAGGGGTTTGTTTGGGGTTTAGAGAAGGAGGATGGGCTTGCTCGGCCTCAGCGAGTACTTCTTGCACTTGTAGCAGTACCACTCGTTGTACTGCGGCACGAACTTCATGGCCTCGTTGCACGCCGGGCACACCTTCCCCTCCTTCGGGGCGTAGGCCTTGCACTCATAGCAGTAGTGCCTCTGGTACTTCTCGATCCACTTCAGCGGCTTCCCGCACTTCGGGCACGCCTTCACCGCCTTCTCAGGCGGGGGCGCGGGCGTGGGCACGGCAGGCTTCGGCTCGGCCGGCTCCTGCTCCGCGGGCTTGGGCTCCGCGGGCTTCGGATCTGCCTGCGTCTTCTTCCTCAGCGGGTACTTCTTGCACTTGTAGCAGTACCACTCGCCGTACTTGTCCACGTACTTGAGCGCGCCGTGGCACTCGGGGCACGTCTTCATCTCAGCCGCTGGAGCCGCCTTCGGCTCATCTTTGGGCTTGTCCTCCTTGGGCGCATACTTCTTGCACCCGTAGCAGTAGTGCCTCTGGTACTTCTCGATCCACTTCAGCGCCTGACCGCACGTGGGGCACATCCGCACCCCGGGCTCCGCCTTCGCCGCCGGCTCCGGCCTGGGGGCAGGTTCCGCAGCGGCCACCGCAGGCTCCGGCCTCGCCGGCTCCTTCGCGGCCTCGCGGACCGGCTCCGCGGCCTCATCGACGGCTTCGGGCGCGGTCTCGGCTCCGTGATCCTCAGAGTAATCCTTGAAGTCCCCGTGGACGGCCGACTTCGTCTCGGCCACGGACGGTTCTGCCTTGACTGGCTCCGCCTCGCGGACCTCCGCTTCCATGTACGCGTTGCAGTCGTAGCAGTACCATTTCTCTATGTGTTCCACGAAGTGGGCCTTCTCCCCGCACTTCGGACACTTCGACGCAGCCATCCACGCATCTCCTTGTGTGGGGAACTACCGGCCCTGAGCGTATAAGTAGGTGTTTTCGTGGGTATCAGCCATGATAACGCATGCGGGCGCACCCCGCCAGGCCATCCCCTGGCCGGTCAGGTCGGCGCTTAGGCTACATGTAACCGAGCCCCAGAAATCCCCGCGCGGGCGCTCCCCAAACCGCCGATGGCGGAGGCAGGTGACCCTGTGATGAAGAGGAGAAGGAGAGGGCCCATGAGGGGCGATGTGGACGGAGGCATAGAGGGGCTGCCGCTGCAGCTCCTGATAATGGTGGTCGTGGCCGGGCTGGGCCTGACCATTGTCGTCGGGTGGATGAACTCGATATCGACCCCGAAGTCGATAGGGGAGGTCTTCGTGACGCCCGGGGAGATCCTCGTGCACGACGATGACAGCGACGGGCTGTACACCAGGGAGGACCTCACGATAAGCGTGATAGTCACGGACCAGGGGGGCGACAGGCTCGAGGGCGCGACCGTCATGCTCGAGGGGGCGAACGTCAGGACGGCCTCGGGGGACCCCGTCAGGGGCGTCACGAACGAGAACGGCCAGGTTGTGTTCACCGACGTGTGCGTCGAGCAGTTCGGCTCACGCCTCTCGACCATAACCGTAACGGTCGCGAAGGGAGACTACGGCATCGACTCGAGCTACGAGATCCCGGTCGTCCCGGACTGATGCCGATGAGGCTGTCGAGGGACGAGGGGGCGCTCGAGGCGTTCCCCCTCAGGCTCGTGATCGTCGCGGTCGTGGCGGCCATGTCCATAGCGCCGGCGGCAGAGGCCCTCGAGGTGCTCCAGGACAGGGACTTCGTATCGAGGGCCAGGCTCGCGATGGACAGGGTCGTGCACACCGCCCAGATGCTGTCGATGCAGGGCCCCGGGGCCGCCAGGACGGTGGACATGGACCTGTCCTCGGAGGGGTCCCTCAGGGCCCTCAGGCTGGTCGTAGGGGACAGGCCGGGCGGCGCCTACGCCAACGCGGTGGTGCTGGAGCTCTCCTCGGGGGGGAGGCTGATCAGCCTCGCCATGGACCCCGCCGTGGACATGTGCTCGGTGTACTGGCAGGGCCTCCAGGTCGACTCGGAGCGCTTCTCGCTGCGCATGGAGGTGCGGCAGGCCGAGGGGGCCTTGCTGGTCTGCGTGGGGGTGTCGTGACGGACTTCGTCGTATCGAAGGTCGTGATGTCCGTTTGCGCGCTCCTGGTCGCCGGCGGGCTCGCCGGGGCCCTCGAGGCCTCGACGTCCCAAGGCCCGGGGGAGGACCTCGAGGAGGTCCTGGCGGCCCTGCAGGCGGCCGCGGCGTCCCTTGCCGCAGTCCGCGGGGAGTGCCGCCTCCTGTGGCAGGTGCCCGCGCTACCATCGGGCGATGGCATTGAGCTGCGCATCGACGGCGGGTCGGCCATGGTCAGCTCCGGGGGCGCATCGAGGACGGCGGACGTCCGCCCCGCGCCCCACACCTGGGAGTGGGACGGCCGGCCCCTCGACTCGACCGCACTGGCGGCACTTGACCTCGCGGCCCCCGGCCTGTGCGCACGTTCGGGAGAGGCGCTCTGGCTGGAGACCCTATCGGTCCCCCTGGACGACTCGGAGGAGTCACTCCTCTTCGTCCGCCTCAGCGGCCCCTGAAGCCCTCCGCCAGGCCTCGGACCGACTCTGAGAACATGTCGGCCTCCTGCGCGGTGTTGTATATGTACACGGATGCGCGCGCGCACCCCGCGAGCCCGAGCGAGTGGAACAGGGGGTGGCAGCAGTGCATCCCTGACCGCATCATTATGTTCCTGGAGTTGTCGAGTATCATCGCCACGTCGTGCGGCGAGAGGCCCCGCACGTTGAAGCTGTATATCCCGCCCCTCAGGTTCGGGTCCGACGGCCCCACGACCTCCACCCCGTCCACGCCCCTGAGCGCGCGGGTGATCCTGGAGTTGAGCATGGCCTCGTGCGCCCTGACCTCATCCATCCCGACGGAGGAGAGGTAGTCCAGGGCTGCGCCCGTTCCGATTATGCCGGAGTAGTTCTGGAGCCCGGTCTCGAAGCGTTCCGGGGGCGGCAGGAGACTGTAGGACTCGTGCGTGGTGTCTACTACCCCGTGGCCGCCGCACATTATCGGGGGGATGTCGCCGACCGAACCCGAGCGGGCGTAGAACAACCCCACCCCGGACGGGCCCAGCATCTTGTGGGCCGAGGCCGCCAGGAAGTCGACTCCCAGCCTCCTGACGTCGACCGGCATGCTCGGCGCGGCCTGCGCCGCGTCGAAGAGCACCTTCGCCCCGTACGAGTGCGCGATGTCGACCACCTCCTTCGCGGGGAGCGTGTGCCCCGTCACGTTCGATGTCAGGCACACCGCGACCAGCTTGACCTTCTTGGACATCGCCTCCTCGAAGGACGCGAGGTCGAGGGTCATGTCGCCAGCCGACCTAACGATTCTGTGCCTGAGGTGGAACTGGTCCCTGGCCCTGAGGACGGGCACGTGCACGGAGTTGTGCTCGTAGTCCGTGGTCACGACCTCGTCGCCCCGGCTCCAGGGCAGGCCCATGATGACCGTGTTCAGCCCCTCGGTCGTGTTCTTCATGAAGGCGACCTCGGAGGGGTCCTCCGCCCCGAAGAACGAGGCGGCCTTGGCCCTCACGTCGTCGCACCTTAGCGAGACCTCCGTCGCGAGCTTGTGAACGCTCCTCCCGGCGCAGGCGGGGAAGGACTCGTAGTACTCGGAGACGGCCTCCAGGACCTGCCGGGGCCTGAGCGTCTGGCAGGCGTTGTCGAAGTACACCGGCAGCTTCCCCTCGATCTCCTTCCCCAGCACCGGGAAGTCCCGCCTGATCCGCTCCACGTCCATATGGGTCGGGATCGCATGCCCGTCGGCCGTATAAGTCCTTTTCACACAGCGGCAGCCGCGCCTCAGCGACGGCAAGTTTAATGGTACCGCCCCTCATCACCCTCGCTTGTCATGACCGCCAGTCCGATGAGACGGGTGTACTTCGACCACAGCGCCACGTCCCGGGTCCTCCCGGAGGTCTTCGAGGCCATGGCGCCGTTCTACACCGAGAGGTTCGGGAACGCTTCGAGCCTGCACTCCTTCGGCCGCGAGGCGAGGGCGTCCATGGAGCACGCCAGGAAGCACCTGGCGGCCCTCATAAACGCTGAGCCGGGTGAGATCGTCTTCACGTCCGGGGGCACGGAGGCCGACAACCTCGCCATCAAGGGCGTCGCGGCCTACAAGGGCAGGGCGAAGGGGCACATCCTGACGACCTGCATCGAGCACCACGCGGTCCTGGAGTCGTGCGCACACCTCGGACGCCTAGGCTTCGAGGTGACCGAACTGCCGATCTCGAAGGACGGCCTGGTCGACGCCGCGGAGGCCGAGGCGGCCATGAGGGACGACACGGTCCTGGTGTCGGTCATGGCCGCTAACAACGAGATCGGCACCATACAGCCTATCAGGGAGATAGGCGCCGCGGCGAGGGCCAGGGGCATACCGTTCCACACGGACGCCGTCCAGGCGATAGGGAAGATGGACATAGACGTCAAGAGGGACAACATAGACCTGCTGTCCCTGTCCGCGCACAAGTTCCACGGCCCCAAGGGCATCGGCGCGCTGTATGTGCGGAAGGGCACGAAGGTGGAGCCGCAGATCCATGGCGGGGGCCACGAGCGCGGCATGAGGTCCTCGACGGAGAACGTCCCTGGCATCGTCGGCCTGGGCAAGGCGGCGGAGATAGCTAGGCGGGACTTCGGCCCCACCACGGCCGCCATGCGCGACCTCAGGGACAGGATCGTCAAGGAGGTGCCGGAGCTGGTCCCGAGGGCCTACCTGAACGGCCACAGGACCCAGCGACTGGTCAACAACGTCAACTTCAGGTTCGACTTCATCGAGGGGGAGGCTCTCATGCTCCAGCTGGACATGAAGGGCGTGGCGGTCTCGACGGGTTCCGCCTGCTCCACGGGCTCGCTCGAGCCCTCGCACGTCCTGATGGCCCTCGGGCTGACCCACGAACAGGCCCACGGGAACCTGCGCCTCACCCTGGGGAGGGAAAACACCTATGAGGACGTAGACCATTTCCTCGCAGTGCTGCCCGGCATCGTCTCGAGGCTGAGGGAGATATCCCCCTTCAGCGAGGCGAGGAGCATGGGCGGAGAGGGTGGCAGCTGTGTACAGTGAGAAGGTGATGGACCACTTCGCCAACCCCAGGAACGTCGGGGAGATACCGGACGCGGACGGCATCGGCAAGGTCGGGAACCCCCAGTGCGGGGACGTCATGTGGCTCTACATCAAGGTCAAGGACGACGTGATCACCGACATCAAGTTCAAGACCTTCGGGTGCGGGGCGGCCATAGCCACGAGCTCCATGATCACGGAGATGGCGAAGGGCAAGACCCTGGAGGAGGCGAAGAAGATATCCAGGGCCGACGTCGCGACCTCCCTGGACGGCCTGCCGCCCCAGAAGATGCACTGCTCGAACCTGGCCTCCGACGCGCTGAGGGAGGCCATCAAGGACTACGAGGCCAAGAAGGCCGCCAAGGCCTGAGCCCCCATTGGCCCCGCCCCAGCAAAGTACTTCTATCACGACAGGGTATCAGAAGCGACGCCCATGGCGGATCTAGGCGTGGAGCTGTGCGGTCTGAGGCTGCGGAACCCCACCATGCTCGCTTCCGGCGTGCTCGACGAGACGGCCAGGACCATGATCGAGGTCGCCCGGGCAGGGGCAGGGGCCGTCGTGACCAAGTCCGTGGGCATGGGGCCCAGGGAGGGGCACGCGAACCCCTGCGTCGTGGAGCTCGACGTGGGCCTGCTGAACGCCATGGGGCTGCCCAACCCAGGCATAGAATACTTCTCGAACGAGGTCAGGGCCGTCAAGGCGGAGGGCGCGACTGTCATAGGCAGCGTCATAGGCGGGACCGCCGAGGAGCTCGCCGAGGTCGCGGGGCTGATGGCCGGGGCCGGCGCCGACGCGGTGGAGCTCAACCTGAGCTGCCCCCACGCGAAGGGCCTCGGGACGGAGATGGGCTCGACCCCCGAGGACGTCGGCCGCGCCTGCAGGGCCGTGAGGGAGCGGATCAGGGTCCCCCTCTTCGCGAAGCTGACTCCCAACACCTCCTCGATCGCCGACCTGGCGAGGGCGGCGGAGGGGGCCGGGGCGGACGCGGTCGTAGCGATCAACACGCTCAAGGGCATGGCGATATCTCCCGAGGCGGGGATGCCTGTCCTTGCCAACAGGTTCGGGGGGCTTTCCGGGCCCGCTGTCAGGCCCGTCGGCGTCAGGTGCGTCTACGAGATACACGAGGCGGTGGGGATACCCGTGATAGGGGTGGGCGGCATCTCGACCGGAAGGGACGCGCTCGAGTACATCATGGCCGGCGCCAGCGCGGTCCAGGTGGGCACCGCCGTCTGGACGCGCGGGCCCGGCGTCTTCAAGTCGATATGCGAAGAGGTCTCCACGTTCATGGACGAGTACGGTTACTCCAAGGTCGGCGACATGGTGGGTGCTGCACATGGCTCCAGGCCTTAGGATGCTCAGGGTCGCCGGGCACACGAGCGAGACCGTGTCCACGAAGACCATGAGGTTCCATGGGGAGATGGCGGCCGACCCCGGGCAGTTCGTGATGGTCTGGGTCCCCGGGGCGGACGAGTTCCCGATGTCCCTGTCCCACATGGGCGGGCGGTTCGGCATAACATACCAGGTCGTCGGGGACGGGACAAGGGCCCTGTCCAAGGCCGCGGAGGGCGACGTCATCGGCGTGAGGGGCCCGTACGGCCGCGGCTTCGCCCTGCACGGGAAGAGGCCGCTGGTGGTGGCTGGCGGGGCGGGCATAGCCCCCACCGCGCCCCTCGTCGAGGCCGCGGCCGGAGGCGGCCTCCAAGTGGACGTCGTCCTCGGGGCGAGGTCCGCAGGCGAACTGGTCTTCGAGCAGAGGTGCGCCGCTGCCGGAGCGAGGGTCCACGTCTCCACCGACGACGGGAGCAAGGGCCGCAGGGGCCTGGCGACGGAGCTGGCTTCGGACCTCATCCGCGGGGGCGGGTACGACTCCGTCTATGTCTGCGGCCCCGAGAGGATGATCGCCGGGATGGTCGCCATCTGCAGGGCGGAGGGGCTGCCCATGCAGGCCTCCGTGGAGCGCATCATGAAGTGCGGGATAGGCGTCTGCGACTCCTGCGCTCTGGACGGACGGCACGTGTGCACGGACGGACCGGTCTTCGGACTGGAGGAGCTGGAGGGGTTCGGGGAGCTGGGCAGGACGAGGCTGGACCGGTCCGGGCGGAAGGTCGGCATCTGAGGGGCGGCCCTGCGGATTTCGTACATCGCCTATGGTTTTCGAATTTCGGTCTGCCTCAAAATCGGACGTGCCAGCTCGCCAACCCCCTTGGCGCAACCATTGCGCTGGCAGGTGCGAAACCCTTTTTAACATGGCCAGACAAGCGTGGGACAAGAAGGGATACGCTGCCAGAGAACGTTGCGAGATGGAACGAGAAGTACGAGCAGATCGAGACGTCGTGCAGGGCGAAGTACCACTGTACCCCTTGCACCTACCCGAACTGCCAGAGACAGGTCAGGCTGAAGAAGAACCTGACGAAGACCTTCGGAAAGGTCTGACAGTGCCACGTACGCAAACCCGTTGAAACCCCACCACACCGTCGGGCCCAGTCGCGGGCCCGACCATCATCCCTTCTTCTCGACGCATTCCGGGTTCGGCGCGGCCCTGCCGATGACCCCGCTGACAATCGACCAGAACTCCTCGTCCGAGACCCGCCCGTGCTCCTCGCCCGCGCGTTTTATGGCCCGGACCATGTCGCATATCTGCTCCTGCGTCGCGGAGACGCCCTTCTCGTCCAGGCGGCTCTTGACGATGTGCGTCCCCGAGTGCTTCCCCAGGACGAGCCTGCGCCTGTTCCCAACTTCCTCGGGGTTGACGCACTCGTAGGTCATGGGGCAGCTGAGGACCGCCGCGACGTGTATCCCGGACTCGTGGGAGAAGGCGTTGGTGCCGACCCATGGCTGGTTCGCCGGCATGGGGAGCTTGGCCGCCTCGAAGACCGTCCTCGTGAGCTCCGTCAGCCCGTCGGTCCTCACACCTATGTCCCTCTTGTATAGGTGCTTCAGCGCCATCACGAACTGCTCGAGGGAGACGTTGCCGGCCCTCTCGCCGATGCCCCCGACCGTGGTCGCTATGGCCTCCGCTCCCGCCGAGAGGGCGGAGATGGAGTTCGCGGTCGCGAGCCCGAAGTCGTTGTGCAGGTGAGCGGAGAGGGGGAGGCTCGTGCTCTCCTTCAACCTCGACACGACGTAGTGGATGGACTCGGGCCCGCCGCACCCGAGGGTGTCCGTGATGCCGAGCCGGGCCGCCCCCGCCCGCTCGCACCTCGAGAACAACTCCGCCATCAGCGGCACATCGGACCTCGTGCTGTCCTCCGAGCTCATGCTGGCCCTGATGCCGTGGGCGTGGGCGTACTCGACCGCCTGGACGGCCTTCTCGACCACCTGCTCCCTCGTCATCTTGAGCTTGTACCTGAGATGCAGGTCGCTCGTCGCTATGAATAGGAGGACCATGTCCACGTCGCAGTCCACGGCGGCGTCGATGTCCTGTTTCAGCGCCCTTGACAGGCACAGTATGTCGGCGTCCAGGCCCATGGACGATATCTGCTTCACTGCGGCCTTCTCGGCCTCTGAGACCGCCGGGAAGCCGGCCTCGATCTGGTGGACGCCCGCCTCGTCCAGCTTGCGGGCTATGGAGAGCTTCTGCTCGAGGGTGAAGTGCACCCCTGGCATCTGCTCCCCGTCCCTGAGCGTGCTGTCGTACACCACTATCTTCTCAGGCAGGCGGGCCTTGGCCGCCGCGTTGTAAGGGCTGACCGCCGAGAACCTCACGGCGGCAAAATCGTGTGCTGACTATTTATTCTGTTCCTGGACGGGGCCGCGCAGGCAAACAATAAAGAGGCGGAGGCGCATAATCGCCTGGCCATGCCGGGGTGACAGAGCGGCCATGTGGCGGACTGCAGATCCGCAAACAGGAGTTCAAATCTCCTCCCCGGCCCCGCATCTCCGGATCGACGGCATTGAAAGGTTTATAGCGCGCACGGACTTTCAGGCCGTACATAGGGCGTTAACGGCCTGATAGGGTCGGGCCATGACGAATCCGCGGTGGCATCATGAAAACCCCATGTGAACTAGTGGTCGGGAAGATTCTTCCGACGCTGAGGGCGTCGGTCGTGAGGGAACTCTCGAGCAGGTACCGGATGAAGCAGTCCGACATAGCCAAGAAGCTCGGGATCACGCAGGCCTCGGTCAGCCAGTACCTGAGCTCCACGAGGGGGGGCAGCACCAAGATGCTCGAGGACTTCCCCCAGATACTCAAGTACGCGGACGAGATCTCGAAGAGGATCGTCGCAGGCGAGACTAAGTACCAGTGGTACGGGGTCCTGTGCAAGGCGTGCACGGAGATAAGGGCCGACGAGCGGTTCTGCAGGCTCCACAGGGCGTCCGCCAACCTGAGCGGGTGCGACATCTGCAAGAAGCATTGAAGGGCGCCTGGTAGGAAAAAGCCGGGGTTTGGGGCGGCGCGCCACGGGCGCACAGCCCATTTTGGTTTCTCTCGTCCCACAGCGGGTGCTGGACTCAGAGCAGCTCGATCACGATCGACGTCGAAAGCGAGTCGTGCGTCATGGAGGTCGTGTATGCCGCGCCGTCTGCGACGTACTTGTAGTCCTCCACGTCGACGATCGTCAGGCCGCACCACTCGCTTATCGTGTACGGGAACGCGGCCGGGACCCAGCAGTCCGTCTCGATGCTGAAGGTCAGCTTGTAGTAGCCCCGCTCGGTGTCCACGTGCTTCGTGTCCCAGTTGTACCCGAACAGGAGCATGCCGAGCTGGTTGACCTCCGCGGTGTAGGCGTCCGTCGGGCCGTCGGCGTACAGGCCCTCCGACACGTTCCCGTCGTAGACCTCGTGGATCACGACGAGGCCCTCAGCGTCGGCCACGTGCTCGATCGTGAAGTGCGCCCTTATCGTGTACACGGACGACTCGATGCCTGGCACCTTGAGGATCACCTCGGTCCTCACCTTCTGTCCGGCCTTCCACTGGTGGAGGACCAGGTCGTCCGACCAGTCCGCCGTCATGCTGACAGGCCCCTTCGTCGCGTACCAGACCTTGTCGTAGGTCTCGTTCACGAACTCGCCGAGCCTGAACAGCGTCCCGTCGAAGTCCACGCCGTACTGGACGTCCACCAGCAGCCCGGTCTCGATGTCGAGCTCCTGGAACACCACGATCTCGCTGAACGTGATGTTCTGGTTGTAGTCATATATGCCCGTGACGTCTGGCCTGTCGCCGTTGTACTTCGCCTCTGCGGGGGCAGAGAGCAAAGCCATCGACACCAGGACCAGCGCCAACGCTCCAACACCCAAAGTCTTCGTCTTCATGTCTCCCCCTTATCCTAGGCCGTGAGGACTCCCGGTCCTCGGTACTGACTCCGTGCCGGCCGTGAGCCTGCGGTATGCCGCGCGGGGGTAGTATTCGGTTTTGGTACAGCGGTAGGTATAACATTGTCAAACCCGAGCATACTGACTTTATCAAGGGTGATACCGTCCCCGGGCGGCCCGTTCCGATGCCGCAGGGGCTATAAAACCGGTTAAGGGGTTTGGAGGTTTCCCACAGCAGGGAGGGTCACTTGCCGCTGACTCCCCTTCCGTGCTCCTTGGGGAGCAACTCGAGGATCAACGTGGACATCTGGAAGTCTTCTGAGTATGCGACTTCCGCCAGTATCTCGCCGCTCTCCGCGACGGTGTCCCCCGGAGCGCCGGAGGTTATGTCCACTCCCTTCGCGTCGATTGGGTTCCCGAGCGGGTCTGCAACCGGCACATCGCCGATCCAGAAGCTCAGCTTGTATGTCCCTGACGACAGTTCCCTCGTGTCCCAGTTGAAGCCGTACAGGAGCCAGCCCTCGGAGTTGATCTCCGCCCTGTACGCGTCCTTGCTGTCCGGGCCCTCGACCCACAGGTCCCCGCCTATGGACTTCGGCCCGTATATCACGTCCCAGTCCCCGTCGACCAGCTGCTCGACCTGGAAGTGAGCCGCCAGGGTGTACACGTACATCCCGGTGGCCGGCTCAGTCAGGACGACCTCGACCCTGACCTTCGAGCCCGCGGTCCACTGGTGGTATACTATGTCGTCCGACCAGTCCAGCATCACGTCATTCGCCTTCCGGACGTTCAGGACCCCGCTGTCCCAGATCTGCCCGTCGACGACCGGTTCGCCGCCGACGAAGTACCCCTCCGGGCACACGACGTCCACCAGCAACGGGTATTCCGCCGCCACCTGTCCCGAGCACATGGCCACCATGGCCAGCGCTACTGCTCCTGCTACTAGTGCCTTGCCTTTCATGTCTCCCCCTCATCTCAGTGCGAATGGGCCCCGCCGCGCGGAGAACCGCGTCACCGGGGGCCCACCGTGCCAAGGGGAGTCATGATTGGAGGACATAAATCGATATTGGTGCATTCTTCGAAATAACGGCCCTATACGGGGCCGTACTGACTTCATATACCCGTCCGACCGGGCCCGAGGCCTCGCCGGGCATAGAAATAGGCACGGATGCAGGGCCCTCGGCCCGTGCATCCGGTTATGGTTTGAGCCCTCACTTCCTTCCGGACTTCTTGGCCAAGAGCGTTATGTCGAGCCACGACACCTCGTTGGCGAAGTCGTAGCCGACCATGCCGTAGATCGTCCCCGCGGAGGCGTCCGTGTCGCCAGGTGCGCCCTGCGTCATGTCGACGGGGCTGTAGACGACCGGCAGCCCGCTGTACGGGTTGACGTCAGGGCAGCTCGCGTCCTTCTCCAGCCAGAAGACCAGGCGGTAGGTCCCCGGGTCGAGCCCCCTGGTGTCCCAGTTGAACCCGTATAGCAGGAGCCCCAGCTCGTTGACCTCGGCGGAGTAGGCGTCCGACGGGCCGTCGACCCACAGGCCCTCGGCGATGCAGCTCTCGTATATCGCCGTGCCGAGCGAGCCGTCGGCGTTGACCGGCGCTATCAGCAGGTGGGCGGTTATCGTGTAGACCGCTGGACCTACCGCGCCGTCGGCACCTATGTTGTGCAGGACGACCTCGGTCCTTACCTTCTGCCCAGCCGGGAACTGGTGGAACACTATGTCGTCGGACCAGTCGACCATGACGTTGGTCGCAGGGCCGACGATGGTCGCGGGGTACGCCGCGTCCGGGACCACCTCCAGGCCGTCGAAGCCTATGCCCTCGGCATATATCACGCTCTCACTCAGGCTGTACTCAGCGGTCGCCTGCACTGCCGTCAAGGACAGCATTATGGCGGCGACTGCTCCCACAAGCAGCTTCTTGTTGCGCGTGTTGTCTCCCCCCATTCCTCTTCGATGGTGGCGCACCCAGACGAGTGCCATCAGTGCTCCGCTTCGCCCTCCCCTAAGCACGCCTACGGTCGAACGACCGACTTCACGGCGTAAATATCGTTGTGGTTCAGCCTTAGAACTGTGGTGCAAACTTCGAAGATGGCGCGCGCACTGACTCCCCCCTCTCCCCGGCCCGTGGGACACTTCGGTACGTCGGCCCCGGGGGCGGCCTGCGGCGCGCCGCTAACCTATATAATCTCGTGCCATATCCTCTCACGGTGCCGAATGGCTAGAAAGGGGCCGCTGGGAAACATACTCGAGACGGTCGGCGACACGCCGATCGTGAGGCTTTCAAGGATAGCCCCGGCGAGCGGGGCGGCCGTGTACGCCAAGCTGGAGTGGTTCAACCCCACGGGCTCCATCAAGGACCGGGTCGCGAAGGGGATGGTCGAGGCCGCCGAGAGGAAGGGGCTGCTCAGGGAGGGCGGCGTGATCGTCGAACCCACCTCCGGGAACACGGGGATCGGCCTCGCGATGGTCTGCGCCGTGAAGGGTTACAGGCTCATACTCACGATGCCCGAGACCATGAGCGTCGAGCGGAGGAAGGTGCTCAAGGCGTTCGGCGCCGAGCTGGTCCTGACCCCGGGGCCGGCTGGCATGCAGGGGGCGGTCGACAGGGCGGAGGAGATCACCGCCGCCACCCCCGGGGCGTTCATGCCACAGCAGTTCAGGAACAAGTCCAACCCTTGGACCCACAGGAAGACCACGGGGAGGGAGATCCTCAGGGCGATGGACAAGGTGGACGCCTTCGTGGCGGGCGTGGGGACAGGCGGCACCATAACCGGGGTCGGGCAGGCGCTCAGGCGCAGGCACCCCGGGGTGAAGATAGTCGCCGTGGAACCGGATGAGTCCCCGGTCCTGTCCGGCGGGGAGCCGGGCCCGCACGGGATCCAGGGGATCGGCGCGGGGTTCGTGCCGAAGGCCCTCGACACGAAGGTCTACGACTCCGTCATCAGGGTCAGGGGCGAGGACGCGGTCAGGACCGCGAGGGACCTCGCCAGGCTCGAGGGGATGCTGGTCGGCGTCTCCTCGGGGGCGGCCGCATGGGCGGCGCTCGAGGTCGCCAGGGATCTGGGGCCAGGCAAGAACGTCGTCGTGGTGCTGCCAGACACTGGAGAAAGATATTTGAGCACTGACCTGTTTGGAGACTGACCGCCATGGCCGACAGGGAGAAGAGGGACATCGACATCGTCCTCGAGAGGGACCCAGCAGCGAAGAGCAGGGCCGAGGCGATGCTCTTCAGCCCCGGCCTGCACGCGATCAGGTGCTACCGGGCGTCGCACAGGCAGTACCTCAGAGGACACTTCAAGACTGCCAGGGCGCTGAACTACGCGGCGCGCGTGCTCACGGGCGCGGACATACACCCGGGGGCGACGATAGGCAGGGAGTTCTTCATCGACCACGCGACGGGCGTGGTCATAGGCGAGACGGCCGAGATCGGCGACAACGTGTCCATCTACCAGGGCGTGACCCTCGGCGGCGTGAGCACCGAGAAGAGGAAGAGGCACCCGACCATAGGCAACAACGTCGTCATCGGCGCGGGCGCGACGATACTCGGGCCCATCGTCATCGGGGACAACGTGAGGGTGGGCGCCGGCTCCGTCGTCGTGAAGTCGGTGCCGCCGAACTCGACGGTCGTCGGGGTGCCCGCGAAGATAGTGAAGAGGGAGGGGGCGACATCGATAGACCTGCACCACGAGGAGCTGCCCGACCCGGTCGTCAACGCCTTCGTCGACCTCTGCCACAGCATCTCGGAGATGGAGTACCGGCTGGAGCTCATAGAGAAGAAGCTCGGCGTGGAGTCCGCCAAGAAGATCGCTGCCGCGAAGAAGGTCGAGAAGAGGGCCGAGCAGCTGGCGTGTCCCGCCGTCCAGAAGGATTAATAGGCCCAGCCGTGATTTGAGAGGGAGTCCGATGGTTCTCGCAGTCCACAACTCGCTCACCAGGAGAAAGGAGGTCTTCGAGCCGCTCGCCGAGGGCAAGGTCGGCATGTACGTCTGCGGCGTGACGGTCTATGACAGGTCGCACCTCGGCCATGCCAAGTCCGCGATCAACTTCGACCTCATAGTGCGGTGGCTCAGGTACCGCGGGTACGACGTCAAGCACGTGACCAACTTCACCGACGTCGACGACAAGATCATCGCCCGCGCGAACGAGATGGGCATCGACCCGCTGAAGCTCTCGGGGGACATGATCAAGGAGTACAACGACGACATGGCCCGGCTGAAGGTGAAGAGGGCCGACGTGTACCCGAAGGCCAGCGACACCATGCCCGAGATCATCGCGATGGTCAAGGGGCTCGAGGAGAAGGGGTACGCCTACGAGTCGAACGGGTCGGTCTACTTCAGCGTCCGGAAGGCGGCCGAGTACGGCAAGCTCTCGGGACAGAGCCTGGACCAGACCGTCGCCGGGGCGAGGGTCGACCCTGGCGAGGACAAGCGGGACCCGATGGACTTCGCCCTCTGGAAGGCGGCCAAGCCCGGCGAGATCGCGTGGGACTCCCCCTGGGGGAAGGGCAGGCCCGGCTGGCACATAGAGTGCTCCGCCATGTGCCTGAAGCACATCGGCCCGACGGTCGACATCCACGGCGGGGGCACGGACCTCGTGTTCCCGCACCACGAGAACGAGATACTTCAGTCCGAGGCCTACAACGGCGCGCCGTTCGTGAGGTACTGGATGCACAACGGCATGCTCACGATAGGCGAGGAGAAGATGTCCAAGTCGCTGAAGAACTTCTTCACCGTCCGGGACATCCTCGCGAGGTACAGGCCGGAGGTCGTGAGGTTCTTCATCCTGAACGCGACCTACAGCGCGCCCCTCGAGTTCGACGAGGGCTCGCTGGAGGAGTCGAAGAAGGCGCTGGAGAAGCTCAACAACTCCTACGACGCGGCCCTGGCGGCGCTGGACAGCGCGAAGGGTGCGGACGACGCGCAGGGGCTGTGCGACGGGACCTGGAGGAAGGTCGAGGAGCGGATGGACGACGACTTCTCCAGCAGGGACGCGGTCGCGGTCATGTTCGACTTCGCCAGGGAGGCGAACAGGCTCGTCGGCGAAGGGCGCCTGAGCAGGAAGGGCGCTGAGAACGTCGTGGGCGTGTTCCGCAGGTTCAACGAGATGTTCGACGTCCTGGAAGGGAAGAGGCAGGTCGTGGTCTCCGATGCCGTCCGTGTCAGCGAGGCTGGTACGGGTGCCCTCCCCGACCCTGACACCATCACCGGGGAGGGCCTCACCGACGACGCGGTGGACAGGTGGGTGAGGGCCCGCTCCTCTGCCAGGGCCAGGAAGGACTTCGCGTACGCCGACAGGGTCAGGAAGAGACTGGCCGAGTTCGGGATCGAAGTGAGTGACACCAAAGACGGTGCCGTATGGAAGCGAAAGTGAGGCCTGGGACGGCCAGGCTCAAGGCCGAGTTGCTCGCCGGCGGCCACGTCCGGCTGCCGGAAGGCTTCAGGCTGCCGTTCCCCGCCAGCAGGTCGACGGCTGGGCCCGGGGCCGGCCTGACATCCGTCGTCTTCTCGTTCGGGGGGACCAGGGCCAAGAAGGCGGTGTCCAGGGACCCCGGGGAGTTCGACCTCGTGCCCATGGGCGGCGGGTTCTCCATCTCGAGGCGCGGCAAGGGCTTCATAGACGGCGTGGAGCTCGTCCCCACGCTCATGCACGCCCCCTACCAGGCCTTCGTCAACATCGAGAGCGCGTGCGTGTACGACTGCAAGTTCTGCAACTCCCCCAGGCTCGCCCGCGACGCGACCAAGGACCTCACGGACGACAGGATCGTGGAGATGGTCCTGGACGCGTCCACGAGGGAGGGGTTCCGGTCGGTCGCCTTCACCAGTGCGGTCGCTCAGACGCCGTCGATGACGGTCAGGAGGATGGCCGGGCTTGTGCGGCGCGTCAGGGCGGCCCTGCCGGACGTGCCTATCGGCGTCGAACCATACGCCACCAGGCCGGACGAGGTCGACATGCTCAGGGATGCCGGGGCCGACGAGATCAAGCTCAACGTCGAGACGTTCGACAGGGACATATTCGAGAAGGTCTGCGGGGACATGGACCTCGACCACATACTCCACGCGATAAACCACGCCGGCGAGGTCTTCGGAAGGAACAGGGTGTGCTCGAACATCATCTTCGGGCTCGGCGAGGACGACGAGAACGTCCTGGAGGGGGCCAAGGTCCTGGCCAACATGGGCGCCGTGGCCACGCTCAGGGCCCTGAGGACCGACGAGACGAACGCCCAGGCCCTCGAGGGGAGCCTCGGGAGGCTGGAGCCCGTCACGGCTGACAGGATGCTCAGGCTCGCGACGGAGGAGAGGGCCATACTGGAGAGGCACGGCCTGTCGACGCTGAGGTTCAAGACCATGTGCCACGCGTGCCTGTCCTGCGACATCGTCCCCTTCTGGGACGTCTGAGGTCACCTGTGGGTGAACACGCACCTTATCGACGGGCTGACCTGTTCCACGCGCACGAAGGCGAACCGCTCTAGCTGGACGACCTTGCCGAGGGCGTCCGCGAGGGACGGTTCAGCTACGCCGGTCCTGGTCGTGCCGTCGGTCATGATCACCTCGGCCGGGACAGAGTCCTCCGGGGCCCAGTGCACGATCCTCACGCCCTCCTTGAGGACTGCGAGGTCGTTCCCCGCGTTGACCAGCCTGTCACCCCTGACATCGAAGTTGCAGAGGTCCTTGAGCCTGAGCCTCTTGGGCGCGTCACCGAGGTCGTCCCTCGCCAGGAAGACCTTGGACCCCACCGCGACCCTGAGCGCCCTTGTCCCCTTCTCGGGGTGGTCCGGGTGCAGCGGGGCCTTCGCGGTCAGGTCGGAGTCGAGCCCCTCGACCGTGAACGGGACCGGGTCGCTGACGAAGAAGTACCTGTCCGCCCCGTCGTCTATCAGCTCGCGGTTGTAGGTGAACAGGGTCTTCCAGGAGAACTCGATGTCCACCTCCTTGATGCCCACCTCGGTCCAGTACCTCCTGATCGCCTCGGGCCTTATCCCCCTGCGCCTCATCGCCCCGAGGGTCCCGAGCTGCGGGTCGTCCCAGCCCTTGTAGAGGCCGTCCCTGATGCCCTTCGACATCTTCGACGTCGAGAGCTCGGCGCCCTCTATGGACACGCGCCCGTAGTGGATGTACTCCGGCTTCCTCCACCCGAAGTAGTCGTAGAGGTACTCCTGCCTGTAGGTGTTGTTGAGGTGGTCCTTTCCCCTCAGCACGTGCGTAAGGTCCAGGAGGTGGTCGTCGACCGCGACCGCGAGGTTCATGAGCGGGTAGACCCGGTACCTCGTCCCGGTCCTAGGGTGAGGCGTGTCGTCTATCCTGAGGGCGACGAAGTCGCGGATGGCCGGGTTCGGGTGCTGGAGGTCGGTCTTGACCATGACCGAGGCCTCCTCCGCCTTGTACGAGCCGTCGAACATCTTGTCCCAGCGCTCCAGCTGCTCCTCGGCCGGCTGGTCCCTGTGGGGGCAGGCCTTCTTGTGGTTCTTGAGCTCCCTCCAGTCATCGACCTTGCACGTGCACACGTACGCCTTGCCCATGTCCAGGAGCTTCCTCGCGACGTCGTAGTATATCTCGAACCGGTCGCTCTGGATGACGGTCCTGTGGATCTTGACCCCCAACCACTCGAAGTCCCTGGGGATCGAGTCATAGCCGGACGGGTCTATCCTGGCAGGGTCGGTGTCCTCGAACCTGTTGTAGCAGATGCCGCCGTAGCGCTTGACGTACTCGTCGTTCAGCACGGCCATCCTGCTGTGGCCTATGTGCAGGGGGCCCGACGGGTTCGGGGCCATGCGCATCCTGACCTCGCCCTTCACGTTCCTGAGGTCCGGGAGGTCCATCACCCTCTGCCGCGACTCCCTCACCAGCAGCTCCGGCGCGACGGACGTCAGCGCCGCCCTCTGGGCGTCCGGGGACATCCTGTTGACCTCGTCCACGACGCCCTTCGCGGTGGCGGAGACCTCCTTGGCCCTGGGCCTCAGCTCCGGGTTCTCGGCCATCACCTTGCCCAGCACCGAGCCGAGCGTGGCCCTGCCGTCGTACTGGACGGCGTTCTGGAGGGCGTACTTGCGGACGAGCGACTCTATGTCCATCGCGACTCGATTGGCGAATGCGTATAAGAAGATTGAGCACGAGCCAGGCGTGGGCCTCCGGACCTGCCCGAGAAAGGGTAGAAATACGCTGACTCGCATGCATCGGGCGGTGATGGTCTGTCCGTCAGGGCGATGCTAGCCGATGTCGAGGACAAGGTTGTGATCAAGGGCAAGGTCTCCAGGGACGTCGAGGTCACCAGGTACCTCCTCAAGTCCCCGACCACGCCGATGCTGTTCGAGGATCTGGACGGGTACACGGCCGTCGGGAACCTGTGGTCCACTAGGGAGAGGATCGCCCGGGCCATGGGGACGACCCCAGCGGACCTCACGCTGAAGATGGTCAAGGCGATGGACGCGCCGACGCCGCCCCAGGAGGTCGACAGCGCCCCGTTCGACGAGAACGTCCTCACCGACTTCGACCTTCGGGCGTCCGCGATACCGAAGTTCTACCCAACCGACGGCGGAAGGTTCGTGACCGCTGGCGTGGTCGTCGCCGAGCACGACGGCATAAGGAACATGTCGTTCCACAGGATGATGCTCCTGGACGACAGGAGGTTCGCCGTGAGGGTCGTCCCGAGGCACCTCCACGCCCTCCACAGGAGGGCGCTGTCTCAGGGCAAGGACCTCAAGATCGCGGTCGCCGTGGGGCTCTGCCCGTCGGTCATGCTCGCCGCAGCCATGAACCTCGAGTTCGGGAAGAACGAGCTCGACGTCGCGAGCTCGCTGAGGCAGCTCTGCCTGAACGAACCGGTGTATGTCAGGAAGGTCAGCAACGGCCTCCTGGTCCCGGCCTTCGCAGAGTACATCCTCGAGGGGCGGCTGACGGGTGAGGTCGCGGACGAGGGGCCTTTCGTGGACATCACCGGCACGGTCGACCCGGTCCGGAGCCAGCCGGTCGCCGAGATCGACAGGATATACCACAGGGACAACCCCGTATTCCAGATGATCCTGCCAGGGAGGGAGGAGCACTTCCTCATGATGGGAATGCCGAGGGAACCTGTGATACAGAGGGCCGTGAGCACGGCCGTTCCAGAGGTCCACGCGGTGAGGCTGACGGAGGGCGGCTGCTGCTGGCTGCACGGGGTCGTGTCCATCACCAAGCAGAAGGAGGGGGACTCCGTCAACGCGGTCATGGCCGCCCTCGGGGCGCACCCGTCCATGAAGCTCGTGACCGTTGTCGACGGCGACATAGACGTCTTCGACGACCGGGAGGTCGAGTGGGCGGTCGCCACCAGGTTCCAGGGGCACAAGGGCCTCGTCATGATCGAGAAGGCGAGGGGCAGCAGCCTCGACCCGAGCGCTGAGGAGACCACGACCAAGATGGGCATTGACGCGACCAAGCCCGTCGGCGCGGAGGGATTCGACAGGGTCGGGGTGTGAGGCGAAGGGGCGCTTAGGTTCTGTCAAGAGTCGGGTGGTAACCCTTCTGACCACTTCGACAGGTGACTCGTCCCGTTCGGCTCCGGCCGTGCGCCCCTCACGGGGTCGCAGAGGGCCATCATCACGTCATGCCGGGACGCGCCGGGGCTGAACCGTAAGCCCCCTGCCGCCCTGTCGCGGGCGGCTGGTAGCGGCGGGCCAGCAGGTCCCTGCGGTGTCTCGAAGACACCGTCCGGGGTGGCTGGAGCCGGGCGCGCGCCCATTCGGGAATAAGGATTCCTCCCACATGTCGGGCGCGACACGCCGCCTGCGGGGCCGGCCGTACCGGCCCGCGCGAAAGCCTCTTCGGGCATGAGGAGACCGATCATGGTGCTGGGTCTTTGCGCTTCGCCCTACATGTATCACCCGACCTTATACAGAACCGAGTTGGCGAAAAACAATTATATCATATGGCACCTAGCTCAATCCGAGGCTAACCGCATGGTTACAGTCACGCCGAAGGCCACCGAGACCATAAACGCCATACTCACGGACGAGAAGAAGAACGAGCCGATCAGGATAT
>CAZXWO010000016.1:0-39058 GCA_964644565.1 uncultured Thermoplasmata archaeon | reverse complement strand
CCGACTCTTCCGCCAATCCGTTTATTATCTCCCTGATGGATGTTCCCAGGTTGAACGGCCACGACCATATAGCCCGCGGGGTCAGAGCTGCCACGGCGCCCCTCCTGATCGCCATGGTCATCACAGGCTCATTCACGGTGATAGAGTTCGTGGGAGGGCTCCTGACCGGGAGCTTGGCGTTGATGAGCGACGCCGGTCATATGTTGACGGACACGCTAGCGCTCGCGCTGAGCTTCGGGGCGATGAAGGTGGCCATGCGCCCCTCAAATGAGGAGAAGACATTCGGTTTCCTCCGGGCGGAGATACTTGCGGCACTGGTGAACGGCGCTACCTTGATTGTCATATCCCTCCTGATATTCTATGAGGCTGCCAGGAGGGTCCTGGAACCACCGGAGGTCGAAGGCCCTCTCATGCTGGTGGTCGCCGTGCTCGGGCTAGCGGCGAACGCCGCGGGGCTGTATCTGCTACATGACAAGTCCAAGGGGAGCCTCAATGTGAGAGGTGCTTTCCTGCACATGCTCGGAGACCTGCTGTCCTCCGTCGCGGTCATCGTCGGCGCCCTGCTCATCCTGTTCTTCGACATGCGGATCGCCGACCCCGTCCTGAGCATTCTCATAGGGTCAATAATCCTGCTCGGGGCCTGGAGGCTGGTGACACAGTCGACGTCCATCCTTCTCGAGTCAGTTCCGGGCCACCTGAAGCTCGCGGATGTCAGGGCGGCTCTCCAGACGGTGGAGGGGGTCGTGGAGGTCCACGACCTCCATGTGTGGACCCTGACCTCAGGCCTTCATGCCATGAGCGCTCACGTTGTCGTGGAGGACAGGCGTGTCAGCGACTGCGCTGGCATCGTCCAGCAGTGCGAGGAGATCCTCAAGGGGCAGTTCTCCATATCTCACACCACCTTCCAGCTGGAATGCAGATCCTGTGAGCCGCGGATGTGCACACTGGACCCGACTCATCCCCCGCAATGAGCCGAATCACATGAGGGGGGCTACTGCCCCCTCGAGTCGTGAGTGGAATGAATAGGAAGTAGTTTCGACCAGTGTCGTCATGCCTGCAGTGGATTTCACACGCCTGTCCTGTTCTGGATGTCCTCCCCTGGGAACGGCTCGTCGTCGAACGGGTTGCAGTTGTTCTCATCGTAGTATCCGTCGTCCTCACCGTGCGTGAGCTGGTTCTGGTCGCCCCCGGCGAGGGCCACGCCGATCCCCGAGACCGCTATCGCCGCGAGGGCGACTGCGATCCCCATGGTCACCGCCCTCTTGCTGAAGCGGCGGTTCCCCTCTCCCTTCCTTCCTATCCTCATGAGGCCGTCCGAGCCCCTCTCCAAATTGATGCCCATGTCGTGAGCGAGCGCCACTTCGATACAAATACCCGAGCCGCCGATTTGCACTAGTTATATCAGGAATGATAACGGCGGCCGTCCGACCCGGTCAATGCTTGTGGTTGTTGCCGTTCCCCACCCTTCTGAGGAGCACGACCATGACAGTGCCCTTGGTGTAGTCGCCCTTGACCCGGTCCTCGGCCCACACCGTCCCGCCGCACGCCCTCGCTATCCTCATCACCACATAGAGGCCCAGGCCGGTCCCGGCGACGCCGGTGTCGCCCCTGAAGTACCTTTCGAATATGCTGGCCTTCTCCCTGTCGGGGATCCCCTTCCCGTGGTCCGAGACCCTTATGGACCAGTAGTCGACCCCGTCGCGGGTCACGGGCTCTATCTTCGCGGCGATGGCGACCTGGTCGGACGTGTCGAACTTGATCGCGTTGGTGAGGATGTTGACGAACATCCTCATGAGCAGGGGTCCGCCCTCGACGTAGCAGGTGGACGCAGGCTTGTCGACCGTGATCGTCACGTGTCTGTCAGGGTAGAGCCTCCTGGCCTCCTCAACGGCCTCGTCGCACATGCTGCAGATGTCGGTCGCGTCGCGGCACTCCCCGTCCTCGAGGGCCTCCGCCCTGGAGAGGTCCCGTATGACGGACGCCAGTTCGTAAGCGCCTCGGACGTCCTTGGCCACCATGCTCAGCGCTTTCTTGTCGTCGTCGGTGAGCCCCCTCGATGCGGGGACCTTGTCGAGGAAGTGCATGGCCGCAGACATGTAGTTCACGATGTCGTGGGACAGGATGTCGTTGAAGAACTCGCACTCGGTCTTCGCATCCTCCATCCTCTCCTTCAGGAGGTTCCGTTCGGTCACGTCCCTGATGACCATGTGGATGCACCTCTCGGGGTGCGTGTCGGAGACCCTAGCGGAGACCTCGCCGACGACCTTCCCGCCCTTCTTCTTGATGAACTCAAACTCCTGGTTCCTGAGCACCCCTTCCTTGTTGACCAGCCAGATGCACCTCTCCCAGGAGTTGGCGCCGCCCATTAGGATCGCGGAGATGTTGCTGGACTCGAGCCGGTCCTCGGGCCCGTAACCGAGCATGGCCAGGGCCGATTCGTTGAGCGACCTTATCGTGCCGTCCGCGAGGCAGACGATGATCGGGTCGGGCGAGAGGTTCACGAGGGCCCTGTAGGCATCCTCCGACCTCTTCAGCTCCTCCGACCGCCTGCGGACCTGCCTCTCCAGGTCGAGGTTGAGGTTCTGCAGGTCGAGGTTCCGCGTCAGTATCTCGTCGTTCAGCCGCAGCGCGTGCTCGGAGACCGACTCACGCACCGGCTCCGCATCGAGCCCGAGCTTCTGCAGTGTCGCGCGCTTCCCGACCACGAACCTGCACTCGGCCGCGCCCGCCGCCGTGCAGGATGTCTCGGCCGCGACGACCTCGTTCGGTCCATCGCAGTCGGTGCTCCCGAACACGTACTTACCGGCACCTGCCAGGAGGCCACATATGAACGAGCAGGAGGGTGCGTTCTGAGATTCCCCGTGGCTGAGGTAGCCGATCGCCTCCAGCGAATCCGGGCACGAGAACTCCATGGACATCTGATCGGGGTCGAAGGAGACCAGCTGGAAACAACCCAGGCCGTCCCGCGCGAACATGTCCACGAGCCGGTCCATTAGCTCCCTCTGAGTGGGGGCCGCCTTCTTCGCGAACTCCCGGTGCATGAAGCAGTGGAACATCTCGGTGCCGGCCCTGTAGGTGAGTTCCTTCTCGAAGTGGCCGACGTCGCTCTTCAGCGTCCTCTTGAGGGCGCAGAGGGTATGGGCGGCGCTGGCCAGCATCTCGACTGAGGCTACCGTCCCCTGCCCGCTGCCCGGGCCCGGCTCGGCCGGTCCCGACTCCCGGCCGCTGTCCCGTCCGCTCAGGTGGCCCACCTTAGGAAGAGTGCCACGCCCCGGTCCCCCGGGGCCTGGTATGCCCTCGTATGGGATGTGTCAGCGACAGCTAGGTTAAATAACTTCGCTGCCACAGGCCCCTTGCGCCTCCGGCCGGGTGGATAGGTACATAACCCCCTACCTTCGCTCCCTGCCGATGATGGGGACCGCGACCCCCAGCGCCCGGACCGTCTCCGCGACGTCGTGGACCCTCACGACGTCGGCCCCGTTCCTGACCGCCAGGACGGCGGCGGCCAGCGACCCCTCCAGCCTGTCCTCGGGCCGGAGGCCTGTGAGCTTGCCGATGAACGCCTTCCTCGACACCCCGATGACCACGGGCTTCCCCAGGGCCTTGAACTCCCTCAGCCTTGCGATGATCTCGAGGTTGTGGTGCAGGGTCTTGCCGAAGCCGATGCCCGGGTCCACCATTATCCTGTCCGCCCTCACGCCGGCGGCCTCGGCGACGGCCACCCTCTCCTGCAGGAAAGACGCGATCTCGGAGACAACGTCCCCGTACTGCGGGTCCTCCTGCATAGTCCTCGGCTCGCCCTTCATGTGCATGATGATGACGGATGCGTCGTGCTCCGCCGCGACACGGGCCATGCGGGGGTCCCCCAGGCCAGTGACGTCGTTGATTATCGTAGCTCCCCCGAAGAGGGCCCTCTCCGCCACCTCGGGCTTGTAGGTGTCGATCGAGACCCTGCCTGGCCTCAGGGCGCTCAGGGCCTCCACGACCCCCAGGGTCCTGGCGATCTCCGCCTCGACGGGGACGGGCTCGGCCCCGGGCCTCGTGGACTCCCCCCCGACGTCGACCAGTTCGGCCCCGTCGGAGAACATCGCCTTTCCTCTCGAGATGGCGCCCTCCGGGTCACCCATGATGCCGTCCCCCGAGAATGAGTCCGGGGTGATGTTCACGATGCCCATGACCTTTGGGACCTCGAACCTGAGCCTGCAGGTCCCCGTCATCACGGAAGCGGCCTCTCCCGGGTCAGCCCCTCGCTTGGTAGAGCCCATCGCCCTCATCTCGCTAGATGAGGAGGTCATCGATGACCTCGGCTATGTCCCTTATCCCTATGTCGACCCTGAGGACCTCGTTGCCGTACCTGAGGTTGGTCACGCAGAACGGGCATGCGGTGACGAGGAGGTCGGCCACCTCGGAGGCCGACTTGACCCTCCTAGAAGCGATCCGCTGGGCTGCCGGCGGGTCGGCCGAGCGGACCCCGCCCCCGCCGCCACAGCACCTGGCCGACTCCTTGTTCTCCTTCATCTCGACGAAGGTCGCCTCTGGGATCATCTTGATGAGCTTCCTCGGGGCGTCGTAGATCTTCAGGTGCCGGCCGATGTGGCACGGGTCGTGGTATGTTATCCTCTTGTTCAGAGGCCGGAGCTTGAGGTCCCTCTTGGCGAGGAACTCGACGAGGTGCTCGGTCTCGAACCCAACCTCGATGTGCTTCGGGTACTCCTCCCGGAACATCTTGAGGCAGCCAGCGCAGGTGAAGATGAGCTTCTTGACGCCGAGCCTCTTGGCGGCCTCGACGTTCGCCCTCATTAGGTCCTTGACCAGTTCCTCGTCCTGGCCTGTCCTCATGAGGGTACTACCACAGCAGACCTCGTCGACGAGCGTGAAGTCGACGCCGAGCTTCCTGAGTATCGATATCGTGTGCTTCGCGACCTCGGGCATTCTGTACCGCGCGGTGCATCCGACGAAGTATCCTATCTCGGCAGGCCGTACCTCCGCTCCGAGGTCCACCCTGCCCACCTCCCCGTACGGGTTCTTCGTCTTCTTGATGTTCTTGACGATCCTCTTGTGGGCGGGTAGCGCGCGCCCGGCCTCGACCAGGTCCGCCCGAGCCGCCTCGACGATCTGTACCACCTGGATGTTGGAGGGGCACCTCCTCTCGCAGTCCTTGCAGGTCGTGCACTGGTACAGCCTCTCGACGACGGAGTCGTCGGCGGGGATCTCCCCCCTGCCGAGCCCGTACGCCAGGATCACCTTCCCCCTGGCGACGGCCGGGTCCCACTGGTTGTCCTCGAAGTACGGGCAGACGCTCTTGCAGAAGCCGCAGAGCGTGCAGGTCAGCATCTCCTTCTCGAGCTTCTTGGTCCGTTCGGCCTTGATGATCTTCTTCCGAGCCATGGGAACCGCCGGGTGAGCCTGGGGTGGTACAGCGCTGTGTTCACTGGACCTTCGGCACAGTAATCACAGCGTCCATAATAAAAGTCACCTTGGACTTGGGGCCGAGCTCGGAGATGGCCCTGTCGACCGCCTCCTGGAGGTTGCCCACGGGCTCCATGTGCGCCTTCCTCGCGATCTCCGGGTCCAACTTCGTCACGGCCATCATCCTGCACTTGAGGCCGATCTCCGCCATCTTCGCGGCCTTGTGGTACCCGAGCTTGTATGTGTGCGAGATCTTCTCGAGCGCGTCCTTGGGAGTGTTGGCGCTCGCGAGGAGGTTCAGGAACGTCTCGGGGCCTACGCCTGTCCTGCATGCGCTGACGAGTATGATTATGCCCCCGTCCCTGACGGCGTACTTCGCGTTGTCCAGCGCCTTCTGGGACTGGTACAGGTCGATGTCGTACGGGAAGGCGGTGACGGCGACCACCACGTCGGCCTTCTTCCTGAGCTTCATCACGAAGACCTCGTCGGCCTTCTTCACAGCAGCCCTCCACGACCTGGTCAGGTTGCCGGCCGACGCATGGCATATCCGGTGGTGCTTGTCCAGGACGACCATGACGGAGAATATCCGCTTGTCCTTGAGGGCCTTAGCCATGTCCTCCATGTCCTCGTGGACCGGGTTGCCCTTCAGCCTGAGGGACTGCGCCTCCAGCATGAGGGCGAGCTTGTGGTTCTGCTCTATCGTCTCGAACGCGGAGACCCCTGGGAGGAAGGACTTCCTGCCGCCGGTGTAGCCAGCGAAGTAGTGCGGCTCGACGCTGCTTATGACGATGATCCGGTCGGCGTCCATGACCTTCCTGTTGACCATCAGCCTCGTCCCGTTCCTGGACGTCCCGACGTAGGCGGTCTCGCTGGTCTTGGAGTCGTGGACGATGATGCTGCCCTTGACCTTCTCGTAGACGGGGCCGAACATGAACCGGTACTCCTCGTCCGTCGGTGCGCGGTGCATCCCCGTGGCGATGATGTAGCTGACCTCCTTGCCCTGGAGCACGTGCATCATCTGCTCGAGGATCCTGCCCGTAGGGGTGGGCCTCGTGCCGTCGTTCACGATGACCAGGACGTCCTTCGCCCTCTCGAGGAACTCATCGAGGGTCTTGGGCCCGAGGGGCGTCTTGAACGCGCTCGTCAGGACAGCGGCCTCGTCAAGGGGCGGGAGGTCCTTCGGGTGGACGATGTCCCCGACGTTGGCATCTGGGAGCAGCACCGTCTCTTTCCCATCCCCGTACTGGACCTCTATGCGCATCCGGAATACCGGGCTGGAATAGGGGTTCCCCTACTAGTACGTTAGGGTGTGTCACGGCCTTGAACGCGCGGAGACCAGGGCTGCTGAGAAGGGTTAATTAGGCAGTATGAATCTCTAGCGCCCGTGAAGACCGTAGGTACTCTCGGCGAGCGGGGGGTCATCCGGGTCATAGACGGGATCATAAAGAGCGAGGCGTCCGTCGGGATAGGCGACGACTGCGCCGCCATCGACCTCGGGGACAGGTACCTCCTCGTCACGACGGACATGATGGTCACCAAGACCCACATCCCGAAGGGGATGGGCCCCTACGACGTCGGATGGGCGCTCGTCGCGGTCAACCTCAGCGACATAGCCGCCATGGGGGGCAAGCCCCTCGGCGTAGTCACCGCGATCGGCATCACGAAGGGCCACCCCATCGAGTTCCTGGAGCAGATGGTCGACGGGATGAACGACTGCGCCCTGAGGTTCGGGACCTCGATCATAGGCGGCGACACCAAGGAGCACGAGGACCTGATCCTCTGCGGGACGGCGGTGGGGGAGGTCTCGAAGAGCGGCATCCTGCTGAGGAAGGGCGCGAGGGCCGGCGACCTCATAGCCGTCACGGGCACACTGGGGAAGGCCGGCTCGGGGTTCCTGTCGCTCAAGCGCGGCCTGGGCCTCAAGGACGCCGAGGACAAGCTGAAGCGCCCGTGGCCGAGGGTCAAGGAGGGGATGGCCCTCTCCGCATCCGGGCTGGTGACGTCGTGCATGGACATATCCGACGGCCTCTCCAGCTCCATATTCGAGCTCTCGAGGAACTCCGGCATGACCCACGAGATAGACTACGCCAAGGTGCCCAAGGCCCCGGAGGTGGACATGGCCTTCCACGACCTGGAGAGGCAGAAGGACCTGGTCCTCAACTTCGGGGACGACTTCGAGCTGCTGTTCACCGTGAAGCGGGAGCGCGAGCAGGACCTGCCGGCGCTCGCCGCGAGCATGGGCTGTCCGATATCCGTCATCGGGAAGGTCACCAGCGGCGAGGAGAACATCCTGGTCGACAACGGCAGGCGGGAGAAGCTGGAGAACCTTGGCTATGAGCACTTCAGAACGAGGAAGTACTGAGGCTCGTTTCTACGAACCAGAGGGCGGCAAGGTCAGGTGCGGCCTGTGCCCCCATTCGTGTCTGATACCCGATGGCAAGCGGGGGATATGCGGGGTGAGGGAGAACCGGCAGGGGAAGCTCTACACCCTGATCTACGGGCTCGCCTCGTCGATACACCCGGACCCCATCGAGAAGAAGCCCCTCTTCCACTTCATGCCCGGCAGCACCGCCATATCCTTCGGCAGCGTCGGCTGCAACCTCTCCTGCCTCCACTGTCAGAACTTCTCGATCTCGAGGGCGCGCCCCGAAGGGCCGGGCCTCACGCCGATCACCCCCGAGGACGTCGTCGAGTACGCCAGGTTCTCGAACGCCAAGTCGGTGTCGTGGACATACAACGAGCCCATCATATGGCACGAGTTCACGACTGTGGCCTCGAGGGCCGCGCACGACGCGGGGCTGAAGACGAATTACGTGACCAACGGTTTCATCCAGGAGGCGCCCCTGAGGGAGCTCAAGGGCGTGGTCGACGCCATGAACGTGGACGTGAAGGCCTTCAGGGAGGAGTTCTACAAACGGGTGTGCGGCGGCCGTCTAGCGCCCGTCCTGAGGGCCTGCGAGCTGGCGAAGGAGCTGGGCATCCACCTGGAGGTCACGTACCTCGTCATACCCGGCCACAACGACGGCGAGCAGGAGCTCTCGGAGTTCTCGGCCTGGGTCTCGGGGAGCCTGGGCCAGGGCGTGCCCGTGCACTTCTCGGCGTTCCACCCGGACTACAAGCTCACCTCTGTGCCCATGACCCCCACCAGCACCCTGCTGAGGGCCTATGGGATCGCGAGGGCCGCGGGGCTGGAGTTCGTGTACCTCGGGAACGTCCCCGTGGGGGACAAGGACGACACGCACTGCCCGAAGTGCAAGTCCCTCGTCGTCGAGAGGGACGGCTTCTACGTGAAGTACACGGACCTCAAGGACGGCAGGTGCGGCAGGTGCGGTGCGGATCTGGGGATTGTCGTCTGAGGGTCGTCCGTCGATGGTCTGATGTCAGAGCCCCATGATTGGCACGAGGAAGTTGCCTACGACTGCGGTGAACACGAGCGCGATGGTCATCGGCACTATGAACGGTGTCATCGGGGTAACCCATACCCTGCTGTAACCGGCAGAAACCAGTTTGTCGAGTTCCTCGGAGAGGTCTTCGTCCCTTCTCGGTCTGATGTACCTCACATGGCCTCCCTCCTCCATTCTTTCCATGAGCCAAACGTGCTTAGTCCTAGCGGTCTCCGCGTCCATCCTGTAGCCCAGGAACGCGTATGGCATGGCGAACTCCCGTGATGCGAGGTTCCTGAGTGCGAAGACTATTGGCGAATAGGCGGCGACAATCGTGGCGGTCATCATGACGACGAAAGAGAACGGAAACAGCACCTCGGCGAAGGATCCCTCGGCGGTGATGAGGGGTATGGGCCCAATCTCAGGGTAGAACGGGAACATTATTGAGATGGCAATGAACGCCTTCGCGTCCGCCCCCCCTCTGATTAGGTCCAACATGTACATGACGACGATTGCCAACATCATGACGGGTGCTGTGAGCAGGTGTGCGAAGTACCTGTCGTCGGCCCAGAGGTACGCGAGGTACACCGTCACGATTATGGCCACCGCATACGATGCGAGCGGCAGCAGTTTCGTCCACGCGCCCGCCTCGTCCGAGGACCCATATACATCGGCGAGGATCGCGACCACCGGGACCAGGACGAGCAGGTATTCGACGGGCGCGTCGTCGACGAGCACCCGCACCACGAGGAGCGCCATCGCGATGGCGGAGAGGAGGACCCAGACGCGGTTGCCGACCCTCCTCGTCCTCCAGTCCAAGACCGATGCGTAGCACAGGACGGCTACTGAGAACACGAGTTGGACGGCTGTTATCGCATCCTGTGCATCCACACGACTGGATTAGGGTGACCGTACTTAAGGCATTCGCGCCCGGGCCAGTGCGGTTGTCGGAATAGGAGTTTAATACCCACAGAGCGGTTGAAAGGGCCATGCGCCGCTCCGGCCACGAAGACATCCCCGACCTCTGGGAGGCCGCCTACGACCTCGTGTCCCAGGTCCCGCTCGGCAGGGTCACCACCTACGGCGAGGTGGCGAGGGCGTTGGGGGACGTGGTGGCCAGCAGGTTCGTCGGCCTCGCCATGAGCAAGAACGATGACATCGTCAGGGTCCCGTGCAGGAGGGTCGTGCAGTCGGACGGCAGGGTAGGCGGGTACACAGGAGGCGGGCCCAAACAGAAGGCATCGCTGCTCCGGGCGGAGGGTGTGAGGGTCGAGGGCGACAGGGTCCGGGAGCTGGAGGATTACATGTTCACCGACTTCGTGTCCGAACGGCCGCTGAAGGAGCTCAGACGCCGACAGGTGGGGCTCAGGGGCCGCGTCGAGGTGCCACGTGAGGACATCGAGGCCCGGTATGTGGCGGGGGTCGACGTCGCCTACCGCGGGGAGCACTCCTTCGCCGCCGCGGCGATCTTCGACCGCCGCAGTGGCGAGATGGTCGACCAGGCCGTGAGCGAGGGACGCGCGTCCTTCCCGTACGTGCCTACGTACCTCGCCTTCAGGGAGCTCCCGCTGATATCGCCCCTCGTCGCGGGCCTGCCGGACGACACCGTGCTGATGTACGACGGCAACGGGCTCCTCCACCCCGAGGGCATGGGGGTCGCCACCCATGCTGGCATAGCCTTCAACATCCCCACGATAGGGGTCGCCAAGAGCCGGCTGTGCGGGGCACGTGGGAAGAGGGCGGCCGGCGGCGTGGTCCCTCTCTCGGTCGACGGCGAGGTCGTCGGATACGAGGTGACGGGCGCTGGCTCGTCCAACCCCGTGTACGTATCGGTCGGCACGGGGATAGGCCCTCGGCAGGCGCTCCGTCTGGTCAGGGCGTTCATGTGCCACAGGGTCCCAGAACCCACGAGGGTCGCGCATATCCTGGCCGAGAGGGCGCGTCAGGGAAAAAGCGACAAATAGCCGCTCGGCAGTCATCGTCACCTGATGCGGATACTCATATTCGGTGCGGGCTCCCTCGGCTGCGGCGTCGGCGGGCTCCTGGCGAGGGTGCACGAAGTGGTCTTCGTCGGCCGGAAGGGGAACATGGAGGCCGTGAGGGCCAACGGGCTCCGTCTGTCAGGCGAGGTCGAGGCCACGGTGAAGGCAGAGGCGTGCGAGACCGCGGCCGGCCTCGCGCAACCGGACCTCGTGGTTCTCACCACGAAGGCGTATGACACGAGGTCGGCGGTCGACGCGCTCTCGGCACTGCCATGGCCAGACACCCCTGTCATCACCTTGCAGAACGGGCTCGGCAACCTAGAGATGTTGCGCGCGTGGAAGGGGGCCAAGGCGTTCGGGGGCACGACCACGATGGGAGCGTCGCTCATATCCCCGGGCCACGTCAGGCTCTCGGGGCTGGGCCGCACGGTCGTGGGCGCCGACATGGACGAACCAGGAGCCAGTAGGATAGCCGAGGCATTCTCGGCGTGCGGGCTCAGGACTGAGGTGAGCAGGGACATAGCGGGCGAGATCTGGGCCAAGGCCGTGGTCAACTCCTGCATAAACCCCCTCACCGCCGTGCTCAGGGTGCCGAACGGGAGACTGCTCGCCAGCCCAGCGGTCTCACGCCTCATGTCCGAGCTATGCCTCGAGTGCTCGGCGGTGGCGGCCGCAGCAGGCGTGGTCCTGCCCGAGGGCAGGATGATAGACCGCGTGAGGGCCGTCGCCGAGGACACGGCCGAGAACAGGTCCAGCATGCTAATGGACGTCGAGCACCGCAGGAGGACCGAGATAGCGCAGATGAACGGCGCGATGTGCAGGGTCGGTTCATTCCACGGCGTTCCGACCCCCCTGAACAGGGCCATGACCGCGATGGTCGAGGCGCTGGAGCCAGCCTTGAGAAAGGTTAATATCGTAACATGATGCTCTTCAGCCCCGTGATAAGATGGTAGATGTGAAGGAGCTGGCAGCCAACGCCAAGGTCCTAAGGAAGAAGGGCCTGAGCGTGAGGGAGATCGCCGACGAGTTGCACCTCTCGATTGACACGGTCAATTACCTGATAGAGTACGGGGCCGAGGGCCTGCCCCCGTCGGACGTCAAGATCGGCTGGAGGTCGATCGGCGTGTCCGGCTACCGCATCGGGCTGATGTCGGAGCTGATGGCGGACATGGCGCTCGAGGAGCTCTCGAAGAAGGGGCAGCTCGCCGACGTCGTCATGGGTGTCTCGATCAACGGCGTCCCGTTCGCGTGCAAGATATCCGAGCTCCTCGGAGTGGACTTCGGGGTATACAGGCCGCACTCGGAGGCGGAGACCGGCGGGGCGTTCAGCTCCAACTTCGCCTCAACGGGGGACAAGAAGAAGATCATCATAGTGGACGACGTGCTCAGCACTGGCGCGACCATCAAGGGCGCCATCCACGACATCCGTGAGGCCGGCGGGGAGCCAGTCCTGGTGCTCGTCATCGTCAACAAGAGCAGCATGAACGAGGTCGACGGGGTGCCACTCAGAGGGCTGATCAGGGCGAGGTCGTTGGGTGGCACGATCCTGGGCGGCGCCGTCAAGAAGGGCTTCCCCTACGACTAGGCCCTCTTCGCCGACTCCCTGAGCGCCTCGATGACGGGCATGGGTCTGCCGAGCATGAGCCGCTCGAGCGCCCCTCCGCCCGTGCTGCAGTACGAGAACCTGTCCTTCAGCCCCAGCTTGTTGGCCGCGGCGGTGGAGTGTCCTCCGCCGATGACGGAGAACGAGCCCGATTCGACGATGGCATCGTAGACCGCCCTGGTGCCATCAGCGAACTTCTCCCGCTCGAAGACCCCTGGGGGGCCTGACAGGAAGACCGTCTTCGACCCGCTGATGATGTCCGTGAAACGCTTGATGGTGTCATGGCCTATGTCCAGCACCGCGGCCTTGTCCGGCAGGGAGCCGACGGGGTACTCCTTCCGCTCCCCGCCCTCGTCGACCGCGGCGTCCGTGGGCAGCACGATCTTGTCCGCGTGCGCCTCCCAGAGCTTCCTCGCCAGGTCTGCGGCCCCTCCGTCCATGTCCTTCCTGACCAGGAGTTCGGTTCCCGAGCCGATGCGCTTGCCGAGGCACCACAGGTAGCCGTAACCGGCCAGCCCCGCGACGAGTATGTGGTCCACCGAGTCTCTCTTCGCCAGCGCCTCGATGGCCTGGAGGGCGTCGCCGAGTTTCTTCCCCCCGAAGATGTACGTCGACGGCCTCTTGGGTGCCTGGAAGACCTCTGAAAGGGTCGTGATCTCCTTCTCGAGCAGCCTCCCGGCGGCGGAGGGCAGCACGGCGGTGAACCCGACCAACGAGGCGTGAGACCTGTGCGACGACGCGAAAGCGTCGTTGATGAAGAGGTCGAACTTGGGGGCGAGGGTCTTGACGAGGTCGGACTCGGCGTGCTCGTCGGGGCTCTTGCTCGCCTGCTCCTCGCCGAAGAACCTCACGTTCTTCATGAGGACGCACTCCCCCTCGCCCAGCCCCTCTATGGCCTTGAGCGCGTGTCCGCCGAATATGTCGTCCACGTATCTCACCCTCCTCCCGAGGTACCTGCTCAGGTAGTTCGCGTGCTCGTTCAGCGGTATGAAGTCGTAGTCCCCGGGCCTGCCCTGGTGGGCCAGCACCACCAGCTTGCCGCCGCGGTCGACGATCTCCCGGATCGTCGGGACGGACGACATTATCTTGGACCCGTCCTCCAGGGCGAGGGTCTTCTCGTCCACGGGCGAGTTTATGTCCACCCTGAGGAGCACCCTCTTGCCACGCAGGTCAAAATCGTCCAGTGTGTGGAACCCCATCCTGTTGCCCCCCTCGAAACGAATGCCCTGCACTCTTCTCCCTTCAGCGTGCGCATGCGCCGGCCCGCGCCGGCGCGAGGATCCTTCGGACTTCTCCGTCAAGGCCGATGCCTCTGCGCACCGGGCCACACCATGGCACCAGGTGCGCGATGTCTCCGTTGTACCGGATTGGACGTTCGATATAAAGCATTGACGTCGCTATCAATCGGCGGAAGGGGATAGAAAGTATTTTGTCAAGGCATCAGCATTGGTGAGGAAAGATGGGCATCCACGAGGTTTTTGACTGCTTGGCCCGTTCACGGATGTGTTTCGTTTGAAGGCGATTGCGATAGATAAGCTGCTCGTGAGAGACGTCATGAGCCCCCCGGTCCTGACTGCCAGCAAGGGAGAGACCGTCTCCGAGGTAATCTCGAAGATGAAGAAGAACAAGGTCCGGGAGATACCCGTGCTCGACGGCGGCAAGCCGATCGGCCTCGTGAGCCACCGGGTCCTCCTGGCCCGGAGGAACGTCCCGCTGAGCGCCAAGGTGGAGCACGTCATGATCCCCGCCCCGAGGCTGGAGGAGGACATGAAGATCCTTGAGGCGGCGGAGGAGATGCTGTCATCGGGCGTCAGGGGCGCCCCGGTCGTGAGGAACCACAAGATGGTCGGATTCCTGTCCAGGACGGACATCGTGAGGATGCTCCCGAAAGTGGACGAGCTGAGGTCGAAGAAGGTCTCGGACATCATGAGCAGGAACCCGCACGCCGTGACCGAGAAGGAGACGGTCAGGAAGGCCCAGGTCATGATGACCGGGCTCGACGAGAAGGCCCTGCCCGTCGTCGACGACGCGAACAGGCTGGTCGGCGCGATCGGGATGACGGAGGTCATGGACGTCATATGGTCCCCCAAGGCAGCGAAACCCCCCAACGAGATCATGGGCTCCGGCAGGGACCCGATAGACATCAGGGTAGGCGGCGTCATGAACAGCTCCCCGACGTTCGTCTCCCCGGGCGACACCCTGGAGAAGGCCGTCGCGGTCATGATGGACAAGAGGCTGTCCACGCTGTTCGTGACCGAGGAGGGCAAGCTCGTCGGGGTCGTGTCCCAGGTGGACCTCATGGAGCAGGTCATCGGCCTGCTCCCCAGGGAAGGGGTCTATGTCCAGATCACCGGCCTCAATGTCGGCGACCCCGAGGTGTACGACATCCTCTACGACCAGATCGGCAAGTCGATGAAGAGGATAGACCGGATCGTGTCGCCGAGGGTGTTCTCGATGCACGTGAGCACGTACCACCCGGAGGGCCTCAAGAGCAAGCACGGCCTTGGCGCGCGGCTCACCACGTCCAAGAGCATGTACTATGTGAAGTCCGTCGACTGGGACCTGTACAAGGCGACCGACGCGCTCCTCGACATGCTGGAGGCCAACGTCAAGCGGGACCACGAGAAGCAGCTGGACCTGGTCAAGAAGAGGAAGCCGAACCTATAGGTCCCAGTACTCGGACGCGTTCCTCATGCACCTCTCGACGGTGCCGCGCCCGAGGCAGCTGTTGTCCACGATGTCGGTGAACTCCAGAGGCACCTCTACGCCCTCCATGGCTCCGACTATCCCTGCCACCACCTCGGAGAGGGCGGGTATGTCGTAGCCCCCCTCCAGCATGAAGGTCGTCCTGCCACCGCACTCCTTCTTCCCGTACGCCAGGAGCTGCCTCGCCTGCCGCACGTGCCCGTCGGAGGACAGGCTCAGCGACGCCAGCGGGTCCCTGTAGTGGTTGTCGACGCCCACGCTCACCAGCAGTGCGTCGGGCTTGAACTGCTCCAGGACGGGCTCGACGAGGCGGCTGTAGGCCAGGTCGAAGGTGGAGTCGCCGCACCCTGACGCGAGGGGCATGTTGAAAGTGAACCCCTCGCCCTCCCCTTTCCCTACGAAGTCCAGCTTCCCCGTCCCCGGGAATATCCCCGTCTGGTGGGTCGATATGTAGAGCACGTTCGGGTCGGCGGCGAAGATCTGCTCGGTCCCGTTCCCGTGGTGGACGTCCATGTCCACTATGGCGATCCGCCTGTCACCCTGTTCCCGCAGGTGCCTGGCTGCGATGGCTATGTTGTTGAAGTAGCAGAACCCCATGCCGTAGTTGGGGCCGGAGTGGTGCCCCGGAGGGCGCGTCAGCGCGAAGGTCGGCCGCCCGTGCTCCTTCGAGTGCATGACCGCGTCTATCGCGCACTCCACCGACAGCGCGGCGATAGCGAAGGTCTCGTGGTGGACCCGGGTGTCCAGCGTGAGGCTGCACTCGCCGCAGGTCTCTATGAAATCGATGTAGTCCTCCTCGTGGACGAGCCTCAGGTGTTCCTTCACGCCCGACTTGGACGAGTGGACGTCCTTCCAGAGGCCCTGTCCCTCGAGCTTCTGCACGATGCCCCTCAGCCTCTCAGGCGACTCCGGGTGGAAGGGGTCTTGCACATGACCGTAGAACTCCTTGTTGAAGAATATGGCCACGTCCATCCCCTAACCTGGTGTCCGTAGATAAGGGTTGTTCCGGATGAGGCTCTGGGGGGCGCCGGCGGGCGAAAGTAACATAACGCCCGGACCGCGGTCTGGAGCCTGGTGTCACCGTGAGCATCGAGCAGCTGATCCTCCTGCTAGTCTCCGTCGTCCTCGTGGCCTTGATATTCTATGTGAGCTGCGCCCTGGTCTCGAGCGACTGGTCTGCGGACGGCCCCTTCGCGCTCCGCCTGCTGCTGGTCTCCGTGGTGGCCGTCCTGGTCATCCCGTTCGTGAGGGACGTCTTCCACGAGCTGGGAGTCGTGGAGCTGGGGCTCCTGTTCGCCTTCGTGATACTGATATTCCTGGTCCGGTACGTCCTGGTCGAGGAGCTGCCCGTCTCCGATGACTGGCTCGCGTCGATAGTGATATCCCTGATCGGGGTGGTGCTGATATTCGTGGTCCAGGAGCTGGCCGACAGGTTCTTCGACACGGCGATGCTCTCTGGCTTCTAGATCTCCCTGAACTCCTTGGAGCACGAGGTCAGGATCTGGCACCCCTTCTTGGTGACCAGTACGTCGTCCTCTATGCGCACTCCCCCGAACCCGCTTATGTACGCCCCCGGCTCGACGGTCAGGACCATCCCCTCCTTGAGGGTCATGTCCCTGGCGGGTGATATGGACCCAGGGTCGTGCACCGAGACCCCTATCCCATGGCCGGTGCTGTGTATGAACCGCCCCCGGAACTTGCTCCCGTCGATGATCCGCCTCGCCGCGAGGTCCACGTCCTTCCCCTGCACGCCGTCCCGGACCTCGTCCAGGGCCGCGAGCTGCGCCCTCAGCACCACGTCGTACATCTCCCTCTGCCGCGCGTTGGCCTTCCCGCAGGTGAAGGTCCTCGTGATGTCCGAGACGTACCGCTTGTAGTTCGCGCCGAAGTCGAAGAGTGCGAACTGGCCCCGCTTCAACCTCCTCGGGCCGGGGTGGTAGTGCGGCTCCGCGCTCTTGGACCCGAAGGCGACGGCGGCGACGAACGCCGGCCCCGCCGCTCCGAGTTTCATCATGTGGTAGTTGAGTTCCGCCGCGGCCTCGGTCTCGGCCATGCCCTCCGAGACGAGTTCCGGTATCATCTCGCCGACCGAGGACGCGATCTTGCACGCCCTCCTGATGGTCGATATCTCGTCGGGCTGCTTGACGACCCTGGCGTTCTCGATGTCGTCGGAGACGTCCACGAGCTTCGCCTTCCCCGCCGCCTTCTTGACCTTGAGGTAGTTCGTGTGGGTGATCTCGCGCGAGTTGACCCCTATCCTCTGCATGCCCTTGAGCTTCCGGGCCAGGATATCGTGCCTGTTCTCAGAGCTGTCGAACACCGTCGTGCGGACCCCGGCGGTCCTCGAGCTGAGCTCTTCCAGCTCGGAGCTGAGCACCTCGGTCCTCTTGGGCTGGATTATCGCCACACATCCCTCGAAGAGGCCGTTCGGGATCCCCGTCGCGTAGAAGAAGCTGTTGTCGAGGTTGGGGTCCGTCCCGTTCATGAGCACGACAGCGTCCACATCCGACTTCATGGACGCGAATATCCGTCTCTCCTTGGTGGCCACAGGATCACTGGCCTCGAATGCGTCTTAGCGTATAAAGAGGTTGAGAATCTCAGACGCCGACCCATGAGGTCCCTGTTATCTTCTTGATCGCGGATATGGCCGACAGGGCCGCGAGGTAGCTGGTCTTCGGGTTCCTCGGGGACGGGACGTTCCTCGTCACGACGTCCAGCTCCCCGAACCTTCCCTTGGCCCTGATGTTGTGTTCGTTGGTCTTCACCTGCGGGTCGCAGACTATCCTGATCATCGTCTTGTCGAAACCGATCCCCGCCAGGGAGATGGTCGCCGCGACGTTGATGTTCTGGGGGAAGTGCCTAACAGCCTCTCGGGCGGGGCCGTAGAATATCTCGGTCCTCACCCTGATGTCGGCGGCCACCATGCCCTTCGACTCCAGGTAGGGGCTCGGGCCGAAGGCCGAGGGCGGCTTCGTCGTCGTGAGGGTGACCTCGTCCATCACGTCCAGGCTAGCTGCGGAGAGCGCGTCGATGCCCCCTATCGCCCCGCTCGGGAGGTATATCCTCGCCCCCTTCCTCTTCGCCAGTCTGAAGGTGTCGCTCTGGAACTCCTCGTCCTGGAACACGCCCACGCTCATTATGAGGATGTCCACCCCGGCGGACAGGGCGAGCGGGGTGTAGTACCGCGCCGCGTCCTGGCTGGCGGCCTCCACCACGAGCCGTATCTCGGGGAGCACCGGGACGATGTCAGGCACGTAGTGGACCTTCTTCGTCCGTTCCTGGAGCCTGGTGGCGCATTCCTGGGACCTGTCGGTGAGGTATGTCGTCTCTATCTCTGGCATGTCCTCGACTGCCCTGGCTATGGTGGTCCCTATCGCCCCGCAGCCTATGACGCAGATCTTCACGCTTGGGCCACAGACGGAGTCGATATAAAAGCTTTGACGCCGCACGCCCCTCCGACCCCACTGACACCCCTATCTTTTATAGCGTGTAAGGCGCTCCCGCCAAACGGATGAGCGAACTACTGGCCTCCCTCCTCAAGGCCATCCGGTCCCGGACGGCGCAGGGGCTGGACTACGTCGAGCTCCACGCTGACGATGTCTCCCAGACGTCCATCGAGCTGCGCGAGTCATCCATCGAGAGCGTGATGCGCAGGCTCGAGTGCGGCCACTCGGCCAGGGTGCTGGTGTCGGGGAGATGGGGGTTCGCCTCCTCCGATGGCATGCGCGACGTCGCTGCGACGATCGCCGAAGCGTCGAAGGGCGCCCGCGCCCTGTCCGAGAGCGGCTCATCCGACACGGTCCTGTGCGCGGCCAAGCCAGTGAAGAAGGACGTGCGGTGCGATGCGAAGACGCCCTTGGGCGAGGTCGGCCTGGACGAGAAGGTCTCGCACCTGACGTCTATCTGCAGGGACATCGTCAGGTCCGACCCGCGGATGACCACCGCGAAGACGAGTTACACGGACGTCACGGGCGAGCGTGTGCTCGTCACCAGCGAGGGGACCGAGGTCCGGCATTCCATCTCACACGGGTATCTGATGTCCTCCGCGTCCGGGAATGCGTCCAATCGGATGGTGTCTGTCAGGGACGAGATCGGGACCGTGAGTTCCGGGTGGGAGTTCTTCGCCGAGGAAGAGACCGCGGCCTCGGTCGCGGAGAGGCTGATCACGAGGGCGCGGCTGCAGATGGAGGGGGTCCCGTGCAGGCGGGGGACCCATCCTTGCGTGATATCCCCGAGGGTGGCGGGCATGCTGGCCCACGAGGCCCTCGGGCACCTTTCCGAGGCGGACCTCTTCGCTGCAGGGGCCTTCGACGGCCTCGCGGGCTCGAGGGTCGCGCCGGAGTCGGTCACCATGGTCGACTCTCCGCACATACCGGGTGGTTTCGGCAACATCACGGTCGACGACGAGGGCGTAATGCCGAAGCCAGTGAAGCTCATCGACAAGGGCATCCTGGGCGCCCAGATGACGAACAGGGAGTGGGCCGCCCGGCTCGGCGTCGGCTCCACGGGGAACGCGAGGGCCGAGAACTACAGGGTGCCCCCGGTCATACGCATGAGGAACACCTACTTCGAACGGGGCGACATGTCCTTCGAGGAGCTGCTCGAAGAGGCGAGGTCGGGCTACTACTGCGTGGACGTGAGAGGCGGCCAGGCGGAGTCCAACTCCAGCTTCCAGGTGAGTATCCAGGAGTGCTACGAGATAGTCAAGGGGGAGCTCGGGAGGCCCGTCCGCAGCCTTGCGATAAGCGGCCTTGCGACCAGGTCGCTCGCGATGATAAGCGGCCTCGGCAAGGACTTCGGTTTCGAGTCGAGCTACTGCGGCAAACTGCTGCAGTCCATGCCGACCAGCGACGGCGGCCCGCACATAGGCGTGAGGGAGGGCGGGATCGTGTTCGGAGGTGCCGATTGATGTCACGGACCGGCAGGGACCGCCCGTCCGTCGAGGACGTGATGGGGACCGTGGAGTCGTCGGCGCGGAGACAGAGGGTGGCGGAGTTCGACGCGCTCGCCGTGCTCAGGGAGACGCGCAGCGTGACGGTCGAGCGGGGGAGGATATCCGGCGCGGACTCGGCGCTCGCCACTGGCCTGCACGTCCGCGCGTGCGTGGACGGCAAGGTCGGAGGGGCATTCTGCAACGACTTCAGCCAGGCAAAGGTCTCGGAGTGCATCGCAGAAGCGGTGAGGACAGCAGGGTTCAGGGACGCTGACACCAGGTGGGGCGGGTTCCCCGCGGGCGGCCGGGAGTACGCGCGCGTGGAAGGCCTCTACGACAAGAGCGTGGCCGAGGTGGACGTCAGGACGCTGGGCATGATGGCCGAGGAGATGGTCGGCGGTGCACTGTCCGTCTCGAGGAAGGTGGCCGTCCCCTACGGTGCGGTCGAGGCGCTCGAGAGGACCCTGGGGGTCGTGAACTCCTCCGGCGTGAACGCGCTGATGAAGGAGACGCGGCTGCAGGCGTTGATATGCTGCGTCGCCGGCTCCGGCGAGTCCATATCCCCCGACTGCGAGGAATCCAGCATGTCGCGCGGGTGCGACCTGCGCACGGAGAAGGTGGGCGAGAGGGCGGGCTGGATCGCGGATAAGAGCACCCACCTATCGGACGCCGAGACCGAGGAGTGCGAGGTGGTCTTCTCCCCTATGTCCCTGGGCATGAGCGAGTCCGGCCTGCTCAGCGTGGTGCTCAACAAGGCGTTCTCGGGCCAGAGCGTGATGCAGAGGACGTCCTTCCTGACGGACAAGGTCGGGGAGCAGATATGGTCCAGCCATGTCAGCATGAGCGACAACCCCCTCCTGTCAGGTAAGTGCGGGTCCAGGCCGTTCGACGACGAAGGGCTGCCCGCGACGAAGACCCAGGTGGTGAGGAAGGGGGTTCTCCGGGGATACCTCTGGGACGACTACTACGGGGCCATGTCCGGGGAGGGCTCCACCGGTAACGCGGTGAGGGACCTCTCGTCCGGCACCGTCAGTGTCGCGCCCCTGTGCCTGCAGCTCTCTCCTGGGAAGGGGAACATGCACTCCCTAATCGAAGAGGTCGACCACGGCTACCTCGTGTGGGGCGGGCAGGGGTCGCACACGAGCAACCAGGAGACCGGCGAGTTCTCGTTCGTGGCGAGCCCCGGGCTCCTCATCGAGGACGGGGAGGTGGTCGGCGGGGTGCGGGGGGCCATGATCTCGGGCAACATCCTGACCCTCATGCAGAACGTGGAACGCGTCGGGGCCGACGTCGTTGATTTCGGGAACTCTCTTATGCCAAGCGTCCTCTTCAGGGACGTCAGGGTGACGACGGGCTGAGAAGGATGCCACGCGACAGGGCTCAAGCGGCGATGAAACGCAGGGCCGCGGGGATCAACAGGGCACTGACCAAGGAGTACGGCGAGAAGTCCGCACGCGCGGAGGAGGAGCCTGTCGACACCCTCGTCGAGACCATCCTGTCCCAGAACACCACGGATGTGAACTCACACAGGTCTTTCGTTGCGCTGAAGTCCGCGTACGGGGACTGGCACGACCTCCTCGGCGAGGAGCACTCGAAGGTCTCACTGATTATCCGTTCAGGGGGCCTCCCGGACATCAAGGCGAGGAGGATCCTGGACGCCCTGGAGTTCATCGACCGCGAGAGAGGGAGGATCGAGCTGGACTTCCTCAGGGACATGACCCCGGCTGAGGCCGACCGATGGCTCGCGCAGATGAAGGGCGTCGGTCCGAAGACCCGTTCGATAGTCCTGCTGTTCTCCCTGGGGATGGCCGCCTTCCCGGTCGACACCCACATCCACAGGGTCACCAGGAGGCTCGGGCTGATAGGCCCCAAGGTCTCGAGGGAGGGGGCGCAGGAAGAGCTGGCCGCCCTCGTCCCGGAGAGCCAGTACTACAACTTCCACATCAACCTGATCGAGCACGGCAGGGCTGTCTGCCGCGCGCGGAAGCCCGCATGTGGCGCGTGCGTCGTATCAATGCACTGCGACCACTTCGCCAGGGCCCCGAAGGCACAGCCTTGATATAGCCTCGAACCGTCTTTCGTGGTGCATGAGGTACAGGCTGCTGGAGCACACGGCCGACGCGATGGTCGAGGCGCACGGGGAGACACTCGGGGAGAGGTTCGCCAGCGCGGCGTACGCCTTGTTCGACCAGATGACCGACGTGACCAAGGTCTCCCCCAAGGGGGAGGTCAGGGTCGAGCTGAAGGCCGACGGGCGGGAGCAGCTCCTGGTCGACTTCCTCCAGGAGCTCCTCTTCCTGCATGACACGGAGAACCTGGTGTTCAGCGAGTTCGATGTAGAGACGGACGGGATGGCCCTCGCCGCACGCGCGAGGGGAGAGGTCTTCGACGAGGCGCGGCACCCCAAGCGGTCGGTCGTGAAGGGGATCACCTATCACGGGCTGACGTTCGATGACGCGAAGGGTACCGTGACCATCCTGTTCGACGTGTGAGGTGCATGAATGAAGGCGTCCGCGGTGGCCCATCCGATCCAGGGCCTGATAAAGTACCACGGCCTCAGGGACGAGGTGCTCAGGCTGCCGTATCACGACTCGATCTCGGTCGCGACATCGCCTACCGCGTCCCACACCACGATCGAGTTCGGCGACTTCGAAGCGGACATGGCCGAGCTTGACTCCAGGGTGCTGGACGGCAGGGAGATGGAGCGGGTCGTGTCCGTCGTCGACGAGGTCCGCCGCAGGGCGGAGTCCAAGGCGCGGTTCCGGATGCGGTCCACCAACAACTTCCCTTCGAACGTGGGGCTGGGTTCGTCGGCGTCCGGGTTCGCGGCCCTGGCGCTGGCGGGCAGCGAGGCCCTGGGCCTCTGCCTCACGCTCGAGCAGGTGTCTGTCATAGCCAGGAGGGGGGCCGGCTCCGCGACCCGCTCCGTCACGGGCGCCTTCTCCCGCTGGAAGGCCGGCCACGACGACGAGGAGTCCTATTCCTCTCAGATTGCCGCCGAGGACTTCGAGATGGGGATAGTCGTGGCGCTGGTCCCCGCGTTCAAGTACACCGAGAGCGCCCACAGGGCCGTGCTCGGGTCGCCGTTCTTCCACTCGCGGCTGGCGTACATACACGGCGCGCTGGCCGAGATGGAGAGCGCGATCAGGAAGAGGGACATCGACCGGGTGGGCATGCTGGCGGAGCGCGACTCCCTCATACTGCACGGGATAACCATGACGGGCCTGGACGAGATGATCCTCTGGCGCCCGGAGACCGTGAAGGTCATACTCGAGGTGAGGAGGATGCGCGAGGAGGGGATCCCTGCCTACTTCTCCATAGACACGGGCGCCACCGTGTACGTCAACACCCACCCCTCGCGGACGGACGAGGTCGAGGAGAGGATAAGGGCCCTCGGTGTGGAGACGTTGAAGTGCGGGGTGGGCGGGTGCGCGCGAGTCGTCAGGGAACACCTGTTCTAGTCACTTGCCGCTGGAGCCCTGCAGGTCTATCGCCTCGCCGAGCGAGAGCTCGCCGACAGCCACCCTGGCTGCGAGGCCCTTGGACACCGTGAGGCGCCCGTTGCTCTCGAGCCTGCTGAGCCTCTGGATGTTCCTCAGCTCGCCGTCGCACGGGTCCACCCTCTGCTTCTTGACCGGCCTGTACCCGGGCGTCATAGCGATCTCCACAGCCGCGTCCTCGTCGGGCGTCTCCGACCTCGTGGTCGTGTTGCGCTCGTCGACGATCTCCAGCCTGTGGCCGTCGTCCCAGAGCCTGTTGAATATCCTGTTCCGGTTGGTCCGGTCCCCGTTCCCTATCCTCACAAGCAGGTTGGTGCAGGGGTAGTCCCTCGTGATGCGGCCGATGATTCCGCTGACCCCCTCCGGGGAGGCGGCGACCGCCCGGGTCAGGACCACGCCGTCGCCGATGGCTGCGACACCCGGCCTGTGGCCAGGGTCCACCCCGATGCACAGGTCCCTGACCGAAGCACCGCCCGCGAGCTCCTTCGCGGCCCTGGCGACCGCCACCTCGGGGTCGGCGTCGGACACCACGCGGTCGAAAGGCACCCGGTCCCTCTCCGCATCTGTGGAAAGGACCACGCCGACGTGGGCGGGGACAGCCTCCCCGAACTCCAGCGAGACGAACCCGAGACCCTTCTCTCTGAGGACCTCGAGCATCTCGAAATACGCCCGCGGGTCCTCAGTCAGGAGCCCAATGCGTTTCATCCGGTGGTGATTTGTCAGTGTAGGGATAAAAAACTGCCGTTCAGCCGCCCTTCCCGAACCTGCTGAAGACCGATCTCCTCTTGGTCCCCTTGCTGTAGTCGCCGAGGGACTCCCCCAGCTTCTTCAGCATGGCCCGCTGCTCGGCCGTCAGCTTCGAGGGCGTGACGACCGTGACCTTCACGAACTGGTCCCCGTTCCCGTAGCCCCTGAGGTCCGGCATCCCCTTGCCCTTGAGCCTCAGGACGGTCCCGGTCTGGGTGCCGGCGGGCACCGTCACCCTCGCCGTGCCGTTGAGCGTGGGCACGTCGACCTCCGCTCCCAATGCTGCCTGGGCGAAAGTGACGGGCGCCTCCACCCACAGGTCCTTCCCGTCCCGGTCGAAGACCGGGTGGTCCTCGATGTGGACGACCATGTACAGGTCGCCAGGCGGGCCGCCGTTCGGGCCGGCCTCCCCGGCGCCCCTGATCCTCAGCCTCATCCCCTCCTCGGCCCCCTTCGGCACGGAGACCTTCAGGGTCGAGGTGGTCTGCACGGAGCCAGCGCCCCCGCAGTCCGCACAGGGCTTGGTAACCTGTCTGCCCTGCCCCTTGCATGTCGGGCATGCGGTGATGGTGACGAAGGAGGTGTAGCCGCGCTTCTGCCCCCTCTGGACCTGCCCCCTCCCCTTGCAGGTCGGGCATGTCTTGATGTCCCCCGGCTTGGCGCCCATGCCTCCGCAGGCCTTGCAGGAGACGCTGTGCGGGACGCGTATGTCCCTCTCCACGCCGGCGGCCGCGTCCTCGAGGCTCACCTCGATGTCGTACCTTAGGGACCTGCCCTCCTGTGGCCCGGTCCTCCTGGCGCCGCCGCCGAAGAACTGCTCGAATATGCTCCCGCCGAACCCGACGCCCCCATCGGACCCGCCGAAGATGTCGGATATGTCGCCGAAGTGGGTGAAGTCGGACCAGTCGAACCCGCCGCTCCTGAAGGTGCTCTGGACGCCCTCGTGGCCGAACTGGTCGTACCTGGTCTTTTTCTCCTCGTCCGCGAGCACCTCGTAGGCCTCGGATAGCTCCTTGAACTTCTCCTCGGACTCCTTGGCCTTGTCCTTGTTCATGTCGGGGTGGTACTTCATGGCGAGCTTGCGGTACGCCTTCTTTATGTCGTCCTTCGAGGCCGTCCTCGGGACGCCCAGTATCTCGTAGTAGTCTCTCTTAGCGGCCATCTGAAGTCCCCCGGCTATGTGGGTCGCGCGTCAGGCGGAGGTAACGGGTGAGGGGTGAAAGAGGTTTCGGAGGCCCCTCACTTCTTCTCCTCGTCGTCCACGATCTTGTACTCCGCGTCGACGAAGCCGTCTCCGTCCTGTGTCGGGCCGGCCCCCTCACCGTCCCCGGGTGGCGGGGCCTGCTCGGCCTGCTGCGCCTGCTGCTGCTGGGCGGCCTCGTAGACCCTCTTGCCGACCTCGAGGAGCGCCTTCTCTAGCTCGTCGAGCTTCTGCTTGATCAGCGCGGGATCATCGGACGGCACCGCGGCCTTGAGCTCCTCCGCCAGCTTGGTGAGCCTCTCCTTGAGGTCCGGGGCGATCTTGTCCCCCATCTCCTCTATGATGTGGGCGACCTCGTAGGCCCTCTGCTCGGCACGGTTCTTCAGCTCCGCCTTCTCCTTCCTCTTCTTGTCCTCGTCGGCGAAATTCTCCGCGTCCTTCACCATCCGCTCGACGTCGTCCTTGCCGAGCTTCGTCGTCGCGGTGATGGTTATCTTCTGCTCCTTGCCGGTCCCGAGGTCCTTCGCCTTGACGTCGATGATGCCGTTGGCGTCGATGTCGAAGGTGACCTCGACCTGCGGGACGCCCCTCGGCGCGGGGGGTATGCCTATCAGGTGGAACCTGCCCAGGGTGACGTTGTCGGAGGCCATGGGCCTCTCCCCCTGCAGCACGTGTATCTCCACGCTGGTCTGGCCGTCCGCGGCGGTCGTGAATATCTCGCTCTTCCTCGTGGGGATGGTGGTGTTCCTCTCGATGAGCTTGTGGAACACGCTCCCCATGGTCTCGACCCCGAGGGAGAGTGGCGTCACGTCGAGCAGCAGTATGTCCTTGACCGTGCCCTCGATCACGCCCCCCTGGATCGCCGCGCCCATGGCGACGCACTCCATCGGGTCGACCCCGCGCACGATCTTCGGGCCGACTATGCCCTCCACGAACCGCTGCACGATCGGCATCCTTGTCGGCCCTCCGACCAGGATCACCTTGTCGATGTTGTCCGTCGAGAGCTTCCCGTCCTGGATGGCCTGCATCATGGGGCCCCTGCAGCGTTCGACGACCGGCTTGACGAGCTCCTCGAGCTTCGCCCGCGTGAGCTTCATAGCGAGGTGCCTCGGGCCGGAGGCGTCGGCGCTCAGGTAGGGGAGGTTGATCTCGGTCTCGAGGGTCGAGGACAGCTCAATCTTGGCCTTCTCGACGGCTTCCCTCACCCTCTGGACGGCCATCTTGTCCTTGGAGATGTCCACGGTGGTGTCGGCCTTGAACTCGTTGGTCACGTAGTCCACGAGGACGTTGTCCATGTCCGTCCCGCCCAGCTGAGTGTCACCGCTGGTGGATATGACCTCGAACACGCCCTGCCCGAACTCCATGATGGTCACGTCGAGCGTGCCGCCGCCGAGGTCGAAGACGAGTATCTTGTGCTCGCTCTCGGACTTGTCCAGGCCGTAGGCCAGGGCCGCGGCCGTGGGCTCGTTGATGATCCTGACGACCTCGAGGCCTGCGATGGTTCCCGCGTCCTTGGTCGCCTGCCTCTGGTTGTCGTTGAAGTAGGCCGGCACCGTGATGACCGCCTTCTCCACCTTCGTACCCAGGTAGGCCTCGGCGTCCCTCTTGATCTTCTGGAGTATGAAGGCGGACACCTGCTGCGGCGTGTACTCCTTGCCGTGGACCCTGACCTTGTAGTCGGTGCCCATCTTCCTCTTGATCGCCATTATGGTGCCCTCCGGGTTCGAGACCGCCTGGCGCCTGGCAGGCTCCCCGACGAGCATCTGCCCGTCCTTCGTGAGCGCGACGTACGAGGGGAAGGCCTTGCCTCCCAGGCTCGTTCCCTCAGCGCTCGGTATTATCGTGGGCCTGCCGCCCTCAACGACCGCGGCCGCTGAGTTGCTCGTGCCGAGGTCGATTCCTATCACTTTTCCCTTTGACTCTGCCATTTCTCATTCACCTCTTTCCTCTGTCTGCGACTCCTGAGTATCGTGAACCTCTTCCTTCTCCGTCCTCTTGGAGACCTTCACCTTCGCTGTGCGTATGACCTTCGACCCGAGTGCATAGCCCTTCTGGTACACCTCGAGGATGGTCCCGTCCTCCCCGTCCTCGCGCTCCTCGCGCATCATCGCCTCGTGCTCGAACGGGTCGAAACCCCCGTCGGTCCTGACCTCCCTCAGCCCCTGCCTGCGGAGCGCCTGGAGGAGCTGCCGGTGTATGCCGTGCAGCCCTTTCAGGAGGGGCTCGGGGTATCCGTTCTTCTCCGCGTCCTCGAGCGCCTTGTCGAAGGTGTCCATCACCGCGAGGAGGTCGCGCACGACGTCCTCCGCGCCGGCCCTGGACCTCTCGGCCCCCTCCTTGGCCGCGCGCTTCTTGTAGTTCTCGAACTCCGCCTGGAGGCGCTTCAGGTCGTCCGTGAGCTCCTCTATCCTCCTGTCCCTCTCTGCGACAGGGTCCGCAGGAGGTGCCTCGCTATTCTCCTCCTCCGTCTCGGTCGCGCCGAGCTCGTCCTCGTCAGCCATCACCTATAGCCTCCAGCGGGTTCGCGGGCGCGTTGAGCCCGCGTCTCGAACTCTAAGGGGTTGGGTTAAGGGGTTTGGGAGTGGACCTCAGTCCATGTCTCCCATGTCGCCGCCGGGTCCGCCGCCTGGGGGCCCCTTCGGGGCGCCGCCCTTGGACGCTATCACGTCGTCGATCCTGAGGATCATGACGGCCGCGTCCGTGGCGGAGCTTATGGCCTGCCTTCCGACCCTGATCGGCTCGAGGACCTTCTCCTTCCTCATGTCGGTGATCTTGCCGGTGAAGACGTTCACGCCGGCGGTCTTCTTGCCCGCCTTGTGCGCCTGCCTCAGCTCGATCAGGATGTCGATCGGGTCCAGGCCCGCGTTCTCGGCCAGCGCGGTCGGTATGACCTCGAGCGCCGACGCGAACGCGTCTATGGCGATCTGCTCCCTGCCGCCGACCGAGGCTGCGTAGTCCCTCAGCCTGAGGGCCAGCTCGGTGGCTGCGGAGCCTCCGCCCGTGACCAGCTTCCCGTCCTCGAAGGCCACTGCGACGACGCTGATGGCGTCGTTCAGGGACCTGTCGATCTCGTCCACGACGTGCTCGGTGCCGCCCCTGATGAGTATGGATACGGCCTTCGGGTTCTTGCAGCCCGTGACGAAGGTCATCCTGTCGTCCGCGATCTTCTTCTCCTCGACGAGCTTCGCCTCGCCGAGGTCGTCGGCCTTCAGGTCGTCCAGCTTCGTGACGAGGTTGGCGCCAGTGGCCTTCGCGAGCTTCTCCATGTCGCTCTTCTTGACCCTGCGCACGGCGTATATCCCTGCCTTGGACAGGTAGTGCTGGGCGAGGTCGTCGATGCCCTTCTGGCAGAAGAGGACGGTCGCGCCCGACTTCTTGACGGTCTCGACCATCTTCTTGAGCATGTTCTCCTCCTCGTCGAGGAACGCATGCAGCTGGCTCGGGTCCGTGATCTCGATCTTCGCGTCGATCTCGGTCTTCTTGACCTCTAGCGCGGAATCCACGAGTGCGACCTTGGCCTTCTCGACCTTCTTCGGCATCGCCGGGTGCACTGCCTCCTTGTCGACTATGATCCCGGAGATCATCGTGGTGTCGTCCATCGAGCCGCCCTGCTTCTTGACGACCTGGATGTTGTCCTCGTCGACGACCCACTTCCCGTCCTTCTTCTCCGCCACGGCGGAGATGGCGTCGACCGCGACCTTGGCCAGGAGCTCCCTGGATGCTGCGACGCTCTTCGATATCATCGCGGTCTTCGCGATGTCCATGAGTGTGTCCTTGTCGTCGGGGGAGACGTTGATAGCGACCTCATCGAGGTACTCCCTGGCCTTGTTGGCCGCGAGCCTGTAGCCGCCCGATATCACGGTCGGGTGGACGTTCTGTTCGATGAGTCCCTCGGCCTTCTTCAGCAGCTCTCCTGTGAGGACGACTGCGGTCGTCGTTCCGTCGCCGCACTCCTCGTCCTGGGTCTTCGCGACCTCGACGATCATCTTGGCGGCCGGGTGCTCGACATCGATCTCCTTCAGTATGGTCACGCCGTCGTTGGTGATGACCACGTCGCCCATGCTGTCGACGAGCATCTTGTCCATGCCCCTCGGGCCCAAGGTGCTCCTGACCGCATCGGCAATGGCCCTGGCGGCAGCGATGTTGTTGAACTGCGCGCCCTTGCCCTTGTCTCTCTTCGTTCCCTCTTTCAGTATAAAAACGGGTGTTTGGCCTATCATTTCATACCTCCCAACTCTATCTGGATTGACCAGTCCCAGGTCTTTCAGTCCCCGGGGCCGGGGCTCGTATATGTTAGTGCTTCTATATAAGTGTTGCCGTATCCTGTTTCGGCTCGCGGCCCGCTGAAGGTGGGCGGGACAGCGCCATCGGCCGGGGCACGGTTATATCTATGAGATAGCCTTTCTGCGCCCTCTTGCTATGAGAATCATACCTCATCTTTCGCTCAGGGGCCGGACCATCCTGAGGCGCGCGTACCCGCGCACGGAGTGGGAGGAGCTCCTCTCGCGCATCTCGTCAAGGCACGAGATGCTCTACGTCACGGACGAGGCCGGCGTCGAGAGGAACAAGCCGCAACTCGACCTCGCGAGGGAGATCTGCGACGAGATACCGACGATGTACGAGGCGGGCGTACGCTACGGGCAGAACGTCATAGACGTCATAATCGCAGGCGCGGAGAAGGCCGTCGTGGGCACGGCGACGCTCGCGAGCCTCGACGAGCTCAGGGGAGCATTTAAGTTGTCCGAGAACATTATACTCAAAGCGGACTACCGGGATGGGATCCTAGGTTCTGACGCCTCGCTCGGTGGCAGGGCCTTCATCGACCTTTCGCGGGATGCGCTGGACATAGGGGTAGGCGAGATGGTCGTCCCGCGCGCCCTGGCAACGGAGGCGTCCAGGGCCAAGGAGGAACTCGGGTTCACCCTCGGGGTGTTCGCGCCCAAGGCCGAAGAGTCCAGGATGGCGGACCTCGGCTTCGACTACATCGTCACGGAAGACCTCGGGAGCATCGACAGCGATGAGTGAACTTCAGAAGAGCATAGCGGTTCTCTACAAGAGCAAGGGGAAGGAGGAGCTTTCCGAGAAGGAGTTCGTCTTCTCGGCGTCAATGGACCTCAGGTGGTTCTCGCCGAAGGAGGCCCAGCGGCTCATGGATGCCGGGATATCGGGCGGCTTCCTGGAGAGGAAGAACGGCCGTCTCATTCCCACCTTCGACTGCTCCAGCGTCAGCGTGCCGGTCGACTACAGGCCCCCGAAGGAGGCCCTGGACGAGGTCGCCAAGAAGAACACGGACCTCTTCACGGAGATAGTCGAGACGATCGTGAGGGCCAGGTCGGTCCCCAAGCGCGAGGTCGTGTCGAAGGTCAACAGGGAGCAGGAGATGCTCGGGATAGACATCGAACCGGCCGCCCTGCTCGTGGCGTCCTCCTACGGGATCCAGATGGACATCGACTACCTTCAGCGCGCGGAGTCCGCGGTGCTGGGCAGGGACCTGGGCAGATAGGCCACCACGCTACTTCTCCATCTTTATCAGGTCGGCGAGCGTGAGCGCCCTCGGGCCGGACTGCTTGCCGGCCAGGACCTCCGAGACCTTCTCCTTGAGGACTATGCCCAGCTCCTTCTGCAGCTTGCCGATGAGCTTCTCGTCGGGCCTCATGTCGCCGGTCTCGATCTTGCTCAGCACGGTCACCCTCTCGTTCAACCTCGCGGCGAGGTCCTTCTGCGTCATCCCGCGCTTCTGCCGCGCGTCCCTTATGCGCGCCGCGAAGTCGTCCACGAGCTCGAGTGTCTCCTGCCCGGTGTAGATGTCGCGGGGCTTGCCCCTCTTCTCGCGGACCTCTAGCCTCTGAGTGATGATGGGCTTAGGCCCTTCCTCCTTGGGCTGCTCTTTCCGGGCCTCCGTGCCGAATTTTGCGCATTCGGCGCATACTTCAAGATGCACGCCTTCTATAGTCACTTTCTTGCAGAAAGTGACGTCCTTACCGCACATCTCGCAGATCATCAAAACCACGTCACTGAGTGGAACCAGCAAAGGATAAATAGAGTATTTAACCTTATTACATTCAAGGCACTGAATAAACACTGGAACGGGGTGCAAACGTTGTCACAGGACCAATCCGCTGAGATGTTCGAGGAGATACAGAGAAGGATCTCGGTGCTCGAGGAGAGGAACCTGGAGTTGGTCGAGGAGGCCCGCAGGTCCGAGGGCGAGAAGAGGTTCGTGGAGGGCGAGCTCATAAGGCTCCAGAAGGAGCTCAAGAGGCTAAAGGCGGAGCTCGAGAGGCTGAAGACCCCCCCGCTCATCATAGGTCAGATCAAGGACATACTCGCCGACGGCAGGGTCGTGGTCAAGAGCTCCACTGGCCCGGACTTCGTCGTCAGCACCTCCGACTACGTTTCCCCCGAGCTGCTCGTCGCGGGCGCGCGCGTGGCCCTGAACAAGCAGACCCTCGCGGTCATGGGCGTCCTGCCCCCGTCCCTGGACCCGGTCGTGGTCGGGGCCGAGATCATCACCAAGCCCGAGACATCCTACGATGAGATCGGAGGGCTCCAGGAGCAGATCGTCGAGATACGCGAGGCGGTGGAGGACCCGCTCCTCAGGCCGGACCTCTACAAGAAGGTCGGCATCGACCCGCCGAAGGGCGTGCTGCTGGTAGGCCCGCCGGGGACCGGGAAGACCCTTCTGGCCAAGGCCGTCGCGAAGCAGACCAACGCCACATTCATAAGGTTCGTGGGGTCGGAGCTCGTGCAGAAGTACATCGGCGAGGGGGCTAGGCTCGTGAGGGAGCTGTTCGACCTCGCCAGGCAGAAGGCCCCCTCGATAGTGTTCATAGACGAACTCGACAGCGTCGGAGCCAAGAGGCTCGAGATGGCGACCTCCGGGGACCGCGAGGTCCAGCGCACGCTCATGCAGCTCCTGGCCGAGCTTGACGGGTTCAACCCGCTGGGCGAGGTCAAGATCATCGGGGCCACGAACAGGCCCGACATACTGGACGAGGCCCTCCTGAGGCCCGGCAGGTTCGACAGGATCATCGAGATTCCCCTCCCGAACCATGAGTCCCGGGCCGCCATATTCGCGATCCACAGCAGGCGCATGAACCTGGACGAGACCGTGAACCTCGAGGAGCTCGCGTCGAAGTCGGACGGCGCCACGGGCGCGGACATAAAGGCCGTGTGCACCGAGGCGGGCATGTTCGCCATACGCGAGAACAGGGACGTCGTGGGCATGGCCGACTTCGAGAAGGCCATCGCGAAGGTCCTCGACGAGGGCGTCCAGAAGGCCATGGAGTCAGGGCCGATGTTCGCTTGAGCGGACCAGTGGGCGCTGGCCGGGGTCACCCGGCGGCGTCCTCCTCCAGCTCTTTCTCTATGACGAAAGCGCCGATGTAGCCGCACTTCTTGCAGTGGTACTTGTAGCCCGTTATGAGCGCCGCCTCGTAGTACATGTCGGCGGACCCGCACTGGGGACACGTGAGGACCCTGCGGGGCCCCTTCCTCTTCCGGCGCCCGAATATAGATATCATCCAGCGGCATTCACCGTCCTGCCACATACTAAATGTCTTCGGTGATCTCCATGGAAGTAAGGTTGGAGCCGTTCTCCAGGGACGAGATAGGCAAGATACACGACGCGACGGTCAGGGTGCTCGAGGGGACCGGGGTCAAGGTCCTCGAGGAGGAGGCCGTGAGGCTCCTCACGGGGGCGGGCGCGGGCTATGACAAGGGCACGCGCGCGGTACGGATCCCGGAGCGCGTGCTCATGGACAGCATATCGGCCGCGCCGTCGAGGTTCAAGCTCTGCTCGAGGGACGGGAAGCACGACCTCTCGTTCGGGGAGGGCAAGGTCCACCTGAGCAGCATGGGCACCGCGGTCCAGGTGGAGGGCCTGGACGGGGTCGTGCGGCCTTCGACCGCCAAGGACCTGGAGGACTTCCTGAGGCTGACGGACGCTCTACCCAACATAGACCACTCGTCGTGGGCGTGCTGGCCCAGGGACGTCCCCGAGCGGATAGCCCCCTTGGAGGCGATCCGCCTGTCGTTCGTCCACAGCAACAAGACAGTGGACGGCTGGAACTGGGGGACCGTGGCGACGGAGGAGTCCCTCGAGCTGGCCTCCATGGTCGCCGGGGGAAGGGACGCGCTGGCCGAGAGGCCCCTGGTGCTAGGCTTCGCGAACCCCGTCAGCCCGCTCACCCTGTCCAAGGAGTCCACCGAAGGTCTCATCTCGTACGCGAGGGCAGGCCAGCCCTGCGTCTACCCGCCGGAGTGCATGGCGGGCGGCACCTCCCCCGCGACCATAGCGGGGCTGCTGGTCCAGCAGAACGCGGAGGTCCTGGCCTCTATCGCGGTCGCCCAGCTGGCCAACCCCGGCGCACCCTCGATATACAGCAGCGTCTCCGGGACCATGGACATGCGGACCGGGGCCATCGCGCTCGGGGGCCCGGAGGTCGGCCTGATAATGGCGGGGACCGCCCAGCTCGCGAGGCGCTACAAGGTCCCCTGCCGCGGGACCGGCGGGAACACGGAGTCGATGCTCCCCGACTACCAGGCCGGCGCCGAGGCGGCCAACACCCTCCTGATGGCCGGGCTGAGCGGCATCGACTTCGTCTACGACGCCGCGGGGAGCATCGAGTCCAGCCTCACCGCGAGCTTCGCCAAGATGGTCCTGGACGATGCATTGTGCGGCGGCGTCAAGAGGGTGCTGTCGGGCGTGGAAGTCGACGAGGAGTCCCTCGCGGTCGAGGTCATCGGGTCGGCCGGGCCCAAGGGTGCCTTCCTGAGCCACCCCCACACCCTCAGGCACTTCAGGCGGGAGGCCTTCGTGCCGCCCCAGTTCTGGCGCGGCCCGCGGTCCGCCTGGGCGTCGGAGGACATAGTGGAGAAGGCGAGGGAGAGGGCGCGGGAGATCCTCAGGGAGCACGAGGTCGCGGTCCCGCTCGACCCGGAGGTCGAGCGCAGGATGGCCGCGTACATCAAGTCCGTCTCGAAGAAACCGAGGGCCTGAGCCTCAGTACTGGCTCATCTCGGCCTTCATGAACTCCCTCAGCATGCAGGTCGCGTAGCAGCCCTTGTTGAGCGAGAAGCTGAAGGTCGCCTCCCCGTCCCCGAGGACCATCTCCAGGTCCCTGTACGGGGCGAGGAGCTCCCTCCTGGTGCCCTTGGATGAGGCCTCGCCGAGGCCGACTATCTGGAAGTCCATCTTCGATATCCCCTCCCCCGCGACGACCTCCCTCTCTATCTCACCCATGGGCCCCTCCGCGAAGGCCGACTCGGTCCCGTAGAGGAGGCCGCTCACGAAGGCCTTCCCCTCCCGCGCGTTCCTCCTGGCCTTCTCAAGGTTGTCGGCCGTGACCGGGATCGGCGAGTCGTGGTCCGGCAGGCGGTTCTTGTCGAGCGGGAGGACGAGGTCGCCGACCTCCGGGTCCCTCAGCGACATGCCCCTCCGGAGCCTCTCGCTAAGCATCCTGTTGAAGAGGTACGACTGGTAGGCGTGGACGAACATCATCAGGAGGTTCTGCGGCAGCGTCTTCAGGGCGCCGAGGTAGTCGCCCGGAGATTCGGCCAGGTGCCTGATCATGGTCCTCTCGAAAGTCAGCTTCATGGGGAACTCCCGCAGGGCCGCCTCGAAGTCACGGGACTCCTGGAGGCGCCTCCTGGCCTCCGTCACCTCGGAGTCCTCCATGAGCGGGTTGGCCACGTACCTCATCACGGCGCCCTCGAAGTCCCCCCTCGTGAGGTCCTTCCCTATCATGTGAGTTATGGGCCTCACCGAGCCGAAGCGCTGGACGCCGAAGTAGTTGGGGAACCCGCCCGCGCGGTCGAGGACCTGCCTGGCCCTCTCGCACGAGTCGCCGGCGTCGACCCCCTGGTCTATGTCGGAGACCTTGATCGAGAACCTGTTGCCTATGAGGTCCCCTATCTCTATCATCCTCCTGGCCCTGTACGCGTCCGTGACGCGGACGTCCGGGATCGTGAGGGCCGTGACGTCCTCGATCGGGGCGTTGAAGGACATCAGCTGCGTGGCGACGGCCCTCCCGTCCTTGGTGCCCGCGAAGCCTATGCGGGACCTCCCCACGTGCAGGTTCGAGGCGAGCCTGCGCACGAGCCGGTTCGCCTCCCAGTTCCGGTGCCAGACCTTCGCGACCACGAACTTGCCGTCGGCGGACTCGGGCGGCATGATCGATATCTCATCGACCACGAAGTCCTCAGGGGCCTTCTTCAGCTTCCCGCCTATGCCGGGGACGCCCTCTGTGAGGAACAGCTCCATCCCCAGGTCGCTCTCGTTCATGGCAGGATGTGAATGGTTTGGCGGTTTAAAAGCATCCAGCCTCAGCCCAGCTGCTTCTCAATGAGCTGCCGGGCCTCGATGTACTGGTTGACGAGGGACTTGGCCGCCTTCTTGAGGGCCGCCTGGGGCTTCCCGTCGTTCACCCTGACGAGCAGGACGGGCTTGTCCAGCTGCGGGTGGCCGGTGGTGTACCTCGCGTCCGCGACGTTCTTGTCCTGGAGCAGCTCGTGTATCAGAGGGTAGATCAGGGTCTCGTCGGTGTCGAGGATCTCGACCTTGATGCTCTCCTTCTTCTTCTCGACCAGCTTGAACTCCATGGTTCTCGGATTCACTCGTATGGGTAGGTGGTTCATAAAGCTTACTGAGGGTCCCGGCGGCCGCCGGGGCCGGTCCAGAGGGCTGCTGGCCCCCCGTTACCTCTTCTTGCCCTTGTTCTTCGCCTTCGCGGGCTTCGCCTTCATGAACTGCTCGGGCCTGGCGGGCGCCGCTATCACCACGTCCCGGTTCCGCGGGTACATGGTGCCGCACATCTTGCACACGTCGACCTCGCACCAGCGGGCGTCGGAGGTGGCGATCAGCTTGATGATGCACGCGCCCTTGCACATCGGGCACTCGTCCGTAGCCATGTTCTCAACCCTCCGGGTACCTCTTGCGCATTGTGGTATGAATGCCTTCTGCAATAACCCTTCCGATTCCCTCCACCCCCATGAGGTCCTCCACCGAGGCGTCGGCGACCCCCTTGACGCTCCCGAACCGCCTGAGGAGGCGGTCGGCGAGGGTCGCGGACACGTTGGGCAGCCCCTGGACCAGGAACATCTGCCTGCTCGCGAGGTCCAGGGTCGTCTGGGTGCCCTTCCCGGCCCTGCCCTTCGCCTCCTCCTGCCTGTGCATCGAAGCGACGGCGGAGGCGGTCTGGGCTGCGTCGTCGGTCGAGAGGACCGTCATCCTGAGCTCCGAGAGCAGCGAGCTGAGGTAGTCGTACACTGCGGAGTTGCCCTCCTGCGACCCCCGCCCCTCGGCCTCGCCCTGGACTATCAGGACGGGGTGCGCGAAGCTGTGTTTGAGCTTGGCGAGGGCGGCCATCATCGAGCCGTCGTTGACCTGGCTGATGAAGCCCTCCACGGTCCTGAAGGCCACGGCGACCCTCCCGGAGACGACTATGTCCGCCGCCTCCAGCTCCTCCTCCCTGAGGGCGAACCCCTCGCCCGCCAGGGCCGCTGCCAGCTCGGACCGGGCGACCTCGCCGGAGACCACGAGCTGGGCCCCGCCCGCGGCGGCCGCCTTCGAGAACTCGCCCAGGGACTTCTGCCCCTTCGCCTCGGCCGTCTTCAGGGCGAGCTCCTCCCGCCCGTCGGGCGCCTTTGGCGTGAGCATGTCCTCGAGCTGCCCCCTGGTGAGCCCCTCCCTACGCCCGGGCTCTTCCGGGAGCCCCCTCCGGACCCGCAGCTTCCTCTTGAGGGAGTCCAGCTCGCGGCGCATCTGCATCTCCTTCTTCCTGCTTGACCAGAAGTACGCCTCGTCCTTGGTGTCCCTCGTCACGAACATGACCACCCTCCCGGCCTGCCTCCTGCCGGTCCTGCCCCTCCTCTGGATGGTCCTTATCTCCGACGGGACGGGCTCGTAGAACACCACCAGGTCCGTCGTCGGTATGTCCAGCCCCTCCTCGGCTATGGACGTGGCGACGAGCACGTTGTGCTCCCCCGCCCTGAACCTGTCTATGATCTCCTTCTGCTCCCTCTGGTTGAGGCCGATGTCCTCGCCCTTGCTGGACTGCCCGACGAACCTCACGGGCCTCAGCCCCTCGACCGAGGACAGCTTCTGGGTGAGCAGGTCGCACGTGTCCCTGTAGTGCGTGAACACTATGGCCCTGGAGTCCGGCTTGGACGCGAACTGGGCCCTGAGTATGGGGACGATCTTCTCGAGCTTCGGGTGCTCCCGCTGCATGCCGTACAGGAGGGTCCGTGCCTGCTGGAACCGCGCGTCCTTCACCAGGTCCCTGGAGGCCTTCGGCCCCCCCTTCTCCTGCCCCTGCTTGACCAGCTTGTCGAAGTACCCCTCGAGCGCGCCCTTCCCCTGGGTCTGGGCGAGCTCGATGCCGTGGTTGATCTTCATGGCCAGGGAGTTGGCGCTCGCGGCCTGGAACAGGTGGAAGTTCTTGGTGCCCGCGTCCAGCTTCGCCCTTATGACCCTGCCCGCCTCGAGCAGGTCCCTGGTCGTCGGCGGCTTCTTAGGGTCAAGGTACCCCTGGGCGCGGAGTCTCGCGATCTGGTCGTCCAGGACGCGCTGGAGGAGGTAGATCACGCGGCCCATCTCCTCCGGCATCGACACGCCTATGAACTCCATCTTGACGTCCTGGGTGTACTTCACGACGTCCTCGTCGAGCTCGGACCTGATCTCGACGTTGGTCATGCCGAGGTTCTCGCAGACCTCGGCGATCTTGGCGACGTCCGAGCCTGGCGACGCCGTCATGCCCAGCGCGAGGCCGCCCATCTCCGAGAACCCCTTGCCTATCGAGACGTAGGCGTAGTCGCCGACCGCCCTGTGCGCCTCGTCGAAGACGATGAGGTCGACGCCCTTGAGGGAGATCCTCCCCTCCTCGAGGTCGTTCTCGATGACCTGCGGGGTCGAGACCACGAGCCTCCCGCTGTGCCAGAGCTCCTTCCTCTTCGGCGGGCTCACCTCCCCGGTGAACATGACCGGCTCGTGCACCAGCAGGTGGTCCCTCAGGAACTTGGAGTGCTGCTCCACCAGGGGCTTGGTGGGGGCCATGAGGAGGACCTTCCCCTCCTTCTTGGAGAGCGTCTCCGCGATCACCATGAGCGCGACGACGGTCTTGCCCATGCCTGTCGGGAGCACCACGAGCGTCGACTCGGTGAGAGCGGCCTTGGCTATGTTGACCTGGTAGTCCCTCTCCTCGACGCTACCTGGCCTTATGAGCTCGTGCTCTACCGACACAGGCCGTTGAGAACGCCACGTGGGTATGAATGTTTTCTCTACAGCGGCACGAATGTACTGCGCCTAATGGCAGCCCGCGCAGCTTCCGCCGCAGGACGACCCCGAGGACTTGACCTTCACGACGACTCCGGGCCCCTGCGGGGTGTCGACGGAGTCGATGACGGCCTCCTTGAGCTCGTCCTCGAGCCCCTTCTCGTAGATGAGCGTGAACCCGTCGACCTTGACCTCGACGTCGGTGTCCTTCTTCTTGTCGAAGCCCATCATGTAGGCGGGGCCTGAGCAGGAGAACCCTGCGAAGAATATCCTGATCGGCTCGTTCTTCTTCTCGTCCGTGAGTATGGCGTTTATGGTCTC
>CAZXWO010000015.1:0-41077 GCA_964644565.1 uncultured Thermoplasmata archaeon | reverse complement strand
GTCAACGAGAAGGTCGCGACGGAGGTGGCGATCGGCGCCGCCGCGTCCGGCCTTCGCGCGATGGTCAGCATGAAGCACGTGGGCGTGAACGTGGCCTCCGACGCCCTCATGACGTTCGCATATACGGGCACCAGGGGCGGCTTCGTGCTGGTCACGGCCGACGACCCGTCGTGCCACTCGAGCCAGAACGAGCAGGACAACAGGTACTACGCCCTCTTCGGGGGTTTCCCCCTATTCGAACCCTCCTCGCCGCAGGAGTGCTACGACATGGTCAAGAGGGCCTTCGAGGTCTCCGAGGAGCTCGGCCAGCCGGTCATCCTGCGCACGACGACCAGGGTGGCCCACGTCCGCGGCCCCGTGAGAGTAGGGGAGATATCCGTCGGTCCGAGGAAGAAGGAGTTCGTGAAGGAGCCGGCCAGGTTCGTCACGGTCCCCGCGGTCGCCAGGGTGCGGCACCTCGTCCTACTCGAGAAGCTGTCCGAGGCCGAGAAGTTGGCCGAGGGGTCGGAGTTCAACGCCGTCACCAGGATAGGCGCGGGCGGGAGGTTCGGGATGATAACCTCGTCCGCCGCGGCCAACTACGCGCTCGACGCCGCCAGGGACACGGGGCTCGACGTGGACATACTCAAGCTGGGGTTCTCCAACCCGGCACCTTCGAGGAAGATCATCGACTTCGTCAAGACGCACGAGGTCGTCCTCATCGTCGAGGAGCTGGAGCCGTTCCTCGAGGTCCAGGTAAGGAGCCTCGCCCAACGTGAAGGGCTCCGCACCAGGATACTCGGGAAGATGGACGGGCTCCTGCCGAGGGCCTACGAGTTCGACCTGGCCATCGTGGGGAGGGCGCTCTCGAAGGCCTTCTCCGTCGAGATGGAGGAACCGGAGAAGTGCGAGCTCCCGCAGGACCTGCCGACGCGCCCGCCGGTGCTCTGCGCGGGCTGCCCGCACAGCGCGACGTACTACGCCGTCAACAAGGCCACGAACAAGAAGGCGCTCTTCGCCACGGACATAGGGTGCTACACGCTCGGCGTCGCCCCGCCGTACAGTGCCGCGGACCTGCTGGTCTGCATGGGCTCCAGCGTCGGGACGGCGGGGGGCTTGGCCAAGGTCAACGACCTCCCCGTCATCGCGTTCATAGGCGACTCCACATTCTTCCACGCCGGCATGCCAGGGCTCGTCAACGCGGTACACCAGGGGCATAGGTTCCTCCTCATGGTCCTGGACAACCGGACGACTGCCATGACTGGCCATCAGCCTCACCCCGGCACGGACAGGGACCCGAGCAACCCCGCGGCCGTGACGCTCTCGATCGAGGATGTCGTCAGGGGCTGCGGCGTCAAGTGGCTCAAGGTCGTGGACCCGTACGACACCCCGGCGATGGTCGAGGCCGTCAAGGAGGGGCTCGCCCAGGAGAGCGTCAGCGTCATCATAGCCCGCAGGGAGTGCGCCCTCATCGCCAAGAGGGACGAGAAGGGCGCGATCATCAGGAAGCACTTCATCGACCAGGAGGCGTGCAAGAAGTGCAGGACCTGCGTCACCAAGTTCCAGTGCCCCGCGATATCCAGCATGGACAAGGTCCAGACCATAGACCCAGTCCTGTGCGCCGGATGCGGCGTCTGCGCGCAGGTGTGCCCGTACAAGGCCATCAAGGAGGTGCCGTGATGGTGGACGTGTACCTCGTGGGCGTGGGCGGGCAGGGCATCATCACCGCGTCGAAGATCATAGGCGACGCGGCGCTCCTGGCAGGGGAGAAGGTGGTCCTCAGCGAGACGCACGGCATGGCACAGAGGGGCGGGTCCGTGGTCTGCACCGCCAGGATCGGGGGTGACTCCGGCCCGCTCGTGCCGGACGGTGGGGCCGACGTGATACTCTCGCTCGAGCTGCTCGAGACCCTGAGGGCGGCGTGCAAGGCGTCGAAGGGCACGGTCGTGCTGAGCTCGACGGAGCGGATCGTGCCGCTGAGCGTGTCCACCCAGAAGATGAAGTACCCGTCGGAGCAGGAGGTCGTCGACCGGATGTCCTCCGTCGCGAAGAGGGTCGTCATGGTGGACGCGGCGGGCTTAGCTGAAGAAGCGGGCGTCCCGATCTCGTCCAACGTGGTCATGGTGGGGGCCCTAGCGGGCTCCGGCGCGACCGGCATCGGGAGGGGCTGGTTCGAGCAGGCCCTCGAGGCCAACATCCCGCGGAAGCTGGACGAGAACATGAGGGCGTTCGCGCTCGGGTTCGACCTCTGCGCCGCGAAGGACTGAGAATGTTTTATCTCCGGGGAGCACGTTGGGCGCCTGGGCCCATGGTCTAGCGGTTATGACAACGCCCTTACACGGCGTAGGTCACCGGTTCGAATCCGGTTGGGCCCACTCCATCTCCAGATTCGATGCGGGCGCTCACTCGGCGGGCCCCTCCCCGACGGGTTCCTCCGGGCACGACTCGGGCAGCCGCCCCCTGATGCGCATGTACAGCAGGAACGTGTAAGGCGCGAAGAACGCGCATGCGATGACGCCGATCGCCAATACCCACTTCGCGAGCGTGGCGGATATCCACTCCAGGAGGAACTCCAGGTCGTGGGGCAGCGGCTGCGCGAACCTCGACATGTCGAACGGGAACGTTATCAGGAAGTACAGGCCGACCGCGAAGAACATGGCCATCCCGATGGCCTCGAGCGGCCTCGCGACGTTCCTCCGGCCGAGGAACAGCCTCATCGCCGGCGGGACCATGCCGTACACGAGCACCAGGTACACGAGCGCGGGCGCGGAGTCGTCCGTGAAGAAACCGGTCGGCCTTGTCTGGTGGATCGCGATGAAAGCGATGAAGACGACCGTCGCCACGATCGACACCGCCTCCCCTATGCGCTCCCCGACCGACAGGAACTCCCTCTTCGCCTCCCTCTCGACCTGGTCCGAGAACCACTTGAGATCCAACACCTTGCTCTCCACGGTCCCTCTCCCCTAGGGGGAATCGGCAAGGGGGCTCATAAACAATGGCGAACGCGGACAGGGCGTCCGCTGTCGATCCCGCACTGGCTCGTGTGGCGTCGGCCCCTCACCTGAGCACTTCGAACCGGTCCAGCGAGTCCACCAGGCCTCTGACGAACTCCTCCGACTCGACTTCCACGCCGTACTTTCCGAAGTACTTCCCTATCGCCGACATCCCGCTGTTCAAGGCCTTGGTGGCACTGGTCAGGGTGACCCATGGTGAGTTCCCCGTGCGGTCCACACGGAGGGCTTCCGACAGGTCTATGAACCACGGGTCGCCGGAGTGGACCAGTATGTTGTACGGGCTCAGGTCGGTGTGGACGACGCCCGCCCTGGCGAGGGCCTCGACGCCGGACATCACCGCCTTCAGGAACCCCTCGGGGTCCTCCAGCCTGATGTCGCTGAGCCTGGGGGCCGGGCCTGCATCGTCGCCGAGGTAGCGCATGCTGAACATGTTCTCCACCCTGCGGGCGGGGGCGGGCACCCTGGCGCCGCCCCTCCATGCCTGGTGGGTCATCTCGTACTCCTTGGCCGTCTTCCAGCCTATGGTGTCGAGCTTGATGGGCCGCCCACCCCTGTGGGAGGTCCTGTACAGCCTGTAGCACTTGACGGCCAGGGGGGATCCGTTGTAGCCCGCGAGGTAGACGTCCGCCTCCTTGCCTGCGCTGATCAGGGCGACGACCTCGGTGGCCAGCCCCGACGAGAGGATCGAGTCGACTGTGGACCTGTAGCTCGCCTCGTGGAGGTCGAGCAGTCCGGACCTTATGCGCCAGTGCACGCTGGCGTCTAGATACGCATCGTTTGGCATTCTCGGATTCCGTTGATATGGGCTTGTTGCGTTCGCAGGACATGCTCGCGGCAGCCCGGGAACCCGAGACGTGGCTACAGGGTCCCCGGCACAGCTGCTAGAACTCTGTCGGACATCATAACCGGGGACCTCCTGGTCTACACGACCATACCGTGGAGAGGGGAACGTCTACATTAATCCATCGAGCTGGTACGCCCGCGGGGGCGTTCTTTTCGCCCGTTCGAGAATCATCCCTGAGAGACACCGCGTGCGAACCATCTCGCGGCGCTTTAGTATCCTACAGTGAATCCGATGCGTCATGATAACCAAGGTTGTGGCGATAGGCCTCGCGTGCGTCGTCGCGGCTATGGCGGTGTCCGCTGTGGGCACCGTCTCCGCGAGTGGTGACAACAACATGTGGAACTGGGGAGAGGACGGGTACTACGAGGAGAACAACAACAACCCCTTCGAAGATGACGACTTCCCCGGCTACGCCCCGCAGAACAGGTCAGGCATCTAGTGTGTCCAGCACGATCTGCGCAAACCCCTTCCGAAACCATATCATGCAGGACGACCCACCCTCGACCCCCTCCGCAACGTTCAAGTAGGTTATGAATTATAATCCATTTCAATGCCGAGGCCGAAGAGGTGCCGGAGGGTCTGCTGCGACCCTGACTACAACGTCTTCAAGCCCCAGGGCATACCCATGGACAGGCTCACCAGCATAGAGATGGGCCTGGACGAGTTCGAGGCGCTCAGGCTCTCGGACGTGGAGATGCTCTCGCAGGCCGAGGCGGCCAAGAGGATGGACGTGTCGCAGCCCACCTTCAACCGGATACTGTCCGGCGCTAGGTACAAGACGGCACGGGCCCTCACGGATGGGGTGGCCCTCAAGATCATGAAGGATATAGTCACCGCTGACGGCTCGTCCGCGCACAGTCGGGCCCCGAAGGAGGGGACGGTCAAGTGAGGTTCGCATCGCTACTCGTCAAGATACCCGGCAACTGGATCGGTTGCCTCACCAGCAGCTGCGACCTCTCGGTCAGGATACTCAAGTGCGTCCCCAAGAACGGCACCGGTGGCCAGAGCCTACTGCAGATCGACACCGACCCCGGCCTGTCCCAGGAGGACCTCGTCGAGAGGATCCGCGACATCGAGCCGAACTGCAACGTCCAGCTCACGGCCGCCGGGCCCGGCAGGCACATAGGCACTGTGGAGCTGCAGCAGTGCGCCGCGTGCAGGCTGATGGCCGATTCCGGCTGCTTCATGGACTCCGCCTCCAACAGGGAGGACGGGATGATGCAGTGGAACGTCATCGCCCCCAACGCCGGCGCCCTCAGGAACCTCGTGTCCAAGGTGACCGAGCTGGGCTGCACGGTCGAGGTGGAGAAGATATCGGTCCTCAGGACCGCCTCCGAGCTCACCGTCGCCCAGGAGAAGGTGCTCCAGATGGCGTACGAGCTCGGGTACTACGAGATACCCAGGAAGATCACGCTGGACAAGCTCGCCAAGAGGCTGGAGATATCCAAGGCCACCCTCGACGTCATGCTGAGGAGGGCGCAGAGGAAGCTCGTGGCGAGCCACATAGGCGAACTGTGCTGACGCAGGCCGCCGGAAACCCCTTCACACGACGGTGTATCCGATGAGATCCGATTGCGCGCACTGCGCGGACAAGGAGTGCTACGAGGGGAAGGACTGCTACGGCCTGGCCGACGGGGCCAGGAAGGCGTACGAGGGGAACGAGCTGAAGTCGATGCGCGTCTCCGGGAAGATCGAGGCCGAGCACTACATGAAGAAGACCAGGCTCGAGGAGATCGTCATATACGCGAAGGAGATGGGCATGAAGAGGCTGGGAATCGCCTTCTGCGTCGGCCTCTCCTCGGAGGCCAGGACCGTCGCCGACATCCTGTCCAGGCAGGGGTTCGAGGTGCACTCGGTGTGCTGCAAGACCTGCGGCATCGACAAGGGCGAGCTCGGGGTCGTGAAGCTCCACGGGGACAAGGGGGACGAGGCCATCTGCAACCCCATAGGGCAGGCCATGTGCCTCGCCGAGTGCGGGACCGAGATGAACATCGTGGTGGGCCTCTGCGTGGGCCACGACATGCTCTTCACCAGGCACTCCAAGGCGCCCGTCACGACCTTCATCGTGAAGGACAGGGTCATGGCGCACAACCCCGCCGGGGCCATATACAGCGGGTACTACAGGGAGCACGTGTTCGGGCTCCCCTCCGACTGAGCGCCGTCGCACGGCTAACCTGTTCGCCGCACCAGACTTCAACCACGAGGGCCAAGTGGATGGCAGAGGCATCAGGATGACTGAGAAGACGGATTACTCGAAGAAGGCGTTCCTAGTGGTCGGCACTCACGGGGACGAGGACCTTGAGAAGGCGACCATGGTGTTCGCATGCGCGGGCGCCTCGACGGCGCTCGGGATCAAGACCAAGGTGTTCCTGACCATGAACGGCGTCAAGCTGGCCCAGAAGGGGTACGCCGAGAAGCTCGAACCGGTCGTGGGCATGGCCCCGGTCAAGCAGATGATGGATGCTTTCGTCCAGAGCGGCGGCAGGATACAGGTCTGCATCCCCTGCATGGAGGCTAGGGGGATCGACAAGAAGCAGTTCATCGACGGCGTGGAGTTCGTCAACCTGATGGACTTCGCCGCGCAGGCCGTGGACGCGGACAGGGTATTCACCTGCTGATCTGAGGGGTGCACGAACCATGAACGCATTCACTGGCAAGCAGGCGGCCCCCTCCAAGGGCCCGCCGGCCACGACGGCCGCGGAGAACCTGAAGGACGTCAAGCACAAGATCATCGTCATGAGCGGCAAGGGGGGCGTCGGCAAGTCGACCGTTGCCGTCAACCTCGCGGCCGCGCTCGCGAAGAAGGGCAAGAAGGTAGGACTCCTGGACGCCGACATGCACGGGCCGAGCGTGCCCAAGCTCCTCGGCATCCCGAACCTGCCGCTGAGCGTGAACGAGAAGGGCAAGATCATCCCCTACCTGGTCCCGCCGTCCATCAAGGTCATCTCGATAGCGTTCCTGCTGAGCGACAGGGACTCCCCGGTCATATGGAGGGGCCCTGTCAAGATGGGGGCGATAAAGCAGTTCCTCGAGGAGGTCGAGTGGGGGGAGCTGGACTACCTCATCGTCGACCTGCCGCCGGGAACGGGGGACGAGCCCCTGAGCACGGCCCAGCTGGTCCCGGCCCCGGACGGGGCGGTCATCGTGACCACGCCGCAGGACGTCGCCCTCCTCAGCGTCAGGAAGTCCATCAACTTCGCGAAGGCGGTCGGGCTCAAGCCCATCGGCCTCGTGGAGAACATGTACGGCCTCACGTGCCCGCACTGCGGCAAGGAGATACCGCTGTTCGAGGACGGGGGGGTCGCGAAGGCGACCAAGGACCTCTCGATACCCCTGCTCGGCAAGCTGCCCCTCAGCCCGAGCATAGCCAAGAGCGGCGACGACGGCAAGCCCTTCGCAGTTGGCTCCGACAAGGCGGCCAAGGCATTCGACGACATCACGATGAAGATCATCGAGGCGGTCGAGGGGACAGGTGGCTAGACGGATGGTGGCAGGCGTGAGGAAGTTCGAGTGCCTCGGGTGCGGGAAGAAGTGGGACGAGCCCTTCGGCACGGGCAGGCCCACGTCCTGCCCTTCTTGCGGCAGCCGGGACATCCGCAGGGCCGCCGAGGACAGGGCGAGGAGGGGCGCCTGCAGGCCGCGGTGAGAGGAGGGACTGGCGATGGCTGAAAAGAACAGTGCTCAGGCCGAGAGCGAACTCGAGTTCGGATCGAAGAAGTGCGTGTGCCCCGAGTGCGGGACGGAGGTCCCGCACGCGTTCAGGGGCGTGCCGTGCAGCAAGACGAAGTGCCCCAAGTGCGGCTCGCAGATGAGGGGCACCCAGTGCGGAGAGTGACGATATGGCGACGAATCCAGAGGGAAAGGAAGGCAGAGGAAGGCGCGTGGCAGTGAGCTCCGTGGGCGAGTCCCTGGACTCACCCATAGACCCGAGGTTCGGGAGGTGCTCCTACTTCGTGGTGTTCGAAGGGGACGGGAGCCACAGGGCTGTCAGGAACTCCGGGCAGGCGCTCGGCAACGGCGCGGGCATCCAGGCGGCGCAGCAGATCCTGGACCTCGGCGTCGACACCGTCGTGACGGGCGACATAGGGCCAAACGCGTTCCGCGTCCTGGCCGCAGGCAACGTGAGGATGTTCGTCAGGTGCACCGGCACCGTTGGCTCCGCGATGGAGTCGTACAGGACCGGCCAGCTGGACGAGACCTCCACTTCGACCTCGCCCGGCCACCACGGCCACGGGCAGGGGCGCGGCCAGAGGGGCGGGTAAGCGGGACCATGGGCGGAAAGGACGAGGCCTCGGAGCTCGACAGGCTGGTCGAGAACATCGTGGCGGCCATGGACGGCGAGGACTCCAAGGTCTACTCGAGGGAGGTCATCTCCGAGTTCCGGGACCCTGCGAACGTGGGCCCGATGGACGACGCGGACGGCGCAGGCGTGGCCGACGGCCTCTGCATGGACACGATGCACATGTGGGTCAAGGTCGAGGGCGGGAAGGTCGCCAGATGCACGTTCTACACGGACGGTTGCGGCGCGACCATCGCGTGCGGGAGCAGGCTCACCAGGCTCGTCACCGGCCTCACGGTCAAGGAGGCGTGCGCCATAGTGCCTGACGACCTGATCGCGTCGCTCGGAGGCCTCCCCGAGGACCACATCCACTGCGCCAGCCTCTCGGTGATCGCGTTCAGGAACGCGATGAGGGACGCGAGCTGCAAGGCCGGGCCCTCCATGGGGGGAGGGGCCTGAGGCTGCTCAGGTTCCGGTGCGGGGACTGCGGGCTCGACATGGCCCTCCCCGAGAGGCCGGAGAAGTGCTTCTGCTGCGGCTCCCGCAACATAGTGAGGGAGGGGTGGAGGCTCAGGTTCAAGGACATGAAAGAGACGAAGGACGATCAGAAGAAAGAGGAGTGAGGACAGATGAAACTCTGTGTACCATCGATGGAGAAAGGCGGGTTCGACGATCTGGTGTGCGAGCACTTCGGCCGCGCGCCGACCTTCACGGTCATAGACCTGGACAGCGACCAGGTCGTGGTCGTGAAGAACAGGAGCGAGCACATGGGCGGGCTAGGGAAGCCGCCGGAGCACATAGCGAGGACTGGCGCGAAGGTCCTGGTCTGCTCCGGGCTGGGGCCGAAGGCGATAGACATGCTCCAGTCGCTCGGCGTCGAGGTGTTCGTGGGCGCGTCCGGGACAGTCAAGGACGCGGTCCAGATGTGGCGTGACGGCAAGCTGCAGTCCGCTTCGCACGAAGTCGCATGCAAGGAGCACAGCCACTGAGGCTCCGCACACGAAGGGGATAACACGAGGATAGCGATAGCCAGCGGCAAGGGCGGCACGGGGAAGACCCTCGTCGCCACGAACCTCGCCGCCGTGACCGAGGGCGCGGCCCTGGTGGACCTGGACGTCGAGGAGCCGAACTGCTACATATTCGCCAAGGCGGCGTCGGAGCGGGCGGAGCAGGTCTTCAGGCCCGTCCCCAAGGTCGACGCCAGCAAGTGCACCCTGTGCGGGAACTGCAGGAAGGTCTGCGAGTTCCACGCGATAGCGGTCCTGCCGAAGGAGGTCATGGTCTTCAAGGAGCTGTGCCACGGGTGCGGCGCCTGCGTCATGCTGTGCCCGGAGGACGCCATCACCGAGGAGGACCACCTGCTCGGGGAGGTGATCAGGGCCGAGGGCGGCATGCTCGACCTCACATATGGGAGGCTGAAGGTAGGCGAGGCGGCCGCCACCCCGCTGATCAGGAGGGTCAAGGAGGCGGTCCCGGAGAGGTACGCGGTGGTGCTGGACTGTCCCCCCGGGACGGCGTGCACAGCCGTGGCGAGCATCAAGGACTCGGACGCGTGCGTCCTGGTCACCGAGCCCACACCCTTCGGGATGCACGACCTGAGGCTCGCCCTGGAGGTGACCAGGAAGCTCAAGGTCCCTGCGGCGGTCTTCATCAACAAGCACGGGCTCCCTGGCCCGGACATAGAGGGCTTCTGCGAGGCGCACGGTGTGCCGGTCGTCGGGAAGCTCCCCCTGGACAGGTGGATCGCCGAGGCGTACTCCAAGGGCGACCTGATAGCGGAGGACCCCAGGTTCCACACCACGTTCACGAGGCTCAGGGACTGGGCCTTCGAGGGGGGACGGCGATGAAGGAACTGGTCATAGTGAGCGGCAAGGGCGGGACTGGCAAGACCACGCTGCTTGGGTACCTCGCGTCGGTCATGGGCAGGACCGTGACCGCGGACTGCGACGTCGACGCGCCGAACCTCCACCTGCTCCTGCAGCCCAAGGTGCTCCAGAGGCAGGAGTTCATGGGCATGAAGGTCGCCGAGATACAGGGCCCGAAGTGCACCAACTGCGGGAAGTGCGTCGAGGTCTGCAGGTTCGGTGCGGTGAAGGTCGTCGGGAACCCGAGCATAAAGAAGGTCGCCATAGACGCGGGCGCCTGCGAGGGGTGCGCCCTCTGCGCCAGGATATGCCCGAGCAAGGCCATCAGGATGACCGACAAGAAGGTCGGCGAGTGGTTCGTGTCGGACACCGTCTTCGGCAAGATGGTGCACGCGCTCCTGGACCCCGGGGAGGACAACTCCGGCAAGCTCGTCGCCATGGTCAAGCAGAAGGCGCGCATGGTGGCGAAGGAGGAGGGGGCCGAGACGATACTCGTCGACGGCCCGCCTGGCATAGGCTGCCCCGTCATATCGTCGCTCTCCGGGTGCACCCTCGCTGTCATCGTCACGGAGCCCACCGAGTCGGGACTGAGCGACGCCAAGAGGATCCTGGAGCTCGCCAAGGGCTTCGGCATAAAGACCGGGCTGGTCACGAACAAGGCGGACATCAACGAAGGCCTCACCGCCCGGGTCGAGGAGTATGCCGCCGCCGAAGGGGCCCATGTCCTGGGGAGGATCCCCTACGACGAGGTCCTCGCCAAGACCATGGCGCAGGGCAGGCCTGCGGGCAAGAACGTCGCCAGCCCGGCGACCCACGCGATGTCCAAGATCCACAAGGAGATCGTGGCCCTCCTCGCGTCCGCATGATGTCATTCGGGGGCAGCATTATCCCCCCTCGGGCCCATGCAGCCGCAGGTGGTACCACGAGGTTCGACTTCGAGACTTGGCTGGTCCAGAACTACGGCATCAAGGTCGAGCTCCTGACCGAGGAGGAGCGGGCCCTGGCCGAGGAAGAGTACGCGGAGGAGTACCCCCCGGTGGGGGAGACGGAGATACGCCTCAAGACCTACCCCTTTAAGAAGTACCTCGACTCCAAGAGGTAGGCGCCCCCGGCCGGAGGAACAAAGTATATAATTTAGGTTAACCTAACTCCCGTCCGATGGTAACGGAGATCGCCGAGCAGTACCTGAAGGTCATATACAACCTCACCGAGGACGGGGGGGTCGCGAAGACCTCCGACATCGCGAAGGCGATGTCCGTCGCGCCGGCGTCCGTGACGGAGATGATGCATAAGCTCTCCAGACAGGGCTACGTCCGGCACGAGAGGTACCGGGGGGCGACCCTGAGCCCCAAGGGTCTCAAGATAGCGAGGCAGGTCACCAGGAAGCACCGGCTCCTGGAGCGGTTCCTGAACGACCTGTGCGGCATCAGGGGCAAGTCCCGTCACGACCAGGCGTGCAGGATGGAGCACGTGCTGACCGACGAGGCCGAGAGGCAGCTGTGCCGGATGCTGAACCGCCCCTCCGAGTGCCCGCACGGGAAGCAGATACCGAAGTGCGAGCGCGGCATCGCGTGCGAGAAGTGCACCAGGGAGACCGTCAGCCTCGTCGACCTCGGCGAGGGCGACGTCGGGACAGTGTCGCACCTGGCGTCCAAGGACAAGGAGGAGCTCTGCCGCATCCTCGCGATGGGGTTCGTGCCCGGGAGCGAGGTCAAGGTCGAGAAGAAGGTGCCCATGGGGGGGCCGATCATAGTCTCGCTGAAGGGCACCAAGATCGCCCTCGCGAGGGAGATCGGCCGAGCCCTCCACATGGTGAGGGCCTGAGGGGGGACCGCATGGAGATCGCCTTGGCGGGTAACCCGAACGTCGGCAAGAGCGCCATATTCAGCAGGCTCACCGGCGTCGGGGTGATCAGCTCCAACTACCCTGGCACGACCGTGGAGTTCTTCGAGGGCAAGGCCAAGTTCATGGGCTCCACCATCACGGTCATCGACCTGCCCGGCACATACTCGCTCGCGGGCAACACGGACGACGAGAGGGTCGCGACGAACCTCCTGTTCGAGAGGAGGCCGGACACGGTCGTCGCCGTCCTGGACACGACCAGGCTGGAGAGGAACCTCGTCCTCCTATTCGAGCTCATAGAGTCCGGGTACCACGTCGTCGCATCGCTGAACATGTACGACGAGATGCGCAGGAGCGGCCGGGACGTGGACGTCGCCAGGCTCGAGCGCATCCTCATGGTCCCCGCAATACCCACCGTGGCGACGAAGGGCGAGGGCATAGACTCGCTCCTGTTCACGTCGGTCCAGCTCAGGGGCAGGAGCAAGTTCAAGGTCAGGTACGATTCGCACATCGAGGAGATGGTCCGCAAGCTCTCCGCGATGCTGAAGCAGGAGGACTGGCCCATGCCGCTCAGGGCCGTCTCGCTCAGGCTCCTCACGGGCGACAGGAGGGTCCTTGAGAAGGCGGACGGCGCCGCCGTCCGGGCCTCCGAGGCGATGAGGGAGGAGTTCCTGAAGGAGCACGGCGAGGACATCGTCGTCCACATCGAGAGGGACAGGTTCGGCGAGGCCGGGCGCATCGCCTCCGAGGTCGTGGGCGAGGCCGCGGACCGGGAGAGGAAGGAGGGCTTCATCTCGGACCTCACGCTCAGGCCCGCCACGGGGATACCGATACTCATAGCCGTCCTTGCCGCGGTCTTCCTGGTGCTCGTGTTCGCGGGCGGGGCGCTCGAGGGGCTGCTGGTCGGGGCGTACACCGACGCGGCCCGGGCCCCGTTCGACGACTTCAAGGCAGGCCTGTCGAGCGACCTCGCCAGGGGAGCCGCGGAGGGCGTGTACCTCAGCGTCGAGGCGATGCTCGCCCTGGTGATACCGTACATAGTCGTGTTCTACATCATGCTCGCCGTCCTGGAGGACACCGGGTACCTGGTCAGGGTGGTGTCGCTCCTGGACGGGGTCATGCACCGGCTGGGGCTGCACGGGAGGGCCGTCATACCCATGGTCGTCGGGTTCGGGTGCAACGTCCCCGCGATCCTGGCGACAAGGGCCATGGGCTCGAGGAGGGAGAGGCTCATCCTCGCCACCCTCATCACCATCGCGGTGCCGTGCTCGGCCCAGACCGCCATCATAATCGGCACCGTGGGCAACTACGCGGGGGCGGCGTGGGCGCTCGCGATATACATCATCCTCGGCGCGATACTGGTCATACTCGGCTTCGCCATGCACAGGACCATCAAGTTCGAGCCCACCGGGCTCTTCGTCGAGATACCGGACCTGCGGGTGCCCTCGCCCCATGAGATCCTGAGGAAGACCTACCTGAGGGTCAAGGAGTTCCTGACCATCGCCTTCCCACTCCTCCTCGTCGGCAGCATCGCGCTCGAGATGCTGATGGCCGAGGGGATCCTCCAGCAGCTCATCGGGCCTTCGGAGGGGTTCATGATGGCGGTCCTGGGGCTGCCGGGCGTGGTCGTGGTGGCGCTCATCTTCGGCATACTGAGGAAGGAGATGGCCCTCCAGATGCTGATGGTCCTCTTCGGAACCAGCAACCTGGCGCTGCACCTGAGCCCAGAGCAGATGTTCACCTTCGCGCTCGTGATGGCTGTGTTCATGCCGTGCCTGGCCGCGTTCGCGGTCATGCTGAAGGAGTTCGGGGTGAGGAGCACCGCCCTCGTGACCGCAGGCTCGATCGGCCTCGCCATGGCGCTCGGGGCCCTGTCCAACCTGCTCCTGGGACTCTAGCTCACCTGACGAAGAACGAGCTGTCCTCGTCCTGGTGTATGCGCGACGGCACGTTGACCGATCCGCGGTAGTCCTCGCTGGTCCTGTGCATCACGGGCTCCGTGCCGTCGCGTAGGAGGACGTATTGTGACCTCGCACCAGTGACTATGAGCAGTATCTTGACCTTGCCCTCCATCCCGGCCTCGAGGGAGCAGCCCCATATCAGCCGCCCGTCCGGCCTGAGCCTGGAGGAGATGATCTCCGCGGCCCTCGCCGCCTCCTCTATGGTCATGTCGGGCCCGCCGACGACCCTGACGAGCGCGCCCTTCGCGCCCTTCAGGTCGACCCTTCCCAGGAGCGGGGACGTCAGCGCCTCCTCCACGGCCGTGTCCATCCTCTCCATGGGCGCGCCCTGCGACTCGCCCACCCCGATCAACGAGACGCCGCCCTCGTCGAGGATCGTGCGCAGGTCCGCGTAGTCGACGTTGACCAGGCCGGCCCTCGTGAGCATCTCGGTGAGGCCGCAGATGGTCTGGAGGAGGAGCTCGTCGGCGACCTTGAACGCCGCCTGGACGGGGAGGTTGGGGACCAGTTCGAGGAGCGTGTCGTTCGGTATCACGATGGTGGTGTCGCACACCTTGGCGAGCCGAGAGAGGCCCTCGGTCGCGTTCTCCATGCGCATCTCCCCCTCCGACTTGAACGGCAGGGTGACGATCCCGACCGTCAGGGCCTTCGCCTCCCGCGACAGGCGCGACACGACGAACGAGCTGCTGGTGCCGGTCCCGCCTCCCATGCCGGCCGTGACGAAGACGATCTGGGAGCCCTTGAGGTAGTCCTGGAGGTCGCGCTCGTTCTCCATGGCCGCGCGCTCGCCGACCTCGGGCTTCGCGCCGGCGCCCAGGCCCCTGGTCAGGACCTTCCCGATGAGTATCTTCCTCCCGGCCTTGACGGACAGGAGGTGCTTCGCGTCGGTGTTGATGGCGAGCGTCTGGACCCCGGAGACGCCCTGCTCGAAGAACCTGTTGACCGTGTTGGAGCCGGCGCCGCCGCAGCCTATCAGCTTGATGCAGACGTTGAGGCCCTCCGCGACCCTCTCGATCTCCAGGTCCTCGGCGGACTTCGCCTGCTGGCCCTTGTCATTGCCCACATCCCCTGAGGGGCCCTTCGAACCGAGGGCGCCCTCGATGATACTGTTAGGCATTCGCGCATCCCTGGTCATTACGTTGCGCCGGGCCGCTATTTAACAGTATCAACAGGCAGACAGAGACACGCCTGCGCGCCCGGCCGCGCACGCCCGCCCCGACGCGCGCCAGACACCGTGGTCAGATCAGCAGGCTCGCGAACAGCGGGCCGAGGACTATGAGCGCCGTCAGCCTGAGCAGGTCCGAGACTACCCCGACCTTGAACATGGTCCATATCTTGACGTAGCCGGAGCTGTAGACTATGGCCATGGGCGGCGTGGTCGACGGGATCGCGCTCGATATGGAGCAGGCGAGCCCCGCGCCGATGATGGGCGGGAGGAGCTCCGGGCCGGAGAGGCCCGCGCCGATGGCGAGGGTCGCCGCGATCGGGCACGATATGAGGGCGGCCGCCGTGTTCGACGCGGCGTAGGTGAGGGCGAAGCCGAGCACGCAGGATATCGCGTATATCCCCCACGCGCTAGGGTCGTCGCCCATCGCTGAGGCGACGCCGTCCGCCAGCCAGTTGGCGAACCCGCTGTTCGCAAGGCCAATCCCGAGGGCTATGCCGCCGCCGAAGAGGAAGACCACGTTCCAGTCGATGCCCCTGGCGATCTCGTCCCACTTCAGGACGGGCTCGCCCCGGATGCGGATGAGCCCTGCGAGGATGATGATCAGCACGGCGGGCATCGCCTCCGGCATGACCACGGACAGGTCCGCGGACAGCCCTTCGAGGCCGGGGGCGTAGTGCGACGCGACCTTCACCGCGGACGGGAATATCCAGAGGCTGACGGCGAGGAACAGCATGCCCGCGACGACCTTCTCCCCGCGGCTCATCCTGCCCAGCTGCTTCGACACCGCGACCATCTTGGACTTGTCGGCCGCGACGGCCTTCTCCCCTGGCTTGATGACCTTGAAGACGACGAACCAGGATATGAGCAGGCCTATGATGGCATGGGGCGTCCCGACGATCAGCCAGTCGAGGAAGGTGAGGTCGACCTCGGCGTACTCGAGGGCGACGCTCTTCGCTATGAGGTTGGGCGGCGTGCTGATGAGGAGGAGCATCGCACCGGCCGTCGCGGCCTGCGCGAGGACCAGCATGCACGCCTCGCTGTACTTGCTGCCGGACTTGATCCCGACCATCGAGAGGTAGGCGATGAGGAACGGGAAGACCACCGCCGTGGAGGCGGTTATCGAGCCTGTGAGAGTGAGTATGAACACCGGGAGCGCCGCGACGAAGAAGGCGGCGATCATGGGGTTGCTGCCCTTGTAGAGGAGACCCAGCCTTATCGCGATGCGCCGGTCGAGCTCCCACTTCCTGAAGGCCGCCGCGAGGACGAACCCAGCCATGAATATCCATATGATAGGGTCGGTGAAGGCGGTCAGGGCGGTCTTCCACTGGACTATCCTCGTCATCGAGAAGACGAGGGGCGGGATCAGGGCCGCTATCCCGAGGGGGACGCACTCGGTGACCCACCACACCAGCACCCACAGCAGCGTTCCCAGGGCTATCTGGGGCGCGCGGTCGGTGGAGGGACGGATGTCCTCGTCCATGCTGGCAACGGTGTCCGCCATGGACTGAGGCACCGGCATGAGCACCAGGACGAGGAAGATGAGCGGCCCGACCACGAGGCCGATCCTCCGCTTGTTGAACCACTTGCCGACCTCATGGGCCTTGGAGTGCCTGCTCTTGGGGTCTCCGTCGTGCACCGTCCACGGTCCGGCCTTCTCCTCGCTCATCTCAGAACGCCTCGAATGCGATTTCGCCCGTCGTTCTGAATCGCCCGGTGGTACTTGAAAGTTCACGACCTAGAGCCCGCCGGCGAGTCGATTTCGCCAATTCTGCGGCGGGTCGGCGCCGAGAAAGGCGACCGGCGGGGAGGGCGCAGCGCGAGGCCGGGGGGTAGCACCCCCTAGGCACAAACAACGTCGATTGCACCAGCCCTGACGATACTGACCGACAGTCCTTAATAGCGGAAAAACCACTTTACTGATTACCACACATTTGTACAATGATGTGGCATCGCACAGGGGGAGAGATACTGTGAAAACGATGTTAAGGAGAGCTAGCCTGAGCGTCATCCTCGCGTCTATCATGGTCGTTGCGGCCCTCGCGGTCATCGGTTCTTCGCCGATGGCTGCTGAGAACGCAGCCGACGCAGGGGACGGCTTGGGCCTGAATGGCAACGGGGCGAGTGTCGACCCGGCGCTGCTGGCGCTTTTGTCGGAGTCGGACGGCCCCTTCGATGTGTATGTGATCGCCGAGGACAGGGCGGCGGCAAACGCCGTGCTGGCCTCGAGAGGGCTGTCGGAGATCGCGAGCAGGGAGTTCGCGGGGATCCCGACTGTCAGCCTCATGACCTTGGACGCCGGGACCATATCCGCGCTCGCGGCCGCTGACGGCGTGACGAGCATCATGGCCTTCGAGAGGCCCAGCGTCGACGAGTCCGATGCGCGACTGGTCAAGGACATCGCCGCCATCGACTCGATCGTGCCGATGCCGGAGGACTACGACATCGACGTCGTCCACGGCGCGGTGGACGCATGGGACGCCGGCTACGACGGCGAGGGCGTCCTCCTCGCGGTCATCGACGACGGGTTCGACATGGCCCACCCTGACATGCAGGGGCAGCAGGCCAGGTACGACTCCGGGGCTTACGCCGGATGGCCGATCGGCTATGACGACTACGCCGCCTTCCAGTGGAAGAACGGATACATAGGCGGCTGGATGGCCGACACCACGACCGAGGTCTCTGCCAAGAAGGGCACGAGCGTGGTGTTCGACGAGGTCAAGTACAAGGTCAAGGGCATACTCGACGCGGAGGGCGGCAAGGTCAGGAGCATGAGCGGTGTGTACCACATCGGCTACCACCCTGACCCGACCCTGGCTGCCCTGTGGGGCGGGCCAGTGGCAGTGCTCGTCGTTGACGCGGCCGAGGCCGGGGTATACGACACGGTGTATGTGGACGTGCTCCGCGACTTCTCGTTCGCGAACGACAAGCCCTGCACCATGGGCGACGAGATATCGTACTTCGACCTCTACGACGCATCCACGGGCCTCACGGACACCAGCGCCTGGAACGCCGGGGACGGCTTCGCCGACTACTCCGGCGGCATGGCGTACTGGATCGCCGACGGCGTGAACGTCTACCCCGCGTCCGACTGGACGTACGGGGCGGAGTGGGTCGCGGGGGCCGGGGACGCTGTCGCGTTCATGGGCGCCTACGCGGGCACCCACGGGACCATGACCTCGTCGTCCGCCGTGGCCCAGGGCCTGACCATGGGAGGTCAGCTCGGGGGAATGGCGCCCGGCGCGAAGCTCATGTGCATACCCTTCACTGGCAGCACGGTGAACGCATGGATGTTCGCCCAGTTCGGGGTCGACGGCATACCCGGGACCGGCGACGAGGCGATGCTCGTGTCGAACAGCTACGGCTGGTCGGACACCGCGGTCGACGGCGGATACAACTACCTGGACATGATCGCCACGACCATATCGATGCAGGGCCCGACGCTCTGGTTCTGGTCGACCGGCAACGGCGGACCGGGATACGGGACGGTGCACAGCGTCGTCGATGCCACATCGGTGCACGTCGGCGCGGGGACCACCATGCAGTACAGGTACCTGTTCGGCTATGAGGTCGTCCCCGGTGTGCAGAAGTGGGGCGACGTCGCTCCGTTCTCGAACTCCGGGCCCGGAAGGAACGGCAAGCTGAACGCGGAGATCATCGCGTCCGGCATGTACTCCGTCGAGCCGATGCCATTGAACATCGTGGACGAGTTCGGGACCATAGGCAACGGCGCGGCCCACCTGCAGATAGGGAGCGGGACGAGCCACGCGACGCCCACCACCGCTGGTGGCGCGGCGCTCGGGTACCAGGCGTACATGGTGACCTACGGCGGCCTGCCGGACAAGGACATCGCGAAGGCGATGCTGATGGCCTCCGCGGACGACATGAAGTACGACCCGTTCAAGCAGGGCGCGGGCTGGCTGAACGCCGGAACCTACGCCGAGGCGATGGCGGGCTCGGACGGCGTCGTGTCGCTGGTCGACGGCGAGCTGTTCGCGAAGGCGGCCCTGTACCCGGGCGGCCTCGACGGCGTGAGCTACGAGATGTCGCCGAACTTCATACTGCCGGGCGAGTCGGACGTGGAGCTCGTCACGACCGACAACCTCGGCTGCGAGGACGTCACGGTGGACATATCGAGCCAGCTGCTCCTGAGGACCGGTTCCGACGTGATCGAGTCGGTCACCAAGATGACCGGCGACATCATGCTAGACATCACGAGCTGCATCCCGGAGGACACGGACCTGCTGAAGGTCACGATGTTCATGCCGCTCGAGTCGCTGGACCCGAACATGGACTACACCCAGGACTTCGAGTACTGGCTTGAGGTCCACGACTGGGTCGACCTCAACGGCAACGGCGTGCTCAACGTGAAGGGCTCGAACTGGGAGCTCCTGAGGTACAGCGTCGACGGGTCCCAGTGCAACGCGAACCAGATAATGATAAAGGACCCGCTCGAGCGCACGACCGACGGCATGATCGTCAGGGTCAGGGCGGTCGTCCCGACCATGGGCATACCGGTCAGCGTGCAGCTGGACTACTACACCCTCCAGCCCTTCCCGTGGGCCGAGGTCAGGCTCGCCGGGACCGAGGAGTGGCAGGGCGCGCTGTCGGTCGACATACCCGCCGGCGGACAGGCGTCGTGGGAGCTCAGGGTGAGCGTGCCCGAGGACGCACCGGTCGGGACCTACGGCGCAGCCGTGTACATCGACGACGGGGAGCGCGTGCAGAGCATGCCCATACTCGTCAACGTGCCGGCGACGGACTACGAGTTCGAGTTCGGCGGTGAGTCGTACTTCGACACCCCGTACAACAACGACGTCGTCGGAGAGTCCGACAAGTGGTGGAGGTTCGAGGTCGGCGACTGGCGCATCTACTGGTCAGTGCCTTCGGAGATGCCTGACGAGAACGCGTACCTCATGACTTCGGTGGAGTGGGAGGACCTGCCCACGGACATCAACATACACGTGTTGGCGCCCGTGGCCGTGGACGCCGACGTGGCGGACGAGCAGATCTTCGCGGCGCCGTACGGCCCCGGCTTCTACCAGAAGGGCATCGCGTCGAGCGACGAGAGGTACATGGGCGCTGGCATATTCGCATCGTGGACCAACACGGGCGGGCCGAAGGAGGTCATAGCGGCCCCGCTGGGCGCGTATGAGAACGCCCTCGGGGCGCCGGCGCCGTTCGCGGTCGTGCTCAGGTGCCCGCTGATGGCGGGCGACGAGGCCAGGGAGTCGTTCAGCGGCGAGACCATGTGGGTCGTCATGAACGGCATAGACCCGCCCTCGGTCGACATGACCATCGACCTCTCCGACGGGGACAGCACTTCCGGCACGATCGACGCGTGCTACGACATGACCGTCGAGGGCACGGTCGACGTGCTCGGCGGGGGCGTAGACCCGACCATAGCCAGCATCTGGGAGAACGAGCCCGTCTACCAGGACCCGCTCTCGGCCGACTTCGAGCTGGACCTGGCGAACGCGGCGTACACGAGGGCCATAACGGTGGCCACCGCCAGCATACTGATCGTCTCGGTCTGGGAGGTCTCTGACTGCCCGGACATAGACATGGGCCTTTGGCACGACGTGAACATGGACGGAATAGCGACCCTCGACGAGCCGTATTGGTATGTCGGCATGGGCGGCTCGTCCGAGACGCTGACGCTTAGGGACCTCGCTGACGGACAGTACCTGGTCAAGGTGCTGGGCTACACCGTCACCGGGAACCCCGGGTACTTCGGCCTGAGCGTCATGCAGGGCATAGAGGGCGCCAGCATGCTCGCGACTGGCTTCGACACGCCCGTCGGCTCCGGCGTGCACGAGTTCACCATCGAGTGGAGCGTGCCCGCGGTGCCTGGGACGTACGTCGGAGCCGCGACCTTCGGGTTCCTCGGGTCCGTGGACATGTTCCGGATCGAGGTGCGGATAACGGTCGTCGAGTGAGCCAGGAGCAGACCGCAAACCCCTTCCCTAAACCCCAAACGCCCTTTTCCGGCGCGATGAGAAGATGGAGCCACTGGAGGGAATTGAACCCTCGACCTACGCCTTACCAAGGCGTCGCTATACCCCTAAGCCACAGTGGCACACCGCCTAGGCCGCAAGTCATCTTGCCTTGTCTATTAAAAGGTTGTTGAGGGGCGGGGGGCGCCAGCGGCCCCCGGCCAGGCGAGTCGCATCATTTATTACCGTACCTGGGCATCAGTTCCACGCCATGAAGGAGGCACTCAGCAGTTTCGATGTGACGGCCGTGGTCGCGGAGCTCCAGCAGCGCGTGGGCTGGCACGTCGACAAGGTCTACCACCCGAGGTGGGACCACCTCATACTGTCGGTCAGGGGCGCGGGGGAGGGGAAGGAGTTCCTCCACTTCCACGTCGGCAGGTGGCTCTTCATGTCCAAGAGGGCGCGGGAGATGCCCCAGCAGCCCTCCGACTTCGCCATGATGCTCAGGAAGAGGGTCACGAACGCCCGCATAGCGGGCGTGAGGCAGCAGGGGTTCGACAGGATCGTGGTCCTCACCCTGGAGAAGGAGGAGACCTTCGAGCTGGTCCTGGAGATGTTCGCGGACGGGAACGTCATACTCGTCAAGGACGGCGCGATCGTCCAGCCCCTCACGAGCCACACCTGGAAGCACAGGGACGTGAAGGCCAAGAGGGAGTTCTCGTTCCCGCCCCCGGTCCCCGACCCCAGGGAGATGGACGCCGGGGCGTTCCTGGAGGTGCTGAGGTCCTCCGACTCGGACCTGGTGCGGACCCTCGCGACCAAGCTCAACGTGGGCGGGAGGTACAGCGAGGAGCTGTGCGCCAGGACCGGGACCGCGCCCTCGGAGAGGGCGGCCGGGCTCGGGGAGGCGCAGGCCGAGGCGCTCCTGGGGGAGGTCAGGGCGATGATGGCCGAGGCGGCCTCCTCCGGCAAGGGGTTCGTCGTCAGCAAGGGCGGGGTCCCGGAGGACGTCGTCCCGTTCCGGATGAGGACCTACGAGGCCATGGAGGCGCAGGAGTTCGGCTCGTTCTCCGAGGCGGTCGAGGAGTACGTGTCCAGGAAGCCCGCGGCGAAGAAGGAGAAGCCGAAGGAGGACGTTAAGGAGCTCGACAAGCTGAAGAGGAGGGCCGCGCAGCAGGAGGCCGCGGTCGTCAAGCTGCAGGACGAGGCCCGGGAGGCCCAGCTGGCCGGGGACGACCTGTTCGCGCACTACCCCGAGGTGCAGAAGGCGATCTCCGAGGGGCGGAGGCGCGCGGAGGGCGGCGAGGGCATGGACGACATGCCAGGGTTCGTCGGCTACGACCCCAGGAGGGCGCTGCTGACGGTGCGCATCGGCGGCTCGGTCCGCGCCCTGGACGTCAAGGGGACGGTCGAGTCCAACGCCCAGGCGCTCTACGAGGACGCGAAGAAGGCCAGGAGGAAGCTGGAGGGCGTCCTGAAGGTGATAGACGAGACCAGGGCGGGCGTCGACGGCATGACGCGCAGGGAGGCGGAGAGGCGCGAGAGGAAGGCGCTCAAGCCCACCAAGAGGTTCTGGTTCGAGAAGTTCAGGTGGTTCATATCCAGCGAGGGGGCCGTCGTCCTGGGTGGCAAGGACGCGAAGAGCAACGACACCCTCGTCAAGAAGCACCTCGACGCGGGGGACAGGTACGCCCACGCCGACATGCACGGGGCGCCGAGCGTCGTCGTGAAGATGCGCGAGGGCGTGACGGAGACGACCCTGCACGAGGCCTGCGAGTTCGCGGTCGCGACCTCCAAGGCCTGGAACGCCAAGATCGGCTCCGCGAGCGGCTACTGGGTCCTCCCGGAGCAGGTCAGCAAGACCCCGCAGAGCGGGGAGTTCCTCGCGAAGGGCGCGTTCGTGATCAGGGGGAAGAGGAACTACTCCGACAAGCTCGGCATCAGGCTCGCGGTCGGCGAGGTCGAGCACGAGGGCGAGAGGAAGGTCATGTGCGGGCCCGAGTCGGCCGTCAGGGCCAGGTCCAAGAGGTTCGTGGTCATGAGGCCGGGGGAGCAGGACAAGGACGCTTTCGCGAAGATCCTCGCGGCCGAGCTGCAGGTCCCCATCGAGGAGGTCCAGAGCGTGATGCCTCCCGGGGACGTGGACATCGTGGAGAAGGAGGGCCTGGAGCTCAAGGGCCTCACTGCTTGACCAGGGACCGCAGCGCCTCCAGCTCCTGCCTGTACCTCTTCTCGCCCTCGGGCGTCTCCAGCACCATCGGTATGCCCTCCCACCTGTCATCGTTCATGAAGTGCGCGAAACACTCGAGCCCGAGGAAGCCCTCGCCTATCTGCGCATGCCTGTCCAGGTGGGAGCCCTGCTTCCCCTTGGAGTCGTTCAGGTGCATCGCCTTCATCATCCCGGCGCCTAGAATCCCGTCGAAGAGCTCGAAGGTCTTCTCGTAGCCCTTCCTCGACTTCACGTCGTAGCCGGCGGCGTATGCGTGGCACGTGTCGAAGCACACGCCCGCGTTCCTCTGGTCGTCGAGCATGTCGACGACCTTCGCGAGCTGCTCGAACGAGTGGCCCAGGAGGGTGCCCTGTCCGGCGGTGATCTCGAGCGCGAAGCACACGGCCCCCGACCCGGCCTCCTTCCTGACCCAGTTCAGGGAGTCCGCGACCCTCCTGAGGCCCGCCTGCTCCCCCGCGCCCATGTGCGCCCCCGGGTGGAATATGAGGTTCCTGACGCCGAGGGCCTCGGCCCTCAGGACCTCGTCGAGGAAGGCCGCCCTGGACTTCTCCATCAGCGCCTTGTCGGGCGTGCCGAGGTTGATGAGATACGAGTCGTGGATGACAGTCTCCTTGACGCCGTGAGCCACGAGGTTCTCCTTGTACTGCCTCACGTCCTCCGGGTCGAGGGGTCTCGACGACCACTGCATCTGGTTCTTGGAGAATATCTGCATGCAGTCGCAGGTGGCCGCGCGGGCGCGCTCAGGCGCGTTGCGGACCCCGCCCGTGACGGAGACGTGCCCGCCCAACAACTTCATCTGGAGCCCCACGGGGTAATCCCGCTCCGCCTAGATAATCAATCCTCGAAGTCCATCGTGAACAGGTAGCTGCCGTTCACTATCGACGACTTCGGCGGGACGCCGGCCTTGTGCATGAGGGCTATCATCGCCAGGTTGTCCCTGAGCACCTCCGCCGTGAGGCCGCGTATGCGCTTCGCGCGCGCGATCTTGACCAGTTCCTGCATGAGGTAGGTGCCGATCCCGCGGCCCTGCCAGTCGTCCGCGACGAGGAAGGCGATCTCGGCCCTCTTAGTGGAGGGGTTCATGTGGTAGCTCCCCACGCCCACCATCTTCTGCTTCGGGCGCTTCCCGTGGAGGACCACGAGGGACATCTCGCTCTCGTAGTCGATGACGCAGAACTCCTGGAGCCGCCGGTGTGGCATGGACTTGAGCATGCTGAAGAACCTGTTGATGATAGTCTGGTCGCTGAGGTCGTAGAACATGTCGCTGAGGAGCTCCTCGTCCGTCGGTTCGATCGGGCGCACCAGGAGCTTCGTGCCGTCCTTCTCGACCATCGTGCTCTCGAACTCCTCCGGGTACACGGTGGTCGCGGGGGACATCTTCTGGTCCCCGTAGACGTAGTGCATCTCCTTGGCCTCCTCCAGGAGCTGCTGGCGGAACTTGGGGTGCGCGATGTTGATCAGGGCCATGGCCCTCTCGCGTATGTTCTTGCCGTGAAGGTACGCGGCGCCGTACTCCGTGACGACGTAGTGCACGTCGCCCCTCGTCGTCACCACGCCGGCGCCCTCCTTGAGCTTCGAGGAGATCCTGGACACGGTGTCGTCCTTCGCCGTCGATGGCAGCGCTATGATCGGCTTCCCGCCCTTGGAGCGAGCGGAGCCGCGCACGAAGTCCACCTGCCCGCCTATCCCGGAGTAGAACATCGCACCCAGCGAGTCGGCGCACACCTGCCCGGTGAGGTCGACCTCTATCGCGGAGTTTATCGCGATCATCTTGTCGTTCTTCGCGATGGTGAACGGGTCGTTGGTGTACTCCGTGGGGTGGAACTCGATCGCAGGGTTGTCGTCCACGAACTCGTAGAGCTCCTTGCTGCCCATGCAGAACGAGGCGACGGTCTTGCCCTGGTGTATCGTCTTCTTCGAGTTGTTGATGATCCCCTTCTGCGCGAGCTCCATCAGCCCGTCGGAGAACATCTCGGTGTGTATCCCGAGGTCCTTCTTGTCCGTGAGGTAGTACAGGACGGAGTCGGGTATGGTGCCTATGCCCATCTGCATCGTGGAGCCGTCCTCGATGAGCTCGGCGATGTTCTTCCCGATCCTCTTGGCGACGTCGTCCGCGCGGTCCCTCTTCGCGCAGAGGAGGGGCTCGTCCACCGGGACCGCGATGTCGATGTCGTCCATGCTGATGAAGCAGTCCCCCAGGGCCCTGGGCATCTGCGGGTTGATCTCGGCGATGACCTTGTTCGCCGATTCTGCGCCGGACTTGACCACGTCGGTCGACACGCCGTAGCTGCAGAAACCGTGCCTGTCCGGCAGCGAGACCTGGATGAGCGCGACGTCGATCGGCGCCTGGCCGGACCTGAAGAGGGCCGGGATCTCGGAGAGGAAGACCGGGGTGTAGTCGGCCCTGCCCTCGGCGACCGCCTTCCTGGTGTTGGCACCTATGAAGAAGGCGTTGTGCCTGAACTGGTCGGTGAACTTCTCCTCCGTGTACGGCGCGACGCCAAGGGTCATGATGTGCATGATCCTCGTGTCGGCCAGCCTCCCCGCACTCTCGATCAGGGACCTGACGAGCGTCTGCGGCTCGGCGGCGCCGGAGCCTATGAAGACCTTGTCGCCCCGGCGGATCGTGGAGATGGCCTGGGCAGCGGTCTTGATCTTGTCCTTGTACCGCTCCTGCCAGTCGGGCATAGCGTACGGCCTGAAGACGGAGGCGTCCCCGGCCTTCTTCTTGCCCTTGGAGTCGCTGTCCTTGTCTGCCATCTGGTCCCGTAGCGATGACCGCATTCGGAATTATAACGGTTGCGTACGTACACGGGGGTTCACAGCCCGTTTCTGCTCAGAGGGACTGGACGATGTCCTTCATCGCCTCGATCTCCCTTCCGATCCGTACGATGGCCCTGGTGCCGTCGCCGACGGCCATGTCCGGATGCCTGGCCTTGAACCGGTCGAAAACCTCGGCTGGGAACATCTGGTGCAGCTCCCTTATGAACGTGTCGCGCTGGCCGGCGACGGACTCGAAGAGCGGTCTGAACAGGGGCGCGAGGTCGATCTCCTCGTCCAGCCAGGCCTCGAAGTCGCCCCTCTCGAGCAGCTGGTCCATGCTGCTCAGGACCAGATGGTAAAGCGCCTCCCGCGCCTTGGACTCCACAGTATCGCACCCGGACTGGGCGGGAGATGCTGAAGGGTGCCTTTAACATTGCGCCTGGCCTGCAGGCGCCCAGATGGGCACATAGGACGGCTATTTCAGGCTTCGCTGGCCGATTTCGAACAGCGTTCAGCGCCTTGCTGTGCGGACAGGCAAAAGTACATCAAAATCGAATGAGTTGTCCAGTTCGCTTCAGGGGAGTTGGGCGAATGGCACGGGCACGTATGTCTTTCTTGGACAGGTCTGAGATACTGCGCATCCACGACACGACTATGAGGATTCTGAGCGAGGTTGGGGTGCTGATACACAGTGAGCCCGTCCGCGCCCTCGCCGAGGGGGCAGGCGCCGTCCCCTCCAAGGACGGCAAGCGCACACTCATACCGGAGCCCGCCGTGAAATGGGCCCTGTCCTCCGCCGCCAAATCAGTGCTCCTCGCCTCGAGGGACGGGAAGCACGACATCAGGATACCCTCCGGCAGGCTCCACGCAGCGAACGGGGGAGAGGGTGTATTCGTCAAAGACCTCGTCACAGGGGAGTCGCACCCCGCCAGCTCCGACGACCTGAGGGACTTCGCCATCCTAGTCAACGAGCTCCCGGAGGTCGACTTCTTCTGGCCCATGGTCGGCGCGCTGGAGCAGCCCGTGCATCTCAAGGGGATGGTCGAGCTCAAGACCTCCCTCATCTACACGACGAAGCACATCCAGGCCATGGCCGCCGACGCGGCCGAGGCGAGGTGGATGGCGGAGATGACGGCCATCTTCACCGGTGGAGAGGAGGGGTTGGCGAAGAGGCCCATCGTCTCCGCGGTCGAGTGCCCAATATCCCCGCTCACATTCGAGGAGGGGTTGATCGAGGCGCAGGTCGAGCTCTCCAGGGCGGGGATACCGGTAGTCGCCATGTCGGCGTCTGTCGCCGGACTCACCTCACCGGTGACCCTCTCAGGGACCATCGCACAGATGAGCGCGGAGAACCTCGCGAGCCTCTTCATATCGCAGGCAGCGAAGAAGGGCGCGCCGTTCATCTACAGCATCGACTCGTCCCCGGGGGACCTCAAGACAGGCTCGATAGACTACGGGGCGCTGGAGGTGCCAATCCTGAGGACCGGTGCCGGAGAGATGGGCAGGTTCTACGGACTGCCATCCATGGTGGCGGGCATCGGGCTCGAGAACCTCACGTTCGGCATGGTGAACGAGTGGGAAGGCGTGCCGCACGTGTCGATCCAGTCCATGGTGCCATCCGACCTGGGCGCTGGGTTCGGCGGGATTGACATGGCCACGGGGGCGTCGTTCGAACAACTGGTGGCCGATGCGTGGATCTGGGGCGTAGCGAAGGAGTTCTCAAGGGACTTCGACGCCAGCGACGAGGCGATCTCCTTCGAGACCATCAGGGATGCCGGCGTGGACGGCAACTTCCTGGGCAAGAGGCACACGATCTCGCGCTTCAGGAAGGAGATCATCGGGTCCGCGCTCCCCAAGGCATCCCTTGACGTGAGGATGAAGCCCGGTGCACAGGGGGACCTGCTGCGCAGGGCCCAGGTGGAGGCCAAGAGGATCCTGGCCAAGCCCAGGACGCCCCTTGTGACGAAAGACGAGACGGCCAGGATCGACCAGTGCATGAGGAAGCTGCGCTAGAGCCTGTGCACCAGCTTCGGGTGCACGCTGGCGCCCCAGACCGCGCGCTGCGCCTCGTCCGAGGACAATCGGCCCCTCTCCGAGTATATCGCACTTATCCTGTCGAAGGGGACCTCCTCGAAGTACAGGTTCTCCGCGACGAGGCCCGGGCTCACGCCGTCGAGCAGCTCCGACGGGTCCCGCAGGTCCCTGGAGAGGGGTATCGGCGCGAACTTGGTCGAGTCGGCCAGCACTATCAGCGGCATCTTCCTGGCCTCGCAGGCCATCGCCAGGTGCGCGAGCCCGATCTTCCCGACCACCCCGGACTTGTTCACGGCGTCGGCGCCGACGAGGCCGACGGCGGCCTCGGAGGAGAAGAGCGCCATGGCCGCGTCCGCTATGACCGTCACATTGACGTTCATTCGCCCCAGTTCGCGCGCCATCAGGACGCCCTCCCTCAGCGGCCTCGACTCGCACACGACGGCGGACGTGCCGGGGGTGGCGGCGGCCCTCACGAGGGCGTGGAACACCGCGCTGCTCGAACTGGTGGTCAGGACGCGGCTCCCGGCCACCTCTGGCGCCACGTGCTCGGCGATCCTGGCCGCGGCGGCCGGGTAGTGGGCGGCCATGGCCTCGCAGAACGAGGCGACGGACGAGGCGTCGGCCGACCTGTGGAGGATGCCGTTCGCGAGGGTCCACAGGCTGCCCATGTTCGGCTGGGCCCTCGCCATCGCCAGGGCGAACTCCTCGAGGTCGTGCTGGACCGGCCTGCCCTGCGAACGCTCGCAGAAGGCCTTGAGGGGGCCGCAGACGTGCGCGGCGAGGGCGCTCGCGCCGGAGAGCCTGTCGGCCCTCAGGTGGTGCAGGATGGCCTCGAGCTCGGGCATCATCGGGTACGGATAGGCGTCACGGATAGAAGTGTCTTTTCGGAGGGGGAGGCGCCCGAGCTGGGATTCGAACCCAGGTCCGAAGCTCCGCAGGCTTCTAGGATATCCAAGCTACCCCACTCGGGCAGTGAGTCTGAACGGCACCCTCCATGAGGGCATCGGTAGAAATACCTACCCATGGGCCGGGCCTAGTACGAGGAGGTCCAGTCTATCTTGCCCTTCCTGCGGGCGACCCCGTCGGCGTACCTGAACACGCCCAGGGACAGGACGAAGAACACCGCCGCGGAGATCGCCAGGAGGGCCATGATGTAAAGGTCGCTGAAGGCGCCGAGGCCGGTGACGTCGCCCCCCTCCGCGAGCCTCAGGGCCTCCATCGCGTCCGGCATGAGGGCGCGCCTCATCGAGTCCATCCAGTAGGTCACGGGCAGGACCTTCGATATCGACTGGGCCCACACCGGGAGGGCGGTTATGGGGAATATGATCCCGCTCATCACGTAGAACACCCCCGCGACGCCCTCGTTTATCCCGATCGAGTGCCTGGCCGTCAGGAATGTTATGCCGCCCAGGGCCAGCCCGAGCACGCATATGCAGCCCAGGCCCAGCACCACCGACCCCAGGAGCAGCAGCCAGTCCACCTCCCCCAGGGAGATGTCCACCCCCAGGGCCACGACCCCGAAGAACAGGGTTATGACCACGCCTGCCGTGGTTATGATGATCTTTATGGCCGACCGGCCCAGGATGTAGGCGTAGAAGTTGATGGGGGCGATGTAGACCTGCTTCAGGGTCATGTAGTGCTCCCGGTCGTCGTGTATGACCCATGTGACGCCGAAGAGGACCTCGGCCACGTACATGTACAGGGCGTTCCCGACGTACATGTAGGAGAAGTAGGCGCCCTCGGTGTTGCCGCCCGTGACGAACATGTACATGACCACGAGGATGAGCGTCGCGCTGATGGGCTTCACTATCGAGTAGGTGGCGAACAGGAACGGGTCCGCCCAGTTGGCCTCCATCTGCCAGCCGAGCCACGCGGCGTTCTTGATCGTGCGCAGGTCGTTCGTCACTGCCATCTGAGGGTCAACCTCCCCGTGGCCTTGCCCAGGTACTCCATGTACCTGAGGGAGTAGTGCGCCAGGACCAGGAACAACGCGCACAGCCCCAGCAGGACCAGCAGCTCGGCCTCGATCGACAGGAACGCGTCCGCTGCGCCGCCGGCGAAGAACAGCTGTCTGAGCGCGTCGAGGCCCAACGTGATGGGTATGAACGACGCGCCCGCCGCGACGAACACGCCCAGGTACTTCACCGGGAAGTAGAACCCCGAGGCGAGGTACACCGGGTCCGTCAGGAGGTTCGAGAGGTGGTGGGCCTCCCTCCCAAACAGCATGTATAGCGACGCGAACATCATGCCCATGCCGTACAGCGCGACCATCGTCGCTACGAATATCGCGGCGAGCATGAGCGGGTCCACGATGTGGAACGCGATGTTGAATATGAACGCCCCTATCACGAGCGTCGAGGCCGCGTTGACGGTGGTGGACAACATGCCCCCGAGTGCCATGCCCGCGAGGATCGACATCCTCGATATGGGGGCGACCATGTACAGCTGGAGGTTCCCGATCTCCTTCTCCCAGTAGAACTGGGCCGCCATCGACCAGAGCACGTTGAGCCAGAAGGCGGTCATCGCGCCGCCGAGGACCACGTAGCCTATGAGCTCGGCCTTGGCGTCCATGAACTGGTAGACGTACGCGTATGCCGCGACCGTGAAGAGCGGGAGCACGACCTCGAAGAAGACCCAGCTCGGCTCCCTGACGGCCCCTATGACGCGTGGATAGGCGCGGCCTCTGACCGCCCTCAGGTTCCTCATCATCCAGCCTTCGCTCAATCCAATCCCTTGCCGACCATCTTGATGAACACGTCCTCCAGAGTCGGTTCGGTCTTCTGGAGCGACTCGATCCTCGAGCCCTGGCCGAGGACCGCGGAGACGATGTCCGACACGCCCGACTCGTCCCTCATGACGAACCTGAGCTTCGTGAGGCCCTTCTCGCCGTCCTCCGTGAACGTGAAGTTCTCCACGCCCGGGAAGGTCCCGAACACCGATGTGTCCTTCAGCCTGGAGACGTCCATGCTCAGGGTGGTGTTCATCCTGACCACCTTCTTGAGCCGCTCGGGGCTGTCACATGCGAGGATCTTCCCGTTGTCTATGATCGCGATTCTGTCGCACAGCTCGTCCGCCTCGACCATGTAGTGGGTCGTGAGCACGACCGTCTTCGACGGGCGCTCCTTGAGCCACCGGAGGATGAAGTCCCTGATGACCCTGGAAGCGTTGACGTCCAAGCCGAGCGTGGGCTCGTCGAGGAAGATTATGTCGGGGTCGGTTATGAACCCCCTGATCACGTTCATCTTCTGCCTCTGGCCCGTGGACAGGGTCCTGACCTTCGCGTCCTTCTTCTCGCTGAGGCCGAAGTCCTTGAGCATGTCGTCTATGCGCTGCAGCGCTACCTTGCTCTTGATCCCGTAGAACTGGGAGAACATCCACAGGTTCTCCTTCACCGTGAGGAGCCCGTAGCCGGATATCTCCCCGCCGGAGACCATGTTGATCCTCTGCCTCACCTCGGTGAACTGAGTCTCGACGTCGAAGCCGGCGATGTACGCCTTGCCCGACGTGGGCAGCAGCAGCGTGCTGAGTATCTTGAGCAGCGTGGTCTTGCCCGCCCCGTTCGGGCCCAGTATGCCGAACAGCTCCCCCTGCTCTATCTGCAGGTCGACGGAGTTCAGGGCCCGCACTGTGCTGCCCTCTTTCTTCTTCTTGGGCTCGAACACCCTCGTAAGCGCCTCTGTCCTGACGGCTGGTGTCTGACTCATCCTTGCACTCTTCTTCTGTAGTGGCATCGTTGGCCATGTATATATCCGTTCTTCGTGATTTTAATGTACTGCGAGGTCGCGACCACTTGACGCATGAGTGGATGCGCAGCATATGCGCAGCATCACCGAAAATGCCCAGCGGAGGGGCGCGCGGCGGGCCCTTGACTCAGGCCTCGTAGTGCGTGCGGTACCTCGTGACGTAGCCGGCGATCTTGTTCCTCATTGAGATGAAACGCACATCGGTGAGCTTGGCAACCATCTCCTTGTTGTGCTGGTAGTCACCCGTGAACTGGTCCGGGTACCTGTGGACCAGCTCGATGGCCACCCGCTTGATGTACGTCGGCCTGATGTTGCCCATATTACTCACCTTAGGGCACTCGGAAGGACCAGGGTATATATATGGTTTGTGCACCGAGCCGAAGGCGGTGTCGGGCCATCCAGACGGTCAGCCGATGGGCTTCGCGCTCTCGACAAGGAGCTCCTCCTCGGAGGGCATCGCCCCCTTCTTGTAGGGCCTGCCGCAGGAGTACTCCCCCTCCGGGCACGGGCCCCGGAAGCACGGGGGCCCCGCGTCCTCGAACAGTATGGGAGCGGCCCCCTTGACCTCTGCGAGCATCTTCCACGCCATCACCCGTATCTCCCACTGGGCCCTCCTGCAGCACCGGAGGCTGAAGAGGTGCCACAGCTCCCTGGCGTTCATAGTCACGGTTATGTTCGTCTGGCAGGCGTTGGGCAGGACGTACCTCGCGTCCTCCTTCGGGACCGCCTTCGCGAGCTCCCTGTACGCCCTCCAGGCGTTGTCCATCGCGTCCGAGAAGGCCTTCCTGGCCTCGGGGTCGCCCGATATGGAAGGGGGGAACACGTACTCCGCCTTCGACATGCCCACGTACCTCTGGCTCTGCTGGGAGTAGGAGGCGATCCTGTGCCTGACGAGCTGGTGGGTGAGGGACCGGGACACCCCCTCGACCGAGAAGGTGAAGTGGGCGTGCTCGACCACTGACAGGTGCCCCATGCCGACGACCTTCTTGATCATCTTCTTGGCCCGCTCGTCGGTGGTGCTGTCGAAGAGCTCACCCGCGCCCTGCTCGGAGTAGCACGACTGCGCCGCGGCTGCGCATATCCTGTCGGGGTTCTTGGTGTGGTTGAGGAGCCTTACATCCATGTCAGTCACGCACGGCCTGTTCGTAACCGGCTCCTCCGAATAAATGCTTTCCGAGGCCTACTCCTTCACGAAGTAGCTGAATGAGTACTCGCCGCCGCTCGTGGCCTGCCCCGGCCTCTGGCTGCGCAGGTCCTTCAGCCTGACGGTCTCGACCGGCCTGTCCCCCAGCGCCTCCACGAGGCCGGGCACGTGCCCGTCGCCCACGACCGCCATTACGTCCCCGTGCTGGGATGCGATGGACGCGATCCTGTCGGCCATGTGCCTGTTCCGCTCGTCTATGAGGACCCTCTTGATGCTCGGGTACTCCGACCCGAGGGCCTCGAGGTACTCGACCTCCCTGTCCTCGTAGGACTCCACCTCCTTCTCGATCGCCTCCTTCGAGGCCACGAGGCCGACGAGAGCGCCGAACATGAGGTGGACCTTCTCCCTGAAGGACATGGCCCGCCACAGCCGGCCGAAGACCGTCGATGCGTCCAAGTCTATGAGCGCGACCTTCGCCCCCACCTCCCTCGCCGCCGACGCTGCGGCCATCATCTCCGCCCCGGCCTCCGACTCGAACTTGCCTGCTATGCGCCTCTGGACCTGTGCCAGGAGCACGTACTGCAGGGGGACGCGCGCGCCCCCCGCCCTGTCCCGGTCCATGAGGGCCCTGAACCTGGCCGGGTCCAGCTCGAGGCAGACGACCTCCGGCCTGCGGGAGAGCACCATCGCCCTCACCTGCTCGGATATCACGAACACATGGCCGACGCCCAGGAGGGTGATCATGTCGACTGGACCATCGTGGATGCGTTTAATAACCCTTCGTGCCATGGCCTGGCCGTGCGCAAGCTAGTCGCGTTCGACATGGACGGCGTCCTCGTGGACACGGTCAGCTCGTGGGTGCACGTGCACAGGCGGTTCGGCGTCAACAACGACCACTCCCTGGAGGCGTACCTCAGGGGGGAGATAGACGACCGGGAGTTCATCAGGCGGGACATAGCCCTCTGGAAGAGGGCGGACCCCGACGTCACCTCGGACATGGTACGCGGCATGCTGGCCGATGCGCCGCTCATGAACGGGGCGGCCGAGCTGATGGACGGGCTGAGGCGAAGGGGCTTCAGGACCGCGATAGTCTCCGCCGGCATAGACCTCCTGTCGGAGAGGGTGGCGGCGGAGCTCGGGATGGACCTCCAGTTCGCGAACGGCCTCTGCGCAGACGGCGAAGGCAGGCTGACGGGCGAGGGGGTCTTCAGGGTCAGGCTCATGGAGAAGGGCAGGACCGTGGAGGAGGCCGCGAGGAAGCTCGGGGTCGGCCCCGAGGGCATCGTCAGCGTCGGCAACTCCAGGTACGACGTGTCGATGTTCGAGCGCTCCGCGCTCGGCATAGCGTTCTGCCCCGAGGACGAGCTGGTGAGGGAGAGGGCGGACGTGGTGGTGGAGGAGAAGGACCTGAAGAGGGTCCTCGGCCACCTCGATGCTTTTCAGTAGCCGTGCTCCCCGATGAGAGGGACGAAGACGCACCCGCCGAGGCTGGCGCTCGTGAAGCCGTCCCCGGTGCGCCGCACCTTGATCAGGTCCTGGTACAGCCTCCCACCGACGGGCACGAGCATCACCCCGCCGTCCCTGAGCTGCTCCTTGAGGGGGCCCGGGACGGCCGGCGCGCCGCACGCGACGAATATCCGGTCGAAGGGCGCCTCGCCGGGGAGGCCCGACGAGCCGTCGCTCTGTACGACTGTCACGGTCCCCGCATAACCTGTCCGGGCGATGTTCCCTCGCGCGAACTCCGCGAGCTCCCCTATCCTCTCCACGGTGAAGACGTGCCCTCCCGGGGAGACCAGCTCCGCCGCGATCGCGGCGTGGTACCCGGACCCTCCGCCGATCTCCAGCACCTTCTGGCCACGCCCGAGGCCGAGCGCCTCGGCCATGATCGCGACCATGTGCGGGGCGGATATCGTCTGGCCGGAGCCGATGGGCAGGGGCGTGTCGATGTAGGCCTCGCCCCGCAGGCTCAGGGGGACGAACTCCTCCCTGGGAACCTTCCTCATCGCCTCGGCCACCTCTGGTCTGGTGACGTAGCCGCGCCTGAGCAGACCGTCGACGAGTTCGGACCTGAGCCTGGGGAAGTCGGGCACGGACGTCCGAGACCGACTCGCGGCGGGATTAATCTTTCCCGGCGCCGCCGCGCTGGTAGGTCCGCCTCACGACCGCGCCGTAGACCCGCACGATGTTCCTCGCGAGCGCCGACCCCTTCCTGATCGTCCTCTCCGTGATCCTGATCGAGTGGATCACGACCGGCTTCTTGTCCAGCTCCAGGATGTCGCCTATGCAGAATTCCTCGTCGGGCACGGCCATCACGAAGTCCGAGAAGGTGCGGCCGTGGTTGTTCACCGAGAACGGGACCTTGAGCTTGTCGAACCTCTTCGCCCAGACGGTGTCGATCTTGCTGGCCTTCGCGGACTTCACCCTCGCGCCGTTCGACTCGATGGACGTGACCATCGTGGGGGTCTCGCCGCACATGACCTCGTCCCCCACCGACAGGACCTCGTCCGGCCCGAGGACCACCTTGCCCCGGGAGGACTCCTTCAACCAGCTTATGACGACCGGCACCTCGACCGGTTTCGCGGTCTTCACGGTGACGTGGTGGATGTGGCCGCAGTCCCTGCACTTGACCGTCGACTCCAGGACCGAGACCGACCTCCCGCCCACCCTGCCCGCGAGGACCTCGTGGAGCGTCTCCGCCTTGCACTGGGGGCACTCCACCAAGACGGACGCTGGTACGGTCATCAGCCCACTCAATACCAGTACTCGGTCTTACTTCTTTCCCATGACGTCGAAGGGCCTGTCGTGCCCGGGGACGACCGTCTGGGCCCACCCCAGGACCATGTCCATGCTCCTGGCGGCGAGCGCACGGTCGAAGTGGACCGCCGGGGGCGTGCGCGACTCGTAGTTGCCCTTCGTCGGCACCGCGTCCCCGCATACCGCGTACCTCCGGTCCGACTCGACCAGCACCGAGATGCTCCCCCTCGTGTGGCCCGGGGTCGGGACCAGCCGGACCCCCTCCGTGAGGGCGACCTCGCCCGTCACGCGCCTGTAGCCTGCGGGAGGGTCCTCGAGGGCGTGGGAGTGGAACACCGCCTCCGGGAAGAGGTCGTTGCAGCCGCAGTGGTCGACGTGCAGGTGGGTGTTGACCACGTGCCGGACGGACTCCGGCCGCACGCCGTGGGCAGACAGCGCAGCGGACAGGGCGGGGGCGCTCGACGGCGCCCCTGTGTCTACCACGACCAGGCCGGCCCTCGTCCCCAACAGGGCGACGGTCGACGACGCGTCGGTCACGCGGCCCCCCTGCCTGACCAGCCAGCCCTCACACAGGACCTGCACGGTCGGCGCGGTCAGAGCATGTGCCCCCGCTCGCACATCACACCCTCCTTGCGGGCCTTGAGCCTCGCCCCGCACTCGGGACACTTGGCCCTGGACAGGAAGTGCTCGATCCACGCGCTCCTGACGTCCGGTATCTCCTCCGCCTCTATCCTGCGCATGATCGACTTGAGCTCGGGGGTGGTCGCCAGCCTCTTCAGGGCGGACTGGGAGACCATCCTCCTGACCCTCCTGTGCAGCGGCAGCCTGACCACCAGCGGCGCCAGGAGGAGCCCGGCGATGAGCCCTCCCATGTGAGCCTCGACCGCGATGTGGCTGGTCCCCCCGAGGAACAGTATCTGCAGGGCGACGAAGCCCGAGACTATCACCCACAGGGGCATCGGGGGCAGCGGGAAGAACATGACGATCAGGGACATCCTCTCCTGCGGGAACATCCTCACGAACGCCCCCATCACGCCGAAGATGGCCCCGGAGGCGCCGACGACCGCGGCCCACATGTCCCACCAGTTGAACGCGGCATAGACGAGCGTGCCGCAGAGGCCCGTGAGGAAGTAGAGGAGTATGTACGGCCTGGTCCCGATCCTCTGCTCGAACGCCGCGCCTATGAACACGATGCCGAGGACGTTGAACAGCAGGTGGGAGATGCCCGCGTGTGTGTACATCGAGGTGAGCACGGTGTAGAACCTGGAGGCGTCCGTCAGGTCGTGCGGCATGAACCACAGCTGGTACATCGTCTCTGACCCGATGTAGTATGTCGAGCCTGACGAGGCCAGTAGCATGGCGAACGACGCCACGCACACGACCGCGACCACTATCGAGAAGCTCACCTGCCGGTGGTATGAGTACACCGTGCTGGCGACGATCGCAACGATGATGCCCGCGACCCAGACGTTCATCCGCCGTCCTCAGGGCAGGTGAACGACCTCACCTAGTAAAGCCTTAATGATGGTCACAGCATATCGACCGCCGTGAAGGTCGACACCGGAATAGACATCGACATCGCGGCAGAGGTGTACAACCCGAGCGACGACTCCTACCTCCTCGTGAACGTGCTGGAGGTCTCCCCGGGGGAGAGGCTCCTGGACATGGGCACCGGCACGGGGGTGGCCGCTCTCCACGCCGCCAAGGCGGGGGCGAGGGTCACCGCGGTGGACCTGAACCCGCACGCAGTGACGTGCGCTCGCCTGAACGCGCTCAGGAACGACCTCAAGGTCGAGGTGCTGCAGAGCGACCTGTTCGAGAAGGTGGAGGGCGTGTACGATGTCATCACCTTCAACCCGCCGTACCTCCCCGAGGAGGGGGGCCCCTCGAGCTGGATGGAGAGGTCCTGGTCGGGCGGCGCGGACGGCTCGGAGGTCGTCGTACGCTTCCTGGAGGACGCCTGGAGGTTCCTGGCGCCCGGGGGCAGGATCTACATCATCCTCTCCTCCTTCGGCAGCATAAGGACCGTCCTCAGGATGGCCAAGGAGAGGTACGAGGTGGAGATGGTCGAGGAGAGGCACATGTTCTTCGAGTCGATCCTAGCCTACAGGATGACGGCCAAGACATCCAGGACTTGAGAATGTAAGCGAGAAGTATTATTAGGCATGTGTAAGATTGGACAACCCCACCGGAAGGCATCACTTGACCGCTAAGAAGAGGAAGTACAACAACCCCGAGGACCTCGACGAGCTCTGCAGGAGCTTCCTGCAGGTGCAGGAGTGCGACAAGGGTGCCGCGCTCGAGTACTGCAAGAACTTCCTCACGGTCCTGTCCAAGAAGGACGTCACGAAAGGAGCCGTCTTATCCTCTCGCTCAAGACCTCGCTGATTACCTTCCCGTCGACCTTCCCGCGGAGCTCCTTCATCACTATCCCCATCAGCGGCCCGAGGGCCGCCGCCTCCCCGCGCTGCCTTATGAACGCCTCGCGCTCCCTCACGACCCTGTCGCACACGGCCCTCACGTCCTCCACGGCGACGGACTCGACGCCGAGGGAGTCCGATGCGCGCGCGACGTCCCACACGTCGTTCTTGAGCATCCACGACAGCAGGTCGGGGATGGCTTCCTTCGCGAACGCGCCCCTCGACATCGCGAGCAGGAGCTCCTTCACGGTCTCCACGCCGACCTTCGACGTGGCGTGGCCGGCCTTCTCCAGCTCCGGGAAGACGTTCAGGTAGACCCTCGCCACGACCTGGGGCGAGCCGACGCTGCCGGCGAGGAGCTCGAACTCGTCCTCGTACGCCCCGTTGAGGAGGGCCTCCGCCTGCTCCCTGTTCACCCCGTAGTCCTTCACGAACCTCGAGACCTTCTCCTCCGGGAGCTCCGGGAGGTTGAGCCTCACGCCCTCGAGCATGCGCTCGTCGATCAGTATGGGCCTCACGTCCGTCTCAGGGTACATCCTGTCCTTGCCGGGCAGGGGCCTGCTGTAGACGGTCTGCCCGTCCGGGAGCGGGTCCCTCGTCTCCTCGGAGACGCCCAGTATGCCAAGGCTGGCCCTGTCGACCGCCCTGGCCAGGGCCGCCCTCGCGCGCCCCTCCTCGTCCGACACGAGCACGAAGGCGTCCTCGGGCCCGGCCTCCAGGTGCGAGGCGATGTCCTCGACCTCCGCCCTCGTGACGCCGTAGCCCGGCAGCTCGTCCGAGTGGAAGAGGCCCTTCACACCGGCCACGCGCGCGTGCGCGGCCATCTCGGCCCCCAGGCGCTTGACCCCTTGCTCGGTCCTCCCGAGGGTGCCCGCGAAGTTGGGGAGCTTGACGGCGAGTATCCTGCCGCCCGCCTCGACGGCCGACCTCAGGACCCTGCAGGAGGTTCCCCTGAGCAGGGGCGTGAGGTCCCTGATGTCGAGGGGGACCTTCTTCGCGCCCCGCCTCCGGAGCACGTCCTTCACCTCGAGGAGCGCGAGCTGGCGCTTGACCTCCTCCTCGATGTAGACGGGCAGGAGCCTCAGGTCCTGGGCCCCCTTGATCTCCACCCTGGCGCCGCCCGATATGGAGATGTTCAGGTCCTCCCTGATGGTGCCGATCCCGCGCCTGACCTTCTTGGTGGTCCTCAGGAGGGCGCCGAGCCTGGCGGCGACCGCGCGGGCCTCCTCCGGGGAGGACATGTCCGGGTCTGTCGCCATCTCCACGAGCGGGATCCCGAGCCTGTCGAGCCTGTAGGTGACCTCGTGCGAGTGCTCTGTCAGCTTCCTGGCGGCGTCCTCCTCCAGGCAGACGGTCGCGATGCCGAAGCGCTTGCCGTTCAGGTCCATGTAGCCCTTCGTCGCGACCAGCGCGGTCCTCTGGAATCCGCCGGTGTTCGACCCGTCTATCACGATCTTCCTCATGAAGTGGACCTCGTCCACGGGCGTCATGTGGAGGAGCGACGCCATCTCGAGGGACGCCTCGATCGCGAGCCTGTTCGCGTCGTGGGGCGGCTCCTCGTCAGCCTCCACCAGGCAGGAGCACGGGACCGTCTGGTACCTGAACTGGAGCTTCCTCTCCGCCTCCTCCAGGGCGGCCTTGTCTATCTCGCCCAGCTCGCTCTGGGTCGGCCGGAGCCTCCGGACGATCTCGCGGTGGTGGTCGTCGACGAGCTCGGACGCGCAGCTGCAGAAGAGCTTCCCGGTCGAGAGCTGCTGGTGTATCTCGATGCCCACCTTGAGCCCGAGGGTGCCGTAGTCCAAGTCAGAGCTCCCTCCTCTCTGTGAGCTCCCCCGCGACGTTGGTGAGCATGAGCTTGTTGACCTCGCTGTAGTCGTCGGTCTGCCCCATGGCCCACATGAGCTTCACGTAGGCGGTCTCCGGGAGCATGTCCCCGACCGGGAGCGCGCCCGCGGACACCATGTCCCTGCCTGTGGAGTAGACGTTCAGGTTCACTGCGCCCTGGAGGCACTGGGTCGTGACCACGACGTGGACCCCGTTCTTCACCGCCTTGCGGACGGAGCTTATGATGGGGTCGGAGACGTGCCCGAGCCCGGTGCCGGCGATGACCACCCCCTTCACGTGGCTCGCGATCATGTCGAAGTGGTCCTCCTCGAAGCCGGGGTAGAAGTGGAGCAGGCTGGCGCGGCCGTCGATCCTGTCCCTCACCTCGACCGGCCCCGTGGAGCGCGGGGAGTGCGGGCCCTTGAACTCGACGGCGTGCCCCTCTATCCTGGCTATCGGATGGATGTTGATGCTGTTGAACGCGTCGCGCCTCGACGAATGCATCTTCCTGACCTTGGTGCCCCTGTGGGCCAGGCAGTAGCTGTCGGAAGGCTCGCCGTGCATGACCACCACGACCTCGCCGAGGTCTGCATCGACGCAGAGCCTCGTCGCGGCCAGGAGGTTCATCGTGGCGTCCGACGACGGGCGGTCGGAGGAGCGCTGCGAGCCGACGCAGACCACCGGCCCCGTGAGGTTCCTGAGCATGAACGAGAGGGCCGCGGCCGTGAAGCCCATAGTGTCCGTGCCGTGCGGCACGATGACTCCCACGGCGCCGGAGTTGAGCTCCTCGGCGACCGCCCTGGCGAGCCCCTGCCAGTGCGCCACGGTCATGTTCTCGCTGAGGATCGAGTAGAGGACCTTCGCGCGGACGTTGCACAGGTCCATGAGCTCCGGGACGGAGAACACCAGCTCCTCGGCCGACTTCGCAGGGTGCACGGCGCCCGTCCGGTAGTCGACGTAGGAGGCGATTGTGCCGCCCGTCGATATGACCGCCACGTCCTTCTTGCCCTCGGACCTAGGCATCTCCTTCCGGGCGGCGCTCTTCTCCTCCCTCTTCGAGACCAGGGACACCTTCGAGCCCTCGGTCACGCGCACGCCCATGTTGTAGCCGCTCGCGAGCTTCAGGATGATGATGGCCTCGTCGCTGAACTCGTGTCGGGGCATGAGCACACCGACGTGCGTCTCGTCGCCCCTCTGGACGGAGACGGTGTCGCCGACGGACGCCCCGGCCGCCTCCAGCAGCCCCGCCGCGAGGCCAGTGTGAGTCATCGGGCGGTAGA
>CAZXWO010000014.1:0-41201 GCA_964644565.1 uncultured Thermoplasmata archaeon | reverse complement strand
TTCCTTCCTCTTCGCCCCGAGCTCGCTCGACCTCTGCGACGCGACCTCGACCGCGTCTATGAGCATCGCCTTGAGCCCGCCCCTCTCGAGCGAGTGCAGGGCGCTTATCGCGGTCCCGCCCGGGGAGGTGACCAGGTCCTTGAGCTTCGCCGGGTGCTCCTTGGTCTCCTGGATGAGCTTCGACGACCCTATCAGGGTCTGCACCGCCAGCACCGAGGCGACGTCCCTCGACAGGCCGACCTTGACGCCCGCGTCCGTCAGCCCCTCCAGTATCTGGAACACGTACATCGGCCCCGTGCCGCTCAGGCCCGTGACCGCATCCATGAGCGACTCCTCGACCTCCGCGACTATGCCGACCGACTCGAATATGTGCGTCGCCGCGGCCATGTGCTCCTCGGTCGCGTACTTGCCAGGGCATATGGCCGTCGCGGCCTCCCTCACGACCGCCGCGATGTTCGGCATGGCCCTCACGACCGGGACCTTGCCCCCGATCTTCTTCTCGATGCTCGCGGTGGTGACGCCCGCCGCCACCGAGACCACGAGCTTCGAGTCCTTCAGGGCCGGCTTGACCTCCTCCACGACCTTGAGCATGATCTGGGGCTTGACCGATAGGACCACTATGTCGGCGAACTCCGCCGCCTCGAGGTTGGAGTGCGAGACCTTGACGTCGGGCACGGCCCTCCTGATGTGCTCGAGCCTCGCCTTGAGCGGCTCGGCCACCATGATGTGCTCGGCCTTCGCCCAGTCCGTCTGCAGGACGCCCTTCGCCAGGGCCATCCCCATGTTCCCGCCTCCGATGATGGCTATCCTCTTGTCGTTCATGACGGTCCCTTGTGTGGGATTGGCCACGATGGGCCGGATATATAATCTAGACGGTACAGAATTGGACGTTCTCCAGGCGTCCCGTCCGTCCCCCGTCCCGCTGCAAAGGGCCCCGGGCGGCGAAACCGACATTAGCCACGGGCGCGTTGGCGTATACGAGATGCCCACGGACGGAACCCCCTCCCTCTTCGAGAGGGTCGTGCACCACAAGGTGCTGCCCGCCCTGAGGTCCCCCGAGACCAAGCCCGCCCTGAGACGTTACATGGTGAACACGATCTTCGACTCCACGTTCGTGATACTGGGCGTGGTCATCGGGTCCGCCTTCGCCGCGCACTCCGACCTGGAGATCGTCATAGGCACAATACTCACCAGCAGCGTCGCCCTCGCGATATCCACCGGCGTGAGCGTGTACGAGGCAGAGTCGCACGAGCAGGAGACCCGGGTCAAGAAGATCGAGTCGGCGATGCTCCGGGACCTCCAGGGGACCGAGGTGCACAGGCGCTCGGGGGCGAGCACGTCCCTGATCGCCATAGCCAACTTCTCCGCGCCGCTGATAGTCTGCGCCATCGTCGTGTCGCCCTTCCTGCTCATCGGGTCCAGCGACATGCAGACGGCCGGCATGGCCGCGGTGGCGCTGGCGATATCGATCCTGTTCGTCGTCGGGGCGGTGCTCGGGAGGATGTCCGGCAGGAACCCGTGGGTGAGGGGGTCCAGGATGGCGGTGATCGGCTTCATCGCCTTCCTAGTGTGTTACTTCATCGAGGCCCTGGTCTGATCATGCCTTCGGGGACACGACCAGCCACAGGTGCACCTCTCGGTACGGCTCCTGCGTCAGCGGCTGCCCCTCGAGGAACAGCATGAACTGCAGCTTCCAGGTCCCCTCCTCCGTGACGTTGAAGTCGAAGGTCCGGTTGTAGTACTCGAGGTGCTCCAGGGAGAAGTCCTCGGCCACCCCGACGTAGGGCGAAAGCTCGTTCGTGGAGTTCCAGCCGATGGGATTCCCCCCCATTGTGAAGTTGTGGTCCGTCGCGTTCGTAAGCACTATGACGAGGGTGTAGTTCACAGGCTCGTGCTCGAACGACTTGACGCTCAGGAGGACCCTCGCGTCCTCCCCGACCGTGAGGTTCCTGGGGTAGTCGGAGGCCATGCCGTCCGGGCCGAGTATCGCCAGCTGCGTGAAGGTCTCCCCGACCCTGGGGGTCGTGACGGCCCACGCGAGCACTGCGACCGAAGCAACGAGCATGACCGCGATGCCGACCGTGAGGAGCCTGTCCACCACGGGCATGCCCCTCCAGTCCATCTGCACGTCGATGACTATCGCGAACCTCTCGTCCGCGGGGAGCCTCATGCGCCTGTACCAGCCGACCAGGGACGCGGCCACTATGAACCCCGAGACGGAGGCGAGTATCGGGTCGAGCCTTATGCCGAACGGGGTGAAGTTGAGCCCGAGGCCTATCAGGGGGACTATCGCTATGCTGAGCCCGAAGCTCAGCGCGACCCTCTCTATGCCGTCTATCTGGTCGTTCTCCGGGAAGAGCGCCGCGGTCGCGGCGTACCCCGGCAGGAAGAGCACGAACACCAGCCCGAGGACCTGCCTCGCGAGGCTGTCGGGGACCAGGAAGACCAGCGCGACCAGGACCAGGGCGAGGGCGATGCACGCGATGAGGTCGTCGGGCCTCTCCCTGACCTCGAGGTGGAACCTCCTGGGCGCGCCCCCGTCCCCCTCCGCAGGCCTCTCCTCCGCTCTCTCGGTCAAGCGATCGCCCTCGAAATCGGCGTATCGTATATCAATACTCCCAGGGCCCCGCCCTAACGAGGGCATATAGTAATAGCCCGTATCCGATTCGGTCACGCCGGTGGTGGCCCGTCCGATGCTGGTCTCTCAGAAGGTGTTCGCCGCGATGTTCGTCTGGGTCGTGGCGTCCGTGCTCATAGCCATGCACTCCGGGGCGGAGGTCCTCGTCACTCTGATACTGATAGGCCTCCTCGTCACCCGGGAGCTGTCGGACGAGGTCCTCCACAGGGAGCTCAAGGGCAGGATCGACTTCTTCATCTACGCCTTCCTTGTGCTCTTCGCCGCCGTGGTCGTGAACAGGGTCTGGCAGATACTCTCCTAGGCGCGCTCCAGGGCCTCCCTTTGCCTCTCCCCCTCCCTGACGAGGTACCTGACCGTCCCCGCGCTCCACTCCGGGTGCCTCTCGGACAGCTCGCGCACGAGCTCTGGCGCCCCCTTGCCCCGGGCCTGGGGTGGTCCCCCCTTCCGGCCCCGGACCCTCGCCGAGAGGGCCCTGAACGGCCTCAGCACTAGCGCCGCCGCGCGCCGCAGGCCCGCCTCGACCAGGTCCGTGGACATCCACAGGACGAGCACGAAGGCCGCGGCGACGAGGACCAGCTTGACTTCAGTGCTGACCCCGCCGACGAAGGAGGCCGTGATGTCGACCGGGCTGAAGAGGTCCCTGTGCCCCTCGTCGAACAGGACGGCGGTCCTTCCGAGGCACATCCCGGAGACGATGTTGTCCGCGAGCGTCCCGTCGTCCGCCTGGTCGCGCATCCCGTTGATGAGCACGCTCGGGTCCGACAGGAGGATGACCGTCCCCTCCCCCATCCCCTCCCTCGCGAGGACCGGGAACGGCCCCAGGGGCTCGTCCCAGTCCTGGGCCCTGTCACCGTCCTCGTCGAGCCAGCTGGCGATGCTGGTCCTCGCGAGCACGACGGCGTCCTCCCCCGGGGCTATCGAGGAGGGGTAGTTCAGGAGCAACGTCGTCACGTTGGCGGTGAGGCCGTCTTCCTCGATGTCGAAGCACACGGGGAACTCGGGCCTCTTGTCGAAGGCGAGGTCCATGACCAGCAGCCCGGAGAGCCTGGAGCCCGCGCCCATCTTCTCGAGGAGGGTGTTGCCGGTCCCGAAGTCGTCGGCGAGCAGGAGCATCCCGCCGGCCCTCACGAACGCCCCGACCTTGGTCGCCTCCTGGTCCGTGAAGGGCTCCGTAGGGCCGATGACGGCGAGCGCCGTCGTGGCGGGGTCGAGGTCCATGTCGAGCAGGCCGGTCGTGACGACCTCCAGGTCCGCGCCCGTGTTCCTGACCTCGAAGGACGGCACGAACGCGCCCGCGCGGTACGTCGACACGGCCATCGAGCTCGCGCCGTTCCAGCCGGTGTTGAATATGGAGAAGTCGGCGGTGCTGGACACCGCCGGGGAGACCATGCTCAGGGCGAGGACGGTGACGGCCGTCGCGAACACCGATGCGGATATGAGCCCCTTCCTGAGCTTGGCCTGCAGTCTAAGCACCCCCCGCGTGCTCGATGATCTCCTTGACCGAGGACCTCATCCGGTCGGCCTCCTCGGCGGAGACGCCGGAGCCGGAGTAGAACGCCCTCTCGAAGATGGTCGTGACGGAGTTGGTCGCGGCCCGGGGGTAGCCCGTGGAGAGCAGCAGCCGCGCGATCTCCCAGTGCGTCATGCTCTCGGCGAGGGCCATCCTCTTCTTCCCCCTCAGGAAGGCCACCAGGCGGCCGTAGTGCCATACGATGTCGTCGTACGGGTTCCCGGGCGCCTCGGCGCGGGAGAGGCTTTTGGCCGGGGGCGCGGGGCCGCCGGGCAGCCCGTAGGACGCCCCGCCCGCCCCTTGCCGGGAGGCCTTCGCCTCGGCCCTGGCCCTCCTCGCCCTCATGGCCCTGGCGGTGAGCCCTGCGACCAGGAGGATCAGGAGCCATGCGTAGTATGCGTTGTCGCCGAAGAACAGGTCGGGCACGGACTCGGAGAGGCCCCCGCCCCACCCGGGTATCCACGGCAGGAAGGGGTACGGTCTCTTCTCCAGCTCGATTATTGTGAAGACCTCGCTGTCCGAGCAATTCCTCAGCCCGGGGCTGTTAGATGTGTACGTCACGGTGACGAGGTGGCTCCCGGCGCCGAGGCCCTCGTCCCTGTAGGAGAAGGCGAAGGAGCCGTCCTCCTCGGTCGTGTGGTTGTCGACGAAGAGGCCGTCTATGGTCATGGTGACTGTCTCCCACGCCATCGGCTCCTCCCGGTCGGAAGAGAGCTCGCACCTGCCGAGCAGGTACCCGCCCTTCTGCATCCTGTCCGAGGACAGCGTGAGGTCGAGGGCTGTATGGACTGTGACTGAGACGTAGACGGTCTCCGAGGCGCTGGGCGCGTACGGCATCCCGCCGGCGTAGGCGGCGGAGAGGTAGTGGGGGCCGAGCCCCAGCCCGACCGCATCCAAGGTCGACTCCGCGCGGCCGTCCGGGTCGGTCACGAGCTCCAGGGACGCCGAGTCGACCGTCAGCGTGCAGCTCACGCCCGTGAGCGGGTCCCCTTCCTCCTCCTCCACGAGCACTGTGACCAGCAGAGTCTCGTTGGGGGAGAGCTCGGTGGAGGAGAGCTCGAGGGTGGTCTGCGTCGGTATGAGCGTCACCGTGAACACGAGCGTCTCGGAGGCGAGCCCGCCCAGGGGCGTCTCCGCGTGGGCCGCGATGCTGTGCTCGCCGAGCCAGGCCTCCTCGGCCGGCACCGGGAATGCGAACGAGAACCCCCCGGTCAGCCCGGTCGTCTCATCCAGTCGTTCCGTGCCGTCGATCGATATGGACACCTCCAGCCCCACCGCGGAGGTCGGGTCGAGGTAGAGGTACCCCCCGCCTACCAGGTCCTCCCCCACGAACACGGTCGTCCCCTGTATCCAGAGGATGAGGTACGAGACCCCCTCGTCCCAGGGCATCTCGTCCGCGAGCGCGTCCTCGAGCCGCTGCTCCATCAAGTCCAGGAACGCCACCAGCTCCCCGACCAGCTCGACGAGGTCATTGGGCACGAAGGCCGCCACGCCGTCGACCTCGAGCCCGTCTATGCGCTGCGCGGACGCGAGAATCGAGCCTGCCGTCGCCCGCATCGACGATATGAGCGACAGCATCTCGGAGGCGGCCCTCAGGGTCTCGTTGGCCTGCTCGTCCGTCATGTCCTCCAGCCTGGACATGGTGGCGACCAGGTTCCACACCTCTAGCATGGCCGCCTCGTCGTCGTTGAACTCAGCCATCCCGTCGTGGAGGTCGACGAACGGGGGCAGGAGGGCGCTCAGGTCGTCGTAGCTGTCAGCCACGCCGACGAGGTCGTCCACGAGCGCGGTCGCGGGCGAGAGGGCGCCGTCTATGAGGTCCAGGGACTCCGCGGACGACTGCAGGTCCTCGTCCGCCATCGCTGACAAGGCGTCCTCGGACGCGCGCACCGAGGCGTTCAGGAGCGCCACGACCATCTCGAGGTCCGAGGCCGCGAGGTCGTAGTTCTCGTGCGGTATCTCCGCGGAGCAGCCCGTGGAGAACGACACGGCGATGACTAAGGCCGCCAGGGCCGCCGCCTGGGCCCTGGGGGTTCTGGTGGTCAGGTGAGCCATCTCGCCTCCGCCCCCAGAGTAACGTTCGTGCCGATATAAGCCCTTGGCTGGGCCGTCACCAGTCCTGCAGGGACAGGGTGAAGACCACCCTGTCGCCCGAGTTGTCCACGCCCTCGACCCTGACCGCCCTGCCAGTGGCCCTCGCGACGGCCGTGAGGACGCTTGAGCAGCCCGCGCACTGTATCTGCCTGCAGGTGTCCGGCATCGCCTTCCTTATCGTCCTGCACGCGTCGAGGAGGCCGTCGTACTCCACCCTGAGGACGAGCTTGCCGTCGCGCTCCTTGAGGTGGAAGTCCGCCATCATGTCCAGGCCGTGCTTGAGCATCTGGATGCTCCCCTCCACGGCCTCGAGGCCGGCGTCCTTCACCGACAGGCCGCGCTCCGACTCGATGAGGGCGAGGATGTCCGCGCCCGGCGGGTACATCAGGATCCCCGGCGTCGAGCCGTCCTTCCCGGTGGAGAGGACCATGTCGTCGGTCGCGGCGACCGGCGGCTTCGCCCCGTTCGCCGAGGCGGGGACCAGGACCTTCTCCCTGGTGAGCCCGCGCTTGGCGGGCAGGTATACCGAGTTCCCTTCGAGGGAGAGGCCCCTCACGAGGTCCCTGTACGACCGGGCGGCGGAGACCATCTGGGCGTTGGAGACCGCTGCGGGCAGGCTCGGCTGCACCAGGACCGCGAAGCCGAAGACGCCGAGGAACAGGAGACCGATCGCCGATACGGCGAGGGTACTACGCCTGTACTCCAGGGTGTCGAGGCTCTCCTGGAGGTCCGGGTCGTTCGTGTCGCCTATCCAGTCGATGTCCCTCTGCGCGTCATAGGCTAGCGCAGCGAGGACGAGGCCCGCGGCGACGAGGGCGAGGCCGAGCATCCTCCCCCGGTTCCTTACCGTCCGCTTGAGAGTGTCACCCGCGGCCATGTCAAGACCTGCGGGGACGCTAACGGTATAGCCCCTTTTGTAACTATCTCGCGGGCCCGGGTGCGGGTCCTTGGCCCTCAATGAAGGGTTGGGTGCGGGTTCGCGGGCAAATGCGTTCGACGTCGGGGCCGACCGTATCACCCGCCCTCGACCTTGTCGCGCCCGGCTGGCGGACGGGCTACTGACTACGCATCTGTGCCAAATTTGCACCTGTGCTAAACAAAATTGCAACAACGTTAAACTATATAGTCGGTGATACAGCAGGTCAGGTGCTTCGACTCTTTCCCGAGGGCAACTGACCTCGGGGAATCGGGGGGTTTACGGCACACATTGAGGGGAGACCTAGAATGAATACTCTAGAGAGGAACGAGGTCCGTGCCTCGCCGTCGCATCGGCGCGGCCTCGGTGGAATGTTGGCCGCCTTGATCGCATTCGTCATGGTGTCCACCTCTTGCATAGGGTTCTTCGCGAGCGCGGGGGACTACTATCCAGAGGTATGGACGGACAGGGACGAGTACGCTCCTGGCATGGTCGTGAGCATATATGGCGAAGGTTTCGCGAGACATGTGGATGTCAGCATAGAGCTTGACCATCCAGATTTCGAAGCGACGAAAACCTTCACAGCACAACCGGACTATTATGGCAAGTTCATGTGCGACGATTATGTCGCTGAATACGTGAACTCTGAGATCAATGTGGTAGTCACCGTCACCCAGGTCCTGTCGGACCAGGTCCTCGTGGCCACCACGGAGTTCGCAGACCCGGCGGTCTTCATCGAAGGGTACACACTGGAGCCCCAGATGCGGTGGACCGCGGGCGACATAAAGGGTTACAACGAGGGCGACTCGGTACCATTCAGCGTAGTGGTCGACCGCTCCTCGCTCGCTGACACAATCACTATCCGAATCGGCGTCGACATGCTCGACGTCAACTCGCCGGACGAGCCCGCGTGGGCGATCGACTACCTCACGCAGTACTGGGATGGAGACGGGACGCCAGAAGTCCCGAACTTCCCTCTGAACATCTGGCCCGCCATGGATGAGCCGTTCTACGTCGACGCTGAGAACGCGTCCATCTTGAACCAGGGCTGGGTGGAGGATGCCCTGGACGAGAGCACGATGCAGTGGATCTCAGTCTGGGAGTTCGAGCTGGACTTCACCGAAGGCGCGGAGCGCGCCATCGTGTACTTCGGCGCCCACCTGGCGCTGACGGTCTTGGACCCGGACACCTTGGAGCCAACCACACTGGGCGCGTCATTCTATCCGGGGTCCGCCGCGCACGTCAGGCTCGTATCTGTGGAACCCCCCCTCGGCGACGAGGGCAACAGGGACGTCCCGATCATGCTGAGCGGGTGCCTGATGCCACCTGACATGAACATAGCGAAGTCATGCGACCCGGACAGCGTCGCGCTCGGTGACGAGATCACATTCACCATCTCGTGGATGAACATCGGGCAGGACATGGCCGACGAAGTCGTCATCGCGGACGACCTTCCGTCGGTGCTCGACTTGGACACGTCGTCGTTCCTCTTCTGGACAAGCGAGGACGCGACACCGGAGTATCCGTCCGACATGCTGCTCGTGGATGAGGCGATGGACAGCTTCGAGCTGGACATCGACACGTGGCCTGGAACCGGCGCCGAGAGCGCAGACGACCCGTTGATCGGGTACCTCCAGTTCACAGCGGACGTGATCAGCGACGCCTTCGGGATGTACGAGAACCGGGCCATCATGACCTATTCGGACGACCACGGCGGATTCTTCCCGACCGAGGAGGCTTTCTGCCTGTTCGTGATACTCGCGGAGCCCGAGATACTCATAGAGAAGACCGGCCCCGCCTACGCCCATGTGGGCGACGTGGTCACATATGAGTACACCGTGACCAACATCGGCACGATCGACCTCGTCGATGTGGACGTCGTGGACGACATGGCCGGCGTGGTGGCTTCGGACCTGTCCCTGGCGATGGGCGAGTCCGTGCCGCTCACGGCAGACTACGCGGTCTCGGATCTCCTCGACCCAGTTGTCAACATAGTGACAGCGACGGGGGAGGACAGCTACGGGAGGATCACCGAGTGCACTGACACCTGGAGCATGGACGTCCTGAACCCGGAGATCGTGATCGAGAAGGTCGCTGCGGAGGAGTACGCCGAGGTCGGGGACACGATACACTACACGATAACGATATCCAACCCGTCCGATGCGGACTTGTTCGACCTGACCGTCACCGACCCGCTGCTGGGCATCTCGTGGACTTACGACGAACTCCTCGCTGGCTCGTCCATCGAGGAGTCCGTGAGCTTCGTCGTGCCGGCGGGCATGGACCCGGTGGAGAACACCGTCCTTGTGACCGCTGAGGACGTCACGGGCTTGGATGTACAGGACAGCGACGGTTCCGAAGTGGACGTCGTCCACCTGGACCTCGAGGTCATGAAGGTGGGGAGCCTGACGGTCGCCGCGCCCGGGGATGTGATCGAGTACTGGATCTACGTCACGAACCCGAGCCTCGACACGGCCCTGGACATCGAAGTCTGGGACCTGATGTTCGACGACGAGGCCCCGATCTACGAGGGCTCACTGGCCGCTGGGGCGACGGTGGACCTCGGCCCGTACTACTTTACGGTGCCTGACGACACGGAAACGGTCTACAACATGGTCGAAGTGGACGCATGGGGCCCAGTGGGGTACGTGTCCGACTGCGACTCGTGGACCGTGGACGTCATACACCCGGGGATTTCAATAGACAAGTACGCCGACGTCGAGTACGCCGCCGCGGGCGACACCATCGAGTACTACATCGAGGTCTCCAACCCGAGCAACGACGCGACGATGTACGTCGAGGTCTACGACCCGATGCTGTCGGCTACGGTCCTCTGGACCGGCGTCCTCGGGCCTGAGGAATCCTACACGATCGGCCCGCTGGAGTACCTGGTGCCTGAGGGCGTCGAACTGGTCGAGAACACCGCCACCGTTGAGGCGGACGACGGCCTCGGACACGAAGAGGAGGACGATGACTCCTTCGTGGTCGACGTCATACACCCGGGGATCTCAATAGACAAGTACGCCGACGTCGAGTACGCGGCCGAGGGAGGCACCATCGAGTACTACATCGAGGTCTCCAACCCGAGCCCAGACGTCGTGATGTACGTCGAGGTCTACGACCCGATGCTGTCCTCCGAGATGCTGTGGTCGGGATACCTCGACCCGCTGGCTTCGTACACGATCGGTCCGCTGGAATACACAGTGCCCGACGGCATGGAGCTGGTCGAGAACACGGCCTATGCGACCGCTGAGGACACGTACGGACACGACGAGTACGCCGAGGACTCGGTCACCGTGGAGATACTCTACCCGGCGATCGAGGTGACCAAGACGGGACCCGAGTTCGCTTCGGTAGGCGAGACGATAACGTACGATGTATACGTTACCAACACCGGCAACACCCCACTCTATGATGTGTCGGTCGAGGACTCGCTCGAAGGCACCCTCGCGGTCGGCGAGACCCTGGACGTCGGGGAGGTGCTACACTACACGTACACATACGTCGTGCCTGAGGGCACCGGCACCCTTGACAACATAGTGGACGTGAGCGGCTGCGACGGGACTGGCAGCACGACCACCTCCGTCTACGACTCCGCCTCCTGGATCGTCTCCAAGTACGGCGAGATCAGCGGCTTCAAGACCGCGGACCTCAACCTCGACGCATACTGGGAGGAGGGCGAGCCCGGCCTCGCGAACTGGGTCATCACGCTCTTCGGCGACCTGGATGACGGGAGCACCGTGTCCAGGACGACGATAACCGGCACCGACGGGTCATACTCGTTCACGATGCTGGAGCCTGGCGTGTACACGGTCAGCGAGGTCATGCAGGACGGCTGGGAGGCCGTCACGGTAGACTCATACACGGTCGAGGTCGGGAGCGGGAGCATACTCGCGATGAGCTTCGGCAACATACCCTACGGGTCCATATCCGGCCACAAGTGGATGGACGTGGACCTCGACGGGATATGGGACGAGGGCGAGGACCCGATCGCCGGATGGACCATATACATCGAGGGCCAGGACGCCTCCGGAGGGTATGTGGACACATCCGCACTGACGGACGCTGACGGCTACTACTGCTTCAGCGACCTCCTGCCGGGCGTGTACTATGTCAGCGAGGAGCTCAGGGACGGTTGGATCGCGTCGACCCCGACACAGGTCGAGATCGACGTGAGCGCGCTCGAGCCGTTCGAGGTCACCAGCGTGGACTTCGGCAACGTGATGTACGGCCAGATAACCGGCTACAAGTGGATGGACGAGTGGATGAACGGCATCTGGGACGGCATCGAGGACCCGATAGAGGGCTGGACCATCGAACTCACCGGCGAGCTCGCGGACGAAACGCCCTTCGGGCCGATCTACACCCTGACGGACGAGAACGGCTTCTACCACTTCGACGGGCTGCTGCCCGGCACATACGTCGTGCGCGAGGTCGTCCCCGACGGCTGGCTGGCGATAACGGCCGAGCAGTACGAGGTCACCATAGACATGGGCGACATCGTCTTCTGCGCCAAGTTCGGCAACGTCGAGTACGGCATGATAGACGGCTGGAAGTTCCTCGACTGGGACATGGACGGCTTCTTCGACGGGATAGAGGACGGCCTCGAGGGCTGGGAGATAACCCTCGAGGGCTGGCTCAACGACGCCATACCGCCCTACTCGTACGAGGGGACGTATGTCGGGCCGTTCACGACCTACACCGACAAGGACGGCTACTGGTGCTTCGACAACCTCCTGCCTGGCCTGTACAAGATCACTGAGGAGGCCAGGGACGGCTGGTTGAACACCACCCCGAGGGAAGTGTACGTCCTGCTCGGCTCCGGGTCGTACGTGTTCGATGTGAAGTTCGGCAACGTGCCGTACACGTGCTTCGACGGCTACAAGTTCGAGGACTTGAACGGCGACGGTCAGTGGCAGGACAACGAGCCTGGCCTGCCCGGCTGGACGATCGTCATAGACGGCGTCCAGAACGACGGCGTGCCGGTGCACATCGAGCTCGTGACGGACGAGGCCGGCTACTGGGCGACCTGCTTCCAGATGCTGCCCGGCACATACCTCATATCCGAGGTTGCGCAGGACGGCTGGGTGGCGATGACCCCGGACGAGTACCTGTTCGCCATGCCGATGAGCGACGAGAGCTGGATGGTCTACACCTTCCTGTTCGGCAACTTCGAGGGCGTGGACATCGAGGTCTTCAAGTACGAGGACGTCAACAGCGACGGCAGGTACGAGGAGGGCGTCGATGTGCCGGTCGAGGGCTGGTACTTCATGCTGGTGGACGTCACCGGCGCTGTCGTGGACTCAGGGTTCACGGACGCGGACGGCATGCTCGTCTTCCATGTATGCATGGCGGGAGAGTGGACGGTCGTCGAGGAGACCAGGGAGCATGTGACCCCGGTCAATCCGGCGGACGGCGAGCTCCCGGTCGAGACATACTCCGGAGCCGAGCCAGAGACGCTGATGTTCGGGAACTTCTGGGACGTGCTGATCGAGGTCTTCAAGTACGAGGACGTCAACAGCAACGGCGTCTACGACCAGGGCATCGACTTGCCACTCGAGGGCTGGGAGTTCACGGTCACGGGACCGTGCTTCGCAGAGCCGCTCGTGGTCCTCACGGACGCTGACGGCTACGCGGCCTTCTGGGTGACGGCCGCAGGGACATACACCGTCGACGAGGAGGACCGGCTGGGATGGACTCACATCACCCCGGCGGACGGCGACCTCGAGGCGACTGTTGCGTCGGGCGACCTGTCCGTCATGCTGGAGTTCGGCAACTTCGAGGACGTGACCATACTCGTCTTCAAGTTCGACGACAGGCACGCGGACGGCCAATACTGCCCGGACGACGGCGACGTGCCGATCGAGGGCTGGGCGTTCGAGCTGTACGTGCTCGTCGATGATGTCTGGGTCCTGGTGGCCTCGGGCGTCACGGGCGCGGACGGCACCCTGGAGTTCGTACTGACCGTGGCAGGCGAGTACAAGGTCGTCGAGACGGTCGAGCTCGGCTGGTTCGTAGTGATGCCGGTCGGCGGGGAGTACCTGTTCGAGGTCGGGAGCGGAGACGGCCTGCTGGAGTTCGTGTTCGCGAACTTCAAGCTGGGCAAGATCTTCGGCTACAAGTGGAACGACCTCGACGGCGACGGCATCTGGGACGAGGGCGAGCCAGGGCTCGAGGGCTGGACCATCTGGGCCGAGTGCGGTTACTGGGTGGGCGAGGTCGAGTACTACCTGCTCGCGTTCGACATAACGGACGCCAGCGGGTACTACGAGATGGCGTCGCTCCCGCCAGGGACCTACACGGTCTGGGAGGAGGCGCCCGAGGGAGAGGACGACTGGATACCGACGAGCCCGGCGATGGTCTACGTGGACATCATAGGGCACACGGAGGCTAGGGTCGACTTCCTCAACTTCGAGCTCGGCTGCATCGAGGGCTACAAGTACGAGGACTACGACGGCGACGGCATGCTCGACCCGGAGGACCTGGCGATCGAGGGCTGGTATGTATACCTGTACCTGGACGGCAAGCTCTTCGCGACGGCATTGACCGATGCGAGCGGACACTACTCGTTCTGCGGCCTCGGCCCAGGCGAGTACACCGTCCTGGAGGAGGACCGGACCGGGTGGATACCCACCAACGAGCCCTCCGAGCTGGTCGTCATGACCTCAGGCGCGCTCGTGAGCGTGCACGACTTCCTCAACTTCGAGCTGGGCAAGATAACCGGCTGGAAGTTCGAGGACGTGAACTCGAACGGCGTCTGGGACGACGGCGAGCCGGCGATCGAGGGCTGGAAGGTGACCATGATCAGGGACGCTGACGAGTATGAGCTCGTCGAATACACGGACGAGGACGGCATGTTCGTGTTCAGCGGCCTCGAGGCGGACTACTACATGCTCTGGGAGGAGCTCGTCGAGGGCTGGACCCCGACGACAACGAGCTGGATGCTCGTCGACATCTTCTCCGGCAGCGTGATCGAGCTGGATCCGTTCGGCAACTTCCAGAACGTGCCCGTGGAGCTGTTCAAGTACGAGGACGTCGACGGTAACGGCGTCTTCAACACCGGCGACGTAGCGCTCGAGGGCTGGGAGTTCACGGTCACCGGACCGTGCTTCGCCACCCCGCTGGTGGTCACGACCGACGTGGACGGCATGGCGGCCTTCGTCATAACGGCTGCCGGGACGTACACCGTCACGGAGACCGTGCCCGACGGCTGGGTGCCAGTGGAGCCAGAGACAGGCTCGATCGAGGTCACCGTCTGTTCCGGCGACAGGCTGAACACGCTCCTGTTCGGGAACTTCATGCTGGGTGAGATAACCGGGCTGAAGTTCTACGACTCGAACATGAACGGCGTCCAGGACGAAGGCGAGTCGGGCCTCGCGAACTGGGTCATATGGGTCGAGGGCACCCTCCTGAGCGGGGAGACCGTCCTCTACACGAGGATAACGGACTCGAGCGGGTACTACGCGGTGACCGGCCTGATGGCCGGCGCCTATGTGGTGTCCGAGAGGCTCGAGTACGCCCCCGCCGGCTGGGAGCCGACCACGCCGACATCGGTCGAGATCGACGTCGCGAGCGGGACCGTCATGTCCGTCAGCTTCGGGAACGTGGTGCTCGGGATCATCGAGGGATACAAGTTCTACGACAAGGACCGGGACGGCGTCCAGGACGACGGCGAGCCCGGCCTGGCCGGATGGACGATCATCCTCGAGGGCACCACGGACGAGGGCCTGGCGGTGTACGAGACCAGGGTGACCGACGCGGACGGGTACTACCTGTTCGACGAGGTGCAGCCAGGCGTGTACACCGTGACCGAGACCCTCCTGGACACATGGACGGCGACGACCCCCGTGCCCGTGACGGTAGATGTCAGCGGGACGCTGGAGTACTTCGAGCAGCAGGTGGACATCGGCAACATACGGTTCGCCAAGGTCTTCGGGTACAAGTTCATGGACACTATACCCGCGGTCTTCCCGTACTGGCCGAACGGCGTGTTCGACGAGGACGAGGTGGGCCTGGCCAACTGGGAGATAACCCTCCAGGGCTGGACCGAGTCCGGCGAGTGGGTGGACCTGGTACGGTACACGAGCGACGGCGACGACCTCGGCTACTACGCGTTCGAGGAGCTGCTGCCCGGGACCTACTGGATCAACGAGACCATGCTCTGGGGCTGGTACGCGTCGACGCCCATATCGAACATGGTCATGATCTACCCGTACCCGTCCGGCATGGTCGTGTACTCGATAGACTTCGGCAACGTGCTGCCACTGCCCGACCCCGAGCTTCCGTTCTTCCTCGAGAAGGGCTGGAACCTCTGGTCGATGCCCTTCGTGGTCGACGGGCTGACGGCGAGCGGGCTGCTCCAGGCGATCGGCCCGAGCGGGTCCATGGTGACGATGCTGGACGAGGCCGAGGGCAGGTACTACACGTACATGGCGGGCACCAACATGTCCGACTTCGCCATCGAGGCCAGCGAGGGCTACTTCGTGTTCGTGACGGCCGACACCTCGTTCACTCTGACGGGGTACTTCCCGGAGGTGTCTAGCACCTCGTTGCAGGGAGGTTGGAACTTCATCGGCTACAGCTCGCTGGAGCCTGAGATGGCGAGCGAGCTGCTCGTCAGGGCGGGCGGGCTCATGCTCACCTGCTACGACGAGGAGAGCGGCAGGTACGTCTCGTACATGTCGGGCGAGAGCGCGGAGTACGACTTCCTGGTGACCCCGGGCAAGGCATACTACATCTGGGTGAGCGGACCATGCGACCTGGTGTTCAAGTGAGGGAAACTGGTCTTATGTGCGGGCGGCGTTTTGTAGCCGCCCGGAAAACCCCTTATATCTCTATTCCTGTCGTCAAGGAGAACAGGACCCCTGTCGTGCAGGAGAGCAGGATCCCTGTCGCGCAGGGGAGCGGGAGCCCTGAGAGGAGGAGTGCTAGGCTGACGAGGACCCATATCGCATTCGCGTTGCTGTCGATCGTATGCGCGGCCATAGTTGTCGCTGCCATCACAGCCGTGCCCGCGAGCACGCCGTCCCCGGCCATGACCGAGGCGACCTTCCCCGTCATGGTCCTGGGCTATGTCTGGGACGCCATGTACACACCCCTGGCCGGGGCAGAGGTCAACGTCTCCATGGTCAAGCCCGACACGACGCTAAGGACATACTGGACGGACACGACGGACTCCTCGGGGATGTACTCGGTCACCTTCGCCCCTAGCGAGTGGGAGATCGGGGACACCATACTCGTGGTCGCCGAGTGCGGCATGGAGACCGGGACCAACAGCACCATCGCGTTGGACTCGAACGTCCACCCGGCGCAGTATGTCAACGTCACCGTCGGGACCGCCATACCCGAGTTCAGCGACCTGGGCACCGTGGTCTCGGTCGTGGGCGTGCTGGGCCTGTTCATGATGGTCTTTTCTGCCAGAAAGAGGAAGGACCGATGAGTTGGACAGCACCCGATTGCATCAAACCCCGCCGCCGACCGCCCTCGCACATCGGCCGAGCGCGCGGCCTCCCCAGGGGAGGCCCTGCATCCGGGGCGGTCCGTCGTGCCAGCGTCGTGCGCGGCCCGGTGGGGAAAAGTCTTTATTCCGACGCTGTGATAGGTTTCGGCGCTTGGGCCGCGTGAGCCGTGGCCGGGTGGTTCAGAGAGGCAGAGAATATGTCGTCGCACGGTCAAAGGTCAGTGGGTCTCGCAGGCGCGGTCGCCGTATCGTTCGCCATAGTGGCGGCGGTCCTGCTCGTCGCTGGGAACAGCGCAGCGGAGATCTACCCGAAGGGCGTCAGGGGCTATGTCTGGGACAGCGAGGGGAGGGCCGTCGAGGCTGCGGACGTGACCGTGAACATCAAGGACGGCGCGACCGTCGTCGCCACCTTGACCGACGTCACCGACGCGGTCGGCTACTACTCAGTGACCGCCGACCCCGCGGACTGGGAGGTCGGCTACACTATCGAGGTCATAGCGGAGTTCAACAGCAACCAGGAGTCCAACTCGACCGTCGCCCTTTCCTTCGAAGATGCCCCGTACCAGTGGGTCAACGTGACCTTCACGTTCGAGATCCCAGAGTTCGGCGGGATGACGGGCCTCCTGGTCGCCGGCGGGGCGATAGGCGCCGTCGCGGCTGTCTCCCTCGTGTACTACAGGAAGCGCTGAGACTCTTCGAGGGCCGTACGAGCGGGTGCCCCCGGGGGGCAAAGTGATTTGTAGTAGGTGGTCCCATGGGCCGCCGGGATGCACCACCGATTTGGATCATCCGGTAGCCGTTCCTTCATTACACGGCTTGATAACGAAGCACGACCCTTGAAATACGCTCGCGCGAGGATATCGACAGCGGAGATGTCCCCTATTGTACAATGAAACGGGCTGCCGGTCCGAGGACATCGGGTCCGACAGTCGCCGCCGCGGATGGGCCGTTTCAGCTCGATTGCCCTCATCGGTCGCCTTCGCGTTCCTGATCTGCCTCATCATGGTGGTCTCGGGCTTCGCCGCGCTCCCGTCGGCCGCACAGCCCTCCGGGGGCGGGGGCGCGTCGGATGCGTCCGATGGCGTCCTCCAGGACGGCACCCCCCTGCGGACCCGCGCCTGGGACTGGGGCGCGCTGGCCTCCGAGGACGGCCTGGTCGATGTGATCGTGGTCCTCCCGGACGAAGAGCCGGTCTCCGTGTTCCTGGCCAGGTGGTCCTGCCAGGCCGGGGAGGACAGGCCCGCCCGCTCGTTCTCTTCGTGCCTGAACGGTTTCACGGCGTCCCTGACAGTCGACGAGATATCGCGCCTCTCGCTCCTGTCGCCGGGCGCGGTGCTGTACCCGGACCTGTCGGTCCAGGCCACGATCACCCAGAACATCGACAGGGTCGGCGCGGACGACGTCTGGAAGAGCACCGACACCTCCGGCGTCTTCGTCACCGGCGAGGGCATAGTGGTGGCGGTCATCGACACCGGCATCGACTACACCCACCCCGACCTGGGCGGTGGCCTCGGCCCGGCCTACAAGGTCATCGGTGGCTACGACTTCATCAACGGCGACTCCGACCCGATGGACGACAACGGCCACGGCACCCATGTCGCAGGCGTGGTCGCGGCCGACGGCGACATACCCGGCGTCGCCCCGTCCGCGAAGCTCCTGGCCTACAAGGTCCTGGGCGCGGACGGCTCGGGCAGCATGAGCTACGTCATCTCCGCGATAGACGCGGCGCTGGACCCCAACGGCGACGGCTACACCGGCGACCACGCCGACATCATAAGCATGAGCCTGGGAGGGGCGGGCGACTCCGACGACCCCGTGTGCCTGGCGGTCGAGGAGGCCATATCCCTCGGCGTGGTGGTCGTTATCGCCGCAGGCAACGAGGGCCCGTCCCTCGGGACCGTGGCCTCCCCGGGCCTCACCGAGGACGCGATAACGGTCGGCGCCGTCGACGGCAACGGCCTGGTGGCCAACTTCAGCTCCAGGGGACCTGTCGAAGGCCTCCTCATGAAGCCGGAGATATCGGCCCCCGGCGTCCAGATAGTCTCGACGGTGCCGTACTCGGGCACCAGGTACTGCTCCTCGACCGGGTACATGGCCATGAGCGGCACATCGATGGCCACGCCCCACGTCAGCGGCGCGGCCGCCCTCATACTCCAGTCGCACCCGGACTGGACCCCCCAGATGGTCAAGTCCGCCCTGGTCTCAGGCTCGGAGGACAGGGGCGAGCCGCACTGGATGGGGGGCGCGGGAGAGCTGTGGGTGCCGGGCAGCATCGCCTCGAAGCTGTTCTCCTCCACGCCCTTCGTGTCTTACGGCCTCGCCGGGGCTGCCTCCGTCACGATAACGGTCTCGAACCCGGGGGCCGCGACCAGCGTGACCCTGTATGCGGACGACTGGTTGTCCCTGGAAGCGGACGGCACCAAGGCGACCGTCGTCGAGACCAGCCTGTCGACCGTGTCCCCCCCGTCCCTGTCGCTCTCCTATGGGAGCACTGGCTCCTTCACCCTCACCGTGAGCGGGGCGGTCACCTCGGTGCCCGAGGGGTACTACGACGGCGAAGTCATCCTGCTCACCGCCACCTCGACCCACAGGATCCCCTTCGGGTTCGTGGTGATGAGCCAGCTGAGCGTCCATGTCTACAACGAGGCCGGCGCTGAGGTGTTCGACCCCTACGGCGGCGTCTTCGTCTACAGGTGCCCGGACGCGGACGTGGCCATGGCGAAGAGGGGCTACCTCATCCCGTCCCCTCCTGCGACCTTCCTTCTGCCGTCCGGGACATACTCCGTCCACGCCCTGGGGCACCAGATGGTCTACACGTACTCGGACCCGTACATCCTCTCCACCACGGTCACCCTCGACACCATGGATGACCTGGAGGTCGCCCTGCGCATGTCCGACGCCCACGAGATGACGCTGGACCTCGAGACCGAGGGGGGCCAGCCGATATACGTCAAGGACTTCAGGATGTACGTCAGGCACGAGGGCGCCAACAACGTCTCGTTCGACATGACCGGTTCCGACTACTCCATCGAGGGCCCCGAACTCTTCTCGGTGCCCAGAACGATGACCGTGCATGTATCGGACACTGACGCCCAGGTGGGCTTGGCCGTCTCGGGCTTCTCCTACACCCCGGCGATGTGGACCTTCATGGAGCTGAACTGGGACCACTGGTTCGAGTACGTGTCCGGCCTCTCCACAGACTTCCTGTTCGAGTCCACCGCGGACCTCCAGTACCTCCTCGCGTGGGAGTTCGACGGCGTGGACCCGTCATCGTCGTCCGTCCTCACGTGGGACGACGGGACCGCGACCTCGTACTACACGAAGTACGACATCCCAGGCACGATAGTGGACCCGTGGTGCAACTGGGGCGTGCACAGGTCGATGGGCGGGGACGCGGCGTTCTTCGTCCGCAGGGACACCGACACGTCCCTCAACACCTTCTTCTCAGGCATGACCAGGACGACGATAGTCCATGGCACCTTCGTCGAGCTCTACTACCCGAGGGGGATCTTCGAGGGGTTCGTGGAGCGCCAGTACTACTCCCCCGACTACGACAACCTGGTCCGCGCCGCGACGGTCTCGGAGATCTACCTCCCGGACAGGAACTTCCTCTCACCGATCGGCCCGGGCACCGTGAACGAGACCGTCGGGTCCGGCCCGTACTATGCCTCTGTCTACACCGCGAACGGCCAGGACACGATGGTCCTGTACCACCCCCTCCTCAGGGACGGGTCGGGCGCGCGCGTGGGCGGCATGTCTGGCCCGTCCATGAGCATATACAGGAACAGCGCCCTGGTCGGCATGTACCAGCTGTCCGAGTTCCTGGCCAGGCCCGACGCCGTGAGGTACGTGGACCTGTTCGGGGAAGGCTCCTACACCGCCTCGATTAGGTACTACCCGTCCTCCGAGGTGTTCGACGACGTGCTGATAGAGCTGGGGTTCGCCGTCCCCGGGACGGACGTCGACCCGCCGAGGATGACCGGGATGCAGCTCTCCCAGCGGTTCACGCCCGGCGAGTCCCTTCCCCTGAGCTTCAGCGCGGCCGACTCCGGGTCGGCGGTCATGGCGTCCGTGAGCTGGCGCCCGAGCGGGTCCACGGAGTGGTCCTCGCTGTCGGTCCAGCAGTCCTCCGACGTGTTCTCCACCTCGGTCCCCACGTCCTCGTCCACCCGGGGCGTCGACGTGAAGATCGAGCTCGTCGACACGTCCGGCAACTTCCTCAGGTACACGGCGGAGCACGCCTCCCTCGCCGAGGTGCCGGTCGTGTTCACGCTCACGGCGGTGGACGCAACCGTCAGGTACGGCTCGGCCCCCGACCAGGTGGTCCTGATCGGGAAGTTGACCGACGCGTCGGGCAACCCGCTGAGCGCCGTGGCCGCCGTCCCCCTCGAGCTGTTCGTGGGCGGACAGAAGGTCGGGATGGTCCTCGACGAGTACATGACTTCCACGTCGCATGTCCACAACGGCACGATCAGGTTCGACTGGACGGTCGACCCGACCCTGCTGTTCACCGGCCCCAACCAGACGGTGGAGGTCCGCGTCCCGTTCGACCTGGGCGTCTACTCCAGCGTCGAGGTGGGCATCGAGCTGCGCTCCGTGTTCGGCGTGTCGACACCGCCGCAGCTGTCACTCGTCTCGCCGTCCGACGGGTCCCTCATTGCCGCGGGGACGCCGATAACCCTCTCGGTGGGCGACGACGGCAGCGTCACCTTCGAGTACTCGGTAGACGGCGGGGACTACCAGACGATGGACGCCCCGTACGAGATAGGCACGGCCGGCTGGTCCGACGGCCAGCACACGCTCGATGTGAAGGTGACGGACGAGGACCTGAACAAGGTCACGGCCTCGTATTCGTTCGAGGTGGACGCCGCGAGCCCTGTCGTGTCCATCCTGACGCCCCTCGACGGTTTCGACGCGCCTCTGGGATACACCCTCGAGGCCGAGGTGAGCGACGCCCACCTCGCAGGCGTCACCGTGTCGGTCGATGGCGAGAGCCCGGTCCCGTTCCCCAGCCCGTACACGATCGACATGACTTCCTGGTCCCTGGGCGGGCACCTGGTCATAGTCAGCGCCGTCGACGCGGTCGGCCACACTTCCTCTGACTCTGTGTCCTTCGAGATCTTGAACACCACCCTCGTGCTGTCGGTCCTGAGCCCCGCGGACGGCTCGTTCATCCGGTCTGGGACCCCGATATCCCTCTACGTCCTGAGCCCCGGGACCGTCACATGCACCTGGTCCGAGGACGGCCTGACGCACACGCTGTCCCACCCGTACGAGATCGACACATCGGGCTGGGGCGAGGGCGCCCATGCGATAACCGTGGGCGCGGCCGACGACCTCGGCTCGTCGGCAGAGGTCGCCGTCACGGTGACGGTCGACGACACCCTCCCGGTCATAACCCTGCTGTCGCCGGAGGAGGGCGCTTTCGTGACCACCCAGGACAGCATCGCGATGACCGCCTACGACCTGAACTTCGACAGGGTCGTGTGGTCGCTCAACGACTTCGTGGGGGAGAGCCAGCTCGCCGATGTCAGCATATCCCTCTCGTACTTCGTGATAGACGGCTACTTCACCCTGGAGGTGTCCGCCTGGGACAAGGCGGGCAACGTGGCCGAGGAGTCCGTGGTGTTCGTCATGGACAGCTCCGCCCCGGAGGTGTCCGTGACGGGCGTGGCCGACGGCGGGGCGGTCTCCGTCGACGGCTCGCTGGAGGTCGCCGTCGCGGACCAGTTCCTCTCGCACGTCCTGTACTCGCTCGACTCGGGCACCCCGGTCGAGGCGGAGCAGTCTTTCACGGTCCCCATGGCCTCGCTGGGCCTGGGCTGGCACGTCCTTGAGGTCGTCGCTTCGGACGCCGGCGGCCACGAGTCGTCCCTCTCCTTGTCGTTCTACGTCGACGGCACCGCCCCCACGATAGACATCGTCTCCGAGGACGACTACGCCAACGGCACCGACTATGTCGTGGCCGCTGCCGCATCCGACGACTTCGGGGTCGGGACGGTCTGGTGCGAGTACGAGATGGACAACGGCACCGTGACGCAGGTCGCAATGACGCTCGCGGGCGGCCAGTACACGGCGACCATACCCTCGTCGTCCCTATGGGACGGGATGTCCGTGCTGGTGGTCGCGGAGGACACGGTCGGCAACTCCGCCGAGACGCCCGGGATGGTCCTCACGCTGGGCGGGTCCGACGGGCCACACTCATTCCTGACCAGCCCTCTCGCCGTCCTCGCATACGTGGTCGCCCTTGCTTCGGTCGCAGTCATATCGCTCCCAGTCATCAGGCGCAGGCACAGCGGTGTGCGTCCCCCGGCGCCGGCCGACGACCCGCAGTCGCGGCCAGGGCCCGGGGAGGAGCATCCCTCGGTGCAGGTCGTGCAGGCGGCCCGTGGCGGCCTGCTCTCCCTCGGGCGGGCCGTGTTCTCCGCGGGCGGCCCGAGCCCTCCGAGGACTCCGGGCACCGGCAGGGACGCGGGCATGATCCTCGACGCGATGTCGTCCCTCCGGGTCAAGCTCCCGGAGCCGCCGCCCCACCAGCTGATGGCATGGGACGACCCGCACTTCATGTGCGAACTGGAGCTCCTGTCGCACTCCCCGGTCGCTGACGCCCTTCAGCCAGCCCCTGAGGCGGAGGCGCCCTGGCCGGACGACAGCGGGGACGAAGGCCCGGTCGTGGTCTCAGGCCTCGAGATGAAGAGGCTGATGGAGAAGGGCCGCTGACCCAGCCTGCGCATCAGGCTCCTCTGCCTCCCCGTGTGCCGCGACGGCCGTCGTCCCGTGCCCGTCCTGATCGCCCGTCCCCTTCGACGGCCCCGACGGTCTCCGCCTCCCCTCCACGCGGTCCAGCCACCTCGTTATGGCTATCCAGAACACGGTGATCAGGCACACGAATATGATTATCCCGATGTACGCGTGGACGAGGGCGAGCGCAGGGTGGCCCCAGATTATCCCGGCCATCACCGTGATCACCATGCGTATGATGTTCGAGAACCATGTGACGGCGAAACCGATCCCCAGACCCGCTGCGATCGGCGCGTCGACCCTCTCGTACCTCACGAGCACGAACGCGAGGAAGGCCGAGAAGAAGAGCCCTGCGGAGTAGAGCCCGCTGCACCCGACGCCTATCCCCACCCTCAGGAGCCGGTCGTCGTGGTAGTACTCTATGATGTTCGACAGGCCGATGCCCCCGAGGTCGAGCACCGCGTCGACCTGGAAGCCGAAGAGCTGGAGCATGGCCACGGTCGGCGAGGTCACCATGTAGTACTCGGCGTACCCGGTGATCTCGTAGTACGACTCCCCGGTGAGGATGCTGTAGGTCCTCCATATGACGACGAAGACGAACGCGAGAAGGCCGAGGTACAGCACCACGAAGTCCTTCACCTGCTGGACCTTGGACGGGCCGTGCTCGTAGAGGACGAGGGACAGCCCGAACAGCGTGACGATGATGTCCTCCATCCGCAGGTCAGTCTCGCTCTGCACAAGGATCTTGTACGCGGACCAGGCCAGGAGCATCGCGAAGCCGAGGACGGGGACGATGTGGTCCACGCGCTCCTCGCCCACGGCCTTCGCCAGGGCCCGGTAGACGAGCCCCCGCTCGGCCACCGCCAGCTCGTCCTTTGACTGGCGCCTGATGGACATGAACATGAACACGGCGCCGCAGGCCAGCATGATCAGCTCGACGAGGAGCGCGGAGTGGCCCATGTAGTGGTTGTACAAGGCCCCCGCCACGAGCATGGCGCCGAATATCAGAAACCAGTCGCGCCTCATGCTAACGGGCCGGCTAGGGGTCGGTGGTCTATATAACCGTTGATGCCCGCGCCCGGGACGGTCACGCGCCTTCATGTCCGAGGTCGGCGCTCTCCGGACTGGCCCGGTCCCTCTCGGGCGCCAGTGCGAAGGAGTATGCCACCGGCGCGGTCGCCACGACAAGGACGATCGCGATCTCCAGCAGCGTGGACGGCTGGGACGCGGTCGACGGTGCCACGAGCGATGCCAGCACCATGGCGGCCGGGACCGAAACGATGCATGCCACAGCGAACAGGGAAGCCAATACGGTCTCGCGGGTCCTGAGCCTGAGCGGGTAAGGTTCCTCCTCCTCTGAGGTGAGGGCGGCCCATCCGATGGCCAGCGCCGGGACGAACAGGCCGGTGGATGCGAACAGGACACCTTGCGCGTCCGTGAGCGTCCCCATGTCCATCAGATAGGACGTCGCGCCGACCGTGATCAGGAACCCTCCCACGGCCGCCGTCCTGGACATGGCCCAGATGCCCAGGAGGAGCAGGCTGCCCCCCCCGGCGATGGCCACGAGGGTCGCCGTGTCCCCGCCAGAGTGCATGACCATGGCGAGCAGCGCCAGGACGGATGCGGACACCCGCGTGCCCAGCCCGACCTTCGTCACGCCAGCCCCCTCCTTATGGTGCGGACTATCCTCGGGGCGGTGTCCGCCGGCCCTATCCTGAGGAAGGACGTGCCCTGCCGCCTGAGGACCTTCTCCATCGCCCTCGAGTCGCTGAGGGACGTATACATGCGTTCGTACCTGGCGACCTCGTCGTCCTCCGCTGGCGAGTACCAGTCGCTGTGGGTGTTTATGACCAGCATCTTGTTGTTGGTGCGCTTGCACAGTTTGGCGCCAGCGAGCACGGCGTTGCGGGACGACACCAGGTCCGTCAGCACGACGAACAGCTTCTGCTGGGAGCGCTTGGTCGCAGCCACCCTGGCTATCTCCCCCTCCAGCCCGAGCTTGGCGGGCCGTCCGCCCGCCCTGCGTGCCTTGAGGCTCCCGACCGCCGAGAGGAACGCTCTGTCCCTCTCGTCCTCGGCGGCCAGGCCGTTGGTGGCGCCGTTCAGCCTCGGGCCCTCCTGGGCTGCCGCGGCCGCAGGCGCGTCGAGGGGCCCGGGGGCGTTCCCCAGCGCGGCCACGATCCTCTCGAACTGCCGCCTGCCGAGGGCTGGCAGCGTTTCGTCTATGACCCGCGACTCGTCGAACAGGCTCACGCCCGAGGAGTGCATGTTGCTGAGGAGGACGTTAGATATCTGCATGGCCAGGTCGACTGCGTGGTCTATCTTGGAGACAGGCCCTTGCGAGAGACGCATGCTGCTGCTGCAGTCGACGAGCATCATGGCCTGCATCGCCCCCTCCTTCCTGTAGACCTTGGTCATCAGGCGGTTGAGCCTCGACGAGGACTTCCAGTGGATGTCCCTCGCCCGGTCACCGAAGTCGTAGTCCCTGAGGCCGTCGAACTCGAACTCCTGCAGGACGATCGCCGGGGACTTCGTGAAGCCAGCGTACTCCAGGTGCTCCCTGCCGGCCATCCTCCTGGCCACCTCGAAGCTCCTCCGCCGCGTATGGACGTTGACGGCGGACGCCACTTCCGCGGTTTCCTCGTGCTCGAAGAGCCCGAAGGGTTCGGCCCGCAGGACCTTGACCGCATCGAACAAGAGGGCGCCCCTGCCGTCGGCGGCGAACGAGTACACGAACGAGAGTCCCGAGGACGGCGGTATGGCCAGGTCCGCCGCGGCGCTCCCTCCCTTGAGCTCGCAGCCGTCCGGGAGGATGTCCTCGAAGCGTGCGCGCAACGGCCGGTCGGCCCTGTTGACGACATTGACCTTCACCGCCGTGCTCTCGCCGGCGAACACCATCTTGTCGAGGACCTCCCTCTCGACGGCGTACGACGTCCGGCGCAGCTCTGCGAGGAACCTGACCCGGGCGTACAGCACGAGCGTGAGGGTCGCCGCCGTGGCGACCATCAACGACACGCTCATGAAGAGCACGCTGGCCAGCACCAACGCCGCGCAGAATGTCAACAGTAGCGCGCCCAGCGGGGTGGTCCTCAAGGTTGCTCACTCTTCTTTTGCCTCTTCCCCGGCGTCCGCGTCCTCCTTGGGCACCGGGACGGAGGAGAGCACCTTGTCCGTCACCGCCGATCTGGTCACGCCCTCCAGCTCCGCCTCCGGCGTCAGGATGAGCCGGTGGTTGATGACCTTGTGTGCCATCGCCTTCACATCGTCCGGTATGAGGTAGTCCCGCCCCGCGAGGTATGCACGGGCCTTCGCGGTCACCAAGAGGTGTATGGCTCCTCGCGGGCTCAGGCCGAGCTCGAGCTCCTCCCTCTCCCTCGTCGCCCTCGCGATGTCCCGGACGTACCTCAGCACGGAGCTCTCAGCGTACATCTCGGAGGCCTGCTCCTTCATTGCCCTGAGGTCGTCCTGGGTGAGCACCTGCTTGACCCTGGACTCCGGGAGGCTCTTGAGCTGCAGGATGCTGAGCTCCCCGTCGGGGTCGAGATAGTCCATGGAGCTCTTGATCATGAAACGGTCGATCTGCGCCTCGGGGAGGGGGTAGACGCCCTCGGTCTCGATCGGGTTGATGGTGGCTATGACCGTGAACGTGTCGGGGAGGGGGAAGGTGTTCCCCTCGATGGTCACCTGCCTCTCCTGCATGGCCTCGAGCAGGGCTGACTGCGTCTTCGGCGGGGCCCGGTTGATCTCGTCCGCGAGCAGCATGTTGGTGAATATGGCCCCCTTGCGCACCTCGAACTCCCCGGTCTTCTGGTTGAAGTAGTAGTGGCCGGTGATGTCCGCCGGGAGCAGGTCCTGGGTGAACTGGATCCTCCTGTACGACAGGCCGGAGACCTGCGCGAAGACCTTGGACAGCGTGGTCTTGGCGACCCCGGGCACGCCCTCCATGAGGAGGTGCCCCTCCGAGATCAGGCATATGAGGAAGTCCTCCATCTGCTCCTCGTAGCCTATCACGACCTCGCCGATCTCTCCCTTCATCCTCCCCAGAATCTCCTCCACGTGCTGGGGGGAGATGCCACTTCCCTCGCCCATCTTGTCACCCTGATGCACATGCCACGTCCAGGGGTCCGGAGCGGCGCGCCCCTGCTGGCGGTACGCCTACTGCAACCCCCTGCCCGTTCATGAACGTTGTGCATCCGCGGCCACGTAGCGAAAGGGATAAGGGGGACCTCGTTTCTGGTGTATGTGCAGGAAGGTACGGTCGATGCCACAGAAGGTCAGGAAGCCGGCAGCGGAGAGGAGCGAGGAGGAGGTCAGGCGCGCGGTCAGGGAGCACTACACAGAGCTCGCGGTCAAGGGGACCCCCTGCTGCGGCTCCGACAGTTCCACGATGTGCGGCTGCTCTGGCCTGTACCCTGAGGTGGACGTCCTCTCGCTCCCGCCCGAATCGGTCTCGGTGAGCGCCGGCTGCGGCAACCCGACGGCGATTGCAGAGCTCAAGGAGGGCATGACGGTCGTGGACCTCGGGAGCGGCGGCGGCATAGACGCGTTCATGTCCTCTAAGAAGGTCGGCCCCAAGGGCAGGGTGTACGGCATAGACGCGACCCCCGAGATGGTCCACCGGGCCAGGAGGACCGCGAAGGAGCACGGGTTCGCCAACGTCGAGTTCCGGCTGGGGGAGATAGAGCACATGCCGCTGCCTGACGGGTGCGCGGACGTCGTCATCTCGAACTGCGTGATCAACCTCTCGCCGCAGAAGCAGCAGGTCTTCCACGAGGCCTTCAGGGTCCTCAGGCCGGGCGGCAAGCTGGCCGTATCCGACATCGTCCTGCTCAAGGACCTCCCGGAGTCGCTGAGGGACGACATGGCCGCGTGGTCCAGCTGCGTCTCGGGCGCAGTGCCCGAGGGCGAGTACATAGGCGCGATCGAGGCTGCTGGCTTCTCGGACGTCAAGGTGGAGGACAGGGTGGTGTACTCCCACGAGCAGCTGATGGCGTACATCACGCCCCAGGCCGGCGAGGGCGCGCCCATCCGCAGCTTCTCGGCGCCGAGGGGCGCGGAGGACCTGTCGGGCACCGTGGCGAGCTACAGGATTACGGCCAGGAAGCCGCGCGCGCCCAAGTGATCCTCGGACGGCGGCGCGGCCAGCTCAGTTCTTCCCCGAGAAGTAGGCCAGCAGCTCGTCCTCGAACCGGGCCTGCCTCGCGTAGTGGTCGTTCGTGTCCTTCACCGTGGCGTACCACCAGAACACCAGGAACAGGCCGAACGTGACGAACGAGAGGATGATGTACAGCGCAGAAGGCCTCCTTTGCATGGGGTATCCCTCGTCCATGCCTCCGGCCGTCCCCCCCGCCCTCGCGATGGCGACCTTGGTGCCCCTGGCGAAGTCGGTCCATGTCCGGTCGTGCTTCCACGCGTCGTCCGTCAGGAAGTGCAGCATGTAGAACATCAGAATGGCGTGGACCAGCGTGAAGGGCATGAACGCGAACTGCACCGATTCGTAGGTATCGAAGCCGCGGAAGGTGAAGACGTAGTACTGCAGCAGCGACCCGAGGACGGGGACCAGGATGGCCATGGCCCACACCAGGGGGACCCGCTTGGTCCCGTGGGGGCGCTGGTCGAGGGGCGCGCCGTACGCGTCCCAGAGTGACTGTTTGTCGACACTTCCTCCGGACACCTTCTCCATTATCCTGTTCACGGCATCCATCACGGCCGCCTCCCTCTCCAGATGTCTGTTGGACCTGTCGACGAGCGCGTATGCGATGACCGCGTAGGTCCCGTAGAAGAGTATCCCGACCACCATGGATGCTGTGACGATCCAGCCGATGTACTCGTACAGCTCCTCCATGGTGGGCGCTCCGTCGGCCACGATGTCGTACTCGAAGATCGCGGAGAAGATTGCAGCCACCATCACGAAACCGAAGAGCAGGTTCAAGATGAACGGTACGACGACCAGCCACGGTGGTATCCGACGGTCGGTGTGTCTCCGCCTCGATATCGCCTCTCGGAGCGAAGTCGTGTCAGCTTCGAGTAGGCGGTTCTCCACCTTCGCGTCCGGCATCAACTTCACACCGCAGTACGTGCAGAACACGGAATCGGCTACGCTCTCCCTCCCACAACCAGGGCACTTCATGGAAACCCCGTTACACGGAGGCGAATCGAGGTAGATAACGGTTGCCGGGGGATGCCCTGCTGGGGCTGAGCGTTCCCAGTGCCCCTGGGCGCATCGTTCATATAGCACCCAGGACGTTCTCGTCATGGCGGGCGGGGTAGCCCCCGTCGATGGTGGGTGGTCTGGGTGCGTCCAGGTGTACTCGTTTTACTGTCGTTCGTGTTGACTGTCTGTCTTCTCGTGACCGCGGCTCCTCCGGCGCCTGCGGAGGCCGGCGATGCGCGCGCCTCCGCGGCTGCGGCCGATTCGGTCTTGAGGGTAGGCTTTCTCCAGAGGGTCGACTCCCTCAACCCCAACATCGGGTTTACCGATGCGTCGCGGTTCTTCTACAGTCTCGTCTACGATTCCCTGTTCTCGTACGACGGCGACCTCCAGCCAGTAGGCAACCTCGCGGTCGGGTGGCAGGTCGTCCCGGAGACGGACCCCGAGCTGGTCGCAAGCGGGGAACCGTACGGCTCGGTGTGGGAATATGAGATCACCGAGAACGCCGCCTGGCATGACGGGACGCCCCTGACGGCCGCCGACATCGAGTGGGTCATAGATTTGCACGCGGCCTTCAACGAAGTCTTCTGGTCGTCCCAGCCATATTCTTACTTCATCTACTACGCGGAGGCCGTCGGGGACTACCTGCTCAGGATACACTTCTTCGACAGGATGACCGCCGAGCCGATGCCGGTCTCCTACGGCGATGCGATAAACATCCCGATCATCCCCGAGCACCTGCTGTCCACCCACACACCCTTCGACCTGGCGTTCAGCTGGACCGGCGTCATCGGGGACTCGGACCCGCCCGTCGTTGGCACGGGCCCGTTCATCGTCGGTCCGGACATTTACGACGAGTGGCTTGCGGGGGACAGGCTCACCCTCTACGCGAACCCAGGACACCACTGGGCCGCCGACAGGGGGGAGCAGGTGCAGTTCGACAGGCTCGAGATGCAGTTCTTCGACGACGCGACGGCCATGGCCGTCGCGCTCAGGACAGGCTATCTGGACGTCGCGCAGCTCCCGCCTCAGGACTACCTCTCGATCGAGGACGACGTCACATCAGGCGGACTCCTGAACGTGGAGACCTTCGACGGGCCGAAGTGCACGCAGCTCTGGAGCTCGGTTGCCGTTAACATGAACGAAGCGGGCCCCAACCCTGCGAGGCTGGACCCGGTTGTTAGGAGGGCGATGGCCATGTCCACGGACAAGGAGTTCATCGTCGAGAACTTCTACCTGGGCCTCGCCGAGGTCGGCACCACGATCATATCCACGGCGGTCGGCGAGTGGCACTACGAGCCCTCTCCGGGCGAGCTCATCGAGTTCGACATCGCCGCGGCCTCCCAGCTGCTCGAGGACTCCGGGTATTCTTACACGGCCTGGAGCCCGGATGTGAGGGTCGCGACGAACGAGAGCTATGCGGTGCGAGCCGGCCTCGTCCCTGAAGGCACACCGCTGAAGTTCGACATGATGGTGCGGATCGAGCAGCCCGAGGAGAAGGACATCGCGGCCTACCTCGAGGACTCATGGGCGGAAGCGGGCATCGATTTGGACTACCGGGTGATGGTGGAGTCGGTCATGTGGACCTACGTCTACTCGTACACCTATGACCTCGCGATCCTCTCGTGGAGCTCGGACCCCGACCCGAACAGGATGCTGTTCACCCAATCCAGCTATGCATGGAACGGGTGGGCCGACATCAGGTACCTCAACGCCTCATACGATGAGAGCTACAGCGCCTCGGTCACCGACCTTGATCCCCTCATCAGGAAGGCTCATGTTGACGAGTGTCAGAGGATACACTACGAGGACGTCGGCCACATAGTGCTCGCGTACCAGTACCAGAGGTACGCCTGGAACACCGACACCTTCTCCAACTGGGGGGACTGGTCGGCTGAGCCGGGAAGGAGCCTCGACGCCTACTGGGGCGTCAACCCGCTGCTCTTCGACCTCCAGCCCACAACGAGCATCGAGCTCGTGCCGTACGAGCGGGAGGACATGTTCTCCATTCTGGTCCCCGACGGCTGGGTTCTCGAGGAGGACGAGCTAATAGGCGAGACGGAGTTCGACCTCTCCCTGATGGGGCCCGTGCACGTCGACTTCCGGACGAACATACTCCTGGACTCGGACATCGCCAGGGGGGCGGAGGAGAGCAGGGAGTACCTCGAATCGGAGATGCATGAGGGGCTCGATGAGCTGGAGGCCGAGGGCGTGCCGACGACGATGGTCAGGTCGGCGTCTTACTGGGTAGGGGCCAACTACTCCGCTCTCAGGTTCGCCTACAAATGGGACCAGATGGACCTGATCCAGGATATGACGCTCTACGCCGACGAGGAGAGCGCGAGGCTGTGGGTCCTCGTCTGCTCTGTGCATTCGGACTCGTACGGCGCTTACGAGGACCTTTTCGCAGAAGTGGCTGCGAGCCTGGACGTCGTCGAGAAGGACCTGGTCTCAGTCCTGGAATACGCGGCGATGGCCGCAGTCATCGTCGCGGTCGTGGCCGCGGTCGTTATCGTCTACCTGGTCATGTCGCGCAGGCGCAAGAGGGTGACAGCCCCGCCGCCCTCCCAGACAGCTCCGCAGCCAGGGGTGTGTCCCGCGTGCGGTTCGGCGCTGCTTCCAGGAGGCGCGTTCTGCCCGGTATGCGGCCGCGGGCCGGAGCCGCCGCCACCGCAGCGGTGATTCGGCGGACTGCTAGCCTAGGTAGCTCCCGACCCCGTTGTCCAAGACCGTTGGGCTAGGTGACGGATTCCCGCCGTCCGTAGCTCGCCTACCTGTGGCGTCCGATCAGCTTCTTCTCCGCCTCTTTGACCACCGCGGTGAGCCGCCGGTCCTGGTCCTTGTCCAGCGGCGTGACCTGGTGCTCCTTGATGATCTTCCTGGCCATGTCGCGGGCGACGTCCTGGACCGGCCTGATGCCCTCGGCCTTCGCCTTGTCGGGGTTGCGCTTGTCGAAAAGCGGAGATTCCCTGATCTCCTTGATGTTCCTCATCGTGTGCATCTGGGCGAGGTAGTTGCCCATCGGGCCCACCTTGTCTATGACGTCCAGGGCGAGGTGCTCGTCGTCTATCTTCATGCCCTCGATCGCCTTGAACACGTTCGCGTAGATCTCGTTGTCTATGATGAGCATCTCGTAGCTCGCGGCGTTGTCCCACGCGCCGCCTATGCCGGACAGGTTGTCCGCGCCCGCGGCGGCCGGGAGCAGCGCCCCGAGGACCCTCTCGATGCCCATCTGCATGTCGAACTGGTTGCCGTCCGTCGTGACGCCGTAGACGTCCGCGACCATGTGGTACTTGTGTGCTATCTGGACCGTGGCGGCTGAGACCAGTGCCATCTCGGGGACGCCCCAGATGTTCTTCCCGGTCCTGAGGTCCATCATGCTGAGCCTGCCGGAGTACTGGTTCGGCACCTTCGGGTCGACGGTCTGCACCAGCATCACTCCGGAGAGCATCTCCGCGTTCTGCTGGGCGAGCCCCCCGGACAGCGTCACGGGGGCCGTGCCACCGCAGATGGGGCACGGGACCAGGTCCACGGGGGCGCCGTACTCGGCCCCCCTGATCATGACCTCGGACGCGTGCTTGTCCCAGGTGAGCGGGCTGCTCGGCGAGCCGTAGACGTTGAACAGGGGCCTCTTCCTGAGCTCCTCGACGCTCCCGGTGACGCATGCCCACATCTTGGCCATTATGTCGACCGTCTCCTCGTCGAGGGCGTACCCGGACACGCACTTGGTCGTGTTCCTCATCATGGCCTCCATGGTCTTGACGGGGAGCACGTCCGCCGGGACGTCGGTTGCGACCACGAGGTTGGATATGGTGTGGCAGAACGGCAGGGCGTCCATTATCCTCGTCGCGTCCTGGACGTCCTTCAGCGTGGACATCCGGTGCTGCCTCGTCTCGAGGTCCATCATGAGGGGGTTGCCGCCCAGGCTGTGGGCGTAGACGGTCTCGCCGTCGAAGGTGACGTCGTTCTTGGGGTCCCTCGCGTAGGAGGTGGCGTAGTGGGGGATCTTCCTGATGGCGTCCTCGACCATGCTCCTCGGGAAGGTGAGAACGTTCGCCCTGGTCGGGTGCTTCACGGCCCCTGCCTTGAGCAGCCTCGCATGTGCCTTCTCGCTGTCGAACCTCACGCCCGTCTTCTCGAGTATCTTGAGAGACGCCTCGTGTATCGCATCGACCTGTTCGTCAGTCAGAACCTTGAGCTTGTAGCCGCACTTGACGCCCTGCATGTTGTTCCCCTCACGACCGCGTTGGATGGCCCCCGTCCTGGAAGTCCCTGGCTGCGCGCGCCGGCCCAGGGCCGCGGGGCCCCTCTTGGCGCCTGTATGCAGAACCCTTAGAAATAACTATTCAGGGAGGGCGCGGGGCACGGGGCGCCCTCCAGGGAGGCCCAGTGGCGCTCCGGCTGGGCAGGCCAGATGAATACCTTATTAACGCCCCTCGCGGATAACATCGGCCGAGGCGCCGGACTCTCGGAGGTGGCTTCCCTTGGCAGGTACGGTCTTCAGGCTCGCCCATTGGCTCGTCTATCCTGGGTTCATGGACCACTACAGGCGGCTCATGAAGGGCCAGTTCAGGCCCAGGGAGGAGCTGGTCGGGGACCAGGTGTCGTCCCTGCGCGCGATGCTAATGCACGCCTACGACAAGGTCCCGTACTACCACTCCCTCCTGAAGGACAGGAACCTCAGGCCGGACGACTTCAAGACCATCGGGGACCTGGAGCGGCTCCCCGTGCTGACGAAGGATGTCATCAAGGCCAACTGGGAGGCGCTCGTGCCGCTCGACCTCGCCACCAGGAGGTTCGAGCACAAGGCGACGGGCGGCTCGACCGGCACGCCCTTCCCGTACAGGATGAGCAGGTACGACAAGATGCTCAGCATGTGCCACCTGTACCGCGGGTGGTCCTACGCGGGCTACCAGCTGGGCGACAGGATGGTGTTCATGGGCGGCTCCTCGCTCACCATGGGCGTCGGCTCGTCCGCGTCCAGGCTCGTCCACCAGACTGTCAAGAACATCAGGATGCTCTCGTCGTTCGACATGGACGAGGCGCACATGCGCTCCTACGCCGACACGATCAACAGGTTCCGGCCCAAATTCATATTCGGCTACGCGTCGTCCATCCACTTCTTCTCGAGATGGCTCAGGGCGAACAACGTGCAGGTGAGCTCACCCGTGGGCATCTTCACGACAGCGGAGAAGCTCTTCCCCGAGGCGAGGAAGGACATCTCCGACATCTTCAGGTGCGAGGTCCTGGACACCTACGGGCTCAACGACGGCGGCGTCTCCGCCTTCGAGTGCCTCGAGCACAGGGGCATGCACGTGGACACCGAGAGGGCGGTCATGGAGGTCGTCGACGGCGACGGCCGGCAGATGGCCAAGGGCGAGGGGAGGATCCTCGCCACGAGCCTGCACAACCAGTCCATGCCCTTCATCAGGTACGACACGGGCGACATAGGCCGCGTCACGGACGAGCTCTGTCCGTGCGGGAGGCAGCACCCGCTCCTCGAGGAGATCAAGGGGCGGGAGCAGGAGATGCTCATGACGCCCGAGGGCGCCGCGGTCCACGGGGAGTTCTTCACCCACATATTCTGGGAGGTCTCGGGCGTCAAGGAGTTCCAGGTGGTCCAGGACGCGAAGGACCACCTCACGGTCCGCATCGTGCCCGAGGCGTCCTACGACCCGAAGGAGATGGAGAAGGTAAGGGACTACATCCGGGCCAGGAGCCCCGGCTGGAAGGTCGAGTTCCGGAAGGTGGATTCCATCGACCGGACCAAGGGCGGGAAGTACAGGTTCGTCATCAGGGAGGTGTGACCTCGGCCGGGAGGAACCTGCTGGTCATCACGAACAGTTTCCCCGACAAGGACGACAAGCACGTCGGGGGCATCTTCGTGAAGGACCAGCTGAGGGAGCTCAGCTCTTACTTCGACAACGTCTACGTCGTGTTCCCGTCCACGCTGGGGATGGGGCACGAGCCGAAGGATGACTTCAGGGACTACTCGTTCGGCAACGTGAAGGTCTTCTTCCTCGGGTACTTCAACGTCCCCTTCTTCCTCAAGGTCTTCAGAGGGGGGTTCACGTACCTAATGGCCAGTGCCGTCGACGGGCTGGTCCGTCGGAGGGGCCTGAAGTTCGACCTGATACATGCGCACTTCACCTGGCCCTCCGGCGCGGCGGCTGTGCGGCTCAAGGAGAAGTACGGCGTGCCGCTGGTGGTCACGGAACATACATCCCTCACCTTCAAGAAGGCAGTGGCATCGAAGGATCCCCAGTTCGTCAGTACGTGGCTGGCCGCCGACGCCGTGACGAGGGTCAGGCAGGGTGACCTCGACGAGATCGCGGCCCTGGGAGTGCCGAGGGAGCGCATCTGGTATGTCCCGAACGGGTTCAACGGCTTGAAGTTCCGGCCGATGGACAGGGCCGAGTGCAGGAAGCGCCTGGGGCTCCCCACGGAGGGCAGGGTCCTCCTCAGCGTCGGCGGCCTGGACGACGTGAAGGGGCACAGGTACCTCGTCGAGGCCATGGGGAAGGTCCTCGTGGAGCACGGGGACGTGACGTGCATCATCGTCGGGAGCGGGCCGCTCCACGCCTCGCTGAAGGCCCAGATCGCTTCCATGGGGCTGGTCGACAGGGTCCGGCTGGTGGGCGCGAAGCCCCACGGGGAGATGCACCTCTGGATGGGCGCATCGGACATGATGGTGCACCCCAGCCTCTCCGAGGGGAACCCGACCGTGATGTTCGAGTCGCTGGGTTGCGGTAGGCCGTTCATCGGCACGCGCGTCGGCGGGATCCCCGAGGTGGTGACGTCCGAGGAGGTCGGCATCCTGTGCGCGCCGGAGAACCCCGGTGCCCTTGCGGACGCGATTATCCGCGGGCTGTCCATGGACTGGGACAGCGCGCGGATATCGTCCCACGCCCAGCGATACGCCTGGGAGAACATCGCCCGCGAGCTGGTCTCGATATTCGACCGGGTCACCGATGATTGAGGGCCCGTCCGGTCACAGCGCGGCCTTGACCAGAGCCGCTATCCTCATCGAGGCCTTGCCGCCGCCGTACATCGTGAGCGGGTTTACCGGTTTCCGCTTGCCGCGGACCAGAGTCTCGACTGCCTTTCTCGCCTTGGCGGGGTCGAGGCCGGTCACGATGTTCCAGCCTGCCTCAGTCGTCTCGACCCACTCGGTCACGCCCCTCAGCGTCACGGCGGGGGTGCCGAGGAGGAAAGCCTCCTTCTGGAGCCCCCCGCTGTCGGTCATAACCAGCTTCGCGTCGCTCGCCAGCTTCAGGCTCGTGAGGTAGCTCACGGGCTTGACTATGTGCAACCCCTCGACAGAAGACATCTTATCGAGCAGGTTCGCCGCCTCCAGGTTCTTCCTGGTGTGCGGGTGGACGGGGAACACCACATCCAGTCCGTGCTGGCCCGGGAGCGCCATGAGCATGTCCGCGACGGTCTTGAGGTTCCTCCTGTCGTCGACGTTCTCCGCCCTGTGGACCGTGGCGTAGACATAGCCCTTCTTCCCGAGGGCCATGCCCGTGTCCGTCCTCCGGATCCTGTCCCTGAGCATGACGATGTTGTCGGCCATGACGTCGCCCGTGAGGTGCACGATGTCCTCGTCGATGTCCTCCCTCAGGAGGTTGTCCCTGCCGGCCTTCGTCGGCGCGAAGAGCATCCTGGACATGTGGTCCACCAGCACCCTGTTGATCTCTTCTGGCATGTAGGGGAGGTGGCTCCTGAGGCCCGCCTCGACGTGGCCGACCGGGATGCCCATCTTGACGGCGGCCAGGGCGCCTGCGAGGGCGCTGTTGGTGTCCCCCGGGACGACGACCATCTCCGAGCCCCTGAGCGCGTCCTCCAGCTGTATGAGCATCGTGCCGGTCATGCCGGCGTGGGAGCCGCTGCCGACGCCCAGGTGCTTCTCGGGCCTGGGCAGCCGGAGCTCGTCGAAGAACACCTGGTCCATCTCGAAGTCGTAGTGCTGGCCCGTGTGGATGATCGAGAAGTCTATGCGCTTCGAGCGGAACGCCTTGACGAGCGATGCGAGCTTGATGACCTGCGGCCTCGTCCCCACGACGATCCTCACATCGGCCAGCCCAGTCACCCCGTTTCCTTCAGGCCCGCGCCTTCGCGGGCTTCTTTTTCAGGTTCTCCATGACGACTATCTTGGCGGCCTCGCGCACGGCCTCCTCGCTCGTGTGCCCCGCCTTCCACCCGAGGTCCGCCATCTTCTTGGCGGAGAGGAGGAACTTCGGCACGTCGCCGATCCAGCCGCTCTCGCCCCCGGTGTACTTGACCTTGACGCCCTTGAGCTTCGTCTCCTCGAGGAGTATCTCGACGATCCTCTTGACCGTGATCTGGTCGTCGGCGCCCAGGTTGAAGTAGTTCAGCTTGTCCTTCGAGTGCTCGAAGCCGTACAGCATGGCGTCGACGCACTCCTCGACCAGGAGGTAGGACTTCATCTGCTTCCCGTCGCCCAGGACCTCGAGCGTGGACGGGTCCCTGTTCAGCTTCTGGACCAGGTCGAACAGTATCCCGTGGGTCGCCCGGTGGCCTATGATGTTGGCGAACCTGAAGATGTAACCCCTTATGCCATAGAGCTCCGCGTATGCGGACACCATCGCCTCGCACGCGAGCTTCGAGGCGCCGTATAGGGATATGGGCAGCAGGGGGCCGTAGTCCTCCGGGGTCGGCACGGTCCTCGCCCTCCCGTAGACCGTGGAGGTCGAGGAGAAGACGAAGCTCTCCACGTCGGTCCTCCTGGCGCACTCCAGGGCGTTGAAGGTGGCGAAGGTGTTCTGCTCCAGGTCAACCATGGTCGACTCCGTGCCCTTCCTTATGTCGGGGTTGGCGGCCATGTGCCACACGGAGCCGTGGCCCCTCATCTCCTTCACGAGCGTCTCGACGTCCAGGAGGTCGGCCTCGACGAACTTGAACCCCTTGTCGCCTATGTGGTGCTGGACGAACTCCCTCCTGCCGGTGCTGAGGTTGTCGTAGACCGTTACCCTGTCCTTAGGCGCCAGCCGGTCCACGACGAAGCTGCCTATGAATCCCGCCCCTCCGGTTACGAAGTAGTCCATTTGCGCACTCCCTCTGACAGTCAGGTGGCTGATTGCGTACGCGGTAGAATAAAGGTTCGGCCCCGAACCCCTTGTCCCGCCCGTGGGTCTTCCTCCTGACAGGGGTGTCCCAGGTAGCCAAGGTTGCACGGAATGCCCTCGTCAGGCTCGAGCGAGTTTGCCGAGGAGTGCCCAGCGGACTGGATGGAGCACCTAGTCTTCCTTCGGGCAGCTACCAGGCGCAGGAGAGAAAGAACTGCGGAGGGGGCCTCCGCCCCTCCGGCAGAATGGTTTGTCGGTCCGTGCCGGTCGTCAGAAGATCGGACGCCCGAGCGGCCACGGCTTCGTCTGGCAGAACTCGTACGAGTCGATGAGCTCCCCCGTGTCGGCGTCGAACACGCGCACGGTGTCCTGGAACACGACGAATGCTGGCACGCCGCTCGCGTAGCTCCCCCAGACGCCTATCGCGCCACCCGCCTCGTATTCCTCCCAGGCCGCAAGGTCGTCACCTACGCGCATGACCTTCACGAACTCCTGGACCATGAACTCGGTGTCGGGCGAGACCTCCTCGTTCCACTCGGCCCTCTCGTCGTAGCCGAACCACGTGCCTGGGCTGTCATCGTCGGTGTACCAGGTCAGTATGTTGGTCACCCAGGCGCCGACGGGGCAGTCCCCTTGGATCACCCAGTCGTCGGACCACTTCATGATCAGCCACGCGTCCCCGGTGCCGTCGTCGGTGTACCTGTCGTAGTGGTTGAGCCACCCGATGTACAGTCTGGCGTCGTAGTTGTAGCCGTACATGTCGAACCCGCCGACCCCGTACAGCCTGATCCAGTTGACCCCGAGCTGGCCCCACGAAGTGACGCCGCTCCAGGCCGGGCCGATCGGGACGATCTCGACCTCGAAGGTGCCCGCGCCGAGGATCGGTATCTCGTGGGTCACCCAGGTCTCGGTCGCGCACTCGTCGACGTAGGTGTACGCCAGCTTCCCGTTGACCTTCACGACGAACCCGTCGTCCGCGGAACCGTCCAGGGCCCTTATCTCGATGAGCTTGGCCGACACAGTCGAGCGCAGCGTGACGCTCGCCCCCTTGTCATCCTCGCCCTCTGTCGCGGCCCACGTGGTCCTCAGGTTGTGCGCCCTCGAGTACGTGGCGTCGTGCGGGTAAGGGTCATCCGGGTCGAAGCCTCCCCAGTTGCCCGATCCCCACGTTGGGTTCACAGGGTTGCTGACCGGCGTCCAGATGCCGCTCCAGGAAGCAATCCTGTCGGTCTCAGTCTGCGGATCCCCCAGGTTGACCTCGTCCAAGAGGACGTAGTCTGCCCTCGCGGACGGGACCATCGCGTAGGCGGACACGACGAAGAGCGCGACCATGGATATGGCCATCGCCCTCCCGCGCATGCCGCCGGGTCTCCTCTTCCCACTTGCGATGTCTCTCGCTAACTCGGTCTCGAACTCCACTTCCAATTCCCCCGATTGAGCGCCTCAGGAGCTGCCTGCGCGAGAGCGGTCTCCGCGCGGCCATTCCTCCTGGCGCACCCACGCCAGGCGCTGTCTGCGCCTGACGGCCAGGAATGCCCTCTCCCGCACTTAAGGTTTTTTCGGAGTCGTCCTATCGGGTGCAAGACGGTCTCCTTCATACGCGCCCTTGTTTGGATGCCGAGGCGTCGCAAACCGTTATCACCCCGGAGCCTGATGCTCGGGGCATGACCGTCTCCGTCGTGGTGGGGACCAGACCCGAGATCATCAAGATGGCACCCCTCTACTTCGCGCTGAGGAAGGCCAAGATGAGGCCGAGGCTGGTTCACTCGGGCCAGCACTACGACTACCGGATGTCTCAGGTCTTCTTCGAGGAGCTCGGCCTGCCCGAACCGCACTCGTTCCTGGGCGTTGGCTCAGGCACCCCCGGCCACCAGACGGGCGAGGCCATCATCAAGTTCGAGAAGGAGTTCATCGACTCGGGGCCGGAGTGCGTCCTGGTCGAGGGGGACACCAACACCGTGCTCGCGGGCGCAATCGCGGCCGTGAAGCTGGGCATCCCCGTCGGGCACGTGGAGGCCGGCCTCAGGAGCTACGACCTCAGGATGCCAGAGGAGACCAACAGGAGGCTCACGGACCACATCTCCGCATACCTGTACGCCCCGACGAAGGACTCGGCCGACATACTGAGGAAGGAGCATGTCTGGGGCAGGGTCCACAGGACGGGCAACACGGTCATAGACGCCACCATCCAGTACCTCCCGAAGGCGCTGATACGCTCCAGGGCCGTTGCGATGGTCCCGTGGGAAGAGTTCGCCCTCGCCACGCTGCATAGGGCGGAGAACGTGGACGACCCCCGGACGCTCAAGGGCATGGTCGAGGTGCTCGAGAAGGCCCCACTTCCCGTGGTCCTCCCGCTGCATCCTAGGACCGACCTGCGGCTGAGGGAGGGCGGTCTCAGGACGGCGGTCGAGCGGTCGAAGAACATCCTGATGATCCCTCCTGCGGGCTACCTCGACCTTCTCGCGCTGATGAAGCGCTCCTCGTTCATATTGACGGATTCCGGTGGAATCCAAGAAGAGGCATCCTCGCCTGTGTTGAAGAAAAGGGTGTTCGTCATGAGGCTCTCGACGGAGCGCCCGGAGGCCGTGAGGGCCGGCTACTGCAC
>CAZXWO010000013.1:0-42059 GCA_964644565.1 uncultured Thermoplasmata archaeon | reverse complement strand
TCAACCTCAAGAACGACGAGGACAAGGCGATCTACCAGGGCACCCAGAAGCTCCTCGTCCTCATCATGATACTCGTGGAGTCGGTGCCCCAGGTGTACGGCTTCATGGAGCCGTCCGCCAAGTTCACCGACGGGATGGACTCCCTCTTCGGGGGGGACGGCGAGAACATCGCCAGGGCGCTCATAGTGGCGCAGCTGTTCGTGGGTTCCTACCTCGTGTTCCTGATGGACGAGGTGGTCTCGAAGTGGGGCATAGGGAGCGGGATATCGCTGTTCATCGCCGCAGGCGTGGCCCAGCAGATATTCACGGGCACCCTGAACTGGCACCCCGTGGACCAGACGGTGCCCATCAGCATGGACAACACGCCGGCGGGCACGATACCCAAGACCATATACATATTCCACCACATGTCGGCGGGCGAGCTGTCCAGCACCGGCTATGAACAGATATTCCTGGCGCAGCCGAACCCGATGGTCGCGCTCATAGGCACGATAGTGATATTCCTGTTCGTCGCGTACACCGAGTCGAGCAGGATCGAGCTCCCGCTGGCGCACGGCGGCGCCAGGGGCGCGAGGGGCAGGTACCCGATCAAGCTCATTTACGCGTCGAACATCCCGGTCATCCTGATGGCCGCGCTGCTCGCGAACGTGAGCATGTTCTCGATGCTGTTCTGGAGCCACCCGAGCTTCTCGAACGTCCCGCTCCTGGGCGAGAACTGGATGCTCGGCTACTACGAGCCCGGCGCCACGACCCCGTCCGGAGGACTCGCGTACTACCTGTCGACGGTGAACGGCTTCAGCGATTGGCTGCTCCCGCTCCTCAGCGATCAGTACCTTGGTGCCCTGGGGCTCGACAAAACCAGGCTGCAGATAGGCATACACGTCATCGTCTACGTGACGGTCATGATACTCGGCTCCATCCTGTTCGCCAAGTTCTGGATAGAGACGACCAACATGGGCCCGGAGGCCGTGGCGTCCCAGATAGAGTCGAGCGGGATGCAGATCCCCGGCTTCAGGAGGGACCCGCGCGTGCTCAAGAGGGTGCTCGAGAGGTACATCCCCGTCGTGACGGTGATATCCGGTGCGACTGTGGGAGCGCTCGCCGCGGGCGCGGACCTGATAGGGACCGTGGGCAACGCCTCGGGCACGGGCGTGCTGCTGGCCGTGGGCATCATGATCAACCTGTACGACGCGATCGGCAGGGAGCAGATGATGGAGATGCACCCTGTGCTCAGGGGCTTCTTCGGCGGGGAGTAGGCAGATGGCGGGTGCTGCTGCGGGCTCTGCGGGCGCCGGCGGGAGGCCGCCGAAGCCGGACATGGGCAACCAGCTGATGCTCCTGCTCGCCTTCATGGTCGCCATCTTCGTCCTGTTCGACCCGAACATCAGGCAGACCCTGGGCACGTACGTGGGCTACGGCCTCGAGCCCCTCGTGGGGTTCGACGGGGAGATACCGATAGTCACTCTCCTCCTGACGGGCCTGATCATGACCTTCTTCAGCACCACGGTGAGGCACTTCTTCATCGACTGGGTCGCGCAGGCGCGGAGCCAGCGCATATCCGCGGCCTTCAACAAGGAGCTGAGGGAGGCCAGGACCAGCAACAACACCTTCAAGCTCAAGAAGCTGCAGGAGATGCAGCCGGAGATGATGGCGCAGGGGCTGAGGACCTCCCAGTCGCAGATGAAGCTCATGCCCGTCACCATGATAGTCATCATCCCCATATTCGCCTGGCTCGCCAACTTCGTCTACATGGGGCTCGGGTCCACCACGTTCTCCGTCCCGTGGGAGTTCAACTCGAGCATGAGGAACTCGAACCTGCTCCCGAACTGGGTCCTGCTGTACTCGCTCATGACCCTCCCCTTCGGGCAGGTCCTGCAGAAGCTCCTGAAGCAGTTCAGCTTCTCCAAGAGGCTGAGGGAGCTCGAGGCGGGCGAAGGGGTTAAGGCCGAGGAGAAGGCTCCTTAGTGGGAGTGTCCCCATGAGGATCGCAGTCTCCGGGCCCCCAGGAAGCGGCAAGACCACCGTCTCCGCCCTCGTGGCGAAGGCGCTCGGGTACGATCTGGTGCTCGTCGGCCAGGTCTTCAGGGGGCTGGCCGAGGAGAGGGGGGTCGGGCTCGAGATGTTCGGCGCGCTGGCCGAGGAGGACGAGACCATAGACAAGGAGCTCGACAGGAGGACCCTGGAGATCGCCGAGTCGAAGGCGGACATAGTCCTCGAGGGGAGGCTCACGGCCGCGCTCATCAGGATGAGGGGGATACCGGCCCTCACCGTCTACGTCAACGCGCCCGAGGAGGTCAGGGCCGCGAGGATAGCCCAGCGCGAGGGCAAGGACCCCGCGGCGGTCCTGGCGGAGATGAGGGTGAGGGAGCGCTCGGAGAGGAAGAGGTACAAGGCGTTCTACGGCATCGACCCCTCCGACTGCATATCGTACGACCTCTGGCTCGAGTCCGGGGAGATGGCCCCGGACGAGCTGGCGGACATCATAGTCAAGGAGGCCCGGAGGAAGAATGGCGAAGATGCTCGTCAAGGCTAAGAAGGCGTTCAGGTCCGGCGCGGGGAAGAGCCCGGCCGAGCGCACGGTCGAGGAGCTCCTCCGCAACGGCGTCGTCGTCATAGACAAGCCCTCGGGCCCGACGTCACACCAGGTCACCACCTGGACCAAGGACATACTCGCGGCGGACAAGGCCGCCCACGGGGGCACGCTGGACCCCAGGGTCACGGGCGTCCTCCCCGTCGGCGTGGGCACGTCGGTCCGCGCGATGGACGTGCTCCACTACGGCACCAAGGCCTACGTCGGGGTCATGAGGATGCACGGCAACGTCGACCGCAGGAGGCTCGACTCGGCCGTCACGGAGTTCACGGACGAGATATTCCAGACCCCGCCGATGCGCTCGGCGGTCAAGAGGGAGCAGAGGACCAGGAGGGTCCACCAGCTCAGGGTCCTGGAGGTCTCGGGCAGGGACGTCCTGTTCGACGTCGAGTGCGACGCCGGCACGTACATCAGGAGCCTCGCGGTGGACATGGGCGACGCGCTCGCGGCGGGGGCGCACCTGCAGGACCTCAGGAGGACCAGGGCCGGCGCCCTCACGGAGAAGGACGCAGTCCAGCTTCACGACCTCAAGGACGCGATGGAGGCGCACAGGCAGGGCGACGACTCCGCGCTCAGGGGGATGCTCAGGCCCATGGAGGTGCTGCTCTCCCAGATCCCGAAGGTCGAGGTCAAGGACTCGACGGTCGACGCCGTGTGCCACGGGGCCAACGTCGCGATGCCGGGAATTGTGACGCTCGACCAGGACATACGCAAGGGCGGGATCGTCGCCGTAATGACCCTCAGCGGGGAGGGGGTCGCGCTCGGCCACGCGCTCATGGACGCCGAGGAGATCATGAAGCGGTCCGAGGGTTTCGCGATAGACGTCTCCAGGGTGTTCATGTCCCCCGGCACATACGAGAAGGGCTGGACCACCTCGGAGGAGTGAGTCAGCAGAACTGGTCGACGGTCCTCTGCTTCGCCACGAGCGGCCTCGCCTCGATGCCGAGCTCCTTCCTCACTGAGGCCGCGAAGGCCCTGTCGAACCCGTGCGTCGTGTATACGGTCTGCGGCGAGCACTTCTCGACGAACCACATCAGCTCGTCGTAGCCGCAGTGGTCCGAGAGCGGGAAGCCCTCGTCTATCGTCGTGGTGCAGGAGAACCTCCTGTCCAGGGCCCAGCCGGAGAACGCTGCGGTCTTCGCCCCCTCCTTCCTCATCCTGAGCACCCTCTCCTTGTCCTTCCCCATCCCGGAGGTGATGTAGACGACCGGCCCTCCGGGCCCGCGCTCGTCCATCTCCTCGACGCAGAGGTCGTAGCCGTGCCGGCACAGGACCCTGTTGCTCTCCGCGATGGACGGGTGCAGTCGGAGCGGGAGGTCGCGGAAGGCGAGCGAGAGCTCCTGGGACTTCCCCAGAGGGTATGCGTACAGCACCGCTGACTTCCCGTGGCCGACGAGGTCCTGGAGCCAGTCGCGGGCCACGCCGAGGATCTCCTCGTGGTCCGGGAACACGTACCTCGGCCTGCCGTACGTGGCCTCGACCACGAGCTCGTCGCACTTGACCGGCCTCGCGGGGTCCAGGTGCGCCTTCTTCCTGGTGCAGAAGTCGCCGGTGTACAGCACGGACCTGTCCCCGGAGACGAGGAACATGCTCGAGCCGGGTATGTGGCCCGCGTCCAGGACGGCCACGTCGGGGTCGCGGGCCAGCGTCAGCTCCTTGCCCCGCCTCATCATGACGAGGTCGCGCGTCACCGCCGAGCAGGCGACCTCCAGCGTGCGGAACGATGACGGTATGTGGTCCGAGTGCGCGTGCGAGACGAGGTTCAGATCACCCTGGACGGTCCTCCTCGGGTCGAACCTGAACCTGCGCCCGCCCTCCTCGAGCACGATCCCGTTGCCTAGGCGTATCAAGTCCTGGACTCCTGCGTCGGGGACGTGCGGTCCGGGTATATGACTATCTTATCCGCTCGAGCGAAAATGCCCCGATCATGAGGGCCTTGTTCGTGTGCCTGTAGTCGACCCAGTTCCTCGTCTGGGCGTCGCATATCCCCTCTACGCTCAGGAGCGTCTTCTGCTTCTCCGTCTTGAAGTGTATGGCCCCCGTCATCTGCGTCTGTATGGACCCGAGCTGCTGGTCGGTGTGCATGCCCCGCTCGAGGGCGTACGCCGCAACGGCGTGGGACTGCCTCACCTTGCTGGACAGCTCCTGCACGAACTGCACGGCCTTCTTCTCGTCCGCGCTCGTGAGGCTCATCGACAGTGACATGTAGGCGAGCCTGAAGTACTTCCTGCCGCTCGCGAGCACCGCCTTGATCGTGGAGTCCAGGGCCTTCGATATGCCCTGGAAGTCGTCCGCCGCCTTCACCCTGACCGTGTTCCTCCTCGGGGCGGAGTCCTGCGCCAGCCCTGACGCGTCTATCCAGTAGACCAGGCCCAGCTGCTCGAACTCCATGAACGTCGGCAGGATCGGGGCCATGTCCGTCGCGATCTCGTGCGGCGGGCGCGACGTCGTGACGATGACCGCCGGGACCCCCTTCTTGAGGCCCTCCGCTATGAGCAGGAGCATCGCTGTCTCCTTGCCTATGAACTGCGGGCCGACGAAAAGGACGTTGGATGAGAACGGCATCCCGCCCAGGAGCAGGTCGTCCAGGCGCTCTATCCCGGTCTTGACCTTCTCCTCGACGACCTCCGTCTCGACCTCCGCCTCCATCTCGTCGATGTCCTTCCTCAGGCGCGCCTGGAGGGCGTGCTCGCGCTGCTCGAGCTCCTTCTCGCGCTGGTAGAGCCTGGACTTCATCTCCTGCTCCTTCTCGCGCAGGTGCCTCTCCCTCACCTCGAGGGCCTTGTACGACTGGTCCGCTTCGGCCGGCTCCGGCTCGTGCCTGTACCTCTCGACCTCGTCCACGGTCACGAGCGTCTCCCGCTCCATGGACTCCAGCTCCGCCTGGCGGACGGCGACCTTGGCCTCCGCGGCCTTGAGGTCCTTCTCCTTCTCGAGGAGCATCCTGAGCTTGGAGTTCATCTGCTCCTGCTCCGCCTTGAGCCTCTTCTCGAGGTCCGTGACGCTCTCCTCGCGCCTCGCGAGGGTGGCCATCTTCCGCTCGACCTCCTGCTCCTTGGCGGTCATGCCGACCATCTTGGTCCTGGTGGCCTCGGTCAGGGACAGGTACTGCTTCTCCCGGTCGCTCACCGCGGACCGGACGCGCTGCGCCTCGGCCAGCTGCTCGTTCATGGCGGTGAGGGCGTTCTTGAGCTCGGCCTCCTTCTCGGCCAGCACCTTCTCGCGCTGGAGGACGGACGCCTCCTTGTCCACGAGCTCGTTCATCTGCTTGTCTGAGCGCTCTATGAGCCTCTGGGCGCGCTCCGACGCCTTCCTCATTTCGTCCTCCCTGCCCTTGAGGGCGATCTCCCTCTCGGCCAGGGACTCCTGCTTCATCAGGAGCTGCTGCTCGAGCGTCTTGACGGTCGTCTTCTCGGCGACGACCTTGCCCAGCTGCTGCTTCGCCGCGAGGAGCTCGATGCCCTTGAAGTCGATCGAGCCCTCCCTCACGCTGACCTGCCGCTCCCTCTCGGTGAGGGCCTTCTGGAGCCCCTGGAGCTCCTTGTCCCAGATGTCGAGCTCCGCCTCCATGCCCTGTATCTCGGTGACCTTGTTCTTGGACTCCCTCTCCCTGGCCTGTATCTCGAGCTCCCGCTTGCTGAGCTCGCCATCCCTGGCCGCGAGCTTCTGCTCCCTGGCGGCGACGGCCTTCAGGCCCTTCTCGAGGTCCTTGGTCTGGATGTCGAGGTCGGCCTGCGTGAGCCTCATCGCCTCGAGCTTGCCCTCGATCTCCGCCTCCTTGTGGGCGAGCTCCTCGCCCGCCTTCCTGGCCCCGTCCACGCGGATCTCGGCCTCGGCCTCCATCGCCTCGATCTGCTTCTTCCTCTCGTCGATGGAGGACATCTCCTCGGTGAGCCTCTTCTCGTAGGCCTCGAGGTCCGACTCCCTGGAGCGCATCGCGTCCTCGCGGTATTCGAGCGCCTCCTTGCGCTTGTCGACCTCCTCCAACAGCACCTTGAGCTTGCCGTCGCTGGCCTTGAGGACCTCGCGCTCCTGGACGGAGGTGGAGCTGGATATGATGTGGAGCATGGAGCCGCTGAGCTGCATCGCCACAGCGCTCCCGAGGTAGGCCATTGGGAGTATGCTGGCCAGCTCGCTCTCCGGGAAGTACCAGATGATGGGGAACACGAGCAGGGCCGGGGGGAACGCCGCGGCGGCTATGCTGATGACCTTCCGCCTCCCGTGGCCCTCCCAGGCCATGGCGAGGGAGATGAACGTGAGGCTCATGCCGAGCATGGAGGCCGGGTACAGCCAGTCCGGCCTGCCGAGGGCCAGGTATCCGCCCTCGTCGAGGCCTATGAGGGCGATGAGCAGGGCCGGAACGGCGACCGCAGCGAAGCTCACGATGAAGTGCGAGTCACTCCTGTCCGCGAAGTACGGCTCCCACTTGAAGGCGAGCGCTAAGACTGCTACGACAAGGCTTGCGCAGAGGGGCACGACCCACTTCAGCACTGTCACATACTCGGGGGCCGTCGCAAGGTAGTCCCAGTTCACGAGCAGGTATGCGAGGACAGCGGTGGCAGCAAGGGCCAGCCCCGAGGCGATGCTCAGGACGTGGGCGAGCCGGCCCATGCGCAGCTGGAGCATGGCCGCCTTCCTGGACCTCGACACCTCGCGCTCGTCTACGCCGCCAGGGTAATCGACGCCTGAACGGGATGACTTCCTGGGTCGCGATGGTGTGGTAGACCGTGTGCTCTTGGACTTGGATGGCATAATATTCAGCCCCATCCGGTGTGGTCGTTATCAATCAGTGTAATAGGTACGATTTGAAGAGGAGGATATGGATACTTAAACATTGGTCTACGGTTCCCAGCACGGCGCAGAACCCCTGGCACCGCTGAGGCTGATCTGGCGCGGCGAGGCGCCTCCTCTCACACCATGCTCCTCGATACCACCATTATCGCGACCGCGGCAATCAGGGCCCATCTGAGGGCCAACCTGTCGGTCATGCGGAGCAGCACGACCGAGGCGATGAGCCCGACTGAGATTGAAAGGCGCGGGAAGACATACGCGAAGGAATCCGAGTTCTCGATCAGGGTGTTATAGTAGAGTATCGCCCAGAGCGTGCTGAACGCGACAACCCAGGCGATTGCGACGATGAGACGACCGTACGCGGTCCTCCTCGAGGAAGCCGTCAGGCGCTGCTCAGACTCCTCGACAGGGACCATCTTGTCGATTCTCTTCAGAAGAGACTGGAGTTCCTGTTCGCCCAAGGAGTCGTTCTTGAGGTCGGTCATCGTTCACCTCGCATAGTCCACGTCCCACGCCTTGGCAGCTTCCTCTCGCTCCTTTATGAAATCTTGCACCAGCCTGTATCTCTGAATCTCGAAGATGGATGGCTGCCCGGGTTCGATGAGGCCGAGCAGGCCGAACCCTATGAACGAGAAGTCCGCAGGGGCACCTGCAGACGCACCGGCAGAGAACTCTGCCGACACATCGACCATCACCTTCTTGTACGGGTTAGTCTTCATCGTCGAGTTGAAGCCAGCATCCAAGACCGCCTGCGGAGGGGAGCGCGGGAGGGAGCTGCCGAACCTGAACTTGCTGAGCGTCAGAACCTCCCCCGAGTCGTTGGTCAGGTTAACTGGCTCCTGTGGGAGCGCGATGAAATATCCAGCCTCGTCGAGTTCTGATTTCGTCGCCTCGGTCACCTTCAGCGCCAGGCTGGTGCCTAGGAGGGGCGGGACGGGGGTCCGGACGATGAATACCTCGACCTGTTGCCCCACCAGCGCCTCTGGCCCCTCAGCCGTGGATATCTCGTCGGACGGTCTCTGCCTCTGGCCCAGCGCGGACGAGACTTCCAGCGAATTGAAGTCGAAAATCCTCGCCAGGGGGGCGCCCATCTCCGTCTCAGTGGCGTGCCACATCCACCAGCAGACCTCAGGAGGATACCTGAACCGGTCCCGGCAGAGAACAGACATGTCGGACGACGTCCCGTGGATCCTCGGGTGTGCCGAGCGCATCTTTTCGAGCAGCTCCCTCAGGGCGTAGTCGTTGTATCGGAACTCAGAGATCCAGCGCGTGAGGTCTGGGGGATGGCCGGTGAGCAGGGCTGCCGTGAACACGTTCTCAGCGACCACCCTCGCCTCCTGCAACGAGTAGTAAACCTCCTGTGCGAACGCCCTCGCGGTCGGCTCGGTGAAAGCTGGTAGCATGAGCGACTTGCTGGTGAGCATGTTGAGCGATATCAGGTATGAATCGAGCAACTCCATCGTGATGTTGAGGATCGCGATGTCGAAGGCACGTGGTTCCAGCGAGCTACAGAGTGTTTCGATCTCGCGACTCACCAACGAGATTGCGTTGTTCAGTAGGGCGTTGTCCGGCGGGGAGAACACCGGCCCGAAGAGAAGTTTTGAAACGTTCATCTCGCCCAGCAAATCGTAGAGAGATAGCAGGTCCGCGCCGATGTTCTGGTCTCCGTTGTCCCCCCTCCATTTTAGGGACGCAGACAGCGACGGCTGGCCATCCGCCAGCTGGGAGTTGACGAATTGCTGGACGCGGCCGACGAGATCCGCGGCCGCGCTCACGTATCTCTGTGAAGCGGCGCGAGGCGAAAGGCTCAGACTGCGTCTCGCTTGGGATTCCGATAGCCCTACGAAGGCCCGTGCTTCAGAGATGGATCTGTGGAAGAAGAGAAGAATCTGGTCGTCCATCCGCGGCTTGAGCTTCCGTGCGAACCCCACGAAACCTATCCGTTTCCATCCGAACGGGTCGCCTACATGCCTCGGGCGGGTTGCAGCGTTTATGCACCCCCGCCCTCCGAACGATTCAGGGTCGACGGTGAACCTGATGTTCCCGAAGGCGGGGTTCCTGATTTGCACGCACAGCAGCCCGTCGCGGTGCCAGAACTCACCAGCACGGCCATTGCTACGGACGACCTCCCTCAAGTACTCCCGTGAGTCCTTCGACGGTTCCTCTGACGGCAGCTGCGACCACCCGACAAATTCGGGAGAGAGAAATGAATACGCATTATTAATCCTTGGTGAGGTGGGGGCAGTCGGTTTGACCGCAAGACGAGGAGGCCAGACTAATATCTAACCGACTAGTTTCACCCGACTCCCCCCTCCATCGCCTTAACTCCTCGCCGGCGGATTGATTCAGGGCCGGTGACGCCTTGCAGCTCCAGAGAACCGCCTCTTCCACGGAGATCCCCGAAGCGCACTCGCTCGGGTGCGAGCAGCTCCGGATGGAACGGGTGCTGCACACCTCGGTCTCGCCCATCGACGCGCTGGTGGGCGGCTTCAGGTCCTCCGAGGTCGCGCTCTTCGAGGGGGACAGCAGGTACCCGTCGGACCTCCTCCACCTCCTCTGCGTCAAGGCCGTCGCGGAGCTGGACGAGGAGGTCGTGTGGATCGACGGGGGCAACTCGGTCGACCCGTACGCCCTGAGCGCCCTGTGCAAGCGCATGCGCATCGACAGGAGGGACGTGCTCTCGAGGGTGAACATATCCAGGGCCTTCACCGCGTACCAGCTCGTCACGCTCATAGACGAGAGGCTGGAGGAGGAGGTCGGGGAGAGCTCCCCCGCGATGGTCATCGTGTCCTCGCTCACCGACATGTTCCTTGACAAGGACATGAAGTGGATGGAGGCGTACCAGCTCCTGAGGAGGTGTGCCGAGGACATAAGGCGGGTGACCAGGGATTATGAGACGATATCGCTCGTGACGGACCGCACGCCCGGCCGCGTGCCACGCAACGAGAGGATGCTGAACCTCCTCAGGGCCGAATCCGACGCCGTCATCAGCGTGAAGGAACGCAGGGACGGCGTCCTTGTCAGCCTGCCGAGGGAGGGGCGCTCGGCCGTGTTCCACCCGGTGCCGTGGAACCAGACCATTCTGCCGGATTTCAGGGGGGACGAACACGGGGAGGACGGTACCCACATATAGGCTGGCCCTCGAGGCCATGGCGCAGCAGTGGAACGACTTCAGGCGCGCGCTCAGGAAGGGCGACCGCGAGGCGTTCGACGAGCTCATGAACAAGGCCAGGATGCACGCGTCCGCCGCGACCTACGCGATCAGCATGGACCCGACCGAGTCGGCGCTGCTGTCGATGCTGCTGGAGCACGAGAAGGAGCTGGCCAGGTTGAGGAAGGGAATAGGGGGGCAGGACGGGGTTCTCGGGAACGGTGAGCCCGAGGGATGAAGGGCTGGCTCCTGGACATCTACCCCGACTACGGGCACGACGCGCTCGTCTACTGGGTCAGGACCAGGAAGGGCGCGCAGAAGGTCGTCGAGAGGGGTTTCGTCCCGAGGATCTACGCGCACGGCAGCGCGGGCGCCATGGACGACCTCGAGAGGGCGTTGCCCATCCTGGACGCGGTCGGCCCAGTCGAGCGGGGGATGAAGAGCACCTGGCTCGGCGAGGAACCGCGCGAGGTGCTCTCCGTCGCCGTGAAGAGGTACTCGCGCATCGAGGACGTCGCCCACACCATCGACAACCGCGGAAGGTACCGGGACTTCTCCCTCTTCAACGTCGACCTAAGGTTCAGCCAGCGGTTCTTCTCTGAGAGGGACCTGTTCCCTATGGGCCTGATGGACTTCAGGCCCGCGCCCGTCATGTGCGAGGACCGCTTCGCGTTCGAGTACGAGAAGCCCCCTCTGAGGGCTACGGAGCTGTCCGTGAGCTCCGCGTCGAAGCACGGCGTGCCGGCGTTCGACGACAGGCTGGTGGGCGCGAAGGTCGGAGGTTCCGTGGTGGACGGCGACGAGGAGCGCGTCCTGAAGGGTGTCGTAGAGATGCTCGGCGAGGCCGACCCGGACATCGTCTACACCGACGGGGGCGACGCGTTCGCCATACCCTATCTCTACAGGAAGGCGAAGGCGCTCGGGCTCGGGTCGCTGCGCCTCGGGAGGGACGATGACGACGTCCGGACCGAGCGGAAGGGCAAGTCGTACTTCACCTACGGCCAGATCAAGTACAAGCCGCCGTCGTACTCGCTCAAGGGCAGGGTGCACATAGACCGCTCCAGCTCGTTCATGTACATCGAGAGCGGGCTCGAGGGGCTCATCGACCTCTCGCGGATATCGGCGGTCCCGCTGCAGGAGCTGGCGAGGCTCTCGCCCGGGAGCACCATAAGCTCCATGGAGGTGGACCAGGCGCTCAGGGACGGGTACCTCGTGCTCTGGAAGAAGAACGTCCCCGAGGGCTTCAAGACCGCCCAGGAGCTGATTGTATCGGACCGGGGCGGGTTCATCTACGAGCCGGTCGTGGGCGTGCACGACCGCGTCCTGGAGGTCGACTTCACGTCCCTCTACCCGAACATCATGGTCAGGTTCAACATCTCCCCGGAGACGATCATGTGCGGCTGCTGCCCCGACCCGGCCAGGAGGGTGCCCGTGCTCGGCTACGGCACATGCGACAAGCGCGTCGGGCTGATACCGCGCGTGCTCAAGCCCGTCGTGGAGAGGAGGACCAGGCTGAAGAGGATGGTGCGCGCGGGCGTCGGCGACGTCAAGGGCTACAAGGAGCGCGTGGACATACTGAAGTGGCTCCTGGTCACGTGCCTGGACGGCTCGACCGAGGTGCCGTTCAAGCGGGACGGCAGGTTCGAAGTGCGGCCGATATCCGAGGTCGTGGAGGAGGGGTGCGGCGACGCCTGCGGCGAGCTGGCCCCGACATCGGGCATCCAGCTGTTCGGGCTGGACGAGGAGATGCAACCAGAGACCAAGACCGTCACCGGGGTCTTCAGGTTCCCCGCGCCCAAGAGCATGGTCCGGCTCGGGACCAGCCACGGCGAGGTGCTGGCCACGCCGGACCACCCGTGCCTCGTCCTTCGCGGGGAGGGCATGCTCGTCAAGAGGGCGGACGAGGTCGTCATTGGAGACCTGCTCCCTGTCCTTCCGCCGCTGTACGGCAGCGCCGAGCGCAGCGCGGCGGTGGAGTCCGTCGGGAGCGCTGGCCCGACCGGCGACCACGTGTACTGCTTCTCCGTGGCCGAGCCGGTGCACGGCTTCGCCCTCGCGAACGGCGTCGTGACGCACAACTGCTTCGGCTACACCGGATACAGGAACGCGCGCTTCGGGAGGATCGAGTGCCACGAGGCCATCAACGCGTACGGGAGGGAGTTGATGCTCCAGGCCTCGGAGATCGCGGAGGCGCACGGGTTCGAGATCCTGCACGGCATCGTCGACTCGCTCTGGCTCAAGGGGGACGGGGACCCGCGGAGGTTCTGCGAGCACGTCTCCGGCCACATCGGGATACCGCTGGAGCCGGAGGGCGTGTACAAGTGGGTCGTCTTCCTGCCGGACAAGACGCACGGCGTCGGCGCGCTGAACAGGTACTACGGCCTGTTCGAGGACGGGAGGCTCAAGCTGCGCGGGATAGAGCTCAGGCGCAGGGACACTTGCGGCCTCGTGAGGGACATGCAGCAGGACATGCTCGCGCAGTTCTCCAAGGCCGAGGACTCCAGGATGCTGGCAGACCTCGTCCCCGAGGCACTGGACGTCGTCGACAGGTACGTCGACGAGGCCCTGTCCGGGGCCGTTCCAGCGGAGAGGTTGCTCCTCACCAGGAGGGTGTCCAAGGCCCTGGGGGACTACAGTCAGTTGAACGACGCGGTGGCCGCACTGCACCAGCTCGACTCCGAGGGCATAGAGATCAACCCGGGGGAGCAGGTGAGGTTCGTGATAACGTCCTCAAAGAGCAAGGACCTCGGCCGCAGGGTGAGGGCCGAGCCCTTCGCCTCGGACGGGGAATACGACCCAGAGGCGTACGTCGACCTGCTGCTCAGGGCCGCGGAGACGATGCTCATGCCCATGGGGTGGGACCGCGCCCGCCTGCTCGCAGAATACGCTGGAAAAGGGGCCGGGGACGGCAAATTTCGAGGCTTGTTCTAGAGAGGTAGTCAGTACTAGATATGTTTATATAGCATGCTGCCGAAATGGGGAACCAAGACTGAGGGGGGTAGGAGCGCGCATGTTCAGCTCTAAGTTCGCCATGCCCGCACTAGCTATCGCTGTGCTAGGACTGGTAGCAGTGCCGGTGTCTATCGCGCTAGTCGACGGCGACGACTACGACCTCGTCTCCATCGAGGGAGAGGTCAAGGAGTTCGTCTGCTGCGACGCCGAGGACGATGACGACGACTGCGACCTCAGCGACGAGCGCGCAGGCTCCTTCATGCTCGAGACCCGGGACGGCGAGCTGATCCAGGTCAAGTTCGGTCCGTGGTGGTACTGGCTCACCCAGGATGTCACGGTGAGGGACGTCGTCGGGGTCGGCGACAGGGTCAACGTGACCGGGGAGCTGGCCGAAGAGGACGACCAGACCGTGCTGGAGGCATGGCACATCGAGAACCTCGACACGGGCGAGGAGATCACAATAAAGGTGGAAGGGCGCCCGCCTTGGGCAGGCGGGCCCATTAAGCTGGGTATTGAACCCTGGCCTCTTCCCAAAGAGGAAGATTAACCGACCAGGGCCGGGAATGGGTCCCCGCCATTTTAAACGGGGGGAGAAGAAGACGGGGCCCTTCCACCTTCTATCAACATGTCTTATCAGGTGAATGGAGCGCGGGCCATCCCCCTCTGGCCCATCACGACAGGAACGTCCAGGCTATAGGGACGAGAAGGCACCCCATCAGGTGGATCCTCCTCACGCCGATGAGGGGAGGGAGCACGCCGAGGCAGCAGGCGGTCGACAGCAGGAGCAGGCCGCGAAGCCCGGTGAGCACGGCGACGAGCGAGCAGACGAACAGGACCGCGCCCATCGCCAGTCCCCTCGAGCACAGCGCTCTCCCGATGCTCCGGAGCCTGTCACGCATCAGGTCCATGATGCTGTACGATAGCAGCGCCGACAGCACCATGGAGAGGAGGATGCCAGCCGGCTCCATCAGCCCGGGCAGCGAGGCGCCCACGGGCTCGGGGGACAGGAAGCGCGACACGGCGTCCATCACGCCGCTCCTGGAGCGGAGTATCGTGAAGAGGGCGCCGACGGACAGCACCGCCCCGGCCGAGGACACAGCGGAGTAGAGCCAGATGAACCGTCTTGAGCCCTCGACGTCGTCCGCCTCCTCCGCGGGACCGCGGAGGGCGGAGGAACACAGGGTCGCAGCGGACCCCGAGGTGAGGCCGGGGATCCAGCCGACGAGGACGCCGCCGACCAGCGACATCGCGACGCCCCTGAGGTCGCGGGAGTCACGGACCTTGCACCCGCACGACAGGCCAGGGTCGCGGGAGCTAGCGGCCCCCATGCTCAACATGAGGGTGGGCAGGCCGAACAGGCCCGCGAATAGGGGCAGCAGGAGCGAGGACCGTGGGACGAACGGGGTGCTGCAGCCGGGGATGCTGGCGGCGAAGTAGTTCGTGTCGAGCACGACGAAGCCGAGGGCGCCCGCGGCGGAGAACACGGCCATCACCTTCAGCGTCCGCAGCGCCCTCGCGGCTGCGCGACTGCGCGCGGCCGGCACGACGAGGCCGTCGGAGAGCACCAGGGCGGCGGATAGCAGGGCTATCAGGTACCCCATGACCGCCCTCACCTGGTCGTAAAGGCCGGTCGAGGGGCCGAGCAGCAACGAGACCGGCACGAGGGACGCAGCCCCCAGCAGCACGCCGGCGAGGTTCCCGTCCAGGGACGCCTTCACCGCGGTCCACCCGAGGCCTGCCCTCGCGAGCCTGTGCGCGGGCAGGACCGTTATCGCGTCTCCTGAAGGTATCCCGACATAGGTGTTGGGCACCGCCTCCGAGAAGTTGTGCGAGACCAGGGCGGACACGAGGAAGCAGGAGAGCATTATGCCGCTGTCGTCGGAGCCGGTGGCCCCGCCTACGAGTGCGAACAGGGCCACGAACGCGCCCGCGTACGCGACGGTGGCTGCAGCCAGGTTGTTCACGTGCAGGCCCGGGACCAGGCCGGTCAGGAAGCCGACCGCCGAACCCGCGGAGGCCGAGGCTATGATCGAGGCGAGGAGGCCGAGCTCGGACACGCACAGCGAACGAAGCGCGCGGTACTGCAGGTTCGCCCTGCAGGTACGCTTCGCCCCCGCCGGACACGTATACCCATAAAATGTTCAACAGCCGAGGCTATAATCATGAACATGCGCTTTTACGCACATATACACCTAGAGGACCCGGACCTTGCCCTCGGCGACCTCGACCTTGACGAGGGTCTTGATCGGGCAGCCGATCTTCCTCTCTATCTCGGCCTTCTTGTCGGTCTTCTCGAGCACGACGAGGATGTCGACGACCTTGACCTGCATCTTCTTCAGGGCCTCGACGATCGCCCAAAGCGTCCCGCCCGTGCTCACGACGTCGTCGACTATCGTCACCCTCTCGCCCGGCTGTATGCCGTTGATGAACAGTGTGGACTTCGAGTAGCCCGTGACCTGGGCCAGGTTGACCTCGCCGGGGAGGCCGTACATCTTCTTCCTCACGACGTTGAACGGCTTGCCGGTCCTGAGCGACAGGGCGGTGGCCAGGGGTATCCCCAGGGCCTCGACCGTCACTATGACGTCGCAGTCGAAGTCGCCCATGGCGACCAGCGCCTCGATGACCTCGTTCAACATGCCCGGGTCCACGCGGGGTATGCCGTCCGTGAGGGGGTGGACCACGTACTCGTACTCGCCGCGCAGAATCACAGGGGCCTCGGCCAGCGACGCCTTCAGGGCTTCGAGCACCATGCTGTTTATGAACGACTGACGGGTAATTGAAACTTCGTTTCCCCCGCTCGGAAAACGTTCAGAACTCGTCCGTGCTCTTGAGGGTGACCAGCGAGTGGATGTGGTACTTGTCGCCGAGGTACTCCCTCGGTTTCAGGTACTCCAGCTCAACCAGGAAGCCCATGCCGACGACCGTGCCGCCCAGGTTCTCGACCAGGTCGGCGTTGGCCTTGATGGTCCCGCCCGTGGCGAGCAGGTCGTCGACGAGGAGGACCCTGTCGCCCTTCTGTATGCCGTCGTCCCTGATCTCGATGACGTCCGACTCGTACTCCTTGGAGTAGCTCAGCGCGCGCACCTCCGGCGGCAGCTTGCCCTTCTTCCGTATTGGGACGAAGCCAACTCCGAGCTCGTGCGCCACGGGGGCGCCTATTATGAACCCCCTGGCCTCGTTCGAGACGACGACGGTGACGTCGTCCTTCCTGAAGTGGTCGGCCAGGTCCTTGATGCACTGCTTGAAGGCGTGCTTGTCCCTGAGAAGGGGCGTGATGTCCCAGAAGACGACGCCCTTGAACTCCGGGACCCGCTTGATCTTCGACTTCAGATCCATCGTACAGTCACCTTGGTATCGCATGTCCTGGGTCGTGCCACGGTCTCGGGTTCCAGGTACTGCCCCGTCCAAAGCGTTACCGCCTTTTCAATCTTCTGTAGGCGCTCAGGGGGGAGAACGGCAACAAGGCTATGAACCCCCGAGGGGTTCACTCATGACAGAGGTGTTAGGGAATGGCTGAGACACCGAAAGGGACCATATCGATCGCCCCGAACGTGTTCTGGGTAGGAGTGAAGCACCACAACCGCAGGCTCTTCGACGGCCTCATACCGCTGCCCCACGGGACGAGCTACAACGCGTACCTCGTCGTAGGCTCGGAGAAGACCGCGCTCATAGACACGGTCAACCCTGGCTTCAGCGGGGAGCTGTTCGCGAAGCTGTCGGAGAGGACCGACGTCTCGAAGATCGACTACGTGATCATGAACCACGCGGAGCCGGACCACGCCGACGCTGGCAGGTACGTGCTCGAGGCCGCCAAGGGCGCGAAGCTGGTGACGAGCGCCAAGGGCAAGGAGGCGGCCATGATGTACTTCGGCATAGACCCGGAGAGGATCATCGTGGTCGACGAGAGCTCGAAGCTGGAGCTCGGCGGCAAGACGCTCAGGTTCGTCGACGCCCCCTGGCTGCACTGGCCGGAGACGATCTTCACCTACCTCGAGGAGGACGGCATCCTCTTCCCGTGCGACTTCTTCGGCTCCCACCTGGCGGACGGGCCCTTCTACTCTGATGAGATGGGCGACGAGCTGGCCCTCGACATGGCGAAGCTGTATTTCGCGGAGATCATGATGCCCTTCAGGAGGCAGGGCGCGACAGCCGTCGAGAAGGTCAAGAAGCTCGGCGTCAGGATGATCGCCCCGTCCCACGGCGTCATCTGGAGGGACCCGAAGGTCATACTCGAGCCCTACACCGCGTGGACCAGCGAGAAGATGGAGAAGAAGGTGGCCATCGTCTACGTCTCGATGTGGGGCAGCACCGAGAAGCTCGTGAACGCGCTGAAGAACGAGCTGGTCGCGAGGGGCATACTTGTCAACGTGGCGGACCTCACGGTCACGGAGATAGGCCACGTCGCGAAGGAGCTCGTCGACACGCCGGTGGTGGTCGTCGGCGCGCCGACCGTCCTGAACATGATGCACCCGGTCGCCGCGTACGCGACCCTCCTCGTCAAGCAGCTGAGGGCGCCGACGAAGTACACCGCGCTCCTCACCTCCCACGGGTGGTCCGGAGGCGCGGTCAAGCACGTCCAGGAGATCCTCGGGAGCTCGAAGATCGAGGTCCTCGGCGTCGTCGACCCGAAGGGGCCGCCCGCGCAGGAGCACTTCGACCAGGTCCGCGAGCTGGCCGTGAAGATCGAGGAGAAGCTCAAGGCCCTCTGAGAGGGCCTCCAAACCCCAACCCCGTCTTCTCAGGGCACGCGTGGTCGAAAGGATGATTAACCCGTTCGCGGACTGATGACCCATGGTCTTCCCGAGGGAGGTCCTGAACAGGCTCAAGTGGACCGACGGGGAGTCGCTGGACGACGCCGTGATATGGTACGTGCACAGGGGCGCGCCGGGCGACAACCTCAGGATCAGCGGGAGGTCGGTGCGGTCGCTCGGCAGGGTGTTCTTCGAGACGGCGGACGCCAGCATACCCTACCACAGGGTCCTGAGGATCGACTACAGGGGCGAGACCCTCTTCGAGAAGGACGCGAGGGCGAAGGAGCTGCGCTGACATCCGGGGCCCGGGGAAGCGGAAAGGATTAACCGCCCCTACGGCCATCCCTGGCCAGGATGCCCGGACGGCCTCCGGGCGTGTGGATGGTGATGCACATGAAGAGAGTGCTCGTTGCAGTGGCAAGCGTAGTCTTGTGCGCCATGCTGGTCTCCAGCGCAGGCGCCTTCCCGCCAGAGACGTGGCAGGAGGGAGACGAGGTGGCCGTGTTCGGCCACTCCTTCGAGGAGGAGTACTGGACGAACGAGTCCGTCGCGGCCCAGAGCCCGGCCGGGGACAACGTGACCTTCTCGGCCTCGTTCGTGAACTATGAGAACGTGTCGGCGTTCCTGCTGGCTCTGAACATGGTGGAGAACGAGAACGGCACCGGGAACGTCCCGTTCCAGCTGTTCGGGATCCACTACTTCACCCCTGAGGGCAACGAGGTGTTCATCGGAGCCGTGTTCGCCTTCCTGATGGCCTTCGACGACACCTACAACGGCACCGGCCCCGGGCAGAACGGGCTGCCAGACCCCGGGAACGAGAAGGTCTACTACATCATACCGTTCGGGATCTCAGCGGCGCTGGACGACACGTACCCGCCCGAGGTGGAGGTCCAGGCGGTGGAGAAGCTCGGCGAGGGGCACTACAGGTTCGGCATCCAGTATAGGAACCTGTACGCCTTCGTCACGGAGAACTTCATCGCCAGCGCGATATTCGCGACGGGCTGGATCGCGAAGTTCAGCGAGCTCACCGTGACGTACGAGGTGACGATGGACCCTGACAGCGGCGAGGTCCGCGCTGAGACATGGTACACGATCGGCGAGGTCACGGAGCTCTGGCTCATCCTGCTCGGCATACCAATCCCGGCCGACCCGCACAACCTGCCCGAGAACATGGGGCTGAGCGTCGTCCACTTCGTCACGGTGTTCACCTCCAAGTACCAGGGGGCCTCCGGCAACACGACCGGGAGCACGATAGACCCTGACATCAACGCCCCCGTCGACGAGGACATCGTCCTGAAGGTAGGCGATGACAGCGAGAGGGCCCTGGAGGTCGGCACACGCGGCACGTTCGACCTCATAAACGAGACGACCGACTACGTCATCAGGGACGACGAAGAGGCCATGAACGCCATCATCGGCGCGAGGCTGGTCGACCTGGTCCTGGTCGCATGGCAGCTGGGCTTCGCGGCCGGCGCCATGAGCATCTTCGCGTACGCCCTGAGCGACTACGTTCAGTCGGTGTACGACGGGCCCCTGGACCTGGCACAGAGGAGCCTCTCCCCGACGAACGAGGACGGGTTCAACGCGTACCCGCTCTGGTACGCTGTGTCGTTCCCGCAGTGGAACGGCTACAGGGTGGTGCACGACCCCGTGTACACGGCCTACACCAGCTTCGAGGCGCCCTCCGAGGACGAGGCCGGCGCGAACGCCAGCGGGCTCATCGTACTGATGATGATCATCGTGATAGTAGCGGTGGTCGTCGTCGCCTATACGATGAGGAGAAGGGGTTCTTCCTAGGAGCCCCTGCCCAAACCACTTCCACCCCTTTTCAGAAGCACCACCGATGGCCGCGCGTCACCGCACCAGCCGGGCGGCCCTGAGGTCCGAGAAGAACCTGAGGACGTCCTCGATATCGGTAGGGGTGTACTCGGCGGAGACGAACTCCGTGATCTCGCACAGGTCCCGTTCGCCGTCCATCAGGTTCACGGCCTCGTACATCTTCTTCCAGAAGAGAGGGTCCCTCTTCTCCACCTCGTCGTGCCAGGCGCACCTCTTCTCCCCGAGGAGGTCGTCCAGCGCGTCCGAGTCGAGGGTGCCCTTGAAGCGCCGGACGGGGACGACCTTCTTCGCCCTCGCCTCCGCCTCCGACAGGCCCTTGCGGATGAGGCCCGCGGTGGCGGCCCCTCCGACGACGGTATCGATGATCACGTTCAACCTCGCCAGCTCCCTGGACCCGTGCTCGGACACGGCTGCGGCCTGCCCTTCGACGAAGTCGTCGGAGCCGGCGGCGCTGTCGAGTCTGCTAACGGACCTGACCGCCGCGGCCTCCGTCCTCGCGACGTGGGAGACCCGCATCCGGTGGTATGTGGCCAGCTTCGCCGTCGCCTCCTTCCCGCGGGCGCCCTTCGCGCCCCTCTTCGCGTCGAGGAGCTCGGACGAGGCCTTCTCAACGGCATCCGATATCCTGCCCATCCCCTCGGAGCCGGTGAGGACCGCGAGGCCGTGCACGGTGTCCTCGTCGGCGTCGGCCAGTGTGAGCGCTGAGACGGCGGTCGTCCACCCCACCCTCCTCAGGCTGTCCTCGCTCACCTTGTCCAGGGTGTCGAGGCTGGTGTGGTAGAACATGTCCGGCCACTGGGTCATGGCGACGCAGGGCGCCGCCACCGTCGAGTCGCCGAACTCGGCGTGGTCGCTCCCGCCGGAGTAGACCGTCCTGTCGTACCTGAAGTTGCTGGACATACCGATCTTGACCATCGGGTCGTACTCCGCGTTCGCCTTCCCGATCATGGAGTACACGAAGTCGTTGAGGTAGGACGGAACGGAGTCCGGGGTCATGTCCATCATGAGGGTCGACCTGCAGAGCGTCTGGTCCTCCCCGACCATGTCGAGGTTGATCCCGGCCTTCAGCCGGTTGTACAGCTCCGGGTGGCGCGACAGGAAGGCGACGCTCCCGTTGGTCTCGGGGACCCAGAGGAATCTTATCGTCCTCTTGGGCCGCGCGATCCTGCCCGTCCTCATGAGCGTGGTGATGGTCCTCGCCACCTCGACCAGGAGCCCGCTCCCGGAGGCGTTGTCGTTGGCGCTAGGCTTCGGGTGGCACAGGTGGGCGACGAGGAATATCTCGTCCTCGGGCCTCTCCGAGCCGCGTATCGTGGCGGTAAGCACCGAGTAGCTGCCCTTGAAGAGCTCCGCGTCGACCTTCGCGTGGAGCCTGACCGGCTTCCCGCTGGCCAGGTGCCGCCTCAGTTCGTTGCCCTGGCGCCTGCTGAGCGAGAACCCGAAGGTGATCCTCTTGGCGTCCTCCGCGGTCGGCCAGATGCCCTGGTAGGCGTGGGCGTCGGGTATGTCCGTGCTCTCGCGCACGCCGTGGAACTCGTACGAGATCCCGTCTGTGACCACTCCCGCCGCCCCGCGCTTGACGACCGCCTGTAGGTGCACGGGCCTGGCGCGGCCAGTGGCCAGGACGAACTTGCCCTTGACCCTCTTCCCGGAGTAGTCCGCGTCGGAGGTGCCCTTCCCGACGTCGACCAGCTCCGCGGTCACCCCCTTCGCGGGGGTGCTCTTGCTGTAGGTGTGAAGCGACTGCGGGATGTCCGAGAACCTCGCGAGGACCCGCTCGCCCGGCTCGACGAGCCTCAGTTCCGCGCTCCTGCAGCTCCAGCCCATCACGGAGGGGTATGTCCAGTATCTCCTCCGCCCGTCCGAGGGGTAGCGCTCTATCCTCACATCGTCCATGCCGAACGAGTCCAGGATGCCCTTGACGTGCTCGGCGGCCGCGTTCATCATGGGGGAGGCGTGCACCCGGTGGTACCCGGTGATCCCTGCGACATATGACTTGGCGACAGAACCGGAGAGTTCTTCCTTGACGGTGTTCCCGAAACCCATGGTCAGACCAGGTGTCCGAAGAACCACCCTGGATAAGAACCTTTCACCTTCTGGCCATCCTGGCGGCGATCTCCTTGAGCAGCTTGGCGCAGACCGCGTCCGTCATGCCGGGGACGTCCAGCAGGGGGTTGAACTCCACTATGTCGGCGCCGACGAGCCTGCCCTGGAAGGTCTGTATCACGTCCAGGGCCTGGCGGGTCGAGAGGCCGCCCGGCTGCCGGTGCGACACCCCTGGCGCGAACGCGGGGTCGAGCCCGTCGACGTCGAACGAGATGTACACGGGCCCTGAGAACTCGAGCCTCAGGCCCTCCCTCATGGACCTCATGTCCACGACCTCGACGCCGTACCTGTCGGCCTGCTCTCGCTGGGGAGGGGTCATGGAGCGGATCCCGACCTGGACCAGCCTCCCCGCGAGGCCGTCCTCGAGTATCCGGGCGAACGGGCAGGCGTGGGAGAACCTGTTGCCCTCGTAGTCCGGGTACAGGTCCGGGTGGGCGTCGAAGTGGAGTATGTCCAGCTTCCCGTGGACGCGGGACACGGACCTCACTACGGGGTAGGTGACGGAGTGGTCCCCTCCGAGGCAAAGGGGCGCGTACCCCTCCGCCAGGAGCGCGTCGAGCCGCCCCTCCACCGCCGAGAGCATGTCCTCCCCGTGGGCGAGGACGACGTCGCCTGCGTCGTGCACCAGCGACTCGTCCACGAGCGTGAGGTCCTCGCTGTAGAGGTTGGACCCCTTGCTGTGCCAGGCGTCGCGTATGAACGACGGGGCCTTCGCGGAGCCCCTCTCGTGCGATGACTGTTCGTCGAACGGGATGCCCAACAGGGCTACCATCGGTCTCATGTCGACCATGCCACCGTGCTCGAACCTCATTACGCGCCTATCTATATTCCCCCTCGGACGGGGCTGTGGCTCACACCCTGTGGATGAACCGGTCGAGCACCTCAAGGGCGACGAGGGTCATCCACTGGCCGGCCTCGGCGTGCGGACGGTCCGAATCCGTCCAGAACCCGTCCCTGTACCTCGCGGACAGGAGCCACCGTATGGGGCGCTCCATCCGCGGGTCGTCCGGGCCCTTGCCGATCTTGGTAAGCACGTCCAGGGCGGCGAGGCCGTTGCACTTGTTGTGCGGGTACCTGATCGTCGTCCAGTTCCGCCCGTGGGGATAGAGGTTGTCGTGCGGGTTCCTCTGGAAGAACCTGTTGAGGAGGAGGTCCGTCCCCCTCTGCACGACCCTGCAGTTCCTGAGCTCAGGCTTCTCCGCGAGCCCCCAGAGGACCAGCATCGTCGTCCAGTGGCAGCTGGGGACGTCCTGCATGTCCGCGGGCGTCATCCGGGGCCTCTCGCCCCTGAGCATCACCCGGACGAACTCCTCCGTCCTCATCCGCCTGTACTCCGGGAGGTACCTCACGTCCTGGATGTACGGCATGCTCCATCCCCCGTCCCTCCTCTGCGTGGACATGAGCCAGTCGGCGATGCGGGCGACCCTCGGGTCGGTCTCGGGCATGAAGCCGGCGAGGATGTACAACGCGTAGCCGTTGTAGTGGGGCTGCGGGAACGGGTGGGCCACCGGGCCGGCGATGTAGCCCTCCTCGGTCTGCCAGCTCAGGAGCCTCTCCAGGGCCGGGGCGATGCGCTCGTCCCCCAGACGCGTGACGAAGTGGAGGAGCCTCAGGAGGTTCTTGAGCTGGGTCATGTGGATGTGGTAGGATGGCGCGTGGAAGTCCGCAGGGTCCATGCGCCGCTGCCTCTCCGATATGGGCCATGTCCCGTCGGCCTGGATGCCCTGCACGAGCCTGACCCTGGGAGGGTACCGTTCGCACTCGTCGAGGGCGCGCTGCACCTGGAGGTCCTCCCGGCCCTTTCGCACGATGTCCGTGAGTACCCAGTACCTCACCGACGGCGAGGAGCTCTGGAGCAGCTTGTTCGAGGAGATATCGATGACCTTCCGGACCTCGTCCTCCAACATGCAGGACAGGGATATGCCCACCACATTTGAATCCTTTCCTGGCCTAGGGGCGCCGCCGGCGTCAAAAGGTATTTCTGCAGCATGGGCATCCGGGCCGATAGATGGACCTGCTCTGGCTGCCGTTCTCGCTCGCGACGATCCTGTTCTACGGCCTTGGCCAGGTCTTCGTCAAGGAGACGAGGACCCAGATATCGTCCGCGAACTACCTCCTGCTGTTCAGCGGCAACATCGGCGTCATATGGGCGGTCTACTGGCTGCTGTTCCACGGCGACACCTCGTTCGAGGCCTGGCCGTGGGCCCAGGCGGTCATCGCCGCCGCCCTGTCGGGTGCCGCGTACATAACCTTCTACGAGGCCCTCAAGCACGGGAAGGTGAGCATAGTCGGGACCGTCGCAGGGGCCTACGCCCCGTGGACGGTCCTCCTGGCACTGCTCTTCCTCGGCGAGGAGATGACCTACGGCGAGGGGGCGGGGGTCGCGCTCGTCGTGGCGGGGATGCTGCTGTTCACCTACAGCCCAGGGAACGGCAACGGCAGGAAGACGGAGATCCTGGGGATAGCCTTCGCCGTATGCTCGCTCTTCTTCTGGGGCACGTCGGCAACGGTGGCGAAGGGCGCGATAGACGTCATAGGCGACACCAACTTCATCGGCGTGTACGCCGCCGTCTGCCCGGCGATGTGGGCCGCCTACTGGCTGGTCACGACGAAGGGGAGGCTCGAGATGCCCAAGGCCGACCTGAGGGTGCTCGAGCTCTCGATGCTGTTCCTCGCCGCGGGCGGCATAACCATGTACCTCGCCTTCGCCAACGGCAACGTGTCCATAGTCTCGCCCATCACGAACCTCTACCCCGTGCTCACGATCGCCGCGGCCAAGGTCAGGCTGAAGGAGAACCTCACGCTCAAGCAGTACGCCGCGCTCGCCATGCTCCTCCTGGCCATCCCGCTCTTCTCGCTCTAGGCGTTCCTGTACCTTCCGTCCGAGAACACTATCCTGTCGAACACCTGGAGCTCCTGCCTCGACTTCGGGTGTATGAGCTCCGCGACGATCTCGATGTGGTCCCTGAGGGGGCTCTCCGCGACCTTCTTGCCCAGGGTCTCCTGGAGCTGGTATATCCCGGCGGAGTTGGACATCTTGACGTGTATCTCGATGAGCTTCTCCTTCCCCTTGCGGATCTCCACCGACTCTATCGACAGCGCGGATATGGAGTGGATGTCGTGCTTGCCCAGGTCGTAGGCCAGCCTCCCCCTGCCCTTGGTGATGTCGCACCCGTCCGCTATGACCACGATGGCGGCCTCCACCGTCAGGGCGTTCTGGCCGTCGTCGTGGGCGAAGATCGTGTGCAGTATCTGCTGCATCACCCCGGTCCTCTGGGCGATGTCGGGGTAGAGCTCCGGGAGGAGCCGCTCCAGGATCGCCTTGCCGTACATGACGCTGAAGGTCTCGTGCTCCACCCTGTGGACGGCGTTGCCGATGTCGTGGAGGATGCAGCCCGTGAGGACGATGAGGTGGGCGTCGTCCTCCGTCATGCCCAGCCCCTTGATGGAGTCCATCTCGAGCCTCCCGCTCCCCAGCACTATCTTGAGGATCGTGATGCCGTTGGCAGCGACTATCTTGGCGTGTATGGGGCCGTGGTCGTTGTACCCCAGCTTCTTCACCGCGATGAAGTTCGCGAGGTTCAGGAGCGTGTTCAGCTCCTCGTCCGACGAGAGGAGCTCCAGCATCCTCCTCGCCTTGGGGTGGCCCGCCAGCCCCGCCTCCAGCGCCTTGTTGGAGGCGTCCTCCAGGCTCGTGTACGACGAGGGCATCTCCAGGCCGAACAGCAGCCCGTTCTCAACAGCCTTCTCCGTCAAGCTCTTCACCTGCCTCAGTACGCTCAGACCGAGTAATGCGCTCGGGGGATATTGATGCTCGCCCGCGGGTGCCCGCCCGGGCGGATACCCACAAATGTACGTCAATCAGACTTTAGTACCCCGAAACCTCTCACGCGTCAGGACATGTCTTACACCGACGAGCTCATCACCGCCCTGGGCAAGGAGAAGGTGCTGGTCGACCCCGCCGAGAGGTTCGTCTACGGCGCCGACTGGAGCCCCCGGACGCCCGACGAGTTCGTGTCGCCGGACGTGGTCGTACTGCCGAGGACCACCAGGGACGTGCAGCGCACCATCAGGGTCGCCTACGAGCACGGGGTCCCCGTGACCGCGGGGGGCGGCCTCACGGGGATGCTCGGCGGCGCGGTCCCGATGTACAAGGGGATCTACATCGACACCACCACGATGAACTCCGTGGTCGAGGTCGACCCAAAGAACCAGACCATCAGGGTGCAGGCCGGCGCCACGCTCCAAGAGGTCAACGACGCGGTGCACCCGTACGATCTGTGGCTCCCGCACCAGCCGGAGTCGAAGTGGGTCAGCACGGTCGGCTCCGCGATCGCGTGCGACAACGACTCCACCTTCGGGGTGAGGTACGGCAAGATCCTCAACTGCCTCCTGAGCGCGGAGATCGTCACCGGCACGGGCGAGGTCCTGGAGCTGGGGCACAGGAAGGCGCACTTCACGTCGTCAGGCTACAAGCTCAAGGACCTCCTCGCGGGCAGCGAGGGCACCCTGGGCGTCATCACGGAGGCGACCCTGAAGCTCGAGCCCATACCCGCCACGAGGCGCGTGGACATGCTCGTCTTCCCGAGGCTGGGCGCGGCGGTCGACTACCTCAGCAGGCTCCTCAAGGCCGGCCTCTGCATCGAGGCCGCGCACATCAACTGCAAGCGCAGGCTCAGGTTCTACACCCAGACGTACAAGCAGAAGTACGGGAAGGACCCGGAGATACCCGCCTGGGGCGAGGCACTCCTGGCCATCTCCTTCGCGGGGGACAAGGCAGTCGTCGACTTCCAGAGGGACGAGGCCGTCAGGCTGGCGAAGGAGTTCGAGGCGCAGCTCGTCGAGGAGCGGGAGCTGGTCGAGAGCTGGTGGACCTCGAAGTACACCCTCGAGTTCGAGCCCTTCAAGCAGAAGTGGCCCGACTCCCAGACAAAGAAGAAGTTCGGGGCAGCGGACCCGGGCGTGCCGGTGGGGAGGCTCGAGGAGTTCTACCACAAGTTCGTCGAGGTGGCGGAGAGGCACGGACTGGAGATCATAGGCATGAACGCCTACCTGGAGCACCCGAACAGCATCGGCTTCTCGCTGTCGTGCGCCGTCTACGTGGACTACAGGGACGCGGACGAGGTCCGCAGGTTCAGGGAGTTCCACGACGAGCTCAGCAAGATGGCCATAGCCTTCGAGGGCACGATGAGCACCTTCATGAGCGACACGCACCAGAAGGCGCCGTACCTGGAGCTGGAGCACGGGGCCTCGCTGAGGTACATGAGGGACATCAAGGAGCTGTTCGACCCGAAGGGTATACTCAACCCCGGCAAGAAGTTCCCGAGGGAGGGCCCCGAGTGAACAACACCCTCGAGCAGATGAAGGAGGAGCTGGAGACGTGCTTCGGCACCTCGTGCGGGTTCTGCGAGCGCGGGTGCCCCGTCTACCAGACCAGGAAGGTCAAGACCCTGTGCATGAAGGGGAGGAACAGGACCATGCTGGGCCTCCTCCAGGGCAAGTTCGACATCACGCCCGCCGTCGTGGAGGCGGCGTTCGAGTGCACCCTCTGCGGCAACTGCGACAGGTGGTGCGCCCTCAAGAACACGGAGCACACGAGGGCCTTCAGGGAGTACCTCCTGAAGCACGGCGTCGAGCCGATGAAGGAGCACGCGTCCCTCGCGGCCAGCCTCAAGAACTACGGCAACCCGTGGTTCCAGCCGAGGAGCGCGAGGAACAAGTGGACGAAGGGCCTGAACATCCCCAAGGCCGCGCCGGGCGCACAGGACGTGCTCTTCTTCGCCGGCTGCACATCGGCGGTCATGAAACCCCTGGTCCCGAGCCTGGTGGCCAGCGCCAAGCTCCTCCAGAGGGCGGGCGTCAGGTTCGCCACGCTCGGCCAGGACGAGCCGTGCTGCGGCTCGACCCTGCTGCGGGTCGGCCAGACCGAGGGGTACGAGGAGCTCGCCAAGAAGAACGTCGAGAGGTTCGAGGCGCTGGGCGTCAAGAGGATTGTCACGGCGTGCCCGGGCTGCTACACCACCCTGAAGAAGTCGCTGGCGGACCACGGCTCGAAGATAGAGGTCGTGCACATCACCAAGGAGATAGCCGACCTGGTCAGGAGCGGCAAGCTGAAGGTCAAGAGGTCGACGGAGAGGATGACGTACCACGACCCCTGCCACCTGGGCAGGCTCGGGGGCGTCTTCGAGGAGCCGAGGGAGATCCTCAGGGCGATAGCGCCCCTCGCCGAGATGCCCAACCACGGCATGGAGGCGCGGTGCTGCGGCGCGGGGGCGGGCCTCCAGTCCGCGTTCCCGAAGCTGTCCAGGGACCTCGCGTCCAAGAGGGTCGAGGAGGCGAAGTCCACGGGCGCGACGACGCTCGTGACCTGCTGCCCGTTCTGCGAGACGCAGCTGAGGACGGTGCCAGGGATAAAGGTCGCCGACCTGATGGAGCTCCTGCTGAGCTCCGTTGAGAACGGCGAGAAGGCGGAGGCGAAGCCCCCCAACGGCAAGGCCTGATCAATTCTTCAGCTCAGACCCGCCTGAGCTCGCGCTCCTTCTCCCTGACGACGTCCCTGGCGATCGACCAGGACACGAGGAACACGAACGCGACCACGATGGACAGCCCCGCGGCCCACAGGACCTTCTGGGGCGCTGACGCATCCGTCATGAGTATGTACATGTACAGCAGCCCGATGCTCACGACGGCGAACGCCCCGCTCAGCCATATGGACAGCTTCGATATGCCGGAGACGGTTCCAACCTCTACCATTTCGGCCTCCCGGTGGAAAATATCCGCGGTCGCCGTACTTAAGCGTTTAGAGGGCTTGCCGCAGGTTCAGGAGGAGAGGAGCTCGTATGTTATCCGTTCCCGGTCCTTCCCCTTGTTCTCCCTCTTGACGACCTTGATCCGCCCTATCTCCGCGAGGGAGCGGACGTGGGTCCCCGCGCAAGGACAGACGTCGTACCCTGGCACCCTCACGACCCTGAGCTCGCGCACGGACTTCGGGAGGAGGTCCAGGTTGGCCCTCTGAGAGTCCACGTTCTTCTCGAGCTCGGCCCTGTCCTCGGTGGCGATCTCCACCTTCGCGCCGGTGGCGAGGATCTCGTTGGTCCTCGCCTCCAGCTCGGCGACCATCTCGTCCGTGAACTTGACTGGGGCGAAGTCTATCCTCGAGCGGTCGTGGTAGAGCTGGTTCCCGACCGTGCGGGCCTTCCAGAGGTCGTAGACCACCCCCGAGACGATGTGCTGGGCCGTGTGCATCCGCATGTGCCCGTAGCGCTTCTCCCAGTCCACGACGCCCTTGACCTTGTCCGGGACGAGCTCCGGGTCCTGCACCAGGTGGTGCCTTATGCCCTCCTTCTTGGTGACCTCGCGCACGTCCGCACGTCCCCCGGGCCACTCGAGCCTCCCGGTGTCCGAGGGCTGGCCCCCGCCCAGTGGGTAGAAGGCGGTCCTGTCGAGGACGACGTAGTCGAACCCGCGCTCGACGACGGCCGCCTCGAACTCGCGGATGTAGTTCGACTCTATATCCTTCATGTAGAGGAGCTCAGTCATGGTCCCAGCCGACCTGCGGGGTGTAAAAGAGGGAAGGGGGTTAAGGGTTTTGCTCATTCCTTGGGAGCGCCGCAGTTGGGGCAGGTGTGCATGAACATCGGGAACTGGACGTTGCAGTTCTTGCACTTCGCCATCGGCTGGTGCTGGTGCTGCGGGTGCTGCGGGTGCTGCGCGGCCGCCGCGGGCTGGGCGGGCTGGGGCGGCGGCACCGGCGGCGGAACGTACGGCTGGCCGGGCTGCTGGGCCGTCACCGTCCCGGGGGCGTACGGCTGGTAGCCGGCGGGGCCCTGCGCCGCGAGCACGTCCCCAATCTTCACATACGTGAGTATGAGGAGTATGGACGGCAGCGCGAAGCCGAAGAACCCTATGATGATCCAGACGAGCGAGTCGTTCTTGGCGTCGTGGAACCTGCCCTGGTCTATGGCGTCCATGACCGTCTTCTTGAGGAAGATGGCGGCGAGGAAGCAGATGACGACGCCGAAGAAGCCGAATATCCCGAGCGCAAGCCTCCCAGCGCCACCGTCGATGGCGAAGACGGCTATCTCCGCTATCGCTATGATGAACCATATCAGTGCGGCGAGCAGGAACATTATCTCCGCCCACCACGCGAACCTCCTTCCCTCGGCGACCTCCCTGGGGAGCCACGGGGGGGTGTTCCCTGAAGCGATAAACGTGTTCAACGTGCTGTTCATTTAGAGAGCCTCCTTTAATTCATCCCTTCTGCCGCCCCTGGGGGCGACACCTGAAGAATCGCGTTCGGGTTATATATCCTTTCCTGAAGATGGGCACGGCCAGTACGACTCCTGGGCGGGCCAGGGGCCTAGCCGAGCCTGGAGGCGAGCGAGTCGACCTCTCGGATGGCCAGGAGGACCATCCCCGGGGAGACCTCGAAGGGCATGTTGGCCATGCTGTCGCCGGGGTCGCACGCCTTCTCGGCGGCCTTCTGGAGGTATGTGAGGTCGAGCTTCCCGAGGTCGCTCAGCCTTATGGGGAGCCCGAGCTCCCGGCACCACCTCATGACCCTCTCGACCTCGCCCATGGGCCTCCCCTCGAGGACCATCTGGACGAGGGTGCCGAAGGCGACGATCTCCCCGTGCTTCCGGGCCAGGCCCGGCACCACGGTGAGGCCGTTGTGCACGGCGTGGGCGGCGGCGCAGCCACCCCCGCCGAACCCGAAGCCGCTCTGGAGCTTGATGGCCTCCACCACCGCCTCGACGGCGTCCGTGATCCTGCCCGCCTCGACGTCCTTCTTGGCCTGGGCGCCGTGGGACATCAGCGTCTGGAAGCACCTGAGGTTGACCTCGAGCGCGGCGTTGGTCGCCTGCTCCTGGGACCTCCTGGCCCGCATCGCCTCGGCGTAGGCCGGCTTCTCGAAGCCGCAGGCGAGCGCGTCGCCCATGCCCTGGACCAGGTAGACGGGCGGGGCCCTGGCCACCACGTCCGTGTCGACGAGGACGAGGACGGGCGCCTGCGAGAGGTACACGTCCTCCAGGAACCTGTGGTCCTCGGAGAAGACGACCGCGTCGGCCATCTGGTCGGCGTTCGTGGCGCACTGGGTCGGGACGGTGATGACTGGGAGCTGGAGCCTCTCCGACACTGCCTTGGCGGTGTCGACGGCCTTGCCCCCGCCGCAGCCGATGATGATGTCGGCCTCGAGGGCCTCGACCCTCTCGGCGACCTCCTTGATCTTGGCGTGTGTGCACTCGGTGACGGTGTCGTCGTGGCCCGCGAGCGGCACGCCGGCCTGCAGGAGGCTCGCCTGGACCCGAGCCTTCACCCGTGACCAGCTCGTCCTGCCGCTCACCGCGAACGGCTTCGAGCCGTGCTGCTTGACGTAGACCCCGAGCTGGCCCAGCACGCCCTGGCCCTGGACGTACCTGGCCGGCAGTATGACCTTCCTGGCTCCGCCCTCCGGCAACGAGACACCTCCCAAAAACGCTCTAGGGACTGCGCACCATGACTTCCGCGGTATTCAAGCTTCCGCCTCCCCGGCCCGGGGCGGCACCAGCGTTCGTCACAAAGTAATATATAGACTCTCGGGGATAGTTGGCGCCAGCAAACACGTTGCGAACTGTTCGTTCAGCACGATGCTGGACCGTGGACTAATGAAATACGAAGACTACAAGGATATCTATTTTAGACTGAGGAATCCGAAGGACATCGAAAGGCTCGCGCAGTCCGTGGGGCTCGACAGGGAACTCCTTCTCGTCATGTACACGCAGCGGACCGTGAGGGACGCCACGCGCAGGTTCTACATCGTCAAGAAGGACATCAAGAAGATAGCCAAGGACTGGAGGAGGGGCGACTCGATCGCACACCTCGCCCGGACCATGAACTTCCCGCCCGTGCTCCTGGGACTGATGCTCGCGCCCGAGATAGGGCTCACCAGGAAGTCTTACTGGAAGTACATCCGCGACCCCGACTCCTGCCGGGACCAGAGGCTCAGGAAGGAGCTTAGGAGGGTCGCCGAGGAGGACATCATCTACTCCCCCAAGGGCTCCGAGGTTCAGACCGAGAGGGGCAAGTGGGGAGAGAAGATGCTGCAGGAATGGCTCGACAGGAGGTGCGTGACCTACAGGACCGAGGCCGACCTGAGGGCCACCCACAAGAAGACGCCGGACTGCCTCCTGGACAAGCCCATACAGATCAACGGGACCAAGGTGCTCTGGATCGAGTCCAAGGCGTCCTTCGGGGACGAGATCGAGCTGAAGAAGAACGTGAGGAAGCAGCTCAAACCCTACACCGAGATGTTCGGGACGGGCGCCGTGGTCTACTGGTTCGGGTACGTCGAGGGCATCGAGCCGCCGGAGGGGATAATCCTCCTGGACGGGTCGCACTTCGCGGAGACCGAGGAGACGGCGGCCGAGCACGGGCACCCTGGAAAGTTTATTGACCAGGGACGTTCATAATCGCCGCATGGCCGAGCCCCCCGGACGGAGCTACATCTCCGCCGGAGATCTGGAGAAGTACAGCTACTGCCCCATGAGCTGGTGGCTGAGCAAGAAGTACGACACCCAGGACACCACCACGAGGAAGGGCATCGAGGAGCACGAGAAGCTCGGCGAGACGCTGTGGAAAATCGACTCCGGGGAGAGGAGCGCCAGGGAGTCGGAGCGGCTTGTCTTCTGGTACGCGGTCGTCGCGACACTTATAGCCACGGCGGGCCTCGAGCTCATGCCCTTCGATGAGGCGGTGTCGTTCGGCGAGATACTCGGGGTCGTGGCGCTCATCTGGATCCTCGCGGCCGTCTTCTTCCTGTACAAGGCGTCGCGGTCCAAGGTGGAGAGCAAGGTCCTGGACTACGAGAGGCTCATACTCGTGTTCGCCATAGTGGCGGCCGTAGTGGCCGTGAACGCGGTGGCGCTCCTGGAGGAGAACGTCGCGCTCGCCCAGGTGCTCGAGCTGGTGGCGATAGTGTGGCTCATCGCCGCGTCGTTCTTCCTGCGCAGGTCCCTGACCGCGACGAACATCGCGGCCTCGCTCCGGAACGAGTTCCGGGTCAAGGGGAAGATAGAGTACATAGACATGGACGAGTCGAAGGTCTTCAAGTCCGATGCGTACGGCCTCTCCGGCAGGCCCGACTACGTGATCAAGCTCGCTGACAACCTCATCCCGGTCGAGGAGAAGAAGGGCAGGACGCCGCAGGGGCCCCTGTTCTCGCACATACTCCAGGTCGCCGCGTACTGCCTCCTCATAGAGGACACGATGGGCAAGGCCCCGCCCTACGGGCTCCTGAAGTACCCGGAGCGGGAGGACGAGGTCGAGTACAACGAGGACCTCAAGAAGGTTCTCGTGGAGAAGCTCGGAGAGATGAGGGAGATCATCAGGACCGGCGAGGCGCACAGGAACCACGACAGGCCCGGGAAGTGCAGGAACTGCTCCCGGAAGGACGTGTGCCCGGAGAGGCTCGGGTGAGGCTCAGTCCACGGTCACGGTCTTGGCGATGTTCCTGGGCTTGTCTATCGGGCAGCCGCGCTCCCTGGCCAGATAGTAAGAGAAGAGCTGCAGCGCCACGATGACGGGCACCGGCGAGAAGAGCGGCGGGAGCTCCCGGATGTACAACACGTCGTCCGCGTACTTGGCCAGCTCCGTGTCCCCCTCGTACCCGATCGCGACAACGGGGCTCCCCCTCGCGGAGACCTCGCTGATGTTCCCGAGCATCTTGTCGTATGTATGGTCCTTGACGGCTATCGCCACGACCGGGGACTCCTTCGAGATCAGGGCGAGGGGCCCGTGCTTCAGCTCTCCCGCGGGGTAACCCTCGCCGTGGATGTAGGATATCTCCTTGGTCTTCAGCGCGCCCTCGAGCGCGACCGGGTAGTTGATGTTGCGGCCGATGAAGAACATGTCCCGGGCGCCGTGGTACTTCTTCGCGAGCGCCTCGATCTCCGGGGCCTTGTTCAGGACGTCCTGGACCGCTCGGGGGAGGCTCCTCAGCTGGCCTATCGCCGAGCGCTTCGCGAGGGCGCTGAGGGCCTTGTTCTGCGTGCCCAGGTCCATGGCGAGGATGTAGAGCGCGACGAGCTGCGTCACGAATGTCTTGGTGGCCGCGACCCCGATCTCCGGGCCGGCCCTGGTGTATATGACGTGGTCGACCTCCCTGGTGATGGCCGAGCCCATGACGTTCGCGACGGCGACGGTCTTGTTCCCGCGCTTCCTCGCCTCCCTCGCTGCCGCCATCGTGTCCAGGGTCTCGCCACTCTGCGTCACGAGGACCATCAGCGGGTTCTCCCTCGAGACGGACGAGTACCGGTACTCCGACGAGATCTGGACCGTGGTCGGTATCTTCGCCAGCTCCTCGATGATGTACTTGCCCACGAGGCCGGCGTGGTAGGAGGTGCCGCACGCGACGATCTTCACGCTCGAGAACGCGCTGCCCGAGAACAGCGGTTCCGTGTCCAGGCTCTCGACCCTGCCGAGGAGGGAGTCGTGTATGGCGCTGGGCTGCTCGTAGATCTCCTTGAGCATGAAGTGCGGGTAGCCGCCCTTCTCCGCGTCCTCGAGGCTCCACGCGACCTTCTGCGGCTCCCGGGCGACATCCTCCCCGGACGGGGAGACTATCCTCACCGAGTCCTTCGTCACCCGGACGACCTCGCCGTCCTCGATGTACAGCATCCTGTTGGTGTGCTTGAGCAGCGCGGTCACGTCGCTGGCGACGAAGTTCTCGCCGTTCCCGATGCCCACCACGAGGGGGCTCTCCCGCCTCGTTGCCACGATCTCGTCTCTGCCCTGCGCCACGACCGCGAACGCGTACGTGCCCTCGACCCTGGCCGCCGCCCTCGTGACGGCCTCCATGAGGTCCCCCTTCATCTCCGACTCGACGAGGTGCGCGAAGACCTCGGTGTCCGTCTCCGACGAGAACTCGTGGCCCGCGGCCGCGAGGGACTCCCTGAGGTCCATGAAGTTGCTGATTATGCCGTTGTGTACGATCGCCAGCTTCCCGGTGCAGTCGGAGAACGGGTGCGCGTTCTCGGTGGTCGGCCTCCCCTGCGTCGCCCACCTGGTGTGCGCTATCCCGACGGTGCCCTCCATCTCCGGCATGCTCCCCTCGAGGACCGCGATCTCGCCCTCGCTCTTGAAGATCTGGAGCTCCTTGCCGACGACGGCTATGCCCGCGGAGTCGTAGCCCCTGTACTCCAGCCTCTTGAGGCAGTCGATGAGTATGGGCTGCGCCCTGCGCTGGCCCGCGTAGCCGACGATCCCGCACATCTGGACAACACCTACGTCACGAGGGACCTGTTGGGCAGGTTCCTGGTTATCTTGGCCCCGCTGGAGACCTTGCAGCCCGCGCCAACGACCGTCCCTGGCTCCATGACGACCCCGGTCCCGAAGGTCGTGTCCTCGCCGACGATGGACCCGATGTGGGGGACCTTGAAGAACTCGTCGGAGATGTTCACGTACGACTCGGCCCCCGGGGCCATCAGGTGGGACTGGGACCGGGTCCCGTACCCGAACACGCAGTGCGACAGGTAGGAGTTGGCCCCGATGCTGCAGTTGCTCATGATGATGCTGTTCTTGACCATGGTGAAGGGCTCCACCAGGACGCTGTTGCCGATGCTGGTGGACGGGAATATCGTGACGTTGGGCCCGATCTCGCACCCGTCCCCTATCAGCACGGGCCCGTAGATGGTGGTCCCGGACCTGATCACGGTCTCGTCGCCGATGGCCACGGGGCCGTGTATCTGGACCTGGGGCTCGATCTTGCCCGACGTGCGCGCGGCCAGGTGCTCCAGCGCCGCCGCGTTCAGCTCGAGGAGGTCCCACGGGTAGACCGCGTCGATCCAGAGGCCGCCCGAGAACACCGGGGTCACGGGCCTCTCGCTCAGGCTGGAGTTGACCGCGTTGCTGAGGCCGTACTCCCCCTGCGAGATGTTCTGGTCTATGTGCTTGAAGATCCTGTCGCAGAGGCAGTACACGCCCGTGAGGACTATGTTGGAGATCATCTCGTGGGGCTTCTCGACGACGCCCCTGATGCTCTCCTTCTCGATCGTGACCACGCCGTACTTGGACGGGTTCTCGCTCTCAGCCACGAGGGCGGTCTGGCACTTGCCGGACTTGAGGAGGTCCCCGACCGCCTGCGCGTCCACGATGTTGTCGCCCGGGAGCACGAGGAACTCGCCCGAGACACGGTCCCTGGCGCACGCGAGGGCGTGGGCGTTGCCCAGCTGCTTCTCCTGGACGACGTACTCGATCTTCGCGCCGAACTTGCGCCCGTCCTCGAAGTGGGACATGATGCGCTCCTTCCTGTAGCCGACGACCATGACTATGTCCTCGACATCGTTCTTCACGAGCGCCTCGACGACATACTCCAGGATCGGCCTGTTGGCGACGGGTATCATGACCTTGGGCTCCGAAACGGTCAGAGGCCTGAGCCTCATCCCCTCGCCAGCAGCCAGGATGACAGCCTTCATCGGGAACACACCAGCCGGTAAGTCACAAGGTTGCGGCCATTTAAGGGTTTCTAGGTTATGACCAGCGCCTATTCCTCGGGGTCCTCGTCTATCTGGCCATAGATGGCCCTGTCGCGGGCCTCGACCTTGCCCTTGGTCGCCTGCTCGAAGAACTCGCACTCGCACCTCACGGACGTGACTATGTCCCTCTCGCTGCAGTAGCCCATACCCGGGCCGGAGCCGTCCTCGGGGCGCGGGTCCCAGTGGAGGCACGAGGGGCACAGTCTCCTGGTCTTGTTCTCGCCTTGGCAGGTGGGGTGCGGTGTCACGCTGAGGTATGTGACGTGGCGGATATTTCATGATTTCGTCGCTCGGGGGCGCGCGCCTGGGCGTAGCCTGCGTGTAGTGCCGGCCGATATCTGGCTCGGGGACGTCCCCAGTCCGGTGACATGAGCCCGAGGGGGACGAGGGGGGCGTACAGGAGGGAGGAGAGGGCCGAGCTGCCGGCCGACCTGCAGAGGAAGTTGGTCGAGGCCGCGGCCGCGCGGTTCGGTACGCTCGAGAGGCTCGCGAAGGTGCTGGAGGTGCCGAAGTCGTCCGTGCACTACTACAGGACCGGGAGGCTCACGCTGCCCCTGTCGGTCATGGAGAGGATGCTGGAGCTGGCTGGGGACGAAGAGCTCGAGGAGGAGGTCAGGGCAGCCGCGAATATCAAGGACAGGACCTGGGCCAACTCATACGCGGCGGGCGTGCACAGGGAGATGTGCAGGGGGAGGCTCAGGCTGCCCACGAGGAAGGAGCTGGAGCGGGACGACGGGCTGAGGAGGAAGGCCGCGGCAATAGTATCGTACGTCATGGCGGAGGGGTCCGTCTGGATCAAGCACAACAGGTTCGACGCGGGCATGGTCAACATCACGTTCGCGGACCACGAGACGGACCTGTACGAGCACTTCAGGTCGCTGTGCAGGGACGTCTTTCTGTACGACATAGGGCCGCCTCAGGAGCCGGGGAACGGCGCCAGGGCGATCCGGGGGTTCATCTGCTCGAGGTTCGTCGCGGAATGGTTGCTGGACCAAGGGGTCGCGAAGGGCGAGAAATCGGCAGCGGCCATGCACCTCCCACGCTGGATCATGGAGTCCGAGGACGAGATGTCGATGGCGAGCGCACTGCAGCCACTCTTCGACGGGGAAGGACACGTGTGCCTTTCCGCAGACTCGAAACGGGCCAGTGTCACCGTCGTCCAGGCGAGGCACACCGATCTGGACTTCGTGGTCCTCCCTCGCAGGCCGGGATGGAGGGGGATTGCCAGGACACTCTCCGCAGGGCTCCTGGCAAGAAGTCAGGTATACGGGATCGTCGTGCCAACCTTCTGCGGCGCGCTCCACAGGAGCGAGGTGTTGGACGACGCGTCCACCCTGCTACGCAGGCTAGGTTTCAACCCTAGGTTGCGACTGTCGTCTATGTACCTCAAGGACGATGGGCTCTGGAGCGCAAACTGGGCGCTCTCAATCGGCACGCGGGAGTCGGCCAGGCTAGCAGAGATCGGGATACTCACACAATCGCGCAAGGTGGCCAGATTGCCGCCCAGCGCAAATAATATAGACGACATTTTATAAAATATGTAGGATAAAATCGTAGCGAGGATTGGATTTGAACCAATGATCTTCAGGTTATGAGCCTGATGGGATTACCAAACTACCCCACCTCGCTATTTCAAGCATATGATGACCTGATAATTAAAGCTATCCACATGACCCAGGTGGCTCAGAAGAACTTCTTGAACCTCAGGAGATCGTCGATCGATCCTTTGATCTGCAGCTTCCTCGTCGCGATGGCCTTCATCGGGCGGAGCTCCTTCATCCAGAGCTGTCTTAGGGTCTCGGCGGTCGAGATGACCCTGATGTCGGGGGCGTCGGCGCGCCCCTTGCTGAAGCCGTCGACCTTCGCGTTCTCGAGCACGAAGTAGTACCAGTCCGACCCTTCCAGTTCCAGCTGGACGGTCTTCCTGATGCCCGTGAGCTCTTCCCTGAGCGCCGGGTCCTCGTCGACCTTCTTGTTGAAGCGCAGTATGGCCTCGTGCAGGAGTTCCTCGACCAATTTCATCCCTCGAAGGAGTCCAGCTTCCGGAGGCCGTTCAGCATCATTAGGTTTTGGGAGGTCGCCCAGGACTGGCGGGTATGCGGCGGGAAGGACCCTTTCTCGCCTATCCAGTTCCTCAGGAAAGACACCGTCTTAGGGTCCGACGTGTAGCCCGAGCCTATGGGGACGCCTATCTCCTGCTCTATCTCCCTCACCCTCGCGTCCCTCGCGACCTTGGCGACGACGGAGGCCGCGGAGACGACAGGGAAGAGCTCGTCCGCCTTGTGCCTCGAGTGGATGCGGGCCTGGCATCTGAGCTGGGACTGGACCATGCGTCCGAAGGACGCCTCGTCCGCGTCGGCCGCATCCAGGTAGGCCATCTCCGGCTTCAGGCGTTCGATGATTGTGGCGAACACGCGCGCCTCGAGCTCGTTCATGGTCATGGAGTCCCTGAGCGCGTCTATCTCCTCCGCCTGGACCTCGACGACCTCCACCTTCGCGACCTTGCGTATCTGGGGCTCGATGGCGGAGCGCCTGCTGGCAGAGAGCTTCTTGGAGTCCTTGACGCCTATCGCCCTCAGCTCCTCGTCCGACTGGACGGCGACGCCGCAGACGACCAGGGGGCCTATGACCGGGCCTCTCCCTGCCTCGTCGATGCCGCAGATCATCGCGGCGTCTAAGGGCATCGCGCTAGATAGAGGTTGCCGGGGTGGCCCAAGGGTTATTATCGCAGATTGGGATTCGAGGCGCGGATATGTTGCAGCAGGGTCCGCCAGGGTTCGAGGAGAACGCCAGTCCGGAGCTGTTGATGCTCTTCGGGGTCATCGTGCTCTGCCTCGGGTTCGTGCTCGCGTTCGCGGGCAGGATCGCGTGGAAACACGTGATGTCGTTCATAGGGGCGGTGCTGGGCGGCGTGCTCGGGTTCGTCTTCGGGACCGCGGTCGGGGGCTACATCGTCGGGATCATAGTGAGCATGCTCGGCGCGGTGATCGGGAGCGCGGTGTTCGTGTTCCTCTCGCATGTTGGGCTCGGGGTTGTCTCCGCGCTGTTGACATACATAGTCGCATCAGTGGTTGTCGGGGACGCGCTCGTGTCGCTCATATTGGCGGCTCTGGCGTTCGCCGTTACGATCGCGTTCATACAGCAGGCGATCGGGGTGGTTACGGCGGTCATAGGCGGGCTCTTGGTCGGCCTCGGGTTGCTGTGGCTTGACGTCACAGACATGCTGGTCGTCGTCATAGTGATGTTCTCGACGATGGTGTTCGGGGCCGGGTTCCAGATGAGCGTCCTGAACCAGAAGAAGGAGGTCAGGACGGTCGCGGCGGCACCTGTGGCGCCGCCGATGCCCGGGAGGATGTGCGCGAAGTGCGGCGGGCCTCTGACATATGTGCCCGAGTACAACAGGTACTACTGCCACAAGTGCCAGAAGTACGACTAGTTATGAATCAAGGCGATGCTACCGTCGGGGTAGTTAAATCATCATGGTTTATTAGCCGCCCCAGGATACCGATTTTCGACACGGATGAAGCATCTGGACGTGCAGAGCAGGCGCATAGAGAACGGCTTCCGGCTGACCAGGGTCGGCATCACGGGCGTGAAGAAGCCCGTCATGGTCCACAGGAACGGCAGGGACAACCACCTCACGGCCTCGATAGACGTCTTCGTGGACCTCCCCTCCAGCCAGAAGGGCTCCCACATGTCCAGGAACGTGGAGATAATCACGGAGATGATCGACGAGGGCGTCAGGAAGGACGTCCGGAGCCTCGAGGAGCTCGCCGCGGACATATGCAGGGCGCTGCTCGAGAGGCACGAGTACGCCGGCTACGCAGAGGTCCGGATGCGCGCCGACTACTTCCTCGAGAGGTCGACCGCCAGCGGGTGGAGCACGCTCGAGCCCTTCAAGCTCATGGCCAGGGCGACCTCCAGGCGCGGCGGCGGCGTCATGAAGCTAGTGGGCGTGGAGGTGGCTGGCATGACGGCGTGCCCCTGCGCCATGGAGACGGTGACGCACATGGTCGAGGCCGAGTCGCCCGGCCACATGCAGTCCAGGAAGGCGCCGATGATCTCCCACAACCAGCGCAACATCACAACGCTCATGATGGAGGTGCCCGAGCACGTCGAGGTCGAGGCCGACGACCTCATCGGGATCGTGGAGGGGTCCCTCAGCAGCCCCACCTACGGGATACTCAAGCGCGAGGACGAGGCGAAGGTCGTGCTCGACGCGCACAGGAACCCGAAGTTCGTGGAGGACGTCGTGAGGGACATACTCGGGAAGCTGCTGGAGAGGTACTCCGGCCTGCCCGACTCCGTCCATGTCACGGTCAGGAGCGAGAGCGAGGAGTCGATCCACAAGCACAACGCTTTTGCGGAGCGCGACACTACCCTTGGTGAGCTGAGGGCGGTTGAGGACAGGTGAGCGCGGGCGGCCCTCGCGCGGCGACGTGAGGGCTGTCGTGGTGGACATCGACGGCACACTCACTGACGACACGAGGAGGATGAGCCTCGAGGCGGTCGCCGCGCTCAGGCGGGTGCAGGACTCTGGCGTCGACGTGATGCTCGCGAGCGGCAACGTCCTCCCGATAGCCTACGCGGTCTCCAACTACATGGGGTTCAGGGGCCCGGTGATAGCGGAGAACGGCGGGGTCGTGTGCCACGGGCAGCGCGTGTGGGTGCTCGGGGACCCCCAGCGGCCGAAGGAGGCGTGGGAGCTGATCAGGAGGGAGCTCCCCGGGGCGGACCGGCTCTTCACGGACAGGTGGCGCGAGACCGAGGTGGGGCTCAGGCAGGGGGTCGACCCGGGGCTCGTCAGGGAGCTCCTGAGGCCGATGAAGGTCGAGGTGCAGACCACCGGGTGGGCCGTCCACATAATGTCGGAGGGGATGGACAAGCTCGTCGGGGTGCGCAAGGCCTGCGAGCTGCTGGGCCTCGGCCTGGACAGGGTGGCGGCCATAGGCGACTCCGAGAACGACGTCCGGATGATCCAGGGGTGCGGCTGGGGCGTGGCGATAGGGAACGCTGACGAGCGCACCAAGGCCGCGGCGTCCTTCGTGGCGGAGGGCATGAACGGCCTGGGCGTGGTCGAGGCGCTCGGGTGGCTGCAGGTGCTCCCCGAGGCGAGGGATTAAGCCCGCCGGGGGACGTACGCCACGTGCCATGATGATCGGGATGTGCGCCATCTGCGGCAAGCCCGCGATGACAACGTGCCCATCGTGCGGGAAGCTAGTGTGCTCCTCGTGCGTGGACCCGCTGTCGAGGCTGTGCAAGGTCTGCGTGGAGAAGAAGTGACGAAGGGGTGCGGCGGGCTCACTTCATGAGCCGCTTCGCGTCTTCCTCGCTCATGCCTGCAGCCTTGAGCAGGTACTTCAGGCCCT
>CAZXWO010000012.1:0-43201 GCA_964644565.1 uncultured Thermoplasmata archaeon | reverse complement strand
TATCTCTCCGGATGCGTATCCATACGGTCCGGTCGTACTTAAAGTTGACTGGCTTTTGGCCAGCGGACAGGATTTCGACGTGCTCTGAGGTGCTTCCCCTGGTCCGTGTGGACGGGCGGCTCGTCCCGTCTGAAGGACCTCTAGTAGGCCTCAGGTCCGAGCTTAACGTCGAACAGCCCCGTCCTCTTCGCCGCCCCGCTTCCGGGAGAGTCGCTCCTCCTCGGCCTCCTCGACCGGGTAGAGCTTCGAGCCGCACTTCCTGCAGAACCGCTCCCCGGCGGGGTTCGGGGAGTCGCACTCAGGGCACCTCGTAACCCCTGACACGACCCTCCTCAGCTGCCGGAGCCTGTCCGGGTCGATCCTGTACATCGCCGCGAGGAAGGCGTCCTTGTCCTTCTCCCTGTGCTCATCCGCCATGGCCGGTGCCCACGGTGGTGTATGGTGCGGCGAGGTGATAAAAATGGAGTCTCGGGCCCCGCCGGAGCGGGGCCCATCGGGTTTCGGAGGATGATCGTTCAGTCCGCGCGGTCCTTGTCGACCTTCTTGATGCACTCCTCGAGTATGTCCATGCCCGTCCAGAGCTGCTCCTCGGGTATGTTCAGGGGCGGGATGTACCTCACGACGGACTTGCCGCAGGGCAGGAGCATCAGACCCTTCTTGAACGCGAGCTCGGTGATCCTGTCCCTGCTCGCGGCTGCGTGCTTCTTGGTCTTGCGGTTCTGGACGAACTCGTGGGCCAGCATCATGCCGACTCCCCTCGTGTCGCCGATGATGTCGTACTTCTCCTGCATCTCGACGAGCCTCTTCTTCGCGGCCTTGCCGAGCTTCGTGCCGCGGTCCAGGAGCTTCTCCTCCTCGAGGACGTTCAGGGTCGCGATCCCGGCCGCGTGCGACAGGGATGCGCCTCCGAAGGTGTTCGAGTGCCTGCCGTACCTGTCGAAGTTGAGCTTGGCGTCGACGATCGTCGCGCCGAGAGGCAGGCCGCCTCCGAGGGACTTCGCGCTGCAGATGATGTCAGGCGCGACATCGAAGTGCTCGCACGCCCACATCTTGCCGGTCCTGCCCATGCCGGACTGGACCTCGTCGTCTATGAACAGGCACTTGTGCTTCCTGGTGAGGTTGAACACGCCCTGCACGAACTCCTTCGGGGGCATGACGTACCCGCCCTCTCCCTGGATGACCTCCATGCTGATGGCTGCGAGGTCGTTCGGCGGTATCTGGTTCTCGAAGTACACGTCCTCGATCGCGCTGACGCAGCGCATCCCGCAGCCCGGGTACTCGAGGTTGTACAGGCATCTGTAACAGTACGCGTACGGCACATGGAACACACCGGGCATGAGCGTCGCGGTGTACCCCTCCCTCTGGACCCACTTGCTGGCGGTCATGGACATGGCGCCCGTGGTCCTGCCGTGGAACGCTCCCATGAAGTCCATCAGAACCTGCTTGCCGGTCGCGCGCTTGGCGATCTTGATGGCGGATTCGAAAGACTCTGCGCCGGTGTTGGAGAAGAAGACCATCTTCTTGTTCTTGCCCGGTGCGGTCTTCGCGAGCCTCTCGGCCATCTCGTTCTGCAGCTTGCAGTAGAAGTCCGTGCCCGCGACATGCGTGTACTTGTCGACCTGGTCCTTGATCGCAGCGACGACCTTAGGATGCCTCGCGCCGACGTTGAGCACGCCGACCCCGGCGTAGAAGTCGATGTACTTGTTGCCGTCGATGTCCTCTATGACCGAGCCCTCGGCCTTCTTGAACACGAGCGGCCAGGACTTGGTGGCCTTCACTATCCACTCATCGTCCTTGGCTACAGCCTTCTTCGCCTCCGGCCCCGGCGGCTCCACTTTGATGTCTGGTACTTTGACCATCGAAAACACTCCTTGTTCTTCCGTAAGCGAACGCCTGATAAATCGATTATGGTAATACATCGTTTTTCTCGGAGAAAATCATCCGAATACGAACACCTGGATACGAGTATCGTATGATTTCGGCACGTGCGGGCTCCGGCCGACGCAAACGGGAGTCGCCGCCGGCTCCCCGCCTCCTCCGCGCGCCGCGCCTCGCGGACGTTCAGCGTATCGGACCCGAATCCCGGGCCGACCCCAAACGTATATAAAGGGGTCACATTTTAGGGGATACCTCCGCTGAGGATGAATCCTTGAGGTACACCAGGTTCGAGAGGGCCAGGATCATAGGCGCGCGCGCATTGCAGATAAGCATGGGCTCGCCGGTGCTGGTGGACATGAAGGACGACGCCATCATAGACCCCATCGAAATCGCGATACGCGAGTACGAAATGGGCGCGATCCCTATGACGGTCAAGCGCGAGGCATGAGGTATCACGATGGATGAGGTCGTAGAGACACAGCCACAGGAACAACAGGCGGCGGAGCTGCTCATACCGGAGGAGATATACCTCACATCCGGAGTCCACATCGGCACCCAGCAGAAGAGCGCCGACATGAAGGAGTTCATATTCAAGGTCAGGACCGACGGCCTGTACGTCCTCGACGTCAAGAAGACCGACGACAGGATAAGGGTCGCGGCGAGCTTCCTCGCCAGGTACGACCCGTCGAAGATCCTCGTGGTCTCCGCGAGGCAGTACGGGCAGAAGCCCGCCAAGGTCTTCGCCAAGACCCTGGGCGCCTCCGTCGTCGCGGGCAGGTTCGTCCCCGGCTCGCTCACCAACCCGATCCTCCCGAACTTCATAGAGCCGGAGGTCATCTTCGTGACGGACCCCGCGGCGGACGAGCAGGCCCTCAGGGAGGCCCTGAGCGTCGGCATACCGATCGTGGGAATCTGCGACGCGAACAACGAGACGAGGCACGTCGATCTGGTCGTCCCGTCCAACAACAAGGGCAGGCGCGCGCTCGCGACCGTCTACTGGCTCCTGACCAGGGAGATCCTCAAGGCCAGGGGCACGGTCAAGTCCGACGAGGACTTCAAGATGACCGTCGACGACTTCGAGGCCTCGCTCTGAGGCGCGGTCAAGCCCGGAGTATAAGCCTCCAGAAAGCTATTATCCAGCCGCGGCTCTTATCGCCGTGGGGATGATGTCGTCATGAGGCGTCCTGCAGTCGCCGGCCAGTTCTACGAGGGCGACGAACGCGCCCTCAGGAAGCAGATCGACGCATGCTACATGGGCCCGCTCGGTCCAGGTAGGCTGCCGGAGCTCAGGGCCGGCCCGAGGAAGGTCCTCGGGGGCGTGGCGCCGCACGCGGGCTACATGTTCTCGGGGCAGGTCGCGGCGCACCTGTACGCGCGCCTCGCGGAGGACGGGTTCGCGAAGACCTTCGTCATAATGGGCCCGAACCACACGGGCAGGGGCTCTGGGATGGCGATCACCCTCGACGACTTCGAGACCCCGATGGGCGTCGCCAGGGTCGACCAGGTCCTCGCGCGCGCGATCAGGAAGGACCTGATAGATGTAGACCCCGAAGCGCACCACTTCGAGCACTCAATAGAGGTGCAGATACCTTTTCTTCAACACATATCGAAGGACTTCAAGATCGTCCCGATCTGCATGGGTTTCCAGGACTACGAGGCGGCCCGCGCGGTCGGGGAGATAGTCCGGGACGCGGTCAAGGGCATGGATGCGGTGGTGATCGCCTCCACGGACATGTCCCACTACGTCTCCCCCGGGACCGCCGAGACTAAGGACGGCAAGGCGCTCAGGATGATCGAGGCCATGGACCCCAAGGGTCTCTACGACGTTGTGAGCGACGAGAACATATCCATGTGCGGCTACGGCCCCGTCATGGCGACGATGACGGCCTGCGGGGGCGGGAAGGCCAGCGTCCTGAAGTACGCCACGTCCGGCGACGTGCGCCCGATGGCGGACGTGGTCGGCTACGCGTCGGTCGTGTTCGAGAAGTGAGGACGGGGGGTTCTGCTCATCAAACTCACTCTCAGCATTCCTCTGGTCACATCGGGGGCGGTGCTGCTGATGTTCGTCCTCACCGCGGTCTGGGCGGCCCTCGTGTTCGTCTCCCCGCTCCTGGTGCCCGCTGGCACCCTGACCGACCTCTCCGGGACGGTCGGACTGCACGAGAACGACATCCTGTTCGACGAGCTGTCCCCCATACCCCACGCGGTCTACTGGCTGGGCGACGGCGAGTGCCACCAGCTGGCCAACAGGAGCTTCTTCCTGAACGGGAACCAGATGCCGTTCTGCGCGCGCGACGTCGGCCTGTTCGCCGGCCTCGCGGCCGCCTCCGGGGCCGCGACCTTCGTCAGGTACAAGATCAACCCGGTCTTCGTGCTGCTGGGCCTGCTCCCGATAGGCCTGGACGGGGGCATCCAGCTCGTGACAGACTACGAGTCCAACAACGTCATGAGGGTAGCCACGGGCCTCCTGGCCGGCGTGGTCCTGGCCCTGCTCCTGGTGCATTTCATATTCGCGCTGCAGGATGAGAAGCCCCGGGGGGAGGCCGAGGACGGGGGCCAGCGCCAGTCCCCTCCAGGCACATAATCATCGCAAACATTTAATAATTTTAAACCCCTCCAGAGGCGGGACGGCGGGATGCGCCTGCCGTCCCGAATCAGAGGAGATGGAAGATGACATCGGATCCTGGGACTGCACCGGCAAGGAACTGCGTCTCCTGCGGGAGGGCTATCTCGTGGGACGCGAACGTGTGCCCGTACTGCGGGCACGACTTCAGGGTCACGCCAAGCTACGGGTCTGGGGAGCAGATAAGCGACGGGATGAAGATACTGTTCTACATTCTGTCGTTCCTGATCCCGATAGTGGGGTTCATAGTGGGCGCGATATACTACATGAAGCCAGAACCTGAGCTGAAGCAGGTCGGGAAGATGTGCATCATCCTCGGCCTGGTATCGATCCTGCTGTCGGTCGTGTGCTACTGCGTCCTGTTCGCAGCCGCGTTCTGACGGACGAGGTCGCTCAAACCACTTCCCCAAACCCCGTTCCCGCTTCTTCGGTCGCCCTGCCGCGTGGCGAACAGTTAACCTAGGCGCAGTCCATCACGTGTCCGGATGGAAGCGCTCCACGACATCCTCATGTTCCTGGGCTCGTCCGTGTGCCACCAGTTGACCGAGCGGTCCATCACCTTCGGCGACTACCAGATGCCGCTCTGCGCGAGGTGCATGGGGATCCACCTCGGCTTCCTGCTCTCTGCCGCCTACCTATGGGCGGGCCCGCTCAGGTACGCCTCGGCCCTCCCCTCCAAGCGCGCCCTGGTCGTCCTCGGCCTCTTCATCTCCGCAGGCCTGGTCGACGCCGCGCTCTCCTACTCCGGCCTCCTGCCTTCGGACAACCTGCGGAGGACCCTGAGCGGCCTGGCGATGGGGACCGGCATACCGTTCGTGCTCGTCCCCCTGGTCAACATGACCCTATTCCCGGGCCGCGACCCGCGCGGCCCCATATCCCGGCCGCGTGACTGGCTCAGGCTCGCGGGCATCTACCTCTTCGGGGCGGCCGCCGTCCTCGCCGCGTCCCTCGCGTACGCCGCGTTCGTCGCCGTCTCCGTGGCGGTAGTCGTAGGACTGTTCGTGACCGTGTCCTCGATATTCCTTGCGATACTGTCTCTCGCCCTGGAGGACAGGCGGCTCGGGGCCCGCAGGCTCGCGATCTCCTCGGTCGCGCTCGCCACCTCGATGCTGCTGGTCATGGCCGCGGTCCACGCGACGCTCCTGCCGGAGCTGTGACGTGGCGGGCATCCCAGCACAAGGGTTTTATCGGCCTTGAGACCCTTCAACGGTCGGAAGGGCGGCGGGCGTCCGCCGCCGGCATCAGAGGGAGGTAGAAGATGACATCATCGCCTGGGGCGACCCAGACAAGGAACTGCGTCTCCTGCGGGAGGGCCATCTCGTGGGACGCGAACGTGTGCCCGTACTGCGGCCACGACTACAGGATGGTCATGGCCGGACAGGCCCCGAAGAAGAAGGAGAGCGCCATGCCGCTGATAGGCGGCATACTGATAATCATCGCCAGCCTCGGCTACCTGGTAGCCGGGGCCGTCCTCGCGGTCGCGGGCGGGTCCGCGCTGTGGATGGACTTCGGCGAGTCGGGCTTCGCCGTGGCCTGCGGGGCCGTCGTGCTCCTGCTCGGCGTGATCGTCCTCCTCGGCGGGATATTCGCCGTGCAGAGGAAGCACTTCGGGCTGGCGGTGGTCGCCGGCATAATGGCGATCCCGAGCGTGCTCGGCATAATCGGGCTCATACTGGTCATGGTGTCCAAGGAAGAGTTCCGGTGACCTGAAACCCCTTCGGCAAACCACTTCCGGCGCCGGGGGCCGGGCTCAGATCCTCTTCATCATGCCCAGCTCCGGCTCGTAGACGTCCCCCTTGTCCAGGAGGGTCGCCACGACCTCCTCGAGCCTGACCTTGTCGATCTTCTTCGCCTTCGCCGCCTCGACGACCTTGTCCCACGGGGCGCCCCTGCCGCCCGTGTCCATCTTCTCGATGATCGCCAGGATCGTCCCCTCCTCGTCCGCGCCGACTCCGACCTCGGTCATCTCGCCGTCCCCGTCCTTCGCCGCGGGCTCCTGCTCGGGGGCGGCCTCCTTGGCCATGACCTGCCTGGCCGGCCTCTCCTCCCTGGCCTCCCCGGACCACTTGCCGGGGAGCACGGACGAGAGCGCGTCCTTGACCGAGTTCCTGAACCGGTCCAGGTCGATGTCCTTGTAGTACTCGAGCGCCCTCACGACCCCGTCGGCCAGGTTCTCCGGGTAACCGAGCTTCATGAGCTCCCCCACGGTGGGTTGGGACATCTGCATCGCGTCCCCCATCGCCTCTATCCTCAGGAGCGTGCTCCTGGCCGTCTCGAGGATCCAGTAGTCCCTGGCGGCGGCGTCGACCTCCACGACCCTCTCGGGCCTGATGCTGAGGTACTTGACGCCCTCCTCCGGGCTGTAGGCCCTGCTCTTGCCCACGACCGCCGCGAACGCGGGCGGCGACATCCTCGACAGGGACGCGGCCGCCGCGGGCTGGTACTCGCCGGCCGAGACGTAGAACGTGCCGGTCGGGTCGGCGACCCTGGCCCTGTACCTGGGCCTGCCCTCCTCCCCGAGGCTCTCGATGTCCGTGGCCACGCCGACCACCAGCATCCGGTTGACCTTGGCCCCGAGGGGGGTGATGATGTACGACGCGGGCTTCTCGCCCTCGCCCGTGTACTCCAGCGTCGAGGAGTTGTACTCCTCCGAGAAGACGCGCCAGGCGACCTCGCGGGCGTTCATCGGCTCTCCTCCAGCTCGACCAGGAGGCGCTCGACAGCGGCCCTCACGTCCTCCGTGTCCGTGCCGACCTCGTTGACTATCATCGACAGCCCGTACTCGTCGGCCATGACGTTGCCCGTGAGGGTCACGACCTTGAGCAGGAGCTTCTCCTCGAAGGCGTCCTTGACGACGTCGAGGTTCATGGACTTCTTGGCCGTCTCCATGCACTCGTCCAGCGTGGACCCGGTTAGCTTCTCTGTCAGCTCGCGCCCTATGACCGCGCTCACCGCCCCGCTCCCGTCGTCAACGATGGCCTTGACCCTGAGGTCGGGGAGGCCGTCGACCCTGCCGTGCACCTTGCAGGAGCCCTTCTGTAGCGCGCGCTTGCAGTCGGGGCACCTCATGATGAGCCCCGAGCCGTCCCGGACCTCGATGACGGCGCCCCTGACGGTCGCGTCCGCCGCGCCGCCCCTGGCCGCGACCTCGGATATCATCGAGACGGCGCTCTTCTGGAGCTCCTCGGCAGACGGGAACTTCTCCTTGACCTTCACGACCTCGGCGCGCTCGTCGAAGTTGAGCTGGGGTATCCCCCTCCAGCCCTTGACCGTGGCCTTGGAGATCTTGAGTATGTCCCCCTGCTTGACCTTGAAGTCGGACCAGGCGGTGAACTGCACCTTGCCGCTCTCGTCCGCGACGACGCCCGAGAATATCCTCTTGGGCTCGCCCTTGACCGTCACGTCCCTGGCCTCCACCGAGAGGACGCGCCCCTTGACCTGGACGTAGCCCATGCCCTCCCTGAGGTCGGATATGGTGACGACCTTCGGGGGGCCGTCCGCGACCTGCACGTCCTTGATGGTCTCAGGGTCCTCCTTCCTGATGGTGACCCTGTTGCCGAAGTTGACCTGGACCCTGCCCTGGTACTCGCGCGTGTAGGCGCCCTTGACGGATATGACCTCTCCCTTGGAGAGGGCGAGCCCCTCGGTCTCCCAGGCGGTGTACGGTAGCGTCGTGGAGTCGTCCCCGACGAACCCGTATATGATCCTCTTCTTCTCCCCCTTGGAGGTGATCTCCTTGTCGTTCGCCGAGAGCACCCTGGCGACGAAGTCCACGTTGGGCTCGTTGGGCCTGAGCTCGGCGAGCTTCCTCTGGAACCCGACCGAGAACGATTCCGGGTCCCCGCCGTACTTCTTCACGATGGTCTTCTTGGCCATGGGGATGCTGAGCCTGTACACGTCGACGTACTTCCTCAGCTCCTCCGCGATCTCTTCCTCTGACAGCTTGTCCCCGAGCGCCCGTGCAACTTCTTGTACGTGGGGCGCTAGATTCTGTATCTCCATGATACGTCCCCCAATGTTCAGGAGCAGCCGTTCACACCTTTGCTGCTCGCCTCATGACTGTGCCCCGGCGATATAAATGGATGCACTGCGGGCATGCGAAAGTACGTTCACGCCGGCGGGCGGCCTATGTTCCTGATCCTGTCCGCGTTCCAGACCATCAGGGAGATCTCCTCGCTGCTGAGTATGGAGTCCAGCCCCTCGTACCTCTCCTTCAGTATCTGGACGGCGCCGGAGTGCACCTCATCCGGGACCTCCCACTGCTCGGAGAAGGTCCTCGCCTCGTAGTTGTGGAGGAGCGCGCCTACATCCACCGCCTTCTCCTGGACCGTTATGATGGACACGGAGTCGGGCTGGATGAGGTCGACGAGATCCCTCTCCATGGGGCCCGCGTGCTTCACCTCGAAGCCGAGGTCCTTGCACGTCCCCGCGTACATCCTCCTGATCTCCTCGACCTCTGACCTCCCCTTGTCCGATATGACGGACAGCAGGGAGGTCCTAGTCACCCGCCCGACCTCCCTCAATGCGGAGCGCCAGGTCGGTATGAGGTGTATGAGGTGCACGCTGAGGGCGTAGTCGAAGGACGCGTCCCTGAACGGGAGGGCGCACGCGTCGCCCCTCACCAGCCCGGCGACGCCCTTGGACGCCGCCTTCTGGAGCATCAGCCTGGCCACGTCTATCCCCACGACCTCGAACCCCCTCCTCTGGAGGGGCATCGCGAACCTGCCGGTGCCGACCCCGTCGTCTAGGACGCTGGCACAGGGCGCCATCGCCTTCTCGATCGCGTCAACGATCTTCGACATGACCGCATCTGGATACGAGCGGGTCTCGTCGAACTTGTCCGCGATCCGGTCGAAGGACTTCGCCATCCTGCCTCACTGCCCGGGTACGTCATCCCCCTCCCAGGTAGTTCAATGAATCGCTCCCCGACGGGTTGGGCGCCTCCCCGCGCGTCCGCCAGATTGAAATGCGTTCGACTGCGCACGACTAGCATGCTATTCCTCTCCACGGGGCTCCGGACGAGTTCTGGATATTGCGACGTGGGTCTGTGACGAATAGCCGAAAGCCAACCGCACACGATAAATACATATCAGCGCAATATGGGCCAGCAGCGACGACTGGGGGGTTTTCATGGCTACTGAGTTCGAGATTTCTGTCTCGGGTCCGACGAAGAACCTACTGAACGCGATAGGCGCCCTTTCGAGCCAGCTTATCAACCTGGAGACCGTGGCCACGGCCAAGGTCGAGGACATGTACGTCGTCCGGTTCCTCACCGGGAACGACGACGAGTGCCGGGGCGCCTTCATGAAGGCGAATCTGCCCTTCAAGGAGAGGAAGGTCCTCGTGCTGGACGTGTTCAACAGGCCCGGGCAGTGGCTCAGGGCCGCGAGGTGCCTGACGGACGGCGGCGTGGAGCTCGAGGGGAGCTACCTGCTCAGCCAGAAGAACGACAGGCTCAGGTTCGTCTTCGGCGTCAGCGACTACGAGAAGGCCAAGAAGATCGTCGGCCAGATCACCGACTGCTCCCTGGACTGAGGCCCGGAGGAGTCGCCTATGTGCGAGTCGTCGGTCTACCTCCTCAGGGGCGGGGAGAGGACCCTGGTGATGAAGGAGGCGGGCCGGCTCCAGGTCTCGGGGGACGGCGTCGTGTGCGTGAGCGCCTTGGGCGAGAGGGTGGAGGTCCCGGGCGCGGAGATCGCCGACGCGAACCTGATCAGGCACGAGATAGTCCTCAGGCCGAGGGGTGAGTGAGGGCCTGTCCCTGAAGGTGGCCGTCGCCGGGAAGGGCGGCGTGGGCAAGACCACGATAGCCGGCTCGCTGGCGAGGGTCTGGGCGGCGGAGGGCCGCAGGGTCTTGGCGGTCGACGCAGACCCGGCCGCGCACCTGCACTCGGTGCTGGGGATACCCAGACCGGCGATGCCCAGGCCGATATCCGAGGAGCTTGACCTCATCGAGGAGCGGACCGGGGCGCGCCCCGGCGCGGCCCTGGGCCCGTTCTTCAGGATAAACCCAAAGGTCGACGACATCCCGGACAGGTACTCGGCGACGGGCCCGGATGGGGTCCGCCTCATCGTCCTCGGGACGATAAGGGCCGCTGGCTCGGGGTGTTTCTGCCCCGAGAACGCCCTGCTGAGGGGACTCCTGGAGCACATAGTGCTCGAGAGGGACGACGCCGTCGTAGTCGACATGGAGGCCGGGCTGGAGCAGTTCGGCCGCTCCACGTGCAGGGGCGTGGACCTCCTGCTCATAGTGGTCGAGCCCGGGAGCAGGTCCGTCGACACCGCGGCCCGCATGGCCGCGCTCGCCCGGGAGATGGGGGTCCCGAGGGCCGCCGTGGTGGGGAACAGGGTAGGGCCTGGGGAGGAGGCCGCAATCAGGAGGCTCCTGAGCGAGCGCTCCCTGGACCTGACGTTCTCTTTCCCCCGCTCGGAGGCCGTGGCGAGGGCGGACCTCGAAGGGCGCTCCCCGTTCGACCCCCCGGAGGGGGACGCATGGGCCGCGGACGTCAGACGCTTCTCGAACGTGGTTTCAAGGTTGGCGGGGGAGAGCGTCGGGTGACGGAGCGCCCCCTAGGTCGGCAGGAGCCGTACACGCCGGGCAAAGACAACGTATTAGTAGCATCATATGCATTCGTCAGATGCCGACAGGAAAGCGGCGACAGACAGCGAGCCAGACATGGATGTGCGTGGGGTGGAAGGAGACAGGACGGGCAGTGGGTGCCCCTGCAGGCCCGCGTCGGGCGGGCGGGGCGCCACGGGCGATTCGGGGACGGCATGCCGCGCTCGCGGACGCCATCGCAAAACGTACGAACAGCGCTGAGATACTGACAGCCTGACGCGTCCTCGCGCCCTTCGGCCCCCGCGACTGTAGGAGGGAGGTCCCGGTGGGAGCTGATACGGAGGACAAGGGCGCAAGGCCCGGGGAAGGGGCCAAGGCCGGCGAGAAGTGGGTCTGCGAGTGCTGGGATCAGAGCTGCCAGACCATGTTCAAAGAGGTCCATGACGGCGGCATCACCACCGTAATGGACAGGGCGCCCGACCAGGGGGCCCAGTGCAGGTTCGGCTCCCTCGGCCTCTGCTGCAGGATATGTCTCCAGGGGCCCTGCAGGATCAACCCCATGGGGAAGGCGCCCACGACGGGCATCTGCGGCGCCAGGGACTACACCATAGTCGCGAGGTACATAGACCGCATGATAGCCGGCGGGACCGCGTCCCACTCGGCCCACGGCAAGGAGATCGCCCATGTTCTGATGGGCGTGGCCGAGGGCAGGATCAAGGATTACAGGATCACGGACCAGGCGAAGGTCGAGGCGATCGCGAAGAAGCTCGGGCTCCAGGCGCAGGGCAAGTCCGGCTCGGCGCTCGCCCTCGAGGTCGCGCGCGCCGCCATGGAGGACTACTCCCGGTACGAGGAGCACCCTCTTAGGTTCCTCAGCTCCACCGTGACGAAGGGCAGGATGCAGACATGGGACTTCAACGCCGTCCTCCCGTCGAACATCGAGACCGCGATCACCAACGTCCTGCACAGGACCGCCATGGGGGTCGACGCGGACCCCGTGCCCATACTCTTCGGCGGCATCAAGTGCGCCCTCGCCGACTACACGGGCGCGCAGATCTCCTCCGACCTGAGCGACGCCCTCTTCGGCACCCCGAAACTGGTGCTGAGCGAGGTCAACCTGGCCGTGCTGGACAAGGGGAGCATCAACGTCGCGGTCCACGGGCACAACCCCCTCCTGAGCGACCTCATGGTCGACGTCGCCCGGGAGATGGTCGACGTGGCGAAGAAGGCGGGGGCCGAGAGGTTCAACATCGTGGGCGTCTGCTGCACGGGCAACGAGATACTCATGCGCAAGGGCGTCCCCATAGCGTCGAACGTCCTCGCCCAGGAGCTCGTCCTCCTGAGCGGGCTCCTGGACGCGATGGTCCTGGACTACCAGTGCTTCCTGCCGTCGCTCGCGTCGCTGGCGAAGTGCGTCCACACCAGGGTTATCACCACCGAGGAGGTCGCGAGGCTCGTCGGCGACACGCACATAGAGGTCGTGCCGGAGAGGGCCAAGGAGGCGGCGAGGGAGATCCTCAACATGGCCGCCGAGGCGTTCAAGCGCCGCGGGAATGTCCAGAGGCTCCCGGACATCAGGCCGAGGAGGACCGTGGCGGGCTTCAGCCTCGAGCAGATGAGGCAGCTCTTCGCGGCGAAGACCCCCGAGGACCCGTTCCAGCACCTGGTGGACAGCATACGGGGCGGGAACGTGCGTGGCCTCGTCCTCTTCGCGGGCTGCAAGAGCATGCGCGCCAAGGACAACGAGGACGTGATCACCATCGCGAGGGAGCTCCTCAGGAAGGACGTGCTGGTCCTCACCACCGGGTGCAACGCCATCGAGCTGGCCCGGGCGGGATTCATGGACCCTGAGATGGTCAAGGAGCTCGCGGGCGAGGGCCTCCAGTCGTTCCTGTTCGACCTCGCCAAGGCCGCGAACGTCAAGGACGGCCTGCCCTGCGTGTGGCACATCGGCTCGTGCGTCGACAACCCCAGGTACGCGAACCTCGCGACCGAGGTCTCCCACAGGCTCGGGGCCGACATAGACGAGATCCCGTTCGTCGCGGCCGCGCCCGAGGCGATGCACGAGAAGGCGGTGTCGATAGGCACGTGGGCCGTCGCCATGGGCTTCCCCGTGCACGTCGGCACCATCAACTACCTCTACGGCAGCTCCCTGGTCACGGAGGTGCTGGAGAACACCGCCAGGGACGTCTACGGCGGGTACTTCATATTCGAGACCGACCCCCTCGAGGCGGCGAAGAGGCTCTACTCCGCCATAGAGTACAGGCGTTGGCGCCTCGACCTCACCGACCCTGAGATGGAGCGCGCGTCGCACTACGACGGCCCCCAGGAGAGGGTGACGAAGGAGAGGCTCTTCAAGATGGCCGTCGAGGGCTCGATCATCGCCACGGGCTACGCCGACGTCCTCCTGAGCCACGCGCTCAGGAAGCACGGTCCCGACAAGAAGGTCGAGTTCCCCGAGACCGGGTACCAGCTCCCGAGCCTCTTCGCGTGGCTCGGCAGGGACTGCACGCGCCTGGGGGACCTCCCCGCGCTCCTGGGTGAGGCCCGCTCCAAGATAGTCGAGGAGCCGACCTTCGAGGCGGCGGTCGCCTCGGGCGAGGCGACCATGGTCGCCGCGGAGATAGTCGAGGCGCTGAAGTACATCGACAACCCGGCGCCGTACGAGGGGACAATGTACTGCGGCTTCGTGCCCGACAGGGTCCTCCGCCAGCTGGGGATAGCCTTCGTCGACGACACCATCCCGGGCGCGGCCGTGTTCGTCGGGAGGGCGAGCGACACCAAGAAGCTCGCCGCCATGGTCCGCGACTGCCAGAACAAGGGCATGCTCATCGTCGCGACCTACGACATCATCAAGCAGCTCAAGGACGAGAACATCGCCATGGGCCTGGACAGGATGCTCTACCCCGTGGGCGAGTTCACCCAGGCCATCCACGGCCTGAACTTCGCCATCAGGGCCGCACTCTCGTTCGGTGGCATCCAGAAGGGCGACAGGCAGGGCCTGTTGAACTACCTGTCCAAGAGGCCCAAGGTGTTCGTGCTGCAGCTCGGCCCCCTGGACCACATCAAGGTCGCCGCGGAGTTCGCGGTGATGTTCAACGGCTCCCCGACCATAACCGACCAGGACGTCGAGGTCATCCCAGACAAGTACGTGGTGCAGAAGAACATGGAGGAGATGATCTCCACCGCGATAGAGGTCCGGGGCTGCAGGATCAAGCTCGGGGCCGTCGACCTGCCGGTCGCATACGGGCCGGCGTTCGAGGGGGAGACCATCCGCAGGCCGGACATGCACGTCGAGGCCGGGGGCCCGTCGAAGACCATCGCCTTCGAGCTCCTGAGGATGAAGCCGGCGGAGGAGGTCCAGGACGGCAAGGTCGACTTCATAGGCAAGGACGTGGACGAGCTCCCCGAGGGCTCGTCGACCCACCTCGGCATCCTGGTGAAGGTGTACGGCAAGAACATGCAGAAGGACTTCGAGTCGGTCCTGGAGCGCAGGATACACCAGTTCGCCAACTTCGCCGAGGGCTTCTGGCACACGGGCCAGAGGAACCTCCTATGGGTCCGCCTGAGCAAGAGCTCGGTCAAGGCCGGGCTGAGGCTGAGGCACATAGGCGACATACTCATCACCAAGATGAAGCAGGAGTTCGGTGCGATCGTGACCAAGATCGAGGTCGCGGTAGTCACGGACGAGGCGGAGCTGAGGAAGCACCTGGACGAGGCGCGGGAGGCCTACGCCGAGAGGGACGCGAGGATGGCGGACCTCACGGACGAGAAGGTCGACACCTTCTACACATGCACCCTGTGCCAGACCTTCGCCCCGGGCCACGTGTGCATAGTGACGCCCGAGCGCCTGGGCCTCTGCGGCGCCATCAACTGGCTCGACGCGAAGGCGTCGTTCCAGATCGCCCCGACGGGCCCGAACAACCCCGTCCAGAAGAGGGACACGATCGACGAGGTGAAGGGGCAGTGGGCGGGCGTGAACGAGGCCGTGGCGGCGAAGACCCAGGGGAGGCTGCAGAAGTTCAGCGCCTACACGATGGTGGAGGACCCGATGACCTCGTGCGGGTGTTTCGAGTGCATCGTGGCGGTGTCGCCGGACCTGCAGGGCGTGGTCGTGGTCAACAGGGAGCACTCAGGCATGACGCCCCTGGGGATGACCTTCTCGACCCTCGCCGGCTCGGTCGGGGGCGGCATCCAGACGCCCGGCTTCATAGGCGTCGGGAGGAAGTACCTGTCGAGCAGGAAGTTCATCTCGGCGGACGGCGGGTTCCTGAGGATCGTGTGGATGCCGAAGGACCTCAAGGAGGCCATGAGGGAGGAGCTCACCAAGAGGGCGGCCGAGGTCGGCGTCCCGGACTTCGTCGACAAGATCGCCGACGAGACCGTGGCCAGGACGCCGGATGAGCTCTCGAGCTGGATGGTGGAGGTCGACCATCCGGCGATGAGAATGGAGCCTATGATCAAGTGACACGAGAGTGGGGATATGGGTTTCGACGGAGCGAAGGAGTCCTTCCCGGGAAGGATCAAGGAGGTCGCTGTGGGCGCTGCCGCGGAGCATGGCGGCACGAGGGGGAAGAGGGTCGTGGTCGGGGGCTCTAACGGCCTGCCGTTCCACAGGTGGGAGGGCGAGGCCCCAAACGGGCCCGCGGCCGCGATGGACGTCGTCGACACGGAGCGCATGGTGCCGGACGTCCTGCACGGGACCCTCGGCCCGCTGGCCAAGGAGCCGGTCGAGTGGGCCAAGGCCTGCGAGAGGTGGGGCGCCGACATGCTGGTGCTGAAGCTGGCGTCCGCCAACCCGGAGGAGGAGAACAGGCCGGTCGAGCAGTGCGAGGCCCTCGTCAAGGAGGTGCTCAAGTCCGTGAAGCTCCCGCTGCTCGTGTACGGCTGCGGCTCGGAGGAGAAGGACGCGAAGCTCATGGAGGCCGTCTCCAACTCGGGCAGGGGGGAGAGGCTCTTCCTCGGCCTTGCGGAGGAGAAGGCCTACAAGTCCCTCGCCGCCGCGGCCATGGCCAACGGCCACGGCGTCGTCGCGTTCTCCAACCTGGACATCAACCTCGCGAAGCAGATCAACATCCTGCTCATGGACTTCGGGATGAAGCCCGAGAACATCCTGATGGACCCGCTCATGGCCCCGCTGGGCATGGGGCTGGAGTACTCCTACTCCGTCATAGAGAGGCTGAGGACCGGGGCCCTGGTCGGGGACCCGGTGCTGCAGGTGCCCATCATATGCGACTGCTCGTGCGCGTGGACCGTCCCCGAGGTCCTGGAGGAGGCCCCGCAGAAGGGGCCGCAGCTCCCGCGGGGGGTCCACTGGGAGACGATCACGGCCGAGGCGGCCCTGGTCGCGGGCGCGGACGTGGTCGTGCTCCGGCACCCGGAGACCGTCGCCAGGGTGAAGGCCGCCGTCGCCGAGCTGAGGGGGGGTGCGTGACATGCCGACCGCGATGGAGATCTACAAGCTCCTCCCGAAGAAGAACTGCGGTGAGTGCAAGTTCCCCACCTGCCTCGCGTTCGCGATGCAGCTGGCCAACCAGAAGGCCGCCCTCGAGGCGTGCCCGTACGTGAGCCCGGAGGCGAAGGCCGCGCTCGAGGAGAGCGGCGCCCCCCCGATCAGGCTCGTCTCCTTCGGCTCCGGCGACAGGGCCGTCAAGACCGGGGACGAGACGCAGCTCTTCAGGCACGACAAGACGTTCTACCACCCGACCGTCCTCGGCCTCGTGGTCGACTGCTCGCAGGGGCTGGAGAAGGTGAGGGCGGCCCTGGACGAGGTGAAGGCGCTGGAGTTCGAGAGGGTCGGCCAGATGGTCAGGGTCGACGCCGTGGCGCTGAGGCAGTCCAGCGCCTCGCCCGATGCGTTCGCGGAGGCCGCGGAGGCGGCGTGCGCGCAGCCGCTGCCCGTCGTGCTCATGTCCGAGGACCCGAAGGCGATGGAGGCCGCCGCCGCGAGGTGCAGGAGCAGGCCGCTCCTCCACAGGGCGACGCCGGCCAACCTGGACGCGATGGCCGCCGTGGCGAAAGCCTCAGGGTTCCCGCTGGTCGTCGGTGGTGCATCCAACCTGGACGAGCTTGGCCAGCTCGCCGAGAGGGCCAAGAAGGCGGGGGTGCAGGACCTGGTCCTCGAGCCCGCCTCGGGGACGGCGCAGGAGATGCTCGCCTCGATGACCACCGTCAGGCGCGCCGCCGTCAAGAAGAAGCACAGGCCCCTCGGCTACCCGACGATCGCGGTCCTCGGGAAGGCGCAGCCCGACCAGCTGAAGGCCGCGGTGGGCGTGATGAAGTACTCGTCGATAGTGCTCATGGAGGAGCTGCCCAGGGAGTTCGTCTACCCGCTCATGGCGCTGAGGCAGAACATATTCACGGACCCGCAGGTGCCCATCCAGGTGAAGGCGGGCCTGTACACCGTGGGCGAGCCGAACGAGAGGTCGCCGGTGATGTTCACCACGAACTTCTCCCTCACCTACTTCACAGTCCGCGCGGACATAGAGAAGAGCAAGATCCCCGCGTGGCTCCTGGTGGTCGACACGGAGGGGCAGTCGGTCATGACCGCCTTCGCGGCGGGGAAGCTGACGCCGGAGTCCGTGGCCAAGGCCATCGAGACGGAGAAGGTCAAGGAGAAGAGCAAGAGGAACGAGATCGTCATCCCTGGCATGGTGAGCAGGATGAGCGGGAAGCTCAACGAGCTCACGGAGATGAAGGTCATCGTGGGCTCCAGGGAGTCGTCCGGCATCCCGAAGATGATGCGTTCGCTCTCGCAGTGATCAGGCGACGCGCCGGACGGAGTCCACCGCCCTCCCCACGTCCGCGAACGCGGGGTCGGTACCAGGCAGATCCATCAGGGACTCCGAGCGCTCCGAGTCGGCCCGCACCCTGGACGACCTCCTGACCGAGTGGACGGAGTCGAACCCCGCGACGGGCCCGGCGTCCGCCCCTCCGGCCGGGTCCGCCATGTTCCTCACCAGCGCCTTGTTGCCGACGACGAAGCCCATCTCGTCCGCGAGGGACGAGATCCTCGCCGCGGCGTCCATGGACGCCTTCGAGCCGTCCGTGACTATGAACAGCGCGTCCGTCGCCCTCGTCGTCCTCCGGCTCAGGTGCTCCATGCCCGCCTCGTTGTCTATGACGACGTAGGCGTACCTGGACGACAGCGAGTCGACCACGTTCCTGAGGAGGTTGTTGACGAAGCAGTAGCACCCGGGCCCCTCCTGCCGGCCCATGGTGATGAGGTCGAAGCCCTTGCCCTCCCTCAGCGCGAGCTTGACCTGGTAGTCCAGGTGCTCGGGCTTGGACATCCCCGCGGCCTTCTCCTCCCCGAGGGAGAACATCTCCTCCCTGATGCTCCCCAGGGCGCGGCCGGGCTCGGTCCCCAGCTTCGCCCCGAGGTTCGAGTTCGGGTCGGCGTCCACCGCGAGGACGACCTCCCCAGTCCTCTCGGACAGGTGCCTCACGGCCAGCGCGGCGAAGGTGCTCTTGCCGACGCCGCCCTTCCCCGCGACCGCGATGGTGAACGTCATCTGGCACCCCCGTGGGGCCCGTGCGCCTCGGCGGTCGGGAACCTGCCGGTGTCGGTGTGAGGGATGAAGAGCGATGAGGAGTACTCCTCGTAGAACTCGTTGTCCACGCTCAGCTCCAGGTAGGTCATCTTGCGCACGACGGAGCGCATCTCCCTCCTGGAGCGCTCGGAGAGCAGCGCGAGCCTGGCCCCCGCGAGGGAGCCGTTGCCTATGAACCTGTACTTCCTCCTGTCCACGTCCGGGAACATGCCGAGTGAGATGGCCCTCTCGATGTCCAGGTGGTACCCGAACCCCCCTGCTATGATTATCCCCTCCAGGTCCTCGGGTCGGTGGTCCGTCTTGCGCAGGAGGACCGAGCAAGCGCCGTAGATGGCGGCCTTGGTGTGCAGGATGTTCTCCAGGTCGGCGTCGGTTATCACGAGGTCGGACGCGGAGCCAGGCACGAGGTTGTCGCGCGTCTCGACGACGTACTCCATGCCCTCCTCCGCGCTCCTTATCCTCGGAGTCCCGAGGTCCTGTATCCTCGCCTTTCGGTCGATGACCCCGTGCGAGTACATCTCCGCGAGGAGGTCGATCAGCCCCGAGCCGCATATCCCGGAGGGCCTCCCGCCCCCGATGACGTGGTACGAGGTGGAGAGGTCGTCGTTCAGCCTCAGCCTGTCCATCGCTCCGTCCATAGCGCACATCCCCGCCGAGACCTCGCCGCCCTCGAAGGCGGGGCCGGCCGAGCATGAGCAGGTGACCATCCAGTCCTTCCCGCCCAGGACCATCTCGCCGTTCGTCCCGACGTCTATCAGCAGCTGGGGCCCCTTGGCCCTGTGCATGCCGCTCGCGAGCACGTCCGCGACCACGTCCCCGCCGACGTAGCCCGCGCGGCAGGGGAACATGAGCGCGGCCCCCGCCGGGTTCATCAGGATCCCGGCCTCCCTCCCGGTGACGGTGGGGAAGTCGTGCGCCACGGGCACGTACGGCTCCAGCCTCACGTGATCCGTGCTGACGCCAAGGAATAGCTGGGTCATGACCGTGTTGCCCGCGAGGGAGGCGGCCGAGACGTCCATCTCCGTGAGCCTCCTCTCCTCGGTGCTCGCCTTCCTGAGTAGCGTGTCGATGCACGCGTTGACGGTGTCCCTCGCGAGCCTCGTGAGCTCGGCCATCCCGTGCTCCTCGGCGTGCATCATTCGGGCGATGACGTCCTCGCCCAGCTCGACCTGCCTGTTGTAGTCGGAGGCGGTCCCGAGGACCTCCCCCGTGCGCAGGTCCAGCAGGCTGACGACTATGGTGGTCGTGCCTATGTCCACAGCGATGCCGAGCAGGGTGCCCTGCGTGTCCCCGGGCTCGACCCTGACGAGCGTGGACGCTCCGTCCATGGTCGATATGGTGGCCGTGACCTTCCACCCGCCGGCCCGCACGGCCCCCGGCAGCCCCCTCAGGGTCTCCAGGGGCACCTCGTAGCCCTTCCAGCCGATGCCCTTCAGCACCCGCTCCAGGTCCGCGATGTTGTCGGAGAGCGTTGGCGGGCTGAGCACCGCGTACCGCTTCCTCGTCCAGGGGCTGGTCCTCTTGGGCGGCCGCTCGACCGACTCCGTCACGATCTGGTGCCTCCCCAGGAGCGACCTGGGGAGCAGCTCGACCTCGACGTCGCCGTCGACGAGGGTCCTGCAGGCCAGCAGGATGCCCGCGTGCCTCTCCTCCTCGGACAGCGCGGTCGACTCCTCCGAGCGGTGCGGCCCCGACACCCGGACCTTGCACCTGCCGCACTTCCCCTCGCCGTCGCAGACGGCGTCCATGTGCAGCCCGGCCGCCCTCGCGGCCTCCAGCACGGTCGTGCCGGGTTCCACCACTGCGGACCTGCCGTCCGGCCTGAAAGCTACCCTAGCCTTTCCCCGTTCCTCCATGGGCATCTGGCCTGGCGGGAGGAAGAACCGCGTGCGCGGGTATTAACCTTGGCTCTGCAGGGGCGTGACAAGCCCTGCCGTGCGAACATTTGATATGCGCCTACGCTCTACTCTCCCGCAGTGGGGGTTGAGCCTTGATAATCGTGGGAGAGAGGATCAACGGGCAGTTCCCTCAGGTGTCTAGGGCCATAGACGCCAGGGACGCGAAGTCCATACAGGACATGGCGGCGCAGCAGATCGGCGCGGGGGCGGACATCCTCGACGTGAACACCGGGCCCGGGAGGGACGACGGCCCCGAGGCGATGGCGTGGCTCGTGCGCACGATCCAGGACGCCCACGACGTGCGCCTCGCGATCGACTCCCCAGGCCTCAAGACCCAGGAGGCCGGCCTGGGCGCCTGCAAGAGGACGCCGCTCATCAACTCCACGACCGCCGAGGAGAAGAGGATGGAGAAGTTCTTCCCCCTGGCCGTCCAGCACGACGCGGAGATGGTCTGCCTCACGATCAACGAGAAGGGCATCCCGAACTCGGTGGAGGGCAGGACGGAGGTCGCGATGGTCCTCCTCGCGACCGCCATGGACAAGGGGCTCGACCCTGGGAAGATCTACCTGGACCCGGTGGTGCTGCCCATAGGCGCGGCCCAGGACCAGTGCCCGGTCGTGTGCGAGGCCGTGTCGGCCTTCAGGTGCCTCAACACGCCTCCCCCCAAGACTCTCGTCGGCCTGAGCAACGTCTCGAGCGGGGCCGAGGAGAGGAGCCTCCTGAACAGCACCTACCTGACGATGCTCCTCGGGCGCGGGCTGGACGCCGCCATCGTCGACCCCCTCGACGCGGAGCTCATGAGGTGCGTCAAGGCCTCCGACATCCTGCTGAACAAGAAGCTCTACGCGCACTCCTTCCTGCGCGCCTGAGCGAAGGTGCGGCATGCCGGAGCAGCTCGCCGGGGACCGGGAGGCCCTCAGGCTGGCCTGGGACGGCGCGTCCGTCAGGGACCTCGACGTACTCGCCAAGGGGTCTCTCTCGCAGCTCTCGGAGGACGGCAGGCTGCTGCTCAGGCTGATGGACCGCGAGTGCGCGGTCGACATACGTTCGAGGGACATCACCTTCTCCGACGACGGCTCGGCCCTGAAGCCCCATGTGCAGGTCCTGGTCCTCCACTACGTCCTTGGGTCGGGGAGGGGGGAGCCGACCGGCGAGATGGTCACGTTCAGGGAGTTCCCCGGGGGCGCCCTCTACTTCCCGGCGTACAAGAAGCGCACCCTGGACCTCCTCGTCTCCAGGTTCGGGGCCGACCCGGGGGCGCTGAGGCGCGCCGGGGAGCTGATGGGAGCGACGCCCCTGGACATGGCGACCGTCGCGTTCCGCACGCGGTTCCTCCCCAAGCTCGACGTGGACGTCCTCATGTGGGCCGGGGACGACGAGGTCCCGTCGTCGGCGAACATCCTCTTCGACACGTGCGCGGGGAGGATGCTCTCGACTGAGGACGTGACGGTCGTCGCGGGGGTCCTTTGCTCCCGCTTGACGGCCCTCTCGAGGGGCTGAGCGGGGGCCGGTCCCGAGGTCGAAGAGTGCGTACTGACCCCCCCTGCGGGAGGCAAGTGTTATAGCGGGGTTGGGCAATCAACGTCAGGTCTTAGCAAGGGGGGTCGGGGAATGAGCCTTAGGAATTGGAGACTCTTGTTCTGCATAGGGGTAGTGATTGCCTTCGCGCTCCCGAGCGCGTCCGTCGCCGTGCCCGAGGCTGACGACGAGCCCGTCCTAGCGGACGACGGGAAGGAGTGGACGCTCCTGGTGTACTGGGACGCGGACAACAACCTCGAGTTCTGCACCGAGTTCGCCATGGACGCCTGGACGAGCGCGCTCACCGACGACTCGGAGGTCAGCGTGGTCGCCTACGTCGACATCCTCTCGGAGCCCGGGACCTGGGTGTACGACATCCACGACGGCACCTACGAGGCCGTCCAGGAGTGGGAGGAGCTGAACTCCTCCGACCCGGCGACGCTCGAGAGGTTCCTCGCCTACGGCCTCGAGAACTACCCGGCCGAGAAGACCCTGCTCGTGGTCCAGGACCACGGCTACTCGTGGCGCGGCGTCTGCCTGGACGAGACGGACGGCGGCGGCTTGATGCTCATCGACGGGATGGCCCAGGCGATCAGGGACGCCCGCGACGCCAACGGAGGCGTCGGCGTCGACGTCCTCGCCTTCGACGCGTGCAGCGTCGCGACGGTGGAGATCGCGTACGAGCTCAGGGACACGGTCGACTGGTTCGTGGCCTCGCAGCTCGTCGTGCCCTACGACGGCCTCCCGTACCAGATGATGGTGGAGGCCCTCGTCGCGGAGCCGGATGTGTCGCCCGGCGACTTCTCCAGCGACATGGTCGACATGTACCTGGAGTACTACAGCTCCAAGACCCTTTACGAGCACATCTACCCGTACGACCAGGACTTCATCGCCCTCTCGGCCTTCGACATGTCCATGATGGACGCGTTCGGCGAGGCCTTCATAGAGATGACGGAGGTCCTCGAGCCCCTGGTGGCGGACAACCGGGAGACGGTCAAGGCCGCCTGGGACTACGCCCTCATGGGCAACTGGGCCAACATAGGCGGATGGGAGTACCTCCCGGACGCCTACTCGCTCTTCGGCTGCATGACGGGCATGGACCCGGCCCTGGACGAGGCGATAACCGCCTTCCAGGCGGCCTTCGACGCGGCCCTGCTGAACGAGGGCAACAGCGAGAGGTTCGGCGAACTGCCGCGCGGGCTCAACATACACTTCCCGCCCAGCCTCGCACTGTACGACGGGGAGTCGTGGAAGTGGCTGATGAACTTCGTCTACCACGACATAGGGTTGGACCTCGTGGACTCGTCCCGGTGGGTCGACTGCCTGATGGAGTACTACTTCTCCGCGCCCGGCCTCCAGCAGTGCGTGAACCACGTCATAGGGTGAGGGGGCGGCGGCATGAGGGGGGCGTGGTCGAGGCTCGCAGCGTGCCTGATGGTGATCGCGGCGATAGCGCTCCCCAGCGCAGCCGCCGTGCCCGCGCTGCAGGACGACGGCAAGGAGTGGACCATCCTGGTCTACTGGGACTCCGACAACGACCTCGAGCCCTGCGCGGACTTCGCGATGGAGGTCTGGAAGGAGTCGTTCACCTCCGACGACGAAGTCAGCCTCATCGTCTTCATGGACATCATCTCCGTCGAGGGCACCTGGATATACGACATCCACGACGGGGAGGCCCACGAGGTGGAGGCCTGGGGCGAGCTCAACTGCTCAGACCCGCTGGTGTTCGAGAGGTTCCTGGACTACGGCCTGGCGAACTACCCCGCAGAGAAGACGATGCTCGTCATGCAGGACCACGGCTACGCCTGGCGCGGCCTCATCAGGGACGAGACCGACGGCAACCGAATAATGCTCATGGACCACATGGCGCTGGCGATAAGGAACGCGACGGCGAGGAGCGGGGCGGCCATAGACATACTCGCCCTCGACGCGTGCGACGTCGCCACGATCGAGGTCGCCTACGAGCTCAGGGACACGGTCGGCTTCCTCGCCGCGTCGGAGCTCTTCGTGCCGGACGACGGCCTCCCCTACGACATGATCCTGAGGGCGATGGTGGCGGACCCGGGGATCGAGCCCCGGGAGCTCGCATACGACATGGTCGACATGTACATGGAGTACTACAGCTCGAAGACGCTGTACGAGCACATGCATCCCTACGACTACGACTTCATGACCTTCTCCGCGTTCGACATGTCCCTGATGGACGGGGTCGGTGCGGCCTTCACAGAGATGACGGAGGTGCTCGAGCCGCTCGTGGCCGACAACGCCGACGCCCTCCAGGCGGCCTGGAACCACGCCTTCGTGACAGTGAGGCAGAGCTTCGGCGGCTGGGAGTTCGTCCCGTCGGCCTACACGCTCTTCGCGGACCTGAGGGGGATAGACCCGGCGCTCGATGGCGCCATAGAGGCCTTCATGGAGGCCTTCGACGCGGCCCTGGTGAACGAGGGGAGCAGCGAGAAGCTCGGGGACGCGCCCACGGGGCTGAACATCTGGTTCCCGCCGTGCCTCGCGAACTACTACTCCGCAGCTTGGGAGTGGGCCCAGTTGTACGTGTACGAGGACATCGGCCTGGACCTGGTGGACTCCTCGCGGTGGGCGGAGTGCCTGATGGAGTACTACTCCTCGCAGGACGGGCTGCAGAACAGGCCCAACCAGGTCGCCTGAGGCTCACTGGGTGAAGGTCTCGCCCTTCTCGTACTTCTCCCTGAGGTGCTTCAGGACTATCTCCCTGTCGCGCCTGAGGTGGCTCTCGTACCAGACCTTGATGACGTCGGCGAGGACCTCGTGGTACTTCTTCTCCTCGAACTTGGTGACGGGCGTGTCGATGAGGATGTAGTTGCTGAAGATCCTCTTCCAGCCCGCGTACTTGTAGTAGTGCTCCCCCTCGCAGAACTCGAAGGCGAGCCTGAAGTGCGTCTGGCTGTCGACGCTGTAGAACCAGGCCTTGAGGGAGTCGCCGACGCGCCCCTGCGTCCTGTCCGTCAGGGCGGCGTTGTCCACGCCCGCGAAGTTGAAGTCGGGCTTCATGTCCCACTGGTCCGGGTATACGACGAAGTGGGCGAAGGTCTGCGGGTCGGGCAGCATGGTGAAGTGCACGTTGATCTTGTTGAACCTGGCCCAGATCCTGAAGAAGTCGTTGAGCAGGTTCGTGTTGATCTCCACCTTCTGAGTGCTCTGCTCGACGAGGTTGTCCGTTATCTGGAGCGTCTTCTTCTCGAGTTCTTCGTCCAGCTGTGCGAACCAGTCGGCGTCCTTCTCTTCGGCCTTGGCCATGCGCATCCCTTTCTAATGGGCATGAGATTACATGAATATAAGGCTTTGGTATTTATTCGAACCGACGATTATTTTTCTGGCTACCCCCGTTTCGGCGCGCCGGGAGGGGTGCCGCCCGGGGGGTGCTCCACGACAACCTAGAAGTACGGATAAGGGCTACCGAGGGCGAGGATCAGATGGGGTTCTGGGACCAGCTCATAGACCTCCTGTCGCAGCACGAGGCCGACCCCGTGGTCTACCTCCTGATATTCTTCATCTTCTGCGTCCTGGCGGCCATAATCCTCCCGATACCCATCGAGATCTTCCTCGTCATAGACCCGAGCGTGCCCTTCGTCTACAAGGCCCTCACCATGGGCCTCGGCAAGGGTGCGGGCGCCGTGGCCGTGTTCTACATCGGCCCGGCGATCGAGCCCCTGATAAGGCGGTTCTCGAGGTGGAGGTGGTTCAAGTGGCTCCTGGACATGTGCGAGAGGCTGGTCCGGAGGTTCGGGACCATCGGGCTCTACCTCATCATGTCCATCCCGGGCATGATAGATACCATCCCGCTCTACCTGTTCTCCATACTGAACAAGGAGGGGCACTTCATGACCCTGAAGGACTTCGTCCTAGCGAACATCCTCGCCGGCATAAACAGGGCGATGCTCATCTACGCCATCTTCCTGGTGTTCGGGGTGGGGATGTTCTGGTGAGGCCGGCCCTCACACGATCCTCTGCGTGGTCTTCACGACCACTCGGCTGTCCTCCATGTCGAGGTCCAGGACCTTCTCCGTGACCGTAGTCATGCGCATCTTGGGGATGCTCATGAAGTGCCTCATCCTGTCCCCGGACCTCTCGGCCCCGAGCTCCATGATGCCGTCGAAGTCGTGCGCCATCATGCTGAAGAGCTCCTCCCTCACCCCTTTCGGGAAGGTGTGCACCGCGACCGCCTCGAACGCCCTGAGGTCGGCGAACGCGCGCCTCCCCCAGCGCATGATCTCTATGGGCGGCCTGGAGGTCAGGGTCCCGGGGACGCTCTCGCAGACCGCCCTCACCCCCTTCAGGTCGGCCATCCGTTCGACCGCGGACGCGAGCCCGTCCTGGAGTATGCGCTCGTCGTCGACCTCCGGGACGGAGATGATCCTCTTCTGTATGTCCGGCTCGACGCCTATGCCGGACGTGCGCCTCTGCATGGAGTAGCAGTCGATTATCACGAGCTGGTCGTTCGCCACCGGCTCGAGGATGTCGAAGCCCTGCTGCCTCATGCTGTTGACCAGGCTGGCGACGGGCCTCGACAGGCAGCAGTAGATGGCGGGGGCGCCGTGCTTCAGCCCCTCGGCGACGAACTGCTGCAGTATGCTCTCGGTGAAGTTGGACGGCTCCGCCCTGAGGGCGATGGTGGAGTTGGCGGGTATCCCCCCCTGGAGCACGTTGTCCAGGCCGGGTATGCCCGATGGGACCCTGTCGACGATCATGGGGGGACCGTGGAGGGATTGGTCGGGTGCATATTTCCCCTTTGCTGCCCTCATCTTGTGGCGGGCGCCTCGACGATGGGTACCTCCTCCTTCTGGGTGAACCTGAGGACGAAGACCGCCGCGATGACGAGCACCACCCCGAGGCTCTGGAGCAGGTCGACCGTCTCGGATATGAAGAGCACCGCGAGTATCACGCCCGACACGGGCTCTATGCCGGCGATCATGCTCGCCCGGCTGGCCTCGATGTGCCTCAGGGCGAACATCGCGACGACGAACCCGAGCGTGCCGGGGAGGAGCCCGATGAGGAACATGTAGAGCCACGCGTCCATGGACAGGGGCGAGTCGATCACCTCGAACGGGTTGACGGCGATGAGGAGCCCAGGTATCATGAGCAGGGTCATGTAGAGCGCCAGGGTGCTCGAGGAGTACACGACCAGGAGCTTCTTGCCCCAGACGTAGTAGACGGTGGCCGCGACCGCGGTGAACATCCCGAGGCCGACGCCCACGATGTTGAGCCTTATGGCCTCGAGGTCGTAGGCCCTCGCCACGAGCACGCATCCCAGGAAGGTCAGGGGGAGGGCCACGGCCTTCGCCGCGGTCATCTTCTCCCCGAGGAGGAAGACCGAGGCGACCGTGACCATGCTCGGGTAGGAGTAGAGGAGTATCAGGGCCGTGGAGACGGAGGTGAGGTCGATCGCGTTGTACCACGCGAGCGAGAAGAGCGTCCCGGTTATGACCGCGAACACCGTCAGCGCTGGCAGGTCCTTCAGCCGGATCCTGAACGCGGTCCGGTCGAAGATGGCCAGGAGCCCGACGAGTATGACTGCCGACATGAGGGTGCCGAAGAGGGCGACCTGGTTCGCCGTCGCGCCCGCATCCATCGCGAGGACCGTGAGCGTGCCGGACGTTCCCCACATGACGGCCGCGAAGGCCATCATGCCGTAGGCCAGGTTCTTGGATATGTGCATGTCAGCGTCCTCCCGGCGGGGTGTATGGCGATGCCCCTGATGAACCTATGCCGGGCGGCGCCTGCCCGTGGCGAGCAGCAGCACGGACGCCGCCACGGCCGTGCAGCCCCCGAAGGCGAAGGTCGCCCACGGCCCGACGGAGTCCCAGAGGAGCCCGGCGACGATGCCGCCGGGGAGCATGACGAGCCCGACGGACGTGTGGAACGCCCCGAGGGCCGTCCCCCTCATGTCCCTGGGGATGACATCGACCACATATGCCTTCAGCACCCCCTCGGAGGTGCCCTTGTACAGGCCGAACAGGGCGAAGCCGGCCATGAGGAGCACCAGCCCGTCGGCCATGGCCATGGTCGCGCACGTGACGACGAACATGGAGAACGAGAAGAGTATCACGGGCACCCGCCCGAGCCTGTCCGAGAGGCTCCCCGAGGGTATCGCCACTAGGACGAAGACGATGTTGTACAGGAGGTACAGGGCTATCACCGTGGTGTCGGACATGCCCGCGTCCTGCCCCTTCAGCAGGAAGAAGGCGTAGCTGATCTCGCCCACGTAGAAGGTGACGACGACCGCCATGAGCGCCCAGAACTCCCTGCCCAGCTTCGACATGTCCCGCACGAAGGCGCCCCTCGCGGCCCTGGGGACGCCCTCCTTCTCCCTCACGAACAGGAATATGACGGCCACGGCGACGAACGCTGGCACCACCGCGACCATGAACACGGACCTGTACCTCTCGAGCTCCTCCATCGACGCCACGAGGGCGAGCACGACCAGGGCCGCGACGACGCCTGCGACGGCCCCGGCGGAGTCCATGGCCTTGTGGAACCCGAAGGCCTTCCCCATCGACTCGGGGGCGGTCGAGTCGGCGACCAGGGCGTCCCTCGGGGCGCTCCTGACCCCCTTGCCGACCCTCTCGGTGAGGCGTATGCCCAGGACGTGCCACGGGGACGTGGCGAGTATGAGGAGCGGCTTGACGAGCGCGCTGGAGCCGTAGCCGCCGAGCAGGAACGGCTTGCGCCTGTCGTACCTGTCCGAGAACCACCCGGAGGCGACCTTGAGGAGCGAGGCGGTCGTCTCGGCCGCCCCCTCGATCATGCCTATGAGCAGCCCGCCCGCGCCTATGCTCACCAGGAAGAGCGGGAGGACGGCGTAGATCATGTCGCTGCTCAGGTCCGTCAGGAAGCTGACCACTCCCAGCACGAGGACGTTCGTGCTCACGCCCCTGAGCAGCCTCCTGCCCGTCGCGGACATCCACCGTCCCCAGCCGTTGCCGGGATATTAATCGTTCCACCCCGACAGCGGGTATTATCGGGTTCCGGGAGGATTACGAGGGACGATGACAAGGAAGACCGTGCCCGTGGACCTGCGCTCGAGGTTGAAGGAGGCCGCGACCCGCAGGAGGGCGGTCGCGTTCGGCATCGCGTCGGTCGACGCCGCAGACTCCCTCCCGAGGGTGAAGATAGGTTTCACCGTGAACAGGTGGACGGAGCCCATCAGGAAGGGCATGCCCGGGGCGAAGAGCGCCATAGTGTACGGGGTCGCGTCGACGGACGACGCGGACGAGCTCGAGGTGAGGCGGCCAAGCGGCTCCCTCTCGTACCCCGGCTACCTCCCGATCAGCATAATCGCGCGTGACCTCATAGCGATACTCAAGAACGACGGCTGGAGGGCGGCGTACGCCACCGAGCTGGTGCACCACAAGAGCCTCGCCCTGCTCGCGGGCATAGGGAGCTACGGCAAGAACTCGCTGATAATATCGCCCAAGCACGGGCCTTGGCTCAGGCTCGGGGTGGTCGTCACGGACGCGCCGCTGCAGCCGGACGAGCCGCTCGAGGAGGACCTGTGCGGGAGGTGCACGAGGTGCATGAGGGCGTGCCCCGCGGGCGCCCTCGGGAAGGCTTACTCCGTGGACCCGGACAGGTGCCTCGTCGGTGCGGGCGAGCTCGAGAACCCGCCGAAGGACCTGAAGCCCCTGCTGGCGAAGCACGAGCCGAAGCTCACCCCGCGGACCAGGGTCATGTGCACCGTGTGCCAGATGGTGTGCCCCTACACGCCGACGGAGAGGAAGCGGAACGTGTTCTCCCCGGCGCGCGGCGGGGGATGAGGGGCGCCGGTCACGGCCTGGGCGTGAACCCGACCGCCCTCATGGCGCTCTCCGACCCGCCGAAGTGCTTGGCGAAGGATCGGAAGTATAGGAGCTCCTCCTTGGTGCGGACCCTGTTCCTGGGCAGGGCCCTCCTCTCGCGCTCGAACTCCCTGTCGGTGACGATCTCCTCGGCGACCTCCACCAGCGCGTGGATCGAGCCCGCGCCGTCGCTGAACCTCTGCTTCCTCCGCGCCATCACCGGGCCGGGGAGGAGGTCCGCGAACGCCTCGCGGAGGACCATCTTGCTCTGCTCAGGCCTCGGGCCGAGGAGCCAGCGCCTGCCGGTCGCCAGGCCGAACTCGACGACGGGGCCCGCCATGAGGGGCATCCTGCCGTCCAGGGACGCGGACGCGGTCATCCGGTCCACCCTCTGGAAGCCGGTCATGTGCCCCGTCCTGAGGAGCTTGGACCGCTCCGCCCTGAGCCTGGCCTCTCCCTTTATGTCACGCATGTAGTCGTAGCCGGCGAATATCTCGTCCCCGCCCTCGCCGCAGAGCGTGACCCTTGTGCCGTCCTCGAAGGCGCGGGTCGCGATGAAGTTGGGTATGCAGCTCCTGACCAGGGGGTAGTCGAACGTCTCCGCCGCGTAGGTCACGTCGTCGAGGACCTCGAGCATCTGGTCGACGTCGTACAGGACCTCGCGGTGGTCAGTGCCCAATCTCTCGGCGACGGCCCTGGCCATCCCCAGGTCCGGCCCGCCCTCGGCGCCGACGCACACGGTCTTGAGGTCGTCGGCCACTAGCGCGGCGGCCGACGCCACGACGCTGCTGTCGATGCCGCCGCTGAGGAGTATGTTGAACCGCCGGGAGCCCTCCGCGGCGCCCCTCACCCCGTCCACGACTAGGGACCTGAGGGTCTCCGCCCTGTCCCCGGAGACGCGCACGGCCGGCCAGGTCCTCCTGCGCCCGATGTTGGAGAGGCCCTTGCCCTGCACGAACACCCTGCCCGGCGGGAACGGCTCGAACTCGCCGCCCGCCAGCAGCTGCGACTTGATCTCGGACGAGTAGGTCCCACGCCTCGCCCCGCCCGACCAGTAGAGGGGCTTCAGCCCGTACCGGTCCCTTGCGAGAACGGTCCTCCCGCGGTCCGACACCGCGACCGCGAAGCCGCCGTCCAGGTAGGAGAACATCCCCGTCCCCAGCCTCGCGTACATCCTGAGCAGGAGCTCCTGGTCGGAGAGCGCCCCGTCCCCGGGGGCCGCGAACATCTCGAGCAGCCACCCCTTGTTGTAGAGGCCGAGGTCGCAGGCGAGCGCGACCCCGTCCAGCTCCGCGACCGGCCGCGCCCTGCCCCCGGCCCTCCTCTGCCTCGCCCCGAGGGCGGCCCTGTCGTCCTGGAACACCTTGGGCGGGTCTGGCCCCCTGTGGGCTATGGCCTTCAGCATCCTCTTGACCGACACACCGTCGTTGAACCCGTATGTCCCTGCTATCCCTTCCATCTCGCAACACCGCTCTGATCACATCTCTGCCATGTCGAGGTCCTTCTCGGCGACCCCGAGCGAGCAAAGCCTCTCGGCCTCCGTCAAAGGCTTCCCGGTGGCCCTGTCGACGGCGACGCACGCGCCGCCCACTATGGCCGTGGCCATCCTCCCCTTCGCGACCCCCCCGCCCGTCAGGCCGGGCGCGTCCAGGAGCCCGTCCTTGACCGCCCAGTGCAGCGTCTCCGGGTCGGTGAGGGGGTCGTCCGTCCTGCGGTTCGCGGCCCGCTTCACCGCGTCGACCAGGAACCTGGCCTCCTTGGTCAGCTGCGCCTTCCTCGCGGCCACGGCCGGGTCCGCCAGCGGGTCCGGCATCCCTAGGAGCGCCCTCTGGACCGCCCCGCGCGCGATCGTGCAGCTCTCCACGACCTCGTCCGCTGTCGCGACGTGGTCGGCCTCGCTGAAGCCCACCACGTGCACGATGTGCGGCCTGAGCGCCATGGCCGCGTAGACCGAGGCGGCCATCTGGCCCTTGGCCACCTGGGGCGACGTCGACAGCGAGGCGAGGCCCGTGCGCACCATCCGCAGCACCTTGAAGCCCCCGTTCGAGAGGGACTCCACCAGGTCCAGCTTCGCGGACATCTTGGCGATGTCCATGGACGGGGAGATCCCCCTGGGGGTGTCGAACATGAACTGGCAGACGTATGTCTTGACGCCGAGCGCGCGGGCGTTGTGGGCGGCGATGTACGCCGTGGCGAGCTCCACGGTGTCGCCGCAGTCGCGGAGGGCCCACTGGTGCGACTCGTTCACCTCGACGGGGACCCCCAGCTCCGCGTAGCGCCTGATGGCCAGCTGGTTCTCGGCGATGGCGTCCTTCAGCGGCCTCTTCGACCTGCCGTCGAGCTCGCTGTACCACATGAGGGGGACCGCGCCCCAGGCGACGTCGATGGTCTCCTTCAGCATGTCCGCCCACCTGGCGAGGTCCCTGGTGCCGCTGTAGCACCTGAGGAGGGGGAAGTTGCCCCTCCTCGTCTCCTCCCGGATGGCCCTGAGGTCGTCGGGCGTGCGTATCGGCGCCCCGCCCGCCCCGTCCAGCCTCGGGTCCATCTCGTGCGGCCGGTAGAACGACTCCTGGGCGTTCTGGTCAGGGGCGATGGAGAGGATGTCCAGGGCCCTGCTCTCCGCTATCCTCCTGGCGCCGAGCAGGGTGTCCCTCATGCTGGGCTGCCCGTAGTGGTGGCGTATGAGCGGGACCGGGAAGGACGCCTCGACCCTGGTGACCAGGTCGGAGCTGGGGACGCCCGCTGGCACGGCCGGCGCGCCGCCCCTGAGGGCCACGACGACCGCGTCCGGCGGCTCGCTCCCGTCGAACACGGCCTGGAACATGCCGGTGTCACGGGCGACCCTCGCCGCCGGCGGCGTGCCCCCGAAGAAGTACCTGGGCCTGCGCAGGGCCGGGTCCGCGTCGAGCGCGGCCCTGAGCTCGGCCATGAGCGCCTCCGCGGACTCGGGGCCGAGCCTGTAGCTGACCGCGACTATGTCCGGCTCCTCCCTCCTGACGCCCTCGAGGAGGGCCTTCACCGGCACAGCTGGCCCAAGGAAGGAGGTCTCGTGCCCCTGCGCCTCCGCGGCGGACAGGAACGACTGTATCCCGGCCACGTGCACGCAGTTGCCTATGGCGGCGCCGAGTATCTTCACCCGAGCACCCCCTTCAGCGCGAGCATCCTGATCTGCTCGACGGACTTGCCGGAGAGGCCGACCCTCCTCATGGTCCTCCCGTTCGCCCAGAAGTCCGTCCCGTGGACGGTGGACGCCAGGGTTATCAGCGCGGAGAGGGTCGGCGTCTTCACGCCCAGCTGCATCCCTGCGGAGACCATCGGAACGAGGCTCATCGGGACGTCCTCCAGGATGTACCTGTGGGTCAGGGTGGCGGGCGCCCGGACGCCCTTGTACCCAGGGGTCGCCTGGATGGCGTCGTAGAGGGTCCTGCCGGGGGAGCCGTACGCGAGGTACAGCCATTCCCTCGCCGTGTGCAGGTGGACCCCGAGGGCCGTCCCCAGCGCCACCCTCTCCTCGTCGGCCGCCTCGAGGATCTTCGCGGTGGAGGGGGAGACCCCCTCGAGGTAGTATTCGAAGTCCCCGTGGGTCGACTCTATCCGGGCCGCGTTGAGCATCGTGAGGGAGGGATGGAATATCGCGCCGATGTTGTCCAGGCTCGTCTCCAGGACGTTGCTCGCGGCGACGAACTGCGGGAACGCCTTCCGCAGGTCCCTGAGGACGTCCGGGGTCCTGTGGGCGGGTATGGCCGCGAGGGGCACCGAGTTCTTGATCTGCAGTATGCGGGCCCTGGCGAACTCCGCGTGCCTAGAGACGTAGATGAATGTCTGCGCCTCGGACACGACCGGGGGCCTCTTCGCCCCCGCCTCGCGCATGGCCTGCGCGAACTCGATGGCCCCGAAGGTCCTGCCAGGGTGCAGCACCACCATCTGGTGGGGTTCCACGTGCGGCGCCACCAGCTGTGCGAGGTCCCGGTGCCCCGAGGAGGGCACGACGACCATGACGAGGTCCGCGCCGTCGAGCGCGTCCTCGATGCGGTCGGTGGCCAGCTCCAGCTCCCCGAAGCCCTCGACCTCGCCCTCGACGTCGATCCCGCCCCGGTCCAGGACGTTGTCGACCCTCTCCCTGGTCCTGTTCCAGAGCCTGGTGCGGAAGCCCATGACCGCGAGGTGGCCGGCCATGGCCAGGCCGCCGTGGCCTGCGCCGAGGACGGCGAACACGGGCTTCCTGTCCCTCCTCTTCGTCGGTGCCATCGCCTCTCACCCCCTCTGTGATAAATCAGCGGACGTCCCGTGGAGAGCACCGGCTCTGGATGGGGCGTCCTATGAGTACCGGTGAATAATGGTGAATAAGTATTAAATCGTTGCCCGCGGTTCTCATGGCCAGCAAGCGTGCGTGGAGAGAGTGCGGTAGGATGACGAAGCAGCCCGCGACGAAGTTGGTCAGATGGGTAATCCAGTCGGACAGGCGCCTGGTCTCGCTCAGGTGCTTCAAGCACGCCCGGTTCCAGGGCGCCTCGGACATAGCGCAGGCGACGGGACGCTCCGTCCAGAACGCCAGCACGGCCCTCGCCGAGCTGGAGAGGAAGGGGGTCGTGGAGCAGCTCGAGCCGGGGAGGCGCACGTGGAAGAAGTTCCAGCTCACCGAGGACGGGAAGGCGGTGCTGGAGCGCGTCGAGAGGGAGCTGAGCACCGGGCTGTTCGAGATGCTCGCGGACGAGTTCTCGTTCAAGTACGTGAGGGACGCCTTCAGGCTCATCGTGACCGAGCCCATCATAGTCACCAAGGGCATGGGCCTCAGGGAGGTGGTCGAGAAGGTGCTCGAGGACCCCAGGACCAGGAGCGCGTACGTGGTCGACGGGAGGCACAGGGTCGTGGGGATGATAGCCCTGAGGGAGATGCTCGGGGCGATCGAGGGCTCGCTGTCCATTACCGAGAGGGCCCGGGCCCCGGCCAAGGCGAGGCCGCGGCGGAAGGTGCTGCCCTTCTCCGTGGAGGCGCACATGTTCAAGCCCGTGACGGTGAGCGCGGACGACCGGCTCATAGACGCCCTCGAGAAGATGATAGAGCACGGGCAGGAGGACCTCCCCGTGGTGGACGAGGACGGCGTCCTCGTGGGGGAGCTGAACGGGTTCGAGATTCTGCTCCTCGGCAGCGAGGTCATGCGCCGGCAGGAGCGGGCGGCGGGGCCCTAGCCGGGGGGCGCTCCTGACACTAGCCATATGTCCGATTCTGACACGGGAAGTTTTAAATGGGGTAACCGGATATTGCCGGTAATGGTTCCAAGGGAACGCATCCGGAAGATAGTGGAGGGCTACGACAAGGACAAGCTCACCATAGCGACCGTCTGCTCCCACACATCGCTGCAGATATTCGACGGCGCCCGCAAGGAGGGCTTCAGGACGATGGGCATCACCGTCGGGCAGCACATCAAGTTCTACGACGCCTTCCCGAAGGGGAAGCCCGACGAGTTCCTCACGGTCGGCTCCTACCTGGACCTGCTCGACATGGCCGACGAGCTCGCGGCCCGCAACGTCATACTGGTGCCGCACGGCTCCTTCGTCGAGTACATGACCCCCAAGAGGTTCGAGGAGCTCGAGGTGCCCACCTTCGGCAACAGGAGCGTGCTGGAGTGGGAGAGCAACAGGGAGATGGGCCGGCAGTGGCTCCTCTCAGCCGGTGCCGAGATGCCCAACATCATCGAGGACCCGAAGATGATAGACCGGCCGGTGCTGGTGAAGTACGACGGCGCCAAGGGCGGCCGCGGCTTCTTCATCGCCAAGGACTACCCCGACTTCAAGCTCGGGATAGACAGCTCCCAGAGGTTCACGATCCAGGAGTACGTCCTCGGGACCAGGTACTACGTCCACTTCTTCTACTCGCCCATAAGGACCGAGGGCTACAGACTCAAGAAGGGCGTGCTCGAGCTGCTCAGCATGGACAGGAGGGACGAGTCCAACGTCGACGAGATGTACAAGCTCGGGGCGCAGGAGGAGCTGAAGAGGCTCGGCCTGTTCCCGTCCTTCGTGGTCACGGGGAACATCCCCGTCGTCGTCAGGGAGTCGCTCCTGCCGAAGATGCTGGACCTGGGCGAGAAGGTCGTCGAGCGCTCGATAGAGCTCTTCGGCGGCATGATCGGCCCGTTCTGCCTCGAGAGCATCGTGACGGACGACCTCAGGATCAAGGTCTTCGAGATATCTTCTAGGATCGTGGCGGGCACCAACCCGTTCATCTCGGGCTCCCCGTACTCCGACCTCCTAGAGCCGAACGTGTCCACCGGCCGCAGGATCGCCCAGGAGGTCAGGTACGCCAGCGAGAAGGGCCTGCTCCCGGAGGTGCTCTCGTGAGGCAGTACTTCTTCATCCTGGCGGACGCCGAGCTCGAGCTCGTCCCGCCCGAGATACTCAACGAGAGGTGCATCCTCAACAACGCCCGCGCGAGGGGCAAGGCCCCGGAGAAGATCCTCCTGGACGCGTCCCACCACCACCCCGCGTTCGGCAAGCTCAAGGACTCGGACAGGCGCGGCCGCCCCGACATAACCCACTTCTTCCTCATGCTCTGCCTCGACTCCGACCTGTCGTTCGAGAAGAGGCTCAGGGCCTTCGTCCACACGCGCAACAACGACGTCATCGCCGTGAACCCGGAGACGAGGCTTCCCCCGAACTACCCGCGCTTCGTCGGCCTCATCGAGACGCTGTACGAGAAGCAGGTCGTGCCGTCCGCGGAGAACGCCCTCCTCGAGCTGAGGCAGGGCGTGACCCTGGACACGCTCGTCTCGGCCCTCAAGCCGGACGCGGTCGTCGTCCTCGACGGGAACGGCGAGAAGGTCGACGCCCTCCCCGACAGGGTGCGCGAGATCGAGGGCGAGAGGGTGGTGGTCATCATCGGCGGGTTCTCCAAGGGGAACTTCAGGACGGACCTGGGCAGGATCAAGCCCGCGCCCAAGCGCTACTCCCTCGGCGACCGCATGATGAAGGTGTGGACCGTGACGGCGAAGGTGCTGTGCTCCGTGGACATGTCCGAGAAGTACGGCGCCGCCCCCGAGCCTGCGCCGAAGCCCAAGAAGGCTAGAGCACCTTCAAAACCTCGTCCCGTTCGGAAGAAGAAAGCGGAGTAGACACGCCCCCGCGGACGAGCGTGGACGCGCCCTTCTTGGCAGCCACCTTCCCGACTATCCTCGCCTGGACGCCCCTCTTCTGCAGCGCCGCGACGTACTGCTCAGCGTCGTGCTGCTTGAAGGTCGCCAGGAGCGCGCCCGAGCCGAGGAGGCCCAGCGGGTCGATGCCGTAGTGGTCGCATATGCTGCGCGTCTCCGGCCCGACCGGCACCTCGTCGGCCCAGAGCTCTATGGACTTCCCCGATGCCTCGGCGATCTCGCGGACCCCCATGGCGACTCCGCCCTCGGTCGGGTCGTGCATCGAGTGGACGCCGAACTCCAGCGCGGCCCTCGCCTCCGGCAGCACGGACAGGCCAGGCCTCAGCAGGTACCTCGCGGCGCGGTCCACGGTCCTCCTGTCGAGGGCCTTCAGGAGCTCGTCCCTCCTCTCCCTCGCGATGAGGGCGGTGCCCTCTATCCCGGCCCCCTTTGTGAGGACCACCGCGTCCCTCGCCTCCGCCGCTGACGTGAGGACGGGGCTCCCTCCGACGAGGACCCCGTGCATGTCCCCCACGACTATGGGCCGGTCTATCCCCGGGGTGACCTCGGTGTGGCCCCCGGTTATGGCGATGCCCAGGGCCTTGGCCGCCCTGGATATCTGCCTGAATATGTCCTCGACGAGCGCGTCGTCCGAGCCCTCGGGCAGCAGGATGGTCGCCTGGAACCAGGCCGGCTCCGCGCCCCTCGTCGCGACGTCGTTGGCGTTGACGTGGACGGCGTACCACCCGATCATGTCGGCGGCGTATGTGACCGGGTCGGTCTTGAGGATGAGCGTGTAGGGCCCGAGCTTGACCACCGCGGCGTCCTCGCCCACCTTGGGCCCGAGGAGCACCCTCTTGTCAGGTGCGCCGCCGTGCCTCAGCATCCTCCTCAGCAGCTCCGGGGGCAGCTTCCCCGTCCTCAGCCTCATCGCCTGTTCGAAGGCCTTTGCCGGATAATATCCTATGCGTCCCGTCGGGCACAGGTCCGTCATGATGACGAAAACTGGACGGTAATGCTTTATATTGCGGTTCCTCCTGACCCCTTCCAGGCGATGAACATGATCGCGGACCGCATCAAGAACGTGAAGGAATCCGGGACGATGAAGATGAAGGAGCTGGCCGGCCAGAAGAAGGCCGAGGGCAAGAAGATAATCTCCTTCACCGTCGGGGAGCCGGACTTCGACACGCCGAAGCACATAGTGGAGGCAGCCAAGAAGGCCCTGGACGAGGGCAAGACGAGGTACCTGGACGGGTCCGGTCTGCCCGCCCTGAGGGAGGCCGTGGCGAAGAGGAGCAAGGCCGACAACGGCATCCCGTGCGAGGCGTCCAACGTCATGGTCACGCCGACCAAGCAGGCCATATTCATGACCATCATGGCGACGGTGAACCCGGGCGAGGAGGTCATCATGCCGGACCCCGCGTGGGTCACCTACGAGCCCTGCGTGACGCTAGCCGGCGGGAGGGCGGTCCCGGCGGTCACGAAGGAGGAGTCCCAGTTCAGGGTCCTCCCGGAGACCGTGGCGGAGCTCATAACCCCGAAGACGAAGATGATACTCCTGAACTCTCCCTCGAACCCGTGCGGCTCGGTGGCGACGAAGGAGGACGTCAAGGGCATCGCCGACCTGGCGAAGGACCACGACCTGGTCGTCCTCTCGGACGAGGTGTACGAGAAGATCATATTCGACGGCCTGAGGCACTACTCGATAGCGGCCGAGCCGGGGATGTTCGACAGGACGGTCACGATAAGCGGGTTCTCGAAGACCTACGCCATGACCGGCTGGAGGATGGGCTGGCTCGTCGCGCCGAAGCCGGTGTTCAAGGCCATCAGCAAGATCCAGCAGCACTCCATAACCCACGCGACCACCTTCGCCCAGTACGGCGGGCTCGCGGCGCTGACGGAGTCGCAGGACTGCGTCAAGGCCATGGTCAAGGAGTTCAACGAGCGCAGGGACCTCATCATGAGGCTGATCGAGGACATACCCCAGCTGCACTGCGACACCCCGAAGGGGGCGTTCTACGTGTTCCCGAGGTACGAGGGCGGGATGGACTCGGAGCAGATGGCGCTGCACCTGATGGACAAGGCCGAGGTGGCGCTCACGGGCGGCTCCGCCTTCGGCGGCGCGGGGGAGAAGCACCTGCGCATATCCTACGCCACGGGCAAGAAGAACATCGAGGACGGCATGGCCAGGCTCAAGAAGGCGCTGGCCTAGGGCGCCTTCGCCCTCAAACCACTTACCCTTCTCTTCTTCCTCTTCACGACCTTCTTCCTTATGACCTTCGGCTCCTCGGAGAGGATCTGCGTCGCGGGGAACTTGTCGAGGTCCAGTCTCTTCATCATCATGTGCGGCTTGAACCCGAGCTGGCCCCAGGCCGCCCGCGCCTCGAGGTTGGCCGCGGCGACGCTCAGCTGGACCGTGGCGACCTTGTTCCTGTGGAACCACCTGAGGCCCACCTTGAGCATCTCCTTCGTTATCCCCCTCTTCCGGAACTCGGGGCGGACGTAGACGTCGGAGACGATGCCGAGGGTCCTCTCCTTGAACACGGGCACGTTGGGGCTCATGAGGCAGAGCATGAACCCGACCAGCCTCCCTTCGGTGCTGGCCACTACCAGCTTGGTGCTCTTCTCCGAGAACTTCCTCGCGAGGTACTTGGAGTACCTCTCGACGCCGTCGTCGGAGAGAGTGAAGTGGTGCGACAGCCTAGTGTGGTGCTCTATCATCTGCACCCAGAGGTCGACGACGTCCCCGAGGTCGTCTATCCGCGCCTCGCGGACCTCTATCCTGACCGTGGCCGTCGGATCATCCTCCTCCCACCTTCGGGCAGCTCACTCGGATGGCGCTAGGTGTCCTTATAACCAGTCGTCGGCGGGGCTCAGTCCATGCACCGTGCAATGTTCATATAGCGTTGGTGACGATTCGTGTTACGGTCGAGGGTGGAGCAGGCGGTCGCCTGCTTGGAGGGAAGAGGATGGCCGTATCTTGGAAGGCGGCGGCCATGGCCGCGGCCGTCGTGTGCATGCTTCTCGCGGGATTAGCACTGAGCTCTTCCACCACGGGGGATGTCGCGCTGCCGGGCGCCGGTGCCCGCGGGGTGGCCGTTGACACCGACAATCGGGTGGTCGATTACCGATGGTACGACTTCTTCGACATGCCCTATGGCGAGTGGTGGGATTGGAGGTACTTCTATTTCGGGAACGAACTCGTTCTCACGGACTCTTTCCCCTACATGAACCGGCACTACTACAACGCGACCCACATCGAGACGTTCTCGAGCGCTCGTCTGAACATAACGGGCCGTAGCATGCCCGAGCTGAGCATGAACGAGGGGCCGCAGTTCCTGCCGCTGTTCGGAGAAGCCCGGGGCGGCACGGCCGTAATAGACTGGTACATGCAGTACCTGACCGAGGACGAGATGGAATGGTACCCCATGTACACCGCTGACTGGCTGGACGGCTGGGTCATCGCACTCAACGGCACGGTGACCCTCGACAAGACGGCGGCGATGGCTGTCATGGGCATCACGAGCGAGGGGTATGATGACTTCGAGACGTGGTGGACCGCCAACGACGACCTGTTCCTGGGTGACTACATCGACTGGATCCTGTACGAGGGCAACACCCGGCTCGACATATTCCCTATGTACGACTACCCCTTCGTTCCGCTGAGACTCAACATCGACGCGGAGAAGGTGGGTGACGACATCGTCCTCACCTATGACACCGTCGCCTGGGGCATGGAGGCGCTGATGACCAGGTGGCTCCATGACGCATTCATGCCCACTGAGTGGTGGTTCGAGGACTTCACGATGCACGCCGAGATTGGTCCGGAGAGCGCGAGCATCGACATCGACACCGCCGTGCCATACGCCATCAAGGCCTGGGAGACGAACGAAGGGGGCACGCCGTGCTGGGTCTGGCAGGGGATGCTGCAGGACCGTATCGCGTCGGGAATAATACACCCGTCCTCAAACTACGACCTGTACTGCGACAGGGAGCACCTGTGCAAGTCGCCAGGCTGCGCGTGGTACGACTGCATGGTGGTCTACAGGTATGTCCCAGGCTGCCACAACCTCTCCGAGGGCGAGTCGCTGTCGCTGGAGTGGCCGGAAGAGGAGATACTCTTCATGGACCACGATGGCCTCTTCTCGACGGTCAACACCACCTCGAAGGGCATCGTCGAGTACTCGGAGCCGTCGGGATCCGACATGGGGGACAGTGTGGATTGGTCCCCGGATTCCCGGACCATCACGTTCCAAGGCCCGGTCGACTTCTGGTCGTGGTCCGAGTCCCAGGATGAGCACGATTACCTCTACGACGAGTGGCAGAGGCTCGACGTCCTCCCTTGGGGGATGCCCTACGTCGAGCTGACCGCTTGGCTCGAAGACACCCCGCCCATAGCGTACCTGAAGGCCGAGCGTGCCCCGGACGCCACCTCGGCCTCCCAGTACGTCCTGAACGCATCGAAGTCGGTCGACAGCGAGGACGGCCTCGAGGCCCTCGAGTTCAGGTGGGACCTCGACGGCGACGGGACGATGGACACGGAATGGTCGAGCGAACCTGTCATCGAGCACGACCTCGGCGGGGCCGGAACCTTCGAGGTCTCGGTCTCTGTCCTGGACAGCGACAACATGACGGCCACCGCGTCGGTGGTCGTTACGGTCGTGGAGGTGGACCCGCCCACGACCACGATGTCGGCCGAGGGGACCGAGGGCTTCGACGGGTGGTTCGTGGCCGCTGTCGACGTGACCCTGTCCTCGGAGGACGCGTCCGGGGTCGCGGGGACATACTACAGGATGGGGGAGGGCCCCTGGTTCAATTACACAGGTGCATTCGACATCGGGTCGAGCGGCGTCTTCAGCCTGAGCTACTACTCGATAGACACCGAGGGCAACGTCGAGCCTCAGCGGAACAGCACGGTCAAGGTCGACATAGACTCCCCGTCGGCCATCATCGGGGACTTCGTCTTCACCGAGGGGTCCCCGGGGGAGGTGGTGGTCAGCTGGCTCCACGGCGACGGCACGAGCGGCGTGAACAGGTCGGAGATATCGCTGGACGGGGGTGAGCGGATGTCCGTGGGCATGGACATGTCCTATTCGTACTCCGGTCTCGCCGAAGGAAACCACACCTTCGAGCTGGTCGTCTACGACAACGCCGGCCTGTCGACCACCGTCACGAGGACGTTCACCATGCCGTCCGAGGGCGACGGCGGGATTCTGCTCTACGTCGGGGCCGGAGTCGCGGTAGCCGTAATCGTGGCCGTCGCGGCGCTGCTCCTGCTCAGGAGGAAGCGGCCTAAAGCCTGACGTAGGTGGCGGACTTCAGGTCGGGGATGGCCTTGACCTTCTCCACCACCTCGGGCGGTATCCGGTCGTCGATCTCGAGTATCATCACCGCTGGGCCGCGGGTCTGCCTCCTCGCGACCTCCATGCTGGCGATGTTGACGTCGTTGTCGCCCAGTACGGTGCCTACCTTGCCGATCATCCCGGGCTTGTCCATGTGCGAGATGAGCAGCAGGTCGCCCTCCGGGACGATGTCGACCATGTTGCCGTCGATCTCCACCAGCCTCGCGCCCTTGTCGGGCATCAGCGATCCGGCGACGGACGCGGCTATGCCGTCGGTGTGCATCGTCACCCTGATGAGGTTCTTGTACGGTCCGGCGTCCTCGGACGTCGACGACACTATCTCGATCCCCCTGGCCTTCGCGAAGGATAGGGCGTTGATGTAGTTGACCGTCGTCTCGTCCGATATGGGCTTCAGCAGGCCAGTGACGACCGATGCGGCGATTATCCTGACGTCCTTCTGGGCCAGCTCGCCCCTGCAGGATATCTCGACCTTGCCGGTCCCGGGCTTGCCCACCTGGCACAAGAAAGTGCCGAGCTTCTCCGCCAGGGGCATGTACGGGATGATCTCCGGGTCCAGCTTGGCCGGGAGGTTCAGGGCGTTCCTGATGATGTTGTCCTTGATGTAGGCGATGACCTGCTCGGCGATCTCCGAGCCGACGTCCTCCTGCGCCTCCTTCGTCGTGGCGCCCAGGTGGGGGGTGAGGACGATGTTGTCGAGCGTCAGCAGCTTCGACCCCTTCGGCGGCTCCTCCGTGAACACGTCCAGGGCGGCGCCGGCGAGCTTCCCCTCGGCGAGGGCGTCGTAGAGGGCGTCCTCGTTGACGACCCCTCCCCTGGCGCAGTTGACTATCATGGCGCTCTTCTTCATCCTCGCGAGCTCCGACCTCCCC
>CAZXWO010000011.1:0-51405 GCA_964644565.1 uncultured Thermoplasmata archaeon | reverse complement strand
CCATGTCATACTCCCGAGGCATGAGGATCGACTCGAGATTCGTCAAGAGGATTCGTAAGGAGTTCCCGGCGGCCGATGCGGACCCAGTGGGACGCAGGCGTGCATTCCTGGACAACGGTGCCGGGACCCTTGTCACCATGCGCAGCGCGGAACGTGAGGCTGTCGCGAGGATCGATTGGAGCGCGAACGTCGGGAACCTGTTCCCGGAATCGGTCGGTGCCGAGGAGACTATACTGGAGGGCAGACAGGCCGTGTCCGACCTGCTCGGGGCCAGCGGTCCGGAGACGATAGTGTCGGGCGAGTCCGCGACCTCGCTCCTGTTTAACCTGAGCTACGCAATGGGCCGGGAGTTCAACGGCGCGGAGAACGTCGTGACCACCGGCTATGAGCACTACACGAACATCAACCCGTGGGTGGAGCTGGGCACGATGGAGAACATACGGCAGCTCAGGTTCGTGGAGTTCAACCGGGAGACCGGCAGGATCGACCTCCAGACCCTCTCCGACCTGGTGGACTCAGATACCAGGGTGGTGACGGTGAGCGCCGCCTCCAATGTCCTGGGCACGAGGACCGACCTCAAGGCGGCCGGCAAGATAGCCAAGGACGCGGGGGCTTACTTCGTCGTGGACGCGGTCCACCACATAGCGCACGGCGCGACGGACGTCAAAGCAATCAAGTGCGATGCCCTCGTCTTCTCCGGCTACAAGCTCTTCTCGAGGCACGGCAGCTTCATGTACCTCAACCCTGAGCTGATGGAGGACCTCACGCCGTTCAAGGTGCTCTCGTCGCCCGACCACGGCCCTGAGAAGTGGGAGTGGGGGACCCGGGACCAGGCGATGTTCGCCGCCATCACGGGGGCGATCGATTACGTCTCGTGGGTGGGCAACCCATCGGCGAAGAGGCCGCCAGCAGCCGGGAAGCAGAGGCGGGCCAGGCTCATGGGGGCGTTCGAGGCCATAGAGGAGTACGAGCGGCGCCTGTCCGACCTCGTCCTGAACGGGAAGGGCCGGCTGAGGGGCCTCCTGGACATCCCCGGCCTCACCCTTTACGGCCCCAAGGACACGAAGGGCAGGACGGGCAGGGACCCCACCTTCTCGTTCAAGATCGACGGGTGGGACGACCGCAAGCTCTCGAAGCTCCTCTGGGACAAGTACGCGATCGCGGTCGGGGCCGAGGACTACTACTCCCGCGTGCCGGCCTTCTACGAGGCGGAGACCATGCTGAGGGTGACCTTCGTGCACTACAACACTGAGCAGGAGGCCCTGTCGCTGTTGAAGGCGCTGAACGAGGTCGCCGAGAGGCGGCGGTGAGGTCTCCCGCCGCGTGAAGTCGTGTGTGCACTGGCCAGGTCAGCGCTATATAGATTTGGCGACATCTGGCCGTGCCGCGAAACCCTTCTAATTCCGTTCCACTTTTTGATACTTGCACCACAACGGGTAAAGGCAGTATCAGCCGCTCAACTGCCGTAGCGCACGGAGAGGGCGACAAGGGGACTCCGAGCCTCTAAGGCTCTTGATTCGTCGTCACGCAGTTGCGCGAGAGCCAGGCCCGCTGAGCGTGGTGAGTCGCCATGGCGGTGGGCACCAAGGAGAGGTGAACAAGATGGAAAGGAAGTTCGAGAGTGAGTTGGCAGGGCAGGTCGCCCGGCGCCACAAGAACCCACTCAAGAGCAGGGCGAAGGTCCTGTTCATGACCGTGGTTTCGTGCGCAGTCATGGTCGCGGCGGCGGCTGCCGTCCTGTCAATGCAGGCGAGTGCGGCCCTCGGTGGGCCGACGGAATACATAGACGAGTTCTCTGGCGAGGACTACCTCGTCGACGTGGACGGGACGATAACCTACAAGGTCTACGCCCCGGACGAGCCGGTCGACGACGCATTCCTCGTGAAGAGGACGTCCGCGCTCAAGTGGATCGAGTTCGACACGCCGGGCTTGTCGACGGTCGACTACACGAAGGTGGTGTACTCGGTCAACGTGAAGCTCAAGGACGTGTCCGCGTTCGGTGACGAGGGCGTGACAGGCATGGTCTTGGCGGACCTGGAAGTCAGCGGGTTCACGACGTACAGCCCGTGGATCGCCTCTGCCACCATGAGCATCAACGATGTCGAGACCGCGGCATACAGCGTGATTACGCTGGGCGAGTTGCCGTTCATGACGTCTTCGTGGGACTCGGCGACAGGCACGCTGTCGGCCCAGGTGACGCTCCCGGACGGGATTATCTACAACCCCGGAGACCAGGTCTCGATATTCGTGATGTTCAAGACGGTCGAGGTCGACCTGACGATCTCGGGCAGCGAGATCGGGTTCCCGGAGTACCAGGTCCCGATAGTCCCGATCGAAGAGTGAACCATCCTCCGATGTGTTGAAGCACTCTGAAACCCCAAAGGGTCCCGGGGGCGAGTTCGTCGCCCCCGGGACCTGCGAGATTTCCCCCGCTGCCGTGGTCCGCGCAGGCGGTTCTGAGAAGAGAAAGACGTAAGGCGGAGGCCTCATCGGCCTCCGTTTTCTGAGGTTTGCGCCTACTTCTTGTTGTAGTACTTCGACCAGTCGCCCGGCTGGGAGCTCTTGCTCCGCTCATAGGTGCCCTGGTCCCCCTTGCCGGACTTCTTCCCGGAGGTCGTCACGGCCGCGATCGCGACCACGATGAGCACTATGACCACCGCTCCGACGAGGAGCAGGAACACCGGGATCTCGGTCGGGGAGTCTGTGCTGACGTCCACGAGCGCCTCTGCCGAGTAGACCGGGTCGTGTATGATGCTGTTCCCGCCTGGGAAGACCATCGCCCCGAGCGCCACGAAGCCGGTGAACCACTGCATCTCGCCGGCCACCTTCGCCATGGCCATGACCCTGTGGCCGGCCATGATCTGGACCCTCACGAGCTCCGGCTCTCCGTCGACGGTCACGCTGTCGACCCAAGTCAGCTGCCCGATCTCCGTCAGGTCCGTCCCGAAGGTCAGCTTCGTCTGCGTGAGCTGCTTCGGCATTATCAGGTCTCCGGTGGACTCGTTGACCTCGAGTTCACCCTCGACCGACGCGCAGTTCATCACGCCGACCTGGTTCGTGTAGGTCAGCATCTTCATCTCCATCCAGGTGGCCATCACCGGCGAGATGAAGTTGCCGACGAGGCTGTGGAACTCTATCAGGACGGCCGGGCTCGTGTTGTTCGGGTCGTAGTCCCAGCCCGTTATCTCCTGGTCCCACTTGACGTCGTACTTCATGATCTTGCCCTCGGCCTGGAGCGGCTCCAGCCTCTCCGCGCTCATGAAGAGCATCTTGCCGAGCGGGCCGCTCGTCACGGTCACCCTCCACTGGGGGAGCGACACGTTGTCGTACTGGGCGAGGTCCGCGGTCATGTGGAACGACAGCTTGAGCTCGTTGAGCACGTTGTCGCCCACGTCGGTCTCGGCGGCCTCGTCCACGAGCTCGTAGGGCAGGTCGGTCGCCGTGAGGCTGAAGTCCCAGGTCCTGCTGTCGTTGGTCTCGGTCTCGATGACATCGGATGCGGCCCAGGATGTGTTGAGGTCCACCTTCTTGTAGACGGTCTCCTCGTATGTGTAGTTGAGGAAGTTCCCGTCGTCGTAGGTCCTCGTGTAGTTGACGGCCCCGTCCTCGTCCGAGTCGTTGAACTCGAGCATCGAGTCGAGCTTCACCGCGTACATCGTGTATATCTTGATGGTCGCGTTCTCCTCGACCATCTCGCCGTCGTTGTTGTAGACCTGTGCGAGCCCGAGGTACCGCGCCTTTATGGTGACGAAGTACACCGCGTTCTCATTCTCATCGGTCCCCCACACGATGCCGAATGCGGCATCGGTCCCGAATTTGACGAAGAAGTGGTCTCCGCCGCCGAGCACCTCGGTGGCGCCGTCCTCCGTCTCGATCTGTCCGTCCAGGGAGACGACCTCCGCAGCCGCCTGAGATGGCACTGCGAACATGCCCACGACCATCATGAGCACGGCCGTCACCGCGAACGCCGTAATTGTCTTCACGTTCTTCATGTTCTTCCTACCTCCTCGATGAGGCTTCTCTGCCCCTAACGAGACCGCGGGGGGTATTTGAACCCTGAGCATGGTTTTGCACCCGATTTGCAGAGGCCGCCCAGGGCGTCCCCCGGCCCCATCCCTCTTGCGAAAGGGGTATTAGGGACCCATCTCGTTCGAGGTTGCTGTATGCCCCGTCCAGCGGTGTCGCAGAACGAGAGGCTGTTGCTGCACCTCCTCGAGATGGATGCCCACAGGGACGAGCCAGAGGTCCCGTTGGGGGCCTGCCAGGAGGGGATCGCCAACCGGCTCGGGACCCAGGTCCACAACGCCTCCAGGGCCCTGTCCGTCCTCGAGTCGGAGGGCCTGGTGATGGACAGGTTGGCCCATGTCCGGGGCGCCCCGAAGAGGAGGAGGGCCTACTTCCTCACGGACAGGGGCCACAAGGCGGCCGGGAAGGTCAGGGAGGACCTCCTCCGGTCGAAGGTGGTCTTCGAGGAGCGGGGGCGTGCCGAGGAGGTCCCCCTCGCTGAGGTCCTTAAGCGCCTGAGGGCGCTTGCCGGACCATCCGTCAACTTCCTCGATCTCGTCGACATTGCGCGGAGCGCCGACGTCCTGAGGTCCGAGGAGGTCGCGAGGAGGGCCGCCCCCTCGGCCTCAGCCGAGAGGTTCGCGGAGGTGGCGTTCGGCCGGCCCAAGGTGGCCGCCTTCTTCGGCCGGGAGGGGGAGAGGAGGGCCGTGGCGGAGCACATCGAAGGGGACACCTCCGTCATGTTGATCTGGGGAATCCCGGGAATCGGCAAGACCTCGCTGGCCTCGAAGGTCTTCGAGGAGCTCTCAGGGCGGAAGCACCTGTTCTGGTACTCGTTCCACTCATGGGACACGGAGGAGCACTTCATGTCGGTCCTGTCCCGGTTCCTGGGATCGGCGAACCGGTCCTCCACGGCTGAGATGTGGGGGAGGGGGGCCGTGGCCGGGGACCTGTTCGCCCCGCTCGTGAGCGACCTGACGGCGTTGGACGCGGTGCTCTTCGTCGACGATGTTCAGAAGGCCTCGGGCAGGTTGGCGACGGCGGTCGCGGTCCTGCTTGAGGCGGTCAGGGCGTCAGGGAAGTGCAAGGCGGTGCTCATGTCGCGGGAGCTCCCGCCGTTCTTCTCCAAGACGGGGGAGGGGAACGTCACGCTCGAACTCTCGGGGCTCGACCACGAGTCGGCCAAGAAGCTCGCTGAGAGTTCGAAGGCGAAGGACCCGGTCCTGGCCGCGGATGCCAGCAGGGGCCACCCCCTCCTGCTGAGCCTGATGGCGAGGAGCGGCGTGGGCGAATCAAAGGGCGATGTCCTCTCGTTCATGGACCGCGAGGTGAGCATGTCCCTCGGCCCGGGGGAGCGCGCCATGCTCGAACTGCTGTCCGTCTACAGGCACCCCGTCCCCGCGGAGGCCATCCTCGAGGGGGGCGACTCGGCCCTCGTCGGCCTCAAGGACAAGGCGCTCATAGTGGAACAGGAGGGAGGCGTGTGGACCCACGACGTGCTGCGCGAGTTCTTCAGCTCGAGGCTCAGCACGGAGTCGCGCGCGGCCCTCCACGCGAGGGCAGCCGAGTACTGCGAGGGCAGGGAGGGCGCGGACTGGATGCTCGAGAGCATCCACCACTACGTCGAGGCCGGCGACTTCGCCTCGGCGGACCGTGTCTCCGCAAGGGGCTTCGCCGAGCTGTCCGAGGAGTTCCCCCAGGAGACGTTCGAGTGTCTCACGAAGGTCTATGAGCAATCCGGCCCCGGGCCGGATGCCGCGGGGCTCCTCTTCCGCATGGCGCAGCTGAGCGAGATGCTGGGGGACGACGCCTCCGCGACCAAGTACTACGAGTCATGCCTGGAGGTGCTGTCCGAGGAGGGCTCGGAGGAGAGGGCGCTGGTCCTCGAGTCGCTCGGGAAGCTGAAGGCGAGGGCCGAGTCCTGGGCGGAGTCGTTCGCCGCGCACGAGAAGGCCCTCAGGATATACGAGGAGGCCGAGGACAGGCACGGGCAGGTCCGCGAGTGGCTCAACATAGGGGGCGCCCACCGGAAGCACGGCGACTACGAGAGGGCGCGGGCCGCTTACTCCGAGGCGCTCTCGCTGGCTAGCAAGATGGAGGACAGGAAGGCGCAGGCGGCGTGCATCAACAACCTCGCGCTCCTGGACTGGGACGAGGGCAGGCTCAGGGACGCCGAGACCAGGCTGAAGGAGTCGATCCGTCTCGCCCACGCGGTCCGGAACCACGCGGGCGAGGCGAGGGGGCTGGAGAACCTGGCGGAACTCCTGAGGGCCCAGGCGCGCCTGTCGGAGATGACCGCGCTCATACAGGAGTCATCAGAGGCTTTCAGGCGCGCGGGCGAGCTCGAGGAGTTCAAGAGGCTCCAGGCGACCTGCGCCGAGTCCATGGATCTGCAGGGCAGGACAGAGGAAGCCGTCGCGCTCTGCAGGGACTCCCTGTCGGACCCGGAGCTCAGGAAGAGGGCGGGCCTGCTCAAGCGGTCGGCGCAGTTCGACCGCGGGGACGTCGCCCTGTCGATGACTCTCATCGGCCTGCTCAGGTCCTCCGGGGACCTGAAGGGGGCGGAGGCGGAGACCGGCCGACTCGCCGAGATGGCCGGGTCGATGGGCGACCAGTCCCTCCGCGCCAAGGCGATGGTGGAGCTCTCCCTGACGCGGGAGAGCTCGGGCGACCTCGACGGAGCGCTGAGCCGGTTGGCGGAGGCGGAGAAGCTCCTGAGGTCCCTCGGGGACAGGGCCGGCCTCGTGGCCGTTCACATGCTCCGCGGGAACATCGAGGAGAAGAAGGGGGACTACGACTCTGCCCGTGCCCAGTACTCCGAGGCGGCCAGGCAGGCGGAGTCGACCGGTGACGGCGCGGCCATGGCCTGCGCAACGAGGAACCTGGAGTCGCTCGGCGAGACCCGGTCCGGGAAGTAGGTCCCAGGGACCGCGTCACTCGGTCCTCTGCAGGAACTCAGCGATTCCGTACCCGTTCTTCCCCGCGACCGTGTACCTGGCGAGAGACTCGTTCATCACCGCCAGGGACCTGCCGTCCGGGGACTTGTGGTGCACATCCACCTTCTTGATGACGGAGCCGAAGACCCTGTGCGCGCCCCCCGCTGCGTCGTGCAGGGTCATGTCGAAGGACTTGATGTTCCTGTCGAAGTCGGCGTTGACGTTGAGGTCCGCCCGGACGACCGGCAGGTTCCTCCCGTCCTGGAAGACGAACCCGGCGTCCACCGTCCCCTCCTCAGTGACCAGCTTGGTCAGGTTGAGGGCGTGCGACTCCGAGAACTGGCACGTGAGCCATGTCCAGCCCTTGGGCGCCCCCCATTCCCGCACCCCCCGGGAGTGGTCCCTCTCCCCGAGCGCGTTGACCTGGAAGTCGTCCAGCCCCATCGACAGCCTGCCGACCACCCTGCCGACCTGCTCCTGGTGCTCGGCGGCCACATTCCTGGACGCGTGCTCCCCCTCGCCGGAGACGCACTCGCGGTAGTCGAAGACGTCGTTGAGCCCCTCGAAGGTCAGGTCGAACTCCACGTGGCTCTTCCTGGCCTTCCTGTCGACCGTCCTCTCCATCCCGCCGCCGAAGGAGAGCCTCCAGCGCCTGTCGGGTTCCAGGGCCTCGAACCTCAGCCCCTTGGCCTGGAGGGCGGGGCCGTCGAACGGGCAGGTCTCCTTGAGCCCCACGACGGAGCCGTCGGGCATCATGAAGTAGCAGAACATCTCCTTGAGGGGGATGTTCGGCTTCAGCCCTATCCTCATGAAACCGCAAAGGTCTTTGGCGCGGTCGTAGAAGTTGAAGTAGTAGCTCTCGCTCCAGTGCGCGTGCTCATCCTGGCGGTGCATGTCGTCCGTCTGCGTATGTCACTCCTCCTGTACCACTATCGTGCCCTCGTTCCCGTCCAGCGTGATCCTCTGCCCCGTCCTGAAGATCTTCGTGGCCCCCATGACCGCGGTGACGGCGGGGATCCCGTACTCCCTCGACACGACCGCGCCGTGGGAGAGTATCCCCCCGGTCTCCGTGACCAGTCCCCCGAGCTTCGAGAAGACGGCGGTCCACCCTGGGTCGGTGTTGGACGTCACGAGGATCTCCCCCTCGAGGAGGTCGGAGACCTGCTCGATGGAGCCTACCACCCTGACGGTCCCGGTCACGACCCCTGGGCTGGCAGAGGTGCCCGTGATCCTCACCGCCCCGTCGTGCACCACCACGGTGTCGTCGAACTCGTGATCGCCCCTGAGGAACTTCGGGGGGAGGACGTCCCTGTATGTGTCGAACTCCCTCCTCCTCTCCCCGATGGCGCGGACGGCTCCGTGCGCGTCCCCGCCCCTGGCGACCTCGAAGACCTCCTCCTTGCTCAGGAAGAAGACGTCCGTGGGGTCCGAGAAGACGCCCCTGTCGCAGAACCGGCGCCCGAACTCGAGGAACAGCCGCCTCTGCCTCAGTATCTGGTGGTCCAGGTAGAACCTCTGGTTCTCCCGGAACACCAGGTAGGTCTGCGCGTACCGCATGACCGTCCTGAAGACCGTCTTCCTGACGAGGCCCCATTTCATCCCAGAGATCCTCTTCAGGATCTCCTTCTCGGCCTCGAGCCTCTCGGCCACCTTCCTCCTCTCCAGCTCCTCGAGGTCCAGCCTGCTGGAGCCCACCAGGGATTTCAGGACGTCCACGACCAGCGAGGGGTCGTCCTTCCACCGGGGGAAGAAGATCTCCCTCGTGTGCGACCGGTGCCCGTACTCCTCTATGAACGCCCCGAAGGCCGACGCGAAGCCCTGGAGCTGCTCGTCCTTCGCGAGCCTGGCCAGGAACTCCTTCGATGAGAGCGTGGTCAGGGCCGCGTGGACGCGCTCGTCGGCCCTCGCGGACCGCGCGAGCCCCGCGAGCGCCATGTTGGTCCTGATGGTCTTGTTGTCGGGCAGACCGGATATCAGCTTGGCGTAGAGCGCCCCAGACCTGTCGCCCAGCCAGTCGATGAGCCACCTCTTGACCATCAGGTTCGTGCCGATGCTGTGGGTGACCATCCCGTACCTGATCAGCCTGTAGTGCTTCAGGTAGGCCTTCTCCATGGCCCTGAACTCCTCGACCAGCTCCGCGTCCGAGAGCCCGCGCAGGTCCAGCGCGTCGAACCTCTCCATCTGCGCGAGGAACCGGCCGGCCCACTCCCTGTACGCCTTGTCCGTCCTGATCATCATGCCGTCGGGGTCCAGCAGAGCAATCCTTACCTCGGCCCAGAGCCTCCTAGCCGCCCTCGTCCTCACCTCGGCTATCCTGGCCTGGTCCGCCTCGGGGAAGTAGTTGAGCAGCTCCTTGGTGCGGGAGAACCGGGGGTTGTAGGTGAAGACCTCCTCGAGGACCGAGGCGCTGAAGTAGACGTGCCCCTTGTGCACCCTGATCAGGTCCCCCTCTGTCAGGTCCTTGTAGCCCATGACCCTCGCCCCCTCGTGGTTCACTATGTCGGTGAGGTAGGAGCCCAGGAGCGAGAAGAACAGGGGCGAGGTGACATCCGCCCAGTACTCGTCCCCGTACGCCCTCGTCCAGAGCGCCCCCTCCTCCTTCGGGGCGGTCGTGACGGGCCTCGACTGCAGTATGAACGCCCTGTCGCCCTCGATGGCCCACTCGATGTCCTGGGGACGTCCGAAGTGTGCCTCGACCCTCACGCCGATGTCCGCGAGGAGCCTGATCTCGGGGTCGGAGATGGAAGGGACCCTCCGGTCGTCGGGGGGGACGTCGGTGACGGCGCTGCCGCCGCGTCGCAGGATGACCTGCTTCGTCTTCTCGTTGACCGTCCTGGTCAGCACCTCCCCCGAGGCCCTGTCGCACTCGAACCGATCGGGGGTGACCATGCCGGATGCGATCGCCTCCCCCAGGCCCCAGCTGGACTCGATGAGCATCCTGTCCCCGCGGCCCCTGACCGGGTCCACCGTGAAGAGTATCCCGGACGACCTCGCGTCGACCATCCGCTGGACCACGACCGCGATGCCGTGCCCGAGGTGGTCCATCCCGGAGTCGTTCCTGTACGCCATGGCCCGCTCGTTCCAGTACGAGGCCCAGCAGCGCCTGACCATGTCGGGGACGTCCTCGGAGGCCACGTTCAGGAAGGAGTCCAGCTGACCGGCGAAGGAGGCGTCGGTGAGGTCCTCAGCGACCGCCGAGGACCGGACGGCCCAGAGTGCGTCCGCGCCGGCAGGAGCCAGCTCCGCCCGTATGGCCTTGGCGAGCTCCCCGTCTCCGGGTGCGGAGGTGATCAAGCGCTTGACCTTCTCCGAGACGCGCTGGAGCGAATCGCCTTGGAATGGGTCGGAGTCCCGGATGAGTCGTGCGACCTCTTCGTCGAGGCCCCGGGACCTCATGAAAGATTCGTACTCGTGGACAGGTACGACTAACCCGTCGGGGACCGGGAAGCCCGCGGACATCAGTCTGTACAGGTTCGCGGCCTTCCCCCCCACCGCGCGCGTGTCGCACGTGCCCAACCGTGAGAGGCGTATGCACTTGTCGGTCATCGTATCAGCGTTGGCCGGGGCCCATGTAGAACCGCGCAGGTCCCGGCGAGGCCAGTGTCCCCGAATCCGCTATGGGGGCATAAACTGTTCCATCCGACTGCGGGACGGGCTCATTTCCACCGGCGTACGCTGAGGCGGAGGATGTCCGTCCCCCTCAGCTCGGCGACGAGCTTGCTCTCCCCGTCCACCACGGGCAGGTCGTTAAGGTGGTGGTCGACCATCAGTTTCGTGGCGTTCACCAGGAGCTCGTCCCGGGCCACCCTGATGGGTTTGGCCATTACCTGGTTGACCTTCTCGTCGGTGATCTCCGCGAGCATCCTGAGGAAGGACGTCATCCCCCCCGGCCTCACGCCGAGCATGTACCCCGCGTGCCTGAGCAGGACCTCCAGGGTGACGGTCCCGGCCAGGCGGCCGTCCCCGTCCACCACGTACACCTTGTGGCTCGCGCTCTCCTCTATCATCGCCTCCACCGCCTCGCGGAGCGTGGCGTCAGTGCGCACTGTCGGGGGGCCCGAGACGACCGAGGCCCTCTCGAGCACCTCGGACACCCTGATCTCTCCAATCGGTTTGTCCTCAACCATCTGACCCCTCCGGTCTACTCCTTCTTGATCATGACCTCCATCTGCGGGTACGGGACCTCGATCCCCGCCTCGGTCAGCTTGGTGTATATCTCCTCGACGAGGTTGTCCCTCGCCGCCACGCGGGCCGAGTTGTCGTTGATCCAGCACAGGACCTTGAATATCAGGGCGGAGTCGCCCATATTGTCGAAGAGTATCAGGGGCCTGCGCGCCTCGTCCGTCAGCAGCGAGTAGGGTGAGGCCTCTATCGCCTTCGCAATCGCCTTCCGCACCTTCCCCGGGTCCGAGCCGTAGGCGACGTTCACGTCCACGTTCACCCTCGCCGGGTCCGAGACGTTGCTGACGCGGATGATCTTGTCGTTCACGAGCTTGTTGTTGGGCAGGGATATCACCGTCGCGTCCGAGTACCTGTAAAGCCTGCAGGTCCTCAGCCCTATCCTTCGCACCTCGCACCAGTCCCCGTCCGAGAGGATAATCATGTCCCCCTCCGCGAAAGGCCTGTCGAGGAGCAGGAACACGCCGCTGAAGAAGTTGGACAGGGTGTCCTGGGCTGCGAACGCGAGCACCATGGAGACGACGACGCCGCCGGCTACGAACATGGTCAGGTCGACGCTCAGCACGTCGAGCAGGTAGCCGAGCGCCGCGAGGCCTATGACCACGACGCCCAGCTTCTCGACCACTGGGACGAGCACGTCGTCTATGCTGCTGGTGGTCTTCTTGGCGATTATCTTCCCGTAGTATACGAGTATCTGCTTGAACAGCCTGTAGGCAAGGTAGAATATGGCGAGGACGACGACGATGCTGTACAGCGAGAGCACGAGGTCCCGTATGTCCAGCGGGATGTGCAAGTGCAGCGCGTCCAGGGAGTTCACTATGCCGAAGGCGAACACCAGGAGCAGGACCGGGGTGCGGATTATCTCCAGTATGATGTCGTCGAGCATCGTGGTCGTCTTGCGGGTGAACCCGTAGGCGACGGCGTCCATCATGTAGGCGATGCCGACCGCAATCACGAACCAGAGTATGACGTCGAGTAGGAACGTCCCCCATTCGTTGTCCAGGGGCGAAGGCAGCGGGTTCTCGAAGAGTCCGAGGACCTTGTTGGCGACCCCGAAGGCACCGATGATCTCGGTCACAGCGCTCGCCGATGTCACCTGGACGAGGTACCCGTCCTGGTAAACACGGAAGACGACGGTGAGGTTGGACGAGAAGTCCCCTTTCTCGTAGGGGGCGTGCACGGTGGCCGTGACGGACGTCAGGTTCCCGGGTCCCAGCGCGAGCTCCGAATCGCTCAGCTCCGCGGTCCACCCGTCGCTCACGATGCTCGGCTCGAGCATGATGGTCAGGTCCGCTGATGAGTCGATGTTCCTGATCGTCCAGTTGTAGGTTATCGACTCCCCAGCACGGAGCGTCTTGTCGTAGTTGTCGACGGTTATTATCTGTATGAACTCCGGCTGTTCCGCATCAGCTAGGTTGCTGGTCGCGAGGAGGCTTAACAGAACGACTGCGAGTGGTACAGCGATGCAGAGCTTGTCGATCCTCATGCGGTCACGTCTCCGACTGGCACAGGCTATCGGGATGGACAATATGCCCACAGCACTTAACGGTTTTGGGCGCGGGCTAGGCGCGTCAGGGAAAATGATGGTGGGCCCTGTGATCTCGCCACAGGGCCCTTGTCGGTCTCCCCCCTATTGTCCAGAGTCCTTCTTCCTCGAGACCAGGAAGCCTCCGAGCATCGCGACGCCGATCAGCCCCGCCGCCCCGACCAGCCAGATGGAGTCGTCCTCCGACCCGGCCACGGCCGAATCTGAGCCCTTGCCGTCGAGCAGCACCACGGTCCCCACGTCGAGTATGCCCTCGCTTATGGTGACCGATATCGTAACGGTCTCATACCCGTTCTTGGAGACCGAGAGGTCGTACACTCCAGGGACCAGGCCCCTGATCATGAACTGACCAGAGCTGTCCGTGAGCGTGGACCCGACGAGGACCCCGTTGGAGGTCCTCACCTCGACGACCGCGTTCTTTATCGGTCTGAGGCTCTCGGACATTACGGTCCCCTTGACCCCGCTGTCGCCCTTGCCGACGTCGACCTCCACAGTGACGGACGCCTGCACGCCGTAGATGTTCGTCACCGTCAGCGTCACGTCGTAGCTGCCCTGCTCGGCGAACACGTGCGCGGCCTCCCAGCCGGAGGCGTAGGTGCCGTCGCCGAACGACCAGACATACTCCACTATCCCGCCTTCGTCGTAGGAGCCGTACGCGTAGAACGTCACCAGTTCGCCCTCGTCCGGGTCGAGCGGTGAGTACACCATCGCAGGCGCGGGCACTGAAGCGACCGTTATGCTGACGACGTCCTCGTCCACGAGGAGGTCCCCGTCCATGACGGTGAGCTTGACATCGTACACGCCCTCGTGCTCGTACGCGTGCGCGGCCGTGATGCCTTCGGCGACATCCCCGTCGCCGAACTGCCATGTGTAGGAGACTATGGTCCCGTCAGGGTCGAACGAGTAGCTCGCGTCGAACGCGACGGCGTCACCGACGAGTGGCATCGAAGGCTCGTACGCGATGATGGCCACGGGCGGGGCGCCCCCTAGGCCCACGCGGACCTCGACGCTGGTGCTGTTCCAGATCCAGTTGCTGTCGTAGACCGTCAGCGTCACCGTGTAGACGCCTTCCTGATAGTACGTGTGGGTGACATGCGGATACCAAGTGTAGTCGCAAGTCCCGTCCCCGAAGTCGAAGACGTAGTACTCGATCCACCCATCAGGGTCATAGGACCCGGACGCGTCGAAGTACACGGTCTCACCCGGAGCAGGGTTGGGCGGCGCATAGGTCAGCGATGCCACCGGCTCCTCGTTGTCGCTCACGCAGACCAGGACGGTCCCGCTCGTCGTACCGCCGTCGTTGTCGACCACCGTGAGGGTGACGTAGTATTCCCCAGCCTCGAGGTAGGTATGGTTCAGCCATGCCCCCTCCGAGGTGGTGTTGTCACCGAAGTCCCATAGCCAGTCGGTGATCCATCCGTCGGGGTCGTAGGACCCCCCTCCGTCGAAGAACACCTCCTGCCCGGGAGCGGGTTCGTAGGGCCACCAGCTGATGTACACATACGGGGGCAGGTTGACGATGTCCGTCTCATACACCCAGAGGTAGTAGGCGGGTATCTCCTGGTAGTTGCCGAATGCCCACACGGCGACCCAGTACGTCCCGGCAGGGAGGTCCGCCGTTATCAGCGAGGATAGACCTCCTCCGGAGTCGTCGTCTGATGCGATCGGGCTGTACGGCACGCCATACTGGTCGAAGAGGGCGATGACTGTGTCCCCGGAGCCGTTTATGAAGGTCCGGATCCCGACACAGGTGTCCTCCGCCAGCGTGAACGTGACCCAGTCGACGTCCCACTCGGGTATGATGCTGTGTTCCTGCAACTCGTCCATCAGGATCACGTTCGCGAGTTCGTAGTAGTCGTCCGGTTCGTATGCGTCCGCCTCGGACGGGGGGTAGACGTAGAACCAGGTGCTCGCCACCAGGGCCGGGTCAGCGGTGTCCTGAACCGTCAGCCACTGCTCCCCCTCGGTGTAGAACGTGAACTCGAAGTAGTGGGTTCCAGCGTCCTCAGGGGTGAACGTGTAGTCGGCCGGGAGCACCGCACTCAGGTCCGTCGACGAGAAGGTGAGCGTGCCAGTGTAGTCGACGCAGGGCACCCAGTTCTCGTCGGCGATCGTGACGTTGATTCCGACAGTCTGATTGACCTCGGCGTGGTGCAGCATGTCGAGCACGATCATCGCGGGCTCCGAGGGCTCCGTGGCCGCCTTGAACTCTATCCAGGGCATCCCGTACGGGAGCACGCCGAGCCGGTCCCACTCCGACTCGAGGTAGTCGTGGGCTGTCTGGTTCACAGACCAGGAGTACACGTCCACCGGTCCCTCGAAGCTGATCGTGTTCAGGAGGGGGTCGACGGAAACGCACTCAGGCAGGTCCGAATACGCTGGCTCGGAGTACGGGCTCTGGATGCTGAAGTCCGCAGTCGTGAAGTCCCTGAACTGTCCGTCCACGATGAATGTCTGGGGTCCGTCGGGCCATTCGAACCACATCTCCTCACCGTCAGCGAGATTGAACGCCCCCGGCGTGTAGTCGTAGGACATCATCTCCCCGTACCAGGTGTTCCCCGCGTACATGTCCAGGTACTCGAGGTCGACGTATGCGTCGAAGTCAGAGCCAGGGTGGGCTGCGCTGGACGGGACGTAGTCTTGCAGCATGCCCCTCCAGGCCCAGCTCGGCTGCTCAGTGGCGATGTCCTTCCAGGCGAACACCGCACCCATCACCGCCGTGTCGATCTCGATGTCTGCCATGTCGGGGGTGATCTCGGCGTGCAGCGAGAAGTCCTCGAACAACCACTCGGTGGGCATGAACGCGTCATGCAGCCACCTCGTCATCAGGGCCTCCATGCCCCATGTGACGATGTCGTATTCCAGGACCACGCTCCCGTTGTAACTCCATGCGTCAAGGTTGAAGGACATTGGCATGAACGGGTAATCGTACATCGGGAAGATGTCGAGGCGTTCGTTCGCTTCATAGATCATCCAATCGATGTAGTCATACTCGACCCCGACCTCGTTCGCGTTCCACCAGACGTCGAAGTCGTCGAGGTCGGCGTCGCTGATCCCGAGCACGGTCTTCGCGGCGGCGCCGTCCAGGAGGGTCGTCCCGTTCAGGCCGATGACCCAACCGTCGTACCACGCGGCCGTGTTTTCCGGATACAGCTGCATCTCGGCCTCGGTCAGGTACTGCATGTACCAGTCTATGACCGCGGTGCCGCCCCTCTCTTCGCCGAGACATGGCAGGAACTGCGGGTCGCTGTTCATGTTGACCTCGGGGAGGTTGTCAGCCACCACGTTCAGCTGCATGTTGCTGAAGTAGGTGCTGGCGCTCCCGTTGAGCATCCTGTATATGTACGGGTAGCTGTCGGAGACGACCTCCCAGTTCCCATAGTAATTGTACCTCCAGTCCCACCACTCCCCGAACGGCTCGCCGAACATGTTGCCCCATTGGTAGCGAACCGTCCGCTGGTCGGGCAACACTTCGATGACGTCGACTGAGGCTGTCGACAGGACCTGGTGTCCCGGCAACCCGTCGTCGATGGTGACCCAGAGCTCGAGTCCTGCCGCCGGCATCAGATATGCATGGCTCTGAATCATCTCCGTCGGCACCGAGGTGTCCCCGTAGTACTCGACCCACACGGTCTCCCCGTCACCGAACGACCAGTTGACCCAGAGGGCGTCCCCATCGGGGTCTGATACGACGACCTCGAACATGGTCTCCGTTCCGACCACTGTCTCATAGGAGGGCGCCAATGCCACGTCGAACACCGGTGGAAGGTTGTCACCCCTCGGCGCCAGGTCGAACCACAACCAGAGCAGGTCGGAGTTGACGGTCCTGCCGGGGTGGGCGACCCAGTCGCCCCATCCCACGAACCTGGCGTCAGAGTAGGCGTAGAGGCCTATGTCGTAGTAGGGCGGGTTCTCGGTGCAGGAGTCGTAGACCCACTGCTGGAGCTTGTCGAGGATGACCTTCCTCTCCGCGGTGTCGAGCGTCTGCTCCGCGACCGAGAGGTTCTGGTCGTACGCTGAGTATGGCCCGTCAAGGCCCCACTCCGCCGGCGCGTCGGTGTAGTTGTCCGGGCCGTACCACCACGGACCCATGGGCCCCTGGCAGTTCAGGCCGCCGGGTGCGATTTCCGAAGTGACCCATGTGCTCAGGGCGGACCCGATGGGCTCCGGACCCCAGGCCCAGTGCCACACCCAGATGTCGTAATCGGCTTTGTACCAGGCGGTGTTGATCATTATGCCCTCGGATTTCATGGCGGGCGCGAGCCCGATCCCTGCGTCGGCAGCATCCCCCGTCCAGACCGCGGCGATGCTGTAATAGATGGGGCTGGTGTCAGGGGCTTCGCAGCGTATCCCGGAGAGCTCGGCCCCTACCGGTGCCAGCCCCTGCTGGACCACGTACGAGTCAGCTGTAGCCTGCAGGAAACCGTCTCCGTCGAGGTCGCTGTAGCCGTTGGCTATGAGGAGGTCCATTGCGGCGGCCGGGTCGAATGCCAGCTCGTCGATGTCGGCCTTCCAGAAGCCGGGCTGCAGGACGGAGTCAGCCGGCTGGGCGAGCCCTTGGAGGATCACGTCGACGATGTATGACTTGTCGAGGGTCATCATCAGGGCCTGGCGGACCACCGGGTCGAGCAGGAGGGGGTTGCCATCTCCGTACGTCGGGGTCCTGAAGGACATGGGGATCGCGTTGATCGCCACGTCGCATATCCCCGGTTCGGACACGGCCTGCTTGATGACGTTCACGGACGACATCGCGCCCAGGACTTCCGTGTAGGTATTCACGTCTTCCCCTATGGAGATCGCGTCCAGGTCGCCCGCGTTCATCGCCATGGCCAGCGCCGTGGAGTCTGAATACGACACGTAGATGATGCCAGGGACATCGACAGTTCTCGCGGCTCCGTAGTCGGCTTCGCCGTGGTAGTTCGGGGCCTTTGTGAACATGCACCACGAACCTTCGAGCAAGCCCTCGAAGAGGAACGGGCCGCTGCCGACAAGGTCGCTCGGGTCCAGGCTGCCCATGGGGTTGCTGAGCGTGGAGTAGAGGTACTCTGGGACTATGGGTATCCCAGCGAGGTCGTCTATGATCGTCGCCTTGACGAAGGATGTAGTCACGACGAGTTCGTAGTCGCCCAGGACCCGGATCTCAGTGATATCCTTGAGGTACCATCCGAATGTGGTTCCCGGGTTGGTTCTGATGAGGTCGAGCGTGTACTTCGCATCATAGGCGGTGAGTGAGCGAGTCGTGTCGGTGGGGTCCGCGAGACCCCTGAAATAGGCGTTGTTGGTGATCGTGATATACGTGTCCATGGTGCCGTCGGCCTGCGGCTCCATGCTCCAGTCTAGGGCGAGGTCTCCGACAGGGCCATCCCAGTCCTCGCCGTAAGTGAACAGCGTGCTGTGTATGAGGTAACACGCGACATAGTCCTCCACGAGCGTCAAGGTGAACGGGTTCCAGCTGTAGACGGAACCCAGCCAGCCGACCCTCACATACTCATCCACTGACGCCTCGGTGTACGCTACCTGGTCGCTCCCCTCCCCGTCACCGGCCGCCCTGGCCATCGACAGGCTCATAATCAGCACCAATGCTATCGCTACAAGTCTAGAGACTAGGACCCCCTCTCTGTTCATCTCTCGCCCCTCCAGGAACGAACTCGGATTCGAGTACACGCCGGCGCTATATAAATGGTTCTGGGGAGTTCTGCGCACTGACGGACACGTCGTTCGGGCCTCCGCACCGCACGGTAATCTATAATGCGGGAGCCGCCATTACGGCTGTCCGTATGGAGCCCGATGTGGTTCAGGTCACGGGCCTCGTCAAGGTCTATCCCCCGGACATAAGGGCCGTGGACGACATCTCGTTCTCGATACCGAAGGGGAAGGTCTTCTCACTGCTAGGCCCGAACGGAGCGGGCAAGACCACGACGGTCGAGATACTCGAGGGCCTCCGCCCGCCGACCTCTGGCACAGTGTCCGTCCTCGGGACGGACATCCGCAAGGGCTACGGACCCCTGAAGAAGCGCGTCGGCGTCCTGCCGCAGAACTTCGAGCCGTTCGACCTCCTCAGCCCGTTCGAGGCGGTCGGTTACTGGGCCGACCTGTTCCAGGTGCGGATGGGGAGGAAGGACATCGACTCGGCCCTCGAACTCGTCGGCCTGGGGGAGCGCAAGAAGGTGATGTCCAAGACGCTCTCCGGGGGCGAGAAGCGGAAGCTCGGCATAGCCCTCTCGATGGTCAACGACCCCGAGCTGCTGTTCCTGGACGAGCCCACCACCGGCCTTGACCCGCGCGCGCGCCGCGACCTCTGGAAGTTGATCGAGGAGACCAAGAGGCGCGGGGCCACGGTGGTCCTGACCACTCACTACCTCGACGAAGCGGAGAAGCTCGCCGACGACGTGGCCATCATGCACAGGGGCAAGATCATCGCCCAGGGCTCCCCCGAGCAGCTCGTCTCCCGGCACGGGAAGAAGACGACCATCGTCCTCGTGGGCGCAGGCCACGATGGGTTCAACGAGCTGTCCCGGAGGGGCATCGCGGCCGTGGAGAAGAACGGCGACGTCATCGTCGCCGTCGACAACCCGTCCGAGCTGAGGTGGATGTTCTCCAAGCTCTCCTCGATAGAGGTCAACTACAAGGAGATGTACACCCGGCGGGAGACCCTCGAGGACGTCTTCCTGGACCTCATAGGCTCCAAGATGGAGGAGGGGGTGCTGCAGGGATGAACCGCATACTCTCGGAGACCGTCTCCTTCGGGCGCCAGTACCTGAGGACGAAGATAGGCCCGTTCTTCGCGTTCATCTTCCCCGTGCTTCTCATCGTGATCTTCGGAGCGATATTCACGTCCTCCGAAGGTTCGGGGATATCCCTGCCGGTGCAGAACCTCGACCAAGGCCCGCACTCCGCCACGTTGCTGGCGATTCTCGATAGTACCGGCTACTTCGAGATATCGATGGTTGCGGAAGGCGAGGACATCGTGGACTACATCAACGACAACTCCCTCGCGCTGGCCCTCCGGATCCCGGCCAACTTCAGCTCGAACATCGATGCGTCCACCCCGGCGAGCGTCACCCTCTACGGGGACATGTCCCGCTCGAGCTTCCCCATCGCCCAGGGGGTCCTCGACGCCGTCATAAGCCAGATGAACTACGACCTGACGGGCGCGAGCCCGATGGTGTCCTTCGAGGTGCAGAACGCCGGGTCCGAGCAACTCACCGCCTACGATTTCCTCCTTCCGGGCTTCATCGGTCTGACCATCATGGTGAGCGCCATGTACTTCATGACATCCATCTGTGCGGAGCACAGGTCCAGGGGGTACTTCAAGCTCCTGGCCACCACGACGCTCAAGAAGTCGGAGTGGCTCGTGTCCAAGTTCATATTCAACTCCATGATGCTGATACTGTCGCTCCTGGTGACCTTCGCGGTCGCCGTGACCATGTTCGACCTGAAGGCGGTGCTCACGCCTGTGGCCATCCTCCTCGTCATCGCTGGCGCGTTCATGTTCACGAGCCTCGGGATGCTGATAGGGGTGGTGGTCAAGGACCCGGAGTCCGCGGCCGCCATATCGAACGTCATCGGGTTCCCGATGATGTTCCTGTCCGGCTCGTTCTGGGACCTCAGCGCCGCCCCACTCTACCTCCAGGCGATATCTAAGGCCATGCCCCTGACGTACCTCAACGACGGCCTCAGGGACACGATGGTATACGCCAACGAGGGGAGCGCCCTGCTCAACACCCTGATAGTCTTCGCGATCGGCCTGGTCTGCTTCCTGCTCGCGAGCAGGCTGATGTCCTGGAAGGAGCGCTGAGCGCGGTCCCGCTCACCGCACGGCCTTCGTGAGTTCCCGGAGCGCCTCCTCCTCGTGCCCGCGCGCCTGTCTGAGGATGACAGCGCCCTTCCTACGGCCAGCCTCACTCATCTTCCCCTCGAAGCTGAACGGGAACAGCCGCGAGAACTCCTCCATCCGCTCAGCGGCCCGGGCGTATGCAGACGCGGCCGAGGAGATGTGTCCCCTGGCGCCGGCCGCCGCCCTCGGGGACAGCCGCTTCAGGTACGCCGACGACATGGCCCTCCCCTCGGCGACGCACGCCGCCGTGTAGCTGTTGCCGAGGTAGTTCTGCTCGTCCTCCGGCACCTCGGTCAGGACCCTCGCCCACTCCTCGTAGGCATCGGGGCCCGCCACATACCCCTTCTGCACCGGCATCTCTGCGGCGGCGAACCTCGCGGCTCTGGACAGTGCCTCGTCGACGAACCCCCTGTCCTCGTGGGTCCGCGCGCCCTTCCTGAAGTAGAACGCGTCGATGCACCCCGGGGAGTTCAGGACGTGGAACGGGACGGGCTCCTCCGGCTTCCCCTTCTCGTTCAGGGACCTGAAGGTGCTCACTATGTACGACTGGCCTTCGTAGCCGTTCACGATCCCGTACTCGGGGGCGGCGAGGCCGTAGATCACCACCGGCCTGTCCTCGTCCACCTCCCTCCTCACCCTGTCGAAGAGCTTGGAGACGACCTCGAGCTCCCGCGGGGTCGGCGAACCCGCCTTCGCGGGGTAGGAATGCTGGTAGATGTAGGGCTCGATCTTCATCCCGAACGACTCGGTTGCCTTGAGCATCTCCCTGAAGGTCTTGATGTGCGTGGCCGTCGGACCCGAAGGGCATGTCTGCCCCTCGGCCACGTTGACGATGAAAGAGTACCCGCTCGCCCCCCCGACGTCGGTCGCGTCGCAACCGCAGCCCAAGGCCGTGAGGCACCCCGCCATGGCCCCCGTGTAGGAGAGCCAGCATGGCTGGTATGTCGCCGGACCGCTCACCATCTTCCTTCCCGTTCCTCCTTCACCCATGAAAGCCCTCCTGTACCTATTCTGGAGGCGCGCCCTCTCCTCCTCCGCCCTCCGGGAGGAGCTCATGTACATGGACACCGCCGCTCCGAGCAGCTCACGCCCGTCCACCGTGAGCTCGTACCTGCCCCTCTCCCTCCTCCTCACGAGCCCGTTCTCGACTAGCCTGGTGAGGTGGTTCGCGAGCGCGGTCTTCGAGAGTCCCGTCTTAGACATCATCGTAGGGAACCCGCCTTCCCCCCTGAGCATCAGGGTGAGGATCATCACCCTTGCAGGGTTCGCCGCAGAGCTCAGCAACCCCGCTATGCCATCCGAGTTCTCGACGAGGACCTCGTCCGCACGCTGCTCCTTCCTTGATGCCGTATGGGTCGCCTCCTTCGTCCCAGAAGCCGCGGTCCCCCTCTTAAAATGTTGGATAGATGTGAACATTGGTTCTAAAGAATGTGAACAATGCATCACGATGGGACGGGGGACCCCGCGGTTCGCACCTCGGCGCCGGCCATTCTCCTTAAGTACGGAGTACTCTGTTCACCCCGGCTGAGGCAGGGCCGCCTCGCGGCGACTGGCCCTGACCGTTCGGGGACCGGGGATTCACATGGGTTCTGGGAAGGGCACGCTCACTGTTCTGGAGAAGGCGGACCTCGAGATGATACACGGCGCGACGATGGAGGTGCTCGACAAGACAGGTGTCTTCGTCGACTCCCCCGAGGCGCTGGACCTGCTCGAGGGGGCAGGGCACAGGGTCGACAGGAATACCAGGGTAGTGCGGATGTCCGAGTCGTCCGTCAGTGAGGCGGTCAAGAGCTGCGCCCACAACTTCAGGTGGCACGCGAGGAGCGAGAAGCGGTCGATGGACGTCGTCGACGGCCGGACCAAGTTCGGCCCAGGCGCCCAGTGCCTCTTCTACATCGACCCCGACACGGGCGAGTACCGTCCCTCCACCCTCCAGGACGGGGTGAGGATCACCAGGCTGGTCGACGCGCTCGACACGTGCGCCGTCGGCTATGTGCCCGTGTACCCTGGCGACGTCCCCGCAGGCGCGATGAGCATGGTCATGTGGGCCACGAGCCTGATGCACACCTCCAAGCCGAGCTTCGGGAGCAGCGGCGACCCGGTCGAGTTCGAGCTCATGCTGCGGATAGTCGAGCTGATCCTCGGGGACAGGGAGATGCTGGCGAAGAAGCCCCTCTTCCCGGGCTACATCGACCCCATCAGCCCCCTGGGGCACGACAAGGGGATGACCGACACGCTGCTCAGGCACGCGGAGAAGGACCTCCCCGTGTTCGTCATGGTCATGGCGCTCGCCGGCGGGACGGCGCCCGCCTCGCTGGCGGGACTGTTGGTCCAGCAGAATGCTGAGGTCCTTAGCTCCATAGCGATTGCGAAGTGCGTCACGAAGTCGCCCAGGATCGTCTACGGGTCGGTCTCATGCCCGCTGGACATGAGGACCGGGATCGCGGCCACAGGGGCCCCCGAGTTCTCCCTGATGGGCGTCGGTGCGGTGCAGCTCGCGAGGTACTACGGACTCCCGAGCGACATGGGCGTCCAGAGCGACTCCAAGGCCGTGGACGCCCAGACGTCCTACGAGAAGATGCAGTCCGCGGTGATGGCCACGCTCGCAGGCGCGGACATGGCCGAGCTCTTCATGGGCTCCACGGAGGCGTTCAACGCGTTCTCGCCCGTGCAGCTCATGATCGACGACGAGATCGCGTCGAGCGCGACGAGGATTGCCGAGGGGATCCGCGTGGACGAGGACTCCCTGTCCGTCGACGTCATTGCCAAGACCGGCCCGCAGGGCAACTACCTGAAGAGGAAAGAGACGCTGGTCCAGTTCAGGAGGGAGCACCGCATGCCCCACCTGTCGGACAGGTCGACCCGACAGCAGTGGGTATCGTCAGGAGCGAAGCGTGTCGAGGAGAGGGCGAAAGAGCGCATGGACGAGGTCCTGAGGTCTCACACGCCGGAGCCCCTCGAACCGGAGGTCCGCAAGGGCATCGCGGCGCTGGTGCGGGAGTACGCGAAGGGCTTCGACCCGAGGCGGCTTGAACTCTCACTGCCCTGAGGTTTGGGAGAACGGCAAGGGCCGACCCGGTAGCTCGGCCGGCCCGGTGGGTTTTCAGCGCACTTCGATGGTCTTGAAACCGGAGTCCGGGTCGTTACCGAACGCGTCCAGCCTGCCGCGTATCCTCCACTCGTGCCTGACCTGGCCGCTGTAGGACGGCTGGCCCATCGGCATCTGGATCGTGGCCTCGATGACCTTCGTCTCGTTCGGCTGGAGCACGAACGCGGGGCCGATCGGTATCGCCTGCTTGATCGTCTCCGCCTGGACCTGTGTCATCTGTCCGCAGTGCTTGCACTTGACCTGCCCCGCCTCCGTCGCGTGCACGTCGACGAAGACACCGCCGGACTTGACCTCCTTCCCCATGGACATTATCGTCACCTTGACGGGAAGGGAGTCGCCAGGCTTCAGGGGTTGGAGCGGGTATTCGATGCTTACCTTCGCTGAGCCGCCGGTTATCGCCGAACCGGCGGACTTCATCTTGTCTAGGAATCCCATGTTGGACACCGTTGGCTGATTTCAGTGCGGTGTTGGATATATTACCCTTGTTGTTTCGAATGTGCTGGGGCGTTGACCTCCAGGTCAACCAGGAACGCGGTAATATCGTCTTCGAACGGAATCTGACGGGGCAGATGGAGTCGCACATGATTGCAGAGCCCAACCGTCGCGAACCCGGAACCCGGCCACGAGACAAGGCCAGAGCGTCGACCCTGACGCGGGCGGCGGTCTCGATCGTAATCGTGGTCTCCTCCCTGGTTATTGCATACGCGGTCGTCCTCGAGGACCGAGGATCGCCGGAGTGGGTGCTTTCAGAGTTCGTCGACGCCTTGAACGCCGGGGACGCAGATGCGGCTGCTGGACTGACGATAGTCTCCCTGATGAGCGAGAGTCGGCTGGCGTCCGAGGCCCTGTCAATCGCGGAGGAGCTGCGGCTCCTCGGGGAGTACCGCTACTTGTTCAGGAACGTCGTCACTCTGGATCCGGTGAATGGTTCTGGCGTTTCGAGACACGACCTCTTCCTCGCCGGCGAGGCAATGCGCCTCCTGGAATCAGATTACGGAGTCGAGTTCGAGAACTCGTACGATGAGATGGCCTTCGTGGGCGCCGAGATGTACCTCCGGAGCTCAGAGGTCGAGGAGACGTCCTGGTACACGGTGTGGGTATTCCTCAGGCCGGGAACCCAGTGGTACATCGTTCTCTGACACTGGCGCGGGTTTCCGCATGCGCCATCCGCGCCCGTGCCACCATCCAATTCATAGGGCCTGTCCGCTATACCTCCGTGGGCGCGCTTGATGGCTGAGGTACCGTCGCTTGACATCCTCGAGAGGGGGCGCACTGGCCCGCCGTTCCAGAGCAAGAAGAACAGGGTCTTCTTGTCAACGGTCGGCGGGCGCCGCTACGCGGTGAAGGTGTTCCGGGGCGAGTGGCGGGAACGGGCATCGGTCGAATACGGCGTACTGGCGGATTGCACGGCCCGGGGAGTCAAGGTGCCGGAGCCACTAGCCCTACTCGAGGGGGTCATCGTGATGGCTGCCATCGACGGGCCTGTCGCAGGCGATGTCTTCGACGCATTGTGCGCGTCGGGCGAGGGCCGGGAGATCGGGTCAGAGCAGGAGAGGTTGGCGGACATGCTCGCCCGATGGCTGGCGCGATTCCACACGGCCTTCGGGTTCGGCTTGGCGCGGGGCGACACGATCCTGAGGAACTTCATCGTGACCGAGGACGACGTGGTGGGCCTGGACTTCGAGGAGGCGGGCCGCGGCGACACCCTCTCCGACCTCGGACAGATGTGCGCCAGCGCCCTGATGACCGACCCTGCGTTCACCGCGCCGAAGCTCGCGTTCGTGAGGCGCCTCGCGGGGAGGTACTGGGCCGTCTCAGGGCAGCGCAGGGCGGGCGAGCTGGGCGGGGCGGTCTCCGCCGCGATACGTCACTACGCCCAGTTCCGCCCCAATGGCCAACAACTGTTGGCTTATGCGTCGAAGATCGATGAGGGTGAGATTCTCCTGCGGTCCTCAGACGACCTGTAGGGACGGACATCTGGTCACGAAGAAGGCCAGGACCACGGAGGCGCCCGATGCCGCCAGGAATGCGAGGTCCGAGGCGGTCATCCTGACCGGCTTGAGCTGGGTCCTGGTCGCGTGCATGCCGAACCCCCTGCCCGACATGGACGCGGCGACGGCGTTGACCTTGGACATCGCCGTCATCAGCATGGGTATGGTCGTGTACCTGGCCGACCTTGCGACGCCCCGGAGGCTCATGTCGAGTCTCATGCCCCTGGTGACCTGCGCCTCCCTGACGGCCGCGAGCTCGAACCTGAACACTGGTACGAAGCGCATCGAGAGCGCAGGCAGGAACGCGTACCTGTACGGGAACCCTGCGCTGGTCAGTGCCGACGAGAAGTCCGCGGGGGTGGTCGTGGCGACGAACACCCACGACATCATGATGAGGCTCAGGAACTTGCCGGCGATCGTGATTCCGTCCGTGACACCCCCCGTGGTGAGCTCGAACACGGACCATCTGGCGATCTCCTCACCAGAGTGGTTGAAGACGGCCTGGGCGAGGAATATCGTCACCGAGAACACGATGATGCCCTTGGTCATGACCCCCCGCGCCCTGTACCTCTCCTTGGCAGCCAGTACGAGAGCGACGAACACCAGCATGTGAACGGGGTCGGAGATGGTCAGCACCAACACCGAGCACATCACGAGCAGCACGGCCTTGCTTATCGGGTTCAACCCGGTCGCTCCCGGGCCCGCCGGTGCTGTCATGTGCCCTCCCGCGAGAACAGTCCGTCCCAGTCCCCTTCGGGGACGTCGGCCACGGGCCCGGACCTCACGACCGTGCCCGCCCTCATCAGCAGCAGGTCGGTGCAGAACCTCCGGGCGAAGTCGACGTCGTGGGTCACGACGACGGTGGTCTTCCCCGATGCCCTGAGCTCCCATATCATGTCGCATATCGCGGCCGCGTTGGCGGAGTCCTGCCCGGCGAAGGGCTCGTCCATGAGCACGAGCCCGGGCCCGTGGGACGACGCAGATGCGATGTTCACCCTCCTCTTCTGGCCGAAGCTGAGGCAGTGGGGGTGCACGAACCTCCTGACCTGCTCGGCCGCCTCGAACCTCTCCACCGCCGCCATGGCCTCATCCTCAGGTACGCCGTAGTTGCCGGAGGCGAATTTGACCTCCCTCTCGACGGTCCTCTCGAATATCTGGTGGTTCGGGTTCTGGAACACGAAGCCGACGTCCCTCCCTATCGCCCAGGGCTCCGCCCTGGAGCGGGCCCCGAACTCGTGCCCGAACACCCTGATGCTGCCGGACTGCGGGTGCAGCAGTCCTGTGAGTATCTTGAGGAGAGTCGTCTTGCCTGCACCGTTCTCGCCCATCAGCGCGACTATCGACCGTTCCCTAAGGTCGAAAGATACGTCATGCAGTATCGTGACGCCCCCGATCCCGAAGCGGAGCCCCCTGGCAGAGGCCACCGTCGTGGCCCCGGGGTGGTTCCCCGTGACGGCCTGTCGGCATGCCGGCCGGGCGAGCACATCTGCGAAACCGGGCTCGCCCCTCCTCCGGTCGACGACCAGCCTGCCCCTCTCCATCATCATGGCCCTTGACGCCAGGTCCGTGAACTGCCCTGGCCTGTGTTCGATAACCACTATGGTCATCTTCCTTTCCCGCCTAAGCGAGTCTATCGCCGTGACGACATCGCCCATGGAACGCGGGTCAAGGTTGGAGGTCGGCTCGTCCAGGATGAGGAGCTTCGGCCCGACTGAGAGCATGGATGCGATCGCCACCTTCTGTTTCTCGCCGCCGGAGAGGGTGGAGAGGCGCCGGTCCAGGAGGTGCGACGCCCCCACACTGGCCAGCGCGTCGTCCACAGCTGCGCGGACGGAGCCCCTGGGCATGTTGAAGTTCTCGGGCCCGAAAGCGACCTCGTCCTCCACCGTCTCGGTGCAGAACTGCGTCTCGGGGTCCTGCTGGACCATGCACACGACATTGGACGCCGAGGTCGCGTCTTCGAAGACATGCCCGTCGACCTTCACCGTGCCGCCCCTCACCGCGTGAATGATCTCGGGGATGAAACCGCAGATGGCCTGCATCGCGGTCGACTTGCCGGAGGCGCTGCCACCCATCAGGAGGACGAACTCGCCGGGTTCGACGCGGAACGTGAGCCCGTCCACCGCGGGCCTGGACCGGTTCTCGTACCTCACGCTGAGACCCTGGACGTCGAGCATCTACCTCACTTCTACCTTCACCACGTCCTCGACCCAGTACGCGCCCTCGTAGTTGGCTGCGACCACCCGGAGCGCCCCGTCCTCGAGTTCCAGTATCAGCTCGTCGTCCTCGAGCACATCGTCCAGCGGGAAGACTGCGGAGTAGCCGTCCGTGGCGGACACGCATATCTCCGAGGCCCCCGGGACAGGTCGTGCCTGCTCGATTATGAAGTTGAGTGGGATGCCGGTATAGTCCCTGGGCTCGATGTGAGTCACGCTCCCTGTGAGCTCAGCGTTGACCACCACCTCGTGGTCCTCGAAGTCCGAATACCTGAAAGTGAAGGGCTCCTGGACCGAGCCGATGACCTCGGCCGTCCCGGGCTCCGTGACCTCGTAGACGACCGCGAAGTAGTATGCGGCCCCCACCGTGAAGGCGGCGAGGAAGACGGCCATCACCGCCACTGCGGCCGAGACCCTGCGCTTGCCGGCCTTGCGGTCTGCCCACGCGGACTCCTGTACAGAGGGGTCGTCTACGACGATCCTCCTCTTCCCGACAACCATCCCCGAGAACTCCAACGACTCGAGCATCTCCAGGACCAACCAGCCTCCGAAGATGATTCCCGAGGCCGCGGCGAGCATGCACAGCATGGATATGAGCACCACTGGGACGCCGGTCAGGAAGAACGAGTAGAAGACCACGACGTTCGAAGCGGACGACAGCCCACCCGCGACGGCGTACATCGTCGGGCTCCTGTCCGCCTTCGACTTGTCCCTGAAGAGCACGAGGTCCGGTATCAGCCCCTGGACCAGGGAGACCGCGACTATGACGATCCCGTGCGTGCCGCCCATGAACAGCTCGATGATCCCCTTGAGCAGCCCGGTGACCGTGGCGGCGCCCTTCTTGCGGGTTATGCCCAGCGCCAGCATGATCCAGATGACGTGCAGGCCGGCCATGAACTGGCCCGCGCCGAACGGGACCCCGATGATGTGGTTCACCATGTTGCCGAGGTAGCCGATGTACGTCGAGAGGACGCCCCCGAGTGCCGAGAGGAGGGCTATGGTGACCAGGTCCTTCGTGGTGAAGTAGTACTTCATGGCGCGGCCCCCACTGTGATGGTCAGGGTGTTCCTGACCCACCTCGCCCCCGCGGACTCGTACACGTCGTAGCCCTGCCAATCGTACGACGTGAGGTCGCAGTCGGAGTTGCTGTACAGCCCGTCCTCGGGGAGCATAGCGAGCCTGGGCCCGTCGGACCAGGTCGGGGCAGGGACCCCGTCCATCTCGAGGGAGACGATCATCTCACCCTGGATCCCCAGCCATGCGGCGTCCGGGTACGCGTTCAGGTAGCCGAACTCCTGGGCGTACCCGTCATAGGATGTGACGGTGAGCACGTCCCCTGCGGACATGCCTCCCACGAGGTCTATCAGGTCGCGGACGAGGACGCCCCTGTAGTGTCCCTGTCCAGCGACGTTGCCGTACAGGTTCTCGTACGAGGAGTCACCCTCCAGCAGGTCCATGAGCATCAGTTCCTCGTAGGTCAGGTTGAGGGACGAGCCGTCCCTGCCGACCACCTTGACATGGGGTGAGGTCGGCGGGACGTATGCCAGGTCGACCTTCTCGTAGGAGAAGCCGTTCTCGTCCACGGTGACGATGACGATGTGGTGGACGCCGTCCACCAGCGTCCCCCCCGCGCCCCCGGAGATGAGGAAGTCGGTGCCCATCTCATCCATGAGGTGGTACGCGTGGATGTGGCCCGCGAACACAGCGTCGACATCCTGGTCGAGGACGAACTCCTGCACCCTGTCGCAGGACGCATCGTCCAGGGTGTGGTCGTCCCCGAACGGGTCATAGGCGGGCATGTGGGTGACCAGGACCTTCCTCTCGGCCCCCGCATAGACCTCACCGAGCCACTCGATGTCCTCCTCCGACACCACCTGGTCGGACGAGTCGACGAACGCGAAGACCGTCCCCGAGTACTCGAAGCTGTAGGCCGGTGCCCCGAGACGCGATGTGTATTCGTCGTATCCCCCCAGTTTGACGTCGTGGTTCCCAGGGGTCGCCAGGAACGGGACGGGGACGCTCCTCATGGACGCCTCGAACGCGTCGTACTCAGAGGGCTGTCCCGACGGCGTCATGTCCCCGCAGTGGATGATGAACTCGCACCCCGCCACGTGCGCGAGTGCCTCCGCCAGTACCACGCTGTTCCCATGGCTGTCTCCCATGACGGCGAACCGGTACGTTTCCTTCGTCTTGGCGGACAGCCGGAGCTCGGCGTCAGGGCCGGCCACCCTGCATGTCACGTTCGTCCCGGCCCAGGTCGCGGCACCGTCGTGCCCGGACAACGTCGAGTTGGGGAGACAGTTGGTGAAAGTGACCTCGCCCTCGAACCCGCCCGGACGCAGTACGACCTCCGGCCCCGAGCACCTGACGATGAGCGAGTCAGAGGTCTGGACAAGTATGTCCCCGCCTTCGGCCTCCGCGCTGTCCCGGAGCATGGGGAGGCCTATGCCGGCCAGGATCACGGCCGAGCAGGCCGCCACGGCCACTATGGCCCAGGTCCTCACGTCAGGGGTATGTGTCATCCGACATCACAGCGGCAGGCCGGTCAGCTCTATCGTCACCACGGACTTGACACTCTGCGTCCCGGACAGCCATTCGCTGGTCAGCTTCAGGGGGTACTCGTCGTCGACCAGGGGCTCCCAGTCAAGCATGAACGCCACGACGAGGCTGTTGTTGTACTCGACCGTCGCGGACGAGAGGGTCGCGCTGAAGTCGTCCGACGCCGTTACCTCCACGTCGTACCCGCCGTCCGCGAGGCTCTCGTTGAACTCGTAGTGGTACAAGTCCTCGCCGTCGACCGCGGCGACCAGGACCCAGAGCGGTATGCCAGCGTATGTGTGGTCCCCCGTCTCGTTCGTGAAGTTGTGGTAGGCCGCATGCCATCCGCCGTAGTTCGTGTAGTTGAACCACGGCCCGTGGAGGCCGGAGTAGTATGTCGACACGAGAGTCTCGGAGCTTACGGTCACGGTCTCCGTGCCGACGAGCGTCAGCTCCCAGTCGGGGACCGGCTGCAGCCCCTCTAGGGAGATGTTCACGACCTGTCCCACCTTCATGTTCCCGGGGAGCCAGTCGCCGACTATCCTGAGGGGCCACTCCCCCTCGGGGAGCGGCTGCCCGTCGAGGTTGTTCGCCACTATGATCGAGTCGTTCCTGGCAACCTGCAGCGATGTGAAGGTCTTGTTGTATCCGTCCGCTGCGGTGACCCTCACGCTGTACCCGGCGAACGCCAGGAGGTCGTTGAACAAGTACTCGTTGTCGGGGCCGTCCGCCCCGTCGACGGCCGAGACGAGCGTCCACAGGGCCACGCCCGTGTACGTGTGCGTTCCCGTCTCGTTCTCGAAGGACCAGCTCAGGGCATGGTAGTCGCAGGTCGCGATCGACTCGAAGGTCGGCCTGTCCATCTCGTAGACCACAGTGCCGTTGAGCGCCAGGGCGTACTCCTGGACCGGTGCCAGCACCCTGACCGCCCGGACGTACTTGGCCCAGAAGTGCCCGTCGGTGATCGGCCCGCTGTCGTCGATGATGGCTATGCGCAGGACCATGTCTTCCAGGGGCAATCCGTCCTGCGCATAAGCCACGACCATCGTGAAGTCATCGAATCCCAGGGAGGTCCCGGCGGCGTCGTAGTGTTGGAACGTGCCGTTCTCGACCTGCGAGCAGTTGTATGTCATGACGTAGTCGTCGGTCGCGACGACCTCCACGGAGTAGTCGTCGCCGGAGTAGACCATGTCGACCAGGTCTTTGAGTGGCACACCTGTCATCTCGAACGGTCCCTCGACCGTTCCGGTCGACTTGATGAAGCTGCCATTGGAGGTGAGATGGTCCAGGCTCTGCAGTTCGTGGAGGGTGAGGTTCACCGTGGTGGCGCCCTCGACAGTCAGGACGACCTCGTGCTCTGGCAGCTCGGAGACCTCGATGCTGGCGACGGTCTTGACCCAGAGCGAGCCAGCGGAGGTGAGCATGTCGAACTCCGGTCCGTCCGGGGCGGTCGCGTTGAAGTCGTCGTTGCTGTAAGCCTCGTCCGGGGCTAGGACCGCTATCATGGGCCTGTCCTCCTCGGCCATGAGGCTGCCGTTGAACTCGTATGCCAGTATGATCCGTCCCTGTACGGCGAGACAATCGGGGCCGGCGTAGACCTGCTCGTAGGACAGGTTGACGGCATAGCCGTCGGAGGCGGTCACGGTCATCACATCGCCCTCGACCATCCCCCCGACGGTGTCAGCCAGGTCGCGGAGCTCCACGCCGCCGTATGTCCCGAGCCCCTTCCAGTTGTTGAACCTGTTCTGGTACGACGACACGGCCTCGACATGGTCCATGCCTTCGAGAGCCTCCATGTCCACGGTCTCCTCCTCGCCTCCCTTTCCGGCGAGGTCCACCGAGGTGCCGGCACTGTCATCGTCTTCCTGGGTCAGTATGAAATACCCGAGGGGCACCGCTATGAACAGGCCCACTATGACTGCCACCGCGATGATCTTCACCGTCGACGACGCCACGGCCTTCTTGGGGGCGCTGACGCCTTCGGGCGCTGCTACGGACTGCGGGTCCTCTTTCAAGTCTCTGGAGTCGCCACTCATCGTATCCTCTCTATATGCTCGTTGAAGCATAACGCTGATGCCTAGCCCTGATATATAGATGTCGCTCGGCTGCCGCGCCTCCCGAGGGCACAGTTGAAATCCTGGTTTTGTGTTCGGCTGTCGGGATGTTCAAATGCCGATGCCTAAGGTCGTGGTGCACTCCGAGGTGAGTGCCGACGGGCGTATCGACTGGTTCAGAGTGCACGAGGATCTGTACTACGGTCTGCTCCCGACGTGGAACGAGGACGCGGCCCTGACCGGGATCGAGACGCTGTTCGACCCCCGGACGGGCGTCACACGGGAGGAGAGGCCCGCCAGGCCGCACAAGGTCGCCCCGGATGACAGGAGGCCCCTGCTGGTGGCTACGGACAGCAAAGGCAGGGGCTATAACTGGCAGTTCTTCAGGGATATGCCATACATCAGGGACGTCGTGGTCCTCGTCTCGTCTAAGACCCCTGAGAGTTACCTCAGGTACCTCGAGGAGAGGTACGTGGGCTACATCGTGAAGGGGGACGACAGGGTCGACCTAAGGGAGGCACTCCTCGAGCTGAATCGCCTTTACGGGGTCAAGACGGTCCGCACCGACAGCGGTGGGACCCTCAACGGCGCCTTGCTGAGGGCGGGCCTCGTGGACGAGGTCAGCCTCCTCGTCAGCCCGGACCTCGTCGGGGGCCTCTCCCCGAAGTCGTTCTTCAGGGCGCCAGACCTGGAATCCCCGGGTGGCGTGATCAGGCTGGAGCTCTTCCACATGGAGGAGCTCAAGCATGGCGTCGTATGGCTGAGGTACAAGGTTGTCTGACGGCCCTCACGGCCGCGGCGCTGCGCCCCCGCTTATATACCTCCCCTGCGGGCCTTTCGGCTACTGACGCAACCATAATGTAACTGCCTCCCTGTTCACGGATGGGGGAGTCAGTAGTGCATTTCGGGAAACGTGTGTTGGCGGGGACGGTCGTTCTGATCATGGCGTTGTCGACGACTCTGATATCCATGTCAGCGACAGGAGCGAGCGCTCCGTACGAGTACTATGTGCAGGGGGACGCCGCGGACGTCGAGACCCCGACCTCGCCGGCCCTGCTGCTCGCCGGCGGCAGCACGGACGTCGCCGAGGCGATGGAGTGGATGATAGCCAGGTCCGGGGGCGGGGACTTCGTGGTGATACGGTGTTCAGGGACGGACGCCTACAACCCGTGGATCTACAAGACCCTCGGGGGCGTCGACTCGTGCGAGACCATCATCTTCCTCAGGGACGAGGCGTGCACCGACGAGTTCGTGCTTGACAAGATCCGCAGCGCCGAGGCGCTGTTCATCGCCGGCGGCAACCAGTGGGACTACGTGAGGATGTGGAAGGGCACGCCGGTGGAAGACGCCATACACTACGTCCGGGACAAGGGCGCCCCCATAGGCGGGACCAGCGCGGGTCTGGCGGTCCTTGGGGAGTTCGCGTTCTCAGCTGAGAGGAACACCATAGAGTCGGACGAGGCGTTGAGGAACCCGTACCATCCCAGGTTGACCCTGGAGCGGGACTTCCTCTGCATGCCCGACATGGGCGACACGGTCACGGACAGCCACTTCGTCGCGAGGGACCGCATGGGCAGGCTCGTGACGTTCATGGCGCGCGCGATCGCCGACGGTTGGACGGACGAGGTCCGAGGGATCGGGATCGACGAGAAGGTCGCACTGGCCGTCGACGAGACCGGGGCGGTGACCCTGTTCGACGCGTGCAACGACGGCACGGGGGCGGCCTACTTCCTGAGGTCCACCGCAGCGCCAGGGGTGTGCGAGCCCAGGACGCCCCTCACCTTCGAAGGGATATCCGTGTTCAAGATGGGGACTGCCTCGTTGTTCAGCCTCGTGACTTGGACCGGCAGCCTCGGGGAGCAGTACGAGCTTTCAGCCGTCGACGGCACCCTGGTGTCGACCCAGGCGAGCGGGTCGGTCTACTGAGGCGCCCCCTCGGTGCACTCCCTCAGCTCGTCCCGTCTGGTGACTGACAGGACGACGAAGACGAGCGTCAGCACCATGAGTGCCGCGAACATGCCTACGAACGCGTAGTCGCCGGTCTCGGCGTAGTACCCCGGGCTGACGACGACGGTGTAGGCGAGCATCCCGAGCGCCGCCATATCCACTCCGAACGCCCAACCACGACGAAGGAACAGCCCCGCTCCCCCCGCTATGAGGGCGAAGGCCGTGAGGAACTCCGCGGCCAGGTGGAAGGCGATCTCCTTCGGCCTCTCCTCTATCTCGGGGATCTGGTCCGTGACGGCGAAGACTGACCACATGGCCAACATCATGATTCCGATCACCAGCGAGTAGGCGGCAACGACGACCCTGACTCTCATGCCTGAACCCTCACGACCCCGTATGGCCGAGCTGAGTTAATTTATATCGGGCTCTGTGATTCCATGCCAGAGGCGAAGGTATGAAGGTACTCGTGGCATACATGTCTTCGACAGGCAACACAAAGAAGGTCGCCGAGGCGATCTACGGGGAGATCACAGCAGAGAAGGACATCAAGCCTATCGCCGAGGTGGGGGACATCGGTGCGTATGACCTCTCATTCCTGGGCTTCCCGACGCATGGATACGGTCCGGACAAGAAGACAAAGGAGACTCTGGGGAGACTCTGCAAGGACGGGAAGAAGGTCGCGCTGTTCATCACCCACGCCGCCCCCGAGGACGAGCCCGAGGTCGCGGAGTACATAGCCCAGTTCAGGCAGGCCGCGTCGGGCGCGGAGGTCGTGGGCACATTCGACTGCCAGGGCCAGCTAGCGTCGGGTGTCAAGTTCATCATGAAGATCTCTCCGAACAAGAAGCTGAGGTCCGACGCGAAGAGGGACAACAGCAAGGGCCAGCCGGACGGGGCACGGCTCGAGAGGGCCCGGGCCTTCGCCAGGGAGACCATGGACCGGGCGTCTGGCACGGTTGCATGAGCCGGCTCCGGTCCGCTGCACCATCCCTATGAATGTTCGGGGTGCGGCCTCAGCCCTCGTTCAGGATCTGTGCCACGAACGCCTCCACCCTCTTCTGCCAACCGTCCTCAAGCGGCCCCTTGATGGTGTTCGGGTTCACCCGGACGTTCCCTTCGGCGACCTTCTTCATGCCTTTCGCCTGGAGCAGCTCGTTCATAATCGGTCTGACGCGCTCATACTTGGCGAATTCCTCTTCGGTGGGAGTCTTGCCGGTCTTCTTATCAGGCGAAGGGGGCGCCTCGGTCGTCAGGATGGCATACCCGGTCCCCTGCGGCAGTTGTGCTTTCTTCAGAAAGCGGCGCATGCTGCTGATTGGTTTGCCGAATCGGCCAGGGGAACTGAAGACATACATGTCCGCAGGCGCAATCTCCTTCGGCCGTGCGTCTCGGATGTGGTGGACGTTGACGGTGACCCCTTTGGCCGCCATGAGTCTCTTGAACTCCTCTGCGACCATGGCCCCGTTGCCGAACTTCGAAGCGTGGAAGTACTCGATTCTCATGAAGACCGTAATTGGCGTTCCCCCCGTATGGTTCTTTCTCAGGGGGGACCCGCCGACCGGGTGGGTCTCGGACCTGCCAGGGCCAGACGTGACAACCGTGGGCTCAGTCGGAGCGGGGTTGCAGCGATGCATCCACAGCCTCCTTTCCGTAAGTCTCTGCCGGAATAGGGGTCAGCCCTGTCCCACGATCTGGGCGGCCAGAGTCTCCACCTTCTTCTGCCACCCTTCCTCAAGCGGCCCCTTGATCCCCGTGACGAAGATCTTGGCGTCAAGGACCCGCTGGAGTCCCTTTGCCTGGAGGGCCTCATTCATCCTCGGGATGACCTGCTGGCACTTGCCCAGCTCCTCTTCGCTCGGCATCCTTCCGGTCTTCTTGTCCGGCTGGGGGTTCAACTCGGTGGCAAGTATCACATAGCGTGACCCTGGGGGCAGGCCGATCTTCTTGAGGAACTTGCGCATTCCACCGATGGGCTTCCCCATCCGGCCGGGGGAGCTGAACACGTACAGGTCCGCCGGCGGGACATCCCTCGGCTTCACGTCTCGGACGTGGTGGAGGGTGACAGCGACCCCCTTCCCCTCCATGACCCTCTTGAATTCCTCTGCGACCTTGGCCCCGTTGCCGTATTCCGAAGCGTGGTAGTACTCAATCCTCATGGCGACCCCTCACCGCTGGGATCTCTGGTCGACTCAGCCCTGTCCGAAGGGCCAAGCCTTCCCCCAGCTCCCTCTCCCTGGCCGTTCTTCCCTGCGGACGCAGGCCGTCTTCCGACCAAGAAACCCATCGCCATGACCATCAGGCCGATGACGACGCTCCCCAGGCTGCAGCTCTGGGCGCTGACATAGAAGTCATATTGCACAGGGTCTGCGGCCCTGTCCTCCTCGCTCATCGCACCTGCCTGACTTGCCGCCCAGACAGCCGCCGCGGCCCCGCTCAGCAAGAACACCATGCCCACCAAGACTATCACGATTCCCAGACTTCTCATTTGTCTTCCCTCCTTATCTGTTCATACGATCTATCCTCGATTCTCTGCTCCCGCCAGAGGTCCGAGCCCTTCGTCATGGGGAGGATCATGGGCCGCGACTCCTCGTCTCCGTCCGGTGAGGTCGCGAGATCCACGTGCGCCCTCGTGCTGGACCCTGGTCCGACACTTCTTCATCTCATGGAAATAGAATGCAGCCGCCCCGGTTGACAGGCCCCACACGGTGAACAACGAGTACCAGTAGAGCCCCCAGATCGCGCCCGGGTTTGTTTCCGAGGCAAAGTACTGCTCCGAGGACGTGGCATCGTTGAGTGCGAGTAGAACCTGAAGGCCAAAGAAGGCGAGACCCCACGCCGTGAGTCCTACCGACACGGCCAAGGCTGGAAGCGTACTAGCCCATCCCGGCAGACGCCTGACCCAAGGAGAACGAGTGAATACTATCGCACAGACCGCGGCCAGGACTGCAAGACCTCCGACGACCAGCGGTGCGCTGTTCTGGGGCATCTCCTGGAAGTCCCCTGGATATGCAAACGATATTCCACACCAGAACCAGAAGTGCGGAATGGCAAACACCACCGCGCAAGTGCCGGAGATTATGCCCGCCATTCTCATCCGTTCTTCCGTCTTCATGCCATCTCCCCTGAAGCTGCCCCTCGAGCACCATCCGGCGAGGACGCGAGCCTCGCATATGCTCTTGTTCGTGGCAGTAACGCGAGGGCAAGTATGACCGCCCCAAGAGCTGCGAAAGTCACCTGCAGGAACCGCGGGAAACCGTCAGGGGAGCCGATGTAGTAGACTTCCACGATGATCCATACTATGAGCATGACCCCCGTGGCCGCGGTCGCCGTCCAGGCCCAGTTCTGCCCAGTCCACCTGTTCACGGGGTCCGTCCAGCGCCACCTCGGGAGCCTAAAGAGGCCGTATATGATGAGGGCTGGCAGGATTCCGTAGCAGGTGACGAAGAACACGCCTACTAGGAGGAAGTTCCCAACCGGCGTGCCATCCAGGATGGACGTGTCCATGTCGTGGGTCCCTCCGGACGGGTCTAGGATGAACTGCGACCCGCTCGCGAACCCGAAGAAGGCCAGGATGGCCTCCAGCACGACCAGCGCGATGACTGTGGCTGGTTTGACAGTCCCGCCCCTGAGGGCGGAATCGCCTCGTTCAATCTCATCTCCACGTCTCACAAGCTCCTTCCTGTTCATTCTCGCACCTCCGAACATCGGACATCTCCCTCTCGTTGTACGATCGCGATGACTGCCAGGCACTCATTCTCGATATCACCGACCGCCACTTCACGCTCGCACGACACCCAGCAGCTGTCATGGTGGTCCAGTGAGTACCCCCTCCCGGTCAGACCCTCAAGGATCTTGTTCATGCGCTCAAGGCCTGCTACCCTGGGTTGTGTGTCCTTCGCGAGAATCTGCAGCAGCACTTCGACCCGAAAGGAGGCTGAAGTGTCAGGCGCGGCGTTCACCACCAACCCGACCCTGAAGTGGTCGCGCTCGGCGACGACGCGGTATGCTTCATGGTCTTCCGAGGAGCGGGCCAGGGATACCAGGGCGTCAAGGTCCTTAAGACCGAGACTCTCCTCCTTCGCCTTCGTCTCGCCCTCGGTGTTGTCTGTTGGTGGTCTGTCGGTCATTTGTTGCCGCCTCTGATGCCGACAAACGCCGCAGGGGGTATAGCCTCATGTTCACAGCCCGACGTAAAAGATGGACATCGAATGGACAGAGGTTGTCACAATCTTCTCATGACCGGTTGTACAATTGGACATGCCTCGAAGTGCTGGCGGAGGTTCCAGGACCACCCCGAAGGGCAGCCGGTCACTTCTTCTGCCCAGCCTTCTCACGGGGCAGCCGGTCTCGCCAGGTCTCCTGCACCCAGCCGTCCCGAAGGAGCGCGGACATGGTGTGGTCCACGCCCTCCATGTGGCCTATCTCGTCCTCTATCTCCCTCTGCCTCATCACGGTCGGGGTCCAGCTGTAGCAGCCCAGGACATCGAGGGAGTTGACGAAGGACGTGATGAAAATCAGGGAACCGTCGAGACTCTCGTTCAGCCGGCTCCTCAGCCTCACCAGGTCGGCGCCCGGTTCTGCCTTGACCATTATCAGCGACGTTATGCCCGTGGAATAACCCGGGTTCCAGTCGAGCCCGAACTCGATCGCGCCATCGTCGATCATCCGGTCGAGGTGGCGCTTGACAGTGCGGGCGGAGAGGTTCAGCTCCTTAGCGACATCCTCGACGGCCTTCCGGGAGTCCGCCTGGAGTGCGTGCACGATGCGGTAGTCGACGGTTGAGAGCTCGGGCGGGCCGGTATACTTTCTGTTGAGGATGGTGTTCCCGAAGCACACCTGGGACTCAATCGATATGAGGGGGCTCTGGATGCGGACCGCGTCCTTGAGGTACTTCGCAATCGCATCCAGGTCGTTCATCTCCCTGGGTATGAACGAGATGTTGAGGAAGTCCTCACCTGCTGCCAGGACCACATACACCATGTCGTTCTCCTTGAGGAGCCTCTTGACCTCCCTGTAGTCGCCGACCTCCGTTCTCCCCGAGGCGTACACCCGGCCCGTGCGCAGGTACTCCACTGAAAGAGACGATATGTATCGGTTGATGATGCCGTCCTGTCTGAGTTGCTGCATCCTTCGGTGTGTCGCCTGCACGGATATGTTCAACCTGTCTGCCAGTTCTCTGACAGGCGCTCTTGAGTTCGCGAAGAGCATTTGGCAAAGTCGGATATCTGTCTCATCCATCCGAATCTCAATGCTAAGAACCGGTTCTTAAAACCTGCGCGTCCAGCTGGTGTTTTCCTCCACCCGGACGGGCTATGCAACGTATGTCGGACGTCGGGCAGGCGGCCCTCGGGTTCGCGGGGTCATGAGTCCGCTAACCCGGTCAGATCAGGAATGGATACCGTCATGGCCACTCCGGGCCCCGTTGCCGGACTTCGAAGAACGGAAAAGACCGGTCCTCGTGGAGGCTGCCATCAATTCAGCCGCCCTGAGGTTCACCCCGAGGGGGGTTCTGTGGACCGGGCGAGATTTGAACTCGCGACCTCTCGCATGCCAAGCGAGCGATCTTCCGCTGATCTACCGGCCCATGTGGTTTGGCGATGTATATGGTAGGCGTAATTAAAGGTTGCTCAGCCCACAGGCGTGCGGAAGGACGCCAAAGGGGATGAAAAGCGGTCGCCTGCCGGGCCGGGTTCGGCCCGACAGGGCTCTGAATGGGTTTCACTGGGCGTCAGGGCCGGCCCGAACACTGTCAGGCCCTGCGATTCATCACTCCTGGTTGTCGCAGATGCCGTCGCCGTCGGAGTCGTTGATGCAGACACAGTCCTCTTGGTTGTCGCAGATCCCGTCTCCGTCAGCGTCGTTGTCGCATATCCCGTCGCCGTCACAGGTGCAGTTGTCGCCTGTGCCGTCCTTCAGCTGGTCTTGGTCTTGGAGCATGTCCCCGTTGCCAGCGGCGACCGCAGTCACGGCTGCCGCGCCACAGACGGCTACGGCGGCGCAGAGCGCCACCACGACCCAGGCCTTGCTGGACACTCTCTTGCCCGATACCTTCCTTGCCAATTCGCTCTCGAACTCCTTCCTCATGTCCTCACTTCCTTGGTGTTTCCATGTCGAGGCCATACGAGTCCTCGACCGCCTCGCTTCGTGCCAGCTTGGTCTCCTATGTCATGCACCAAGGTTCGGGTGGTAAGTGCTTTGTGGGACAACTATCAAAGATTGGCACAATCGTGAAAACGACCCTCGTGGGCCCGCCAGACGTGCTCCCGCTCAGGCGAACGAGTCCAGCTTCTTCTGGTACCTGACCTTCTCGCCCGGCACGGCGAGCGGGTACTCCTCGGTCAGGCAGGCGAGGCACAGGTCACCCGCAGGGAGGCCTATGGCGTCGACCAGCCCGTCGACGGAGATGTAGCCGAGGCTGTCCGCGGTGATCATCTTCCCGATCTCCTCGACGGTCCTCCCGGTGGCGGCGAACTGCTCCCTGGTCTTCATGTCGATCCCGAAGTAGCAGGGGGCTACGATCGGCGGGGAGCCTATCCTGACATGGACCTCCTTCGCCCCCGCGTTCCTCACCAGCTGGACGATCTTCCTCATGGTCGTCCCCCTGACTATGGAGTCGTCCACGAGCACGATCCTCTTGTCCTTTATGATGCTCTTGAGCGGGTTGAGCTTGAGCATGACGCCGGTCGTCCTGTCCGACTGCTCGGGCATGATGAACGTGCGCTCGACATACCTGTTCTTCATGAGGCCCTCGGAGTACCTTATCCCGGAGCCCTCGGCGTACCCCATCGCATGGGACCTGCCGGAGTCAGGTATGGGCACGACCACGTCCGCGTCCACCGGCTGCTCCTTGGCCAGGCGCTCCCCTATGCGCCTCCTGACCTCGTACACGAGCTTGCCCTCGATGATCGAGTCGGCCCTCGCTATGTACACCCATTCGAACATGCAGTGGGCCCTGCCCTTCGCGAGCCCCGTCTTGTTGGACCTGACCTCCCCGGGTAGCAGTTCGACGATCTCCCCGGGCTCCAGGTCCCTCATGAACTCGCCCCCGAGGGTGTCGAACACGACGCTCTCCGAGGCGGCGGCGTACCCGGTCTTGGTCCTGCCGACGCATAGCGGGCGGAACCCGAACGGGTCCCGGACCGCGAACACGCGGTTGTCCACCAGGACCGTCATGGAGTAGGCCCCCTGTATGACCCCCATGACGTTCCTTATGGCGCGCACGGGGTCGCCGGTGCTCGAGATCTCGTTAGCCAGGAGCCTCACGATGATCTCGGAGTCGGAGGAGGTTATGAACGCCCAGCCCTTCTTCTTCAGTTCGTCCATGATCTTGTCTGCGTTCACGATCTCGCCGTTGTGCGCGAGGGCGATGTCCCCGTAGTTGGTCGACACCACGAACGGCTGCGCGTTGCTGATGGTCGAGGAGCCGAAGGTCGAGTACCTCACATGGCCGATGCCGAGGTCGCCCTTGAGCGACTGCACCTCGTCCGGCTTGAGGGCCTGGTGTGCGAGGCCCATGCCCTTGATGCACTTGACGCCCTCGTGGTTGTACACCGCGATCCCCGCGGACTCCTGTCCGCGGTGCTGGAGCACCCTGAGTGCGTAGAATATGTCAATCGACACGTTCGCAACAGAGGCCGTTGCGAAAACGCCGCATTCTTCCCTCGGGTGCTCAGGCTCCGTTGACCTCGACCCCCAGTGCTAAGGAAAGCGTTTCATCAGTGCTGCTTCGCCCAGTTGTGCGTCCTGATCTTTGCCGTCGCCCCGAAGCCGCACGAGGCGCACACCTTCTTGCGCACGTGGTATGCCCTCTTGCCACACCGTCTGCATATGATGTGGGTCTTCTTCGAGCTCCTCTTGCCCATCGACGGAGTTCCCTTGGTCATCCTGTCCTACCTCACGGGGAAATGTATATGACGTTGTCGCCGCGGACGATGATCGCGTCCATCTTGCGGGTGACCTTGGCGTCCAGGATCTCCTCGGCGTTCCTCAGGACTAGGTTCATGTGCGGGTCGTATCCGTCGAGGGTCCCGCGGTAACCCCTCTTCCCCTTTAGCTCAACGATAACCTGCTGGTTGATCGCCTTGTTCAGAACGGCCAGGGGTTTCAGCAATTAAATCACCTGATTCCCGATAAACGGGTACTGTACTTAAACCTTTCCGGGTCCGCAGGACCAATGGTCGGCCCTACTGGCACCCCTGCCACGGTGGTCGGCCGGGCCTTCCGGCGGAGGCACCCAGTCCCGCGCGCCCGCGCCCGGGTGGCAGGGCGCCGGCCCGCGCCTGGCGCCCTCCCGAGGGCCTTGTTATCACATCCGAGACTCTCATGGAAACCTATTTCACCGTTCTACCCGATGACGCATACTGCAGTCGGCCCTCCGCGAGTGCTGTTAGCGAGGGTGTTGTCGGCGGATCAACCGGTGGGTTTATGAGCGCGGAACAGAGCGACCGTAGGAGCCAAGGTCCGGCAGAGATCGACCTCGCGAACTACGCGAGGACATACCTGAGCGCCTACATGGATGCCATCAAGAGCGAGGGGCCGGAGCACCCGCCGGCGTTCTACAGGAACCAGCCCTATGCCATAGACGCGTGCTTCATGCCCAACGAGAGCCTCTGCATACTGTTCGAGAAATCCCAGCTGCCCAAGCTCAACGTATCCAACCGGGACTGGGACTACGTCATGGGCAAGGCGATGTCCGGGGTGGTGTACATGGCGACGGTGTACCCGCACGAGGGGATCACGCCTGACGATGCCGTGGCCAGGGGCCGCCGTGACGCGATCAGGGACATACGCGCGATCGAGAGCTCCAGCATAGCCGACGCCACCCTCCAGCTGGAGAAGGCCATCAGCGAGCTGAACAACATCAACGAGTGGATGAAGAACCCGGTGAAGATGGCCGAGACCACGACCGCGAGGCTCGAGCCGTTGAGGCAGGTCCTCCAGAGGGGCGGCCCGACGGTCGACCTGCTCTCGTTGGTCGACGCGGTCCGCAGGTGCCAGGTGGGGCCGACGCAGGCCCCGGTGGACCCCAAGGACCTCGAGGCCGTCGCGAACGCCGCGAACCTGATGTCCGAGCTCACGAACATGCTGAGGGACGTGAAGGTGCAGGGGCAGAAGCTCGAGGAGGTGGACGAGCGCCTCAGGACCGAGCTCCACGAGTTCAAGGCCGACCTGGACAAGAAGGTCGTGAAGGGGCTCGGGGTGATACTCGCGACCACCGACAGGAAGATCGACAAGGCCATGGCCGCGTTCCAGTCCCCCGCGAAGGACCCCCGCCTGCAGACGGCGATGGACAACCTCGGGAAGGACGTCGCCAACCTCAGGAAGACGGTGTCGGCCCTCCAGGCCTCCCTGAGCGAGGAGGAGGACGAGGACCTCTCCGGACAGCTGGAGACCCTCGCGAAGGAGGTCGGCGAGGTGAGGTCCATGGCGGAGAACATCAAGATGCCGGAGATCCCCGCCATCGTGGAGCCGAAGGTGGTCGACGAGGTCATCCTGAAGATGGAGGCCATGACGCTGGACGTGGCGAGGGTGTCCCTGCGCATCAAGCACATCGAGGACTTCCTGGCGGCGTTCGCGTCCCCCAGGCGCGGCGAGAAGTAGGGGCCCTCACAGCTGGACCGTGATGTCCTCCTTTATCCTGTCGATTATGAGGTAGGTGTTGCTCCGTTCCACCTCGTCTATCTTGATGAACGAGTCGACGATGTCCTTCAGCTCCTCCCTCGAGGACGCCCTGAGCATGACGGCGAAGTCGATGTTGCCCAGCAGGAAGTAGGTCGCCCAGACGCCCGGTATCTTGGATATCTTCTCGCCGATCTTCTTCGAGTAGTCGGGGCCGTACCTGCCGGTGATGAGGGACAGGGCCAGTATCTCCTTGCCCACCTTGAGGGGGTTGACGCAGGCCTTGAACCCAGTGATGACCCCCTCCTCGATCAGCCTGTTGACCCTGTAGTGGACCGTGGACGACGAGAGGCCAGTCTTCTCGCCGATCTTCTTCAGGCTGATGTTGCAGTCCTCTTGAAGCATTTTCAAGATGATCTTGTCGCTCTTGTCCAATGTGACCGGGCCCTGTTTGTCCAAGTGAGGTCCCCCTCCAAAACGTTCGAAAAGGTTACATGAAATTCGGATAGATAACGCTTTCGTTGAGTCGGCGTCGAATTAAACGCCAATCGAACAAACGCCGCCGGCCGCCCGCCGGGGATGTACAGACATGTCCGTCTGGTCAGAGGAAGGCCCCTATGGTGGGCTGGTCCAGCAGGTCCATGTCGAAGAAGACGATGCCCTCCCTCACCCACCTCCCGTCGAGGTCCGTCGCACCCGCCTGGTGCGCCAGGAAGGACGCGCGCCACCACAGGTCGACGGCCGTCGTCGCCAGGGCCCCCATGTACGCCTGGGCGAAGTTGTACGAGTACCCGTCCTCGTCCAGGAGGTGCGCGGCGTGGCCCACGAAGCAGTCCCTGCCGTTCACCAGCCGCAGGTACGTCGTGAGGGCATCCCTGCCAGCAGCGGTCATGGGGAGCATCGCCACCTCGGAAGGGTCGGTCCTCGAGGACTCCTCCGTCCTGCCGTCCTCGTCGAGTCTGTACCCCACGACCTCCTCCCCCTTGAGCTGGAATATCCTCCACCCGAGGTCCTCCCCCACGTATATGGGGAGGTAGCTCAGGTCCGGCAGGTCGAAGAGCTCCGTGCCCACCGACACGCCGAGCTCGTGGACGTCCGCCTCGGGGTGCGTGTCCCTCGCCCTCCTCGCGATGTCCTGGGCGGAGGAGTTCTGCCTGGTCCTGCCCGACTCGGCGTATGTGAGGATGCGGCTGAGGCCGAGCTCGTCGGCGAAGTCCTCGATGAGGGCCGACGCCGCGTCCCTGACCGAGGGGACCGACTGAGCCACCTTGGCGTCCCGGGTGTTCCTCGAGAACTCCACGAACACCTCCTTGGAGGCCTGTAGCTCGTCGGCGAGCCCCTCCCGCCCGAAGCCGTCCAGGAGCGCCCGGCCCGACGCGGCCAGGTCCTCGCTGGGCAGCCCGATACCCCTGCATGACAGGTTCGCGTTGAGCTGGATCCTCCAGCCTGAGAAGACGCTGAGGGGGAACGCCCTGCAGTAGTGCGGGCGCCTGGAGTAGATGGAGCACCTGCGCTGCCTCAGGAAGTGGCAGGCGCCGTGGGCACCCTGGAGCCTTATGGCCGCGCCGTCGACATCGGAGGATATGTGCCTCTCCGCGACACCGGCCGAGAGGGAGGGGTCGGACCTGAAGGCGCGCTCCTCCTCGGGCAGCAGTTCGGGCTGGCAGAGGCAGCACAGGGCGCAGCCGTCCAGGCAGCTGTAGGTGAGCCCGTCGACCTCCGAGAGGTCGACCTCCAGCCCCTCATCCGCCGGACGCGACGACGTCCCTGCCATGGCGCTCACCCTCCTGCTCCCCGTCCTTCATCATCAGCTCCCCGCGGACGATGACCGCCTTGGGGAACACGGCCGGCATGCCCTCGTACGCGGTCCAGCCGCACTTGGAGTACAGGTTGTCCGCCCTGACCTCTCGCCCTTCCGTGAAGTCGACGACGACCAGGTCCGCGTCGTAGCCAGTGTCTATCATGCCCTTCCTGATCCCGAAGATCTCCCCGGGCCGTTCGCAGAGCGCCTTGACGACGGTCGCGAGCGCCAGGTGCCTGTCCCTGACGTGCTGGAGCATCACGGGGAACATGGTCTCCACCCCCGGCATCCCGCTCGGGGCGAAGTCGAAGTCCTCCTTCTTCTCGTCGATGGTGTGGGGGGCGTGGTCGGACGCCATCGTGTCGAACCTGCCCTCCTTGAACGCAAGGAACAGGGCCTGCCTGTCCGCCCTCGTCCTCAGGGGCGGGTTGACCTTCCCGTAGGTGCCCAGGGGCCGGTCCCTGTCGAGCAGCATGTGGTGCGGGGTGACCTCCGCCGTGGCCCTTGGCTGTCCGAGGACCAGGGGGAGCGAGTCCCTCGAGGAGACGTGGCAGATGTGCAGGCGGCACGCCTCGGCCGCCTTGGCGACCTTCCGCACGGCGCTCGCCTCGCAGTCCCCGGTCCTGTTCCTCATGTGGTCGTCGAGGCTCTCGGCAGGCTCCTTGCGCCTGAGGCTCTCGTCCTCGGCGTGGACCGCGAGGACCTTCCCGGACCTGGCGACCTCGGCGAGCTCCTCCCCGACCGATGCGAGGGAGGGCACCAGCAGGTCCCCGGTGGTACCGGCCATGTAGAGCTTGAAGCCCACGGCCCTCCCGGCCATGGATGCGATGTCGACCCCCGGCCTCACGGCAGCGAACAGCCCGAAGTCGACCAGCGACTTGGACGCGGCGGCCTCCGCCTTCTCCTCGAGCGCTCGGGCGGTCGAGGTCGGCGGGACGGTGTTCGGCATGTCCAGGACGCATGAGACGCCGCCGTGCAGCGCGGCCAGGGACCCGGTGCCGAAGTCCTCCTTGTGGGTCATGCCCGGCTCCCTGAAATGGACGTGTGAATCGATTGCCGCGGGGAGGACCTTCCGGCTGCCGAAGTCGAGTCGCCGCTCCCCATCCAGGTTCCTGGCGATTGCGACTATCTTCCCTCCGTCTATGCCGATGCAGGCCCTCTCGAACCTGCCGGAGATGTAGCACTCGCCCTCAACGACAAGCTCCGTGCTCCTCATCCAGACTCCTTCTCCTGACCTCTCCGCGGGGGCCGTCCTCGGAGAAGACCTCCGCCTGGAACTTGAAGACCTTCGTGCCCTCCTCCAGCCACGCGTCTGGCGGGAGCCCGGCCTTGAGGCATGTCTGGGTGAGGAAGTCCTCCGAGTCCCACCCCCACTCGACCGGGACCTGGGGCAGCAGGAGCCCGCGCCCCCATCCCCGCTGGACGATCAGCCCGTCCTCCCCGACCTTCACCCGCTTCGGCAGCTCGGACGGCTTCTTGACCTTGATCTCCTCCGGGGGCGTCAGCAGGCTGACCTCCACCCTGATGCCGTCCAGCTCGGAGGGCTTCACGGGGGGGAACCTCGGGTCGCGGGAGCACGCGCTCACGGCCGAGTCCCTGAGCGCGTCCTCGAGCGCGAGGAGGGGCTCGGGGTAGCCTATGCACCCCCTCAGGTCCCCTGCGGGGTGGGTGGTGAGAGTCACGAACACGCCTGACTTGTTCTTGAAGTCGGCAGGCAACGTGAGTTTCGGCGGCGCCTCCTTCCTGACATGGCTCTCAATGACGGCCCTCGCGGCCCTGACCGCCAGCCGGCCGTCCTCGTCCGAAAACATGTTCTCCTTACGGCTCAATCGAGTCTCACACATAAAGACTTTTCAACACCGCGCCCCGGGCGAGCCCCCTCCGGGTATCTGGCTCGAGAGCGGGGAACCAAACATTAAATATCATCGATATGAATCCGAGGGCGGTCACGATGAAATTCGTCAAGCTCTCCCAGTCCGAGTACGAGGAGATCCGGAAGCTCTACGAGGGCGTGATGTCCCAGGCGTGCTACGGGCTCTTCTTCAGGGAGGGCATGATCCTCGGCGACGAGATCTCCAAGATCGCCATGCAGGAGCCGGACAAGTACCTCGAGATATGCGCCAACCTGCTCAGGGCCAGGGGATGGGTGGACAACATCGTGTTCGAGGAGTCGGACGCCGTCGCGGAGGGCTCCATCGAGGCGTGCCAGTCTGACGTACCCACCTGCCACAGGCTCAGGGGGATCGTGAAGAGGGTATACGAGACGAAGGGCCACAGACGCCTCCACTGCGAGGAGGTCGAGTGCGTCAGCAAGGGCGACAAGCACTGCGTGTTCAGGGTGGAACCGTTGGGAGGGAGCTGACTTGGAGTTGAAACCGGCCCTGAGGGCCCTGAGGCAGAGCTGCGGCTCGATTGCATCGGCGATCATAAGCAGGGACGGCCTGGTGATCGCGGCCGACCTGCCGGACGGGGTGTCCATGGACACCTTCTCGATAATGTGCGCGACGCTCATCGGCGCCGCCTCCACCGCGAACTCGGAGCTCAGGGTGGGCACCCCCCAGAGCGTCCTCGTCGAGAGCGAGGACGCGAAGATGCTCGTGGTCGGGGCCGGCAGGAAGGCGCTGATCGTCACGGTGCTCCCGAACAGGGCGGACGCGGCCGTGGCAAAGAATGAGCTCCTGAAGCTGGCGGACACCATCAGGATGATCTGAGCGCGCCCCGGCTGCAGAAGAAAGGGCAGTGAAGGGGTTTAGTGGAGTGTCTTCCGACCAGCCCTAGGCTATGTCGAGCTCCTTGAGCTTCTCCGGGCTCGGGACGCCCTCGTGGTCCCACTTCCGGAAGGCCATGTAGTCGTCGAGCATCTTGTTCATCTCCTCGACGCTTATCTTCGAGCCCTTCGAGGGGCCGTCCGGGATCGGGTCCTCCAGTATCCTCGGCGGGAGGAGCCAGTCCTTCCTGGTCACGCCCTGCAGGACGTTGAAGTTGCCCTTCATCGTGTGGACGCGCTCCCCGATCCTGAGGATCTCCTCCTCGGTGTACTCCATGCCCGTGATGGCCCTGATGACCTCCCTGAGCTTGTCTATCAGGAAGAAGCCCCTCGAGAACTTGCACAGGCCGATCGAGTCGTACACGCACATGAAGTTCTCCATGGTGGCGACCTTCTCGCCCTTGCCCTCGGTCGAGAACCTGTCTATGCCCTCCCAGCGCCAGAACTTGCCCACCAGCTCGGGGGCGTAGAACCCGGCCCTGAGGTGGCACGCCCCCCTGGTGGAGGTCATGTACGCGAGGCCGTGGCCCTTCATGCCCCTGACGTCGTAGGCGGGCGGCTCCATGCCCTTGGTGTGTATCGCGTACCTGGCGGAGCCCTTGCCTATCCTCTCGGCCGCCCTCTTGACGCCGTCGGCCAGGACGTCGCCGAAGCCCTCGCGCCTGCCCATCATGTCGCACATCGCGGGCACGGCGTCGGTGGCGTTGTCCCAGGTGAGCCTCATGCCGACCTCCTGCTCCGTGAGGATGCCCCTCTGGACGAGCTCCATCGCGAAGCCGATGGTGACCCCGGCGGATATTGTGTCTATCCCGACGAGGTCGCAGACCTCGTTCGCCTTCGCCACGGACTCGATGCTCGCGTTGCCGCACTGGGCGCCGAGCGAGTAGAGGGTCTCGTACTCCAGCCCGTCGATCGCCACCCCCGTGAACTTCCCGTCCCTGACCTGGAAGAGCTTGCCGCAGGGCTTGGTGCAGGAGAAGCACGCCTTGTTCTTGGTCACGTACCTGGTGGCCCAGTAGTACGGGTCGATCTGGTCCCTCTCCTTGAAGACGCTCTCCTGCCAGTTCCTGGTCGGGAAGACGCCCTTCTCCTTGTTGATCCAGCCCAGGAACTCGCCGGTGCCGTACTTCGTGTCCTCGACGAACGAGGGGGCGGCCTCCATTATCTTCTGGTACCTGAGGGCTATCTCCAGGAGCGCCCCCGGGTCCGCGGGGACGATGTCCTTGGTGCCCCTGACCGCGATCGCCTTGAGGTTCTTGGAGCCCATCACCGCGCCGAGCCCGGCCCTCCCGGACTGCCTGTCGTCGCAGTCTATGCACGCCATCCTCACGAGCTTCTCGCCGGCGACGCCTATGCAAGCGACCTTGACGTCCCAGCCGAGGCGCTTCTTGAGCGCCTCGGGGGTCTGCCTCGTGTCCTTGCCCCAGAGGTCCTCCGCCTCCCTGACCTCGACGGTGTCGTCCTCGATGAACAGGTATACCGGCGCCTCGGCCCTCCCGTGGACCTCGAGCGCGTCGTAGCCGGCGTGCCTCAGCTCGGCCCCGATGGAGCCTCCCATGATGCTCTCCGCCAGGGTGTTGGTCGCCGGGGACTTGCCCGCGAAGGCGGTCTTGCCGCCGGTGGGGACCGGGAAGCCTGCGAATAGTCCGGGCGCCATCGCCAGGACGTTGTCCGGCGAGAGCGCGTCGGCGCCCGCCGGCACCCCGTGGTAGACGAGCTCTACGGCGAAACCCTGCCCGCCGAGGTACTTCCTCGCGTACCTCTCGTCTATGGTCTTGATCGAGCTCTTGCCGGTGGTGAGGTCGACCTTCAGGATCCTCCCTGCGTATCCCTTCATGTCACTCCTCCTCCTTCAGCAGCTGCTTGACGAGCTCGTACTGCTCGGGCTTCGGCTCCTCGTACTTGATCGCGCCCATGGGGCAGAACTTGACGCAGGTGGGGTCGCCGCCGCACAGGTCGCACTTGAACGCGACGTCCTCCATGCGCATCACGCCGAACGGGCACACCTCGACGCACGTGCCGCACGCGGTGCACTCGCTCTCCTCGACCCTGACGATGCCGTCCTCGTTCTTGATGGCCTCCACAGGGCAGTGGAGCACGCAGCACTCTTCGCCGCACGAGACGCAATGGGTGCACACGGCTGGGAAGTCGGTCTTGACGTCCCTCCTGTGGACCTGTAGCCGCGCGTCGGCGTGGTTGATCTTGCCTTCATGGTACAGTGAGCAGGCCATCTCGCAGAACCTGCACCCCGTGCACTTGTCCGGGTACGGAACCAACATCTTTACCATACGGTGGGACACCCCTGGTTTGACGTTGCTCGGTAACGGCCTACGTGTAAAAAAGTTGTGCGTCCCGACGCCGAGGATATCGTAGCGCTACTTCGATTTCCGCTTGATCTCGACCTTCTTGAGCTCCGCCCCCTTCTTGGGCATCTCCTTGTCCAGCTCGACGAGGACGGCGTCTATGAAGCTCTTGGCCGCGAGGAGGACCTCCTTCTCGGCCATATGGATCCTGACCTTGGTCTCCTCCGGCACCTCCATGTGCTTCAGGGCCGAGTTCGCGGCCTGGACCATGTCCATGCCGGCGTTCACGAAGTGCGTCATGGTCTCCTTGGTGGTGACCTCGGAGACGATCTCCTCAAGGTGTCTTTCGAGGCGCTTTGCGGCCTCTGCCCCCTTTTCCCTTCTTCCCGACAACTGCCTCACCCTCGAACCTTATGGTCAGCCAGGGCCCGTCAAGGTCCGCGCCGAGGATGGCCTTCCCCGCGAGCGCGTACGGCAGCACTATGGACTTCTTGAACGCCCCGAGCTGCAGTACGAGAACATCCTTGCGCGTATATAGCTCTAGTTTCTGGTCCATCA
>CAZXWO010000010.1:0-52865 GCA_964644565.1 uncultured Thermoplasmata archaeon | reverse complement strand
TGTCGTCCGCGGGGTTCCAGGTGTACACGGAGTTGGTGATCAGCTCGTTCGTCTCAGGGTCGATGCCGACGACCTCTGTCAGGGACTTGACCCGCCTGGTCATCTTGGTCCCGACCTTCACCTGGGCCTGCATGAGCACGAGGTTCAGCGCGGTTATGAGCGCCCTGGGCAGGTTGATGGGGTCGTTCTCCATCCTGTGGACCATGGCCTGGACGTCCTCTGCGTGGAACGTGGAGTAGCAGGTCTTGCCCGTCGCCATGGCCTGGAACACGACGTAGGCCTCCTTGCCTCTGACCTCACCGACCATCAGGTACTGGGGCCTCTGCCTCATCGCGGCCGTGAGGAGGTCGAACATGTCTATCTCGCCGGACGCCCTGCCCGTGACCGCGCTCTTGCCGCCGAAACCCTCCCTGGTGAGGCCGGGGATCCAGTTCTCGTGTGGCAGGTTGAGCTCCCTGGTGTCCTCTATCGAGACGATCTTCATCTGCGGCGGGATGAACAGCAGGACGGCGTTGAGAGTGGTGGTCTTCCCGCTCGCCGTGCCGCCGCACACGAGCATCGACTGGCCGTGCTCTATGCTGATCCAGAGGTAGGCCATCATCTCCGTGCTCATGGTCTTGAACTTGAGCAGGTCCAGGGGCGTGAAGGGGTTCTCCTTGAACCGCCTGATGGTGAACGAGGAGCCCTTCTTCGTGACGTGTTTCCCGAGGGTCGCCTGCAGCCTGGAGCCGTCGGGGATCGTTGCGTCGAGGAGCGGGCTGGCGACGGATATGTGCTTGCCGCACTTCTGGGCCAGCCACACGACGAACCCGTCGAGCTCGCTCTCCTTGTCGAACCTGAGGTTGGACCTGATGGAGCCGTACTTCCTGTGGTATATGTACAGGGGGACGCTGACGCCGTCGCACGAGCAGTCCTCGACGTTCGGGTCGATCATCATGACGTCGATCACGCCGTAGCCGAGGAAGTCCCTCAGGACGTAGTACACCACCTTCTCCTTCGATATGGGGTGGAGCGTGATGCCCAGCTTGACCATCAGCTCGTCGACGATCCTCCTCAGGTACTTCTCCTTCTCGGAGGTCGCGGCCTCCGTCATCCGGTCGACCGAGCCGACAAGGGTCTCCTTAAGCAGCTCGAGGACGTCCGCCTCGTCATCGGACAGCTTCGGCTCGATGACCTCGTAGGTGTACTCGTTCGCCCGGTTGTCGTACCGTATCCTGACGTAGGAGTAGTTCTGCTTGACCGGGCTCATCTCGACCTCGTCGACGCTCGGCTCGGTTATCTTGGGCACCTCGGTGATCTGGCTGAAGTCCACCTTCGCCTCGCTCTTCGATATGGTGACCATGGTGGGCTTGGGCTTGAGCTTCATCAGGACCCCGAAGTACTTCCCGCGTATGCCGGCGCCCTTGGCCTTCTCCTGCTGGGCGGTCTCCTCTGCCGGCGCCTCTCCCGTCTTCGCACTCTCGGTCTCGGTCATCTGGATCACGCAAACAGTACCCTTAGCATTATGAACCCGCTCAGCAGCATGATGAAGCTGTGCCTCATCCCTATTGGTATGCTGCCCTTCTGTATCACTCCCGCGAGCAGCCCGTCGCCCACGGCGTGGACGACCACGGCGAGGAGGAACACGAACCCGACGTCCTGGATGATGTCGACCTTGATGCTGACGCCCGGGATCTCGGTGATGCCCATCTCCTCGGCGGCCTCGCTGACGGACGCCCCAGCCTCCTCCATCTTCGGGAGGAACTGCAGGTTGAGGATCAGTATCGTCGCGATGAACACGAAGAAGGATATGTACACGACCATGACGTAGGTGGACATGGTCAGGTTCCTCTCCTCCTGCGTCAGTATCGTCTCCTTGGCGTCGTGCGAGACCATCGTCAGGACGTCGGCGACGTTGCCGCCGGCGTCGTTGGCCTTCCTTATTATCGAGGTCATCCTCACGACCAGGGGGGTGTTGACCCTCTCGGAGAAGAGCCTTATCGCCTCGGAGGCGGGCACGCCCCACTCGATCTGGGCGGACATCTTCTTGATCTCCGGCGTGAGCCTGCCGTACCTGCCCGTGGACGCGACCACGATGGAGTCCGCCAGGGTCATGCCGAACCTGCCAGCCTCTGCGACGTCCCTGAGGAAGTCGGGCAGCCTGGTCTCTATCTCCTTGACGTTCCTCTCCTTGGTCGCGACGTAGAACCCGTATGGCCCGAGCAGGGCCATGAGGGCGAAAATGACGTAGTCGATCGGGTCGAACGGGAGGGCCAGGCTGCCGATCGAGTCTATGAGGGCCATGAACCCGAACAGGCCGACGAGGGCGAGCGAGACGGTCACTATCGTCTTGGTCTTGTCGGCCTTCTCGGTCGCGAGTATCTCCTTGACGGCCCTCTTCTGCTCCGCCTGGGAGAGCTTCTTCACAGTCGCCATTACATCGCACTCTCCTTGGACATGTTGTAGATGACGAATATGAACCCGAACTGGGATATCGGGATCATCAGGCCGACCACCATGTAGAGGAGCAGGACCATCATGCCGGCGTCACCGCCGCCGACGATCGCCATGATGGCCATTATGAGCACCAGGAACAGGGGGAAGGCGACGACGACGGTGACGAAAGACTCCGCCAGCATCCCGAGCGTCTCCATCTGGGACTTCATCGCGAGCTTGTTCTCCTTCTGGTACTCCTCGGCCTTGAGCAGGAAGTACGGCTTCAGCTGTCCGCCGGACGTCGACGTCGTGATGACGCCCTGCAGGAACTCCTGGAACTTCGAGGAGGGGGACCTCTTGGCCGCCTTCTTGATCGCCGTCAGTATGTCCGACCCGAGCAGCTCCGTGTCCCTTGTGATCCACGCGGCCTCAGCCGCTATCTCACCGTAGACCTTCTGCCTGGACAGTTCCTTGAATATGACGTCGATGTTGACGTCCGCGGAGGCCATGGCCGATATGAAGCTCATGGCAGCGGCGATCCTCTTGTCGATGTCCCGGCCCCTGGACTTGGCCTTGGAGCCCGGCGAGCCTGACATGATGAAGAAGGCCATGAGGGGCAGCATGACGACCGCGACGACCGATATGAGGAGCCTGAGCATGAGGCCGACCCCGAGCAGGCCGAACAGTATAACGCCCACGCCGACGGCTATCGCGATGCCGACGACGGCTGCGATGATCGTGCCCATGATGACGGACGCGTAGTACTCCTCAGCCCTGATCTTCATGTGGGCCTTCATCAGGTTCTCCTCGAGGAGCTGGTTCCCGGCCGCCTTCTCCGTGGCGTACCTGCCCATCACCCGCCAGGAGAAGTCCTGGAACGGGGTGAGCTTGACATAGTCAGGGATCGCGCCCTTCGGCAGCCTTACCCCGTGCGGGCCGATCTCCTCCTTGTAGGCGCTCATGGTCCTGACGTAGTCGCTCTTCTTGACCTCGACCCTCTTGAAGACGTCCGATACCTCAGGCAGGCGCAACACCCCCTGCCAGCGGTCTCTGGACTACCTGCGGGGGAACGTTCTGGTGGAGCTCCTTCCTGGCCCGCTCGGCCGTCGCCTTGGGGTCCTTGTAGTATGCCCTGATCAGGTCCCAGATCTCCTGGTGGTCGCTGATGTCCTTGGCGACCATGTACTTGATGATGTCCACACGCCTCTCGAACTCCTGGAGGAGTTCCTCGTGCGTGAGGTTCTTCATCTCCATGATCTTGTCGAACAGGAAGCTGTGGCCCTTGAAGATGAACTTGTCAGTGGCCTGGTCCCATTCGTAGACTGTGTTGCTGATGAGCTCGTTGGTCTCCGGCTCGAAGCCGACGATCTCGATCAGCTGCTTGATCCTCCTGACCATGTCCATGCCCACCCTGGCATGGGTCTGGATGATGACGTTCCTGAGGGCTGTGAGGAGGATTCTGGGACAGTTGATGGGCGGGTTCTCGAGCCTGTTGACCATGCCCTTGACGGAGTCGGCGTGCATCGTCGAGTAGGTGGTGTGGCCCGTGGCCATCGCCTGGAACATGGTGTAGGTCTCCTTGCCCCTGACCTCTCCCACGATGATGTAGTTGGGCCTCTGCCTCAGGGCGGCCCTCACGAGGTCGTACATGTCGATCTCACCGGCGGCCTTCCCGTCGGGCCCGCGCTCGCCGGAGCCGGTCCTCGTCGCGCCAGGGATCCAGTTCTCGTGCGGGAGGTTGATCTCCCTGGTGTCCTCCATCGTGACGACCTTCGCACCCGGAGGTATGAACAGCGCGATGGCGTTGAGCGTGGCCGTCTTTCCGCTCGCAGTGCCGCCTGCGATGATCGCCGACTCCCCGTGCTCGACGCTCAGCCACAGGTACGCGACGATCTCGGGGGAGGCCGTGCCGTACTTGATGAGCTCAACGGGCGTGAAGGGCTTCTCCTTGAACCGCCTGATGGTGAAGGACGCGCCCCTGGTCGTGACCTCCCTCGCGTAGGTGGCCTGGACCCTGTGCCCCTCGGGGGTCGTGCCGTCCAGGATGGGGTTCGAGACGGAGAGCTGCTTGCCGCACCTCTGGCCGAGGGATATGACGAACGAGTTCAGGTCGTCCTCGTCGTTGAATATGATGCTGGTCTTGATGGACTCGAACTTGCTGTGGAACAGGAAGAGCGGGATGCCCACGCCGTCGCAGGACACGTCCTCCACATGGGGGTCTCTCATCAGCGTGTCGATGGGGCCGTACCCCACGAAGTCCCTGGATATGTAGTACTTTATCTTGTCCTCGGAGATCGGCTCGAGCCTTATCCCCCTGGACCTGATGTAACTGTCGACGCTCTTGTCGAGGTAGCTCTGCTTGTCCATGACGTCGAGCTTGTCCCACTCGTAGTCCAGGGTCATCTCGAAGGTCGCCTTTATCCTGTTGAGCAGCTCCTGCTCGAACTCGTTCAGCTTCGGCTCGATGACCGACATCAGGTAGTCGCTGGCGGAGTTGTCGTAGGTGACCCTGATGTAGCTGAACGGCTCGACGACGCTGTAGAACGCCATCTCCTGGATGTTCGTGTCTGTGATCGGCGGCACGTCGGTGTACGGCGACCCCTTGCCGTTCTTCCACCTCCTCCGCCTGGCCTCGGCGCCCCTGGCCTGTTTCTTCTTCACGGGCTCGGACTTGAGCTTGCTCAGGGCGTTGACGTACCCGTGCCAGATCTTGGATGAGACCGGCTTCCTCGGCGTCCTCAGCGGTACTTCGTGCTTCACCTTCGCATCTGCTTCGGCCAACCTCATCACCTCCTACAGAGACACCTCGCCGATCGACATCTGGATGGTCGCATGGGTATGGTCGAAGACGTTGACGTCGTTGATGACCACAGTGACCACGTAGTAGCTCGATGTCCTCCCCATGTGCTCATAGGGGTAGGCCTGCTTCGACACCGAGTAGTCCGTGCCGTAATCGAGGCCGGCCAAGGACGAGTTCAGGGCCCTGTTGAAGTACGACTCCCATGCGGTCCCGTGGAGCGTCAGTATGGATATGGTCAATGGGGCGCCGGCCCCGGCCCGGAACGTGTTCGTGTCGGCGTACAGCATCTCCGCGTTTATGCTCTTGGTCCCGGTGCCTCCCACCGTCTTGTTCGGGCCGTACAGGGAGACCTGGGTCAGTTTGACGACACGGCCGCCGGACACGTCGCTGACCGCGAACTGCGGCCCGGACATGATGAACTCCCCGTCGGTCTGGTTCAGGATGAGCGCACCACCCTCGTATATGAGGTACTGCTCGACGTAGTACCTGTTCGGGGCATAGAGGTGGACATACCCTCCGGAGTGCCCGCCGGTGGTGGGGCTGAGGGTGTAGTCGTCGTCGACGTACGTGACGTTGACGCCGGGCCAGGTCGTTAAAGTCTCGTGCCTGAACTCCAGTATGCCCGCGGTGGCCGCGGCGAATATCGGTATCCCTGAGGCGTGGAGGGTGATCGGCGCGACTATCGGGGCGGGGGCCAGGAGGCTGTTGGAATAGTCGGCCACGAGGCCGTCAATGTCCGCCTTGAACCCCAGCATCTGGGTAGTCACCGTGGCCATGTGTGTGCTCTCGTTGTCGCTCATCCAAACGGGGAGGAACTGGTTCGTGAACAGGCCCATGAACGTGAGGAAGACGAGGAGCGACATCATCGTGCCTATGGTCGCGGCTACACCGTTGTCGTCCCATCTCGGTGACTTCCTGATGCGTTCGACCGTATAGAATTTACAATAGCGGACTCGCAGGTGTGACAAATCCATCCTACCACCGAAGGGGGTTGCTGAAGCAACCTAATCAGCACCTGGAGCATATTTAAAGCTGTCGTTTTTGCTATCGTCTGGGATACACCTCCGAAAAAACCGCCAGCGGCGTCCTCCGGCCCTCGTCCGGGACGCCCTCCTGCCTGTCGCCGCCGGTGGCGGATCCCATCGCGCGCCGCCGTCTCCTTCCCTGCGACCAGGGAAGGTTTAATACCGAGTTAAGCCTAACTGCCCATTCCCGCCTGAACGCCGTGGTAACTCAGTTGGGAGAGTGCAAGACTGAAGATCTTGAAGTCGCTGGTTCAAGTCCGGCCCACGGCACTCGATTCCATACGGCCCGCGCCGTGCGGCCCCCGGGGATGAATAGCTTCATGCCGGTGCACGCGCTTCGAGGCCCCTAGAGGGATGTGCAATGCCTATCAAGTCGTTCGAGCTCGTGTCGTTGGACGCCAAGAGGTTCACGAAGCTGGGGGAGCGGCCGCCGCAGCTCAGGGTCGACCACAACACCGCCGTCACCAGCATATCCGCGCAGTCGGAGAGGGACGCCCTCATCGACTTCACGTTCACTGTCAGCTACGTCGGCGTCGGCCTGATCAGGATCGACGGCCGCCTGGTCTGGGACGGCGAGGCCAAGGCCATAGCCTCCCAGTGGGCGAACAAGAAGGAGCTGCCCCCGGAGGTCTTCAACCCGATCCTCGGCGCGATATTCGGGAACTGCATGCCCGCGTCCGTCGTGGTCGCGAGGGACCTCGGCCTCCCGCCGCCCCTGCCCCCGCCACACATCGCGATGAAGCAGGGTGCGAAGCCGCCGAGGGCGAAGGACCACAAGTCCTCCATGGAAGTCGCGTGACGGCGTCGTCACCTTATGTGGTCCAGCGAGAAGGAACCGATGTTCAGTCCAGACTTAGTCGCCGAGTACCTTATGAATGCGCGGGACTGGACCTCGCAGATGCCCTTGATCGACATGAACGTGTTCAGGTTCTCCACCTTGAACTCGACCATGCCGTCCATCAGGGAGCCCAGCATCTGGATCTCCTGCTCCCCGTGGACGCCCTTCTCGATGGTGTACATGGAGACGGCCTTGTCCCTCTTCCTGCGCCCCACGACGGGGCTGAGGAACCTGAAGGCGGTGTTCGGGTCTAGGTAGGCGATGAGCGTCGATATCGACCTGAAGGCGAGCCTGTAGTACTCGTTCTTCGACTTGAACTCCTTGGCGGCCGTCTCGACGGCCCTCTGGATCGACTCGTAGTCGGTAGGCGACTCGATGTACTCGGTGTACGGGTCCTGCGACTCGTCGCCCATGCTCCTCGAGTACGTGTCGATGTACCTGACGAGCCCGCGCTTCTCGTACTCCTCGTATCCGGAGATGACGAACATCATCTCCTCGCGGATCTCCTTCGGCGACTTCTCCGTGATGACCCAGATGGCCGGGACGCCCTTCTTCAGCCCGTCCGCGATGAACGAGTTCATCAGGACCTCCTTGCCCGTGAAGGGCGGGCCGTAGATGAGCACGTTGGAGCCGAACGGTATGCCGCCCAGGAGCAGGTCGTCGAGCCTCGACGTGCCGGTCTTGACCTTCTCGACCTTGAGCTCCAGGAGCCTGTCCTGCTCCCTCTTCTCGATCTCCTCCCCTATTACGCCCTGCTCCCTGGCCCGGAGGTCCTCCTCCTTCATGGCGAGGTACTTCTCCTTGTTCCTGATCTCCTCTTCCTTCTGGGTGACCTGGGCCTGCAGCTCCTCCAGCCTCTTCTTGAGCGTGATCTCGTCGCCTGAGCCGAGCTCCATCTTCTGCTGGGCGACCCTCTTGAGCTCCTCCTGCAGGAGCCTCTCACGGTACATCAGGTCGTCCTCGCGCCGGTTCATCTCCTGTTCCTTGTAGGCGAGCGGCTCCTTCAGCTTGTTCATCTCGTCCTCGCGGATGCGGAGCTCCTCCTTCAGCCGCTCGATCTCCCTGTCCCGGATGCCGATGGACTTCTCGATGTCCTGGGTGTGGTCGAGCTTCTTGATCAGCTCGGGGTCCATGCCTGCCTTGCCGCTCTCGGCCACGGCCAGGCGCTCCTCGATGTGCTTCAGGTCCATCTCCGACTGGGACAGCTTCGACTGGAGGGAGTGGATCTCGTCCATCATCTCCTTCTCCTTGGCCGCGGCGGCCTCGACCTGCTCGACCGAGGCGCCCGCCTCCCTGATGGGCTGGCCGTAGGAGATCAGCCCCTCCTTGAGCGCCTCCTCCTTCGCCCTGAGCTGGTGCTCGAGGGCGTCGACCTTGGCCTTCTTCTCCGTCAGCTCCAGCTCCTGCCTCTTCAGCTCCTGGGCGTCCGGCGGCAGGGCCGATATGTTCTTCTCCGCCTTGTCCCGGAGGCCCGCGACGATCGTCTCGAGCTCCATGACCTTGAGCTCGAGGTTCTCCCTGATTGACATCTCGGACGCCAGCTGGTCGGCGAGGTTCATCGCGTCCGCCCCGCTCCCCTGCTGCCTCTTGATGAACTTGATGACTGCGATGCTCCCGCGCTTGACGTTCTCCAGCTCCTCCTCGAGCTGCTTCCTCTGCACCCTCCCCGTCTCGACCTCAGCCCTGGCCTTCGCGAGCTCCTCGACCACCGCCCCCGGGTCGAACGCCTCGCCCTCGTACTTCCTCAGGAGGTCCCTGAGCGCCTCGCGGAGCTCGACTACCTCTGCCTGTTGCTCCAGCACCTCCTCCGGTTGCTGGAGGACGGCCTTCTCCGCCCTCTTCGCCGACGCCTCCTGGAGCCAGGAGTCCAGCCCTTCCAGGTCCCCCGACAGCCACTTCGCGAGGGTGTCGTCGTGTGGTGTGACGCGGCTCTCGGCCTCGGGCGGGCTCCCCTGCTCCTCCCGGCCGGACAGCCAGGAGGACAGTCCATCGTCCTCGCCGGATAGCCAGCTCGCCAGTCCCCTGTCCTCCGGTCCCGACGCCGACTGCGCGCCCTCGATTATCTTCCCGGCGAGCTTGTCCCCGATACCCTTGACGTTCGCCAGCTCCTCCCTGTCGGCGTTCTGCAGGTCCTCGACGGACCTGTAGCCGGCCTTGTAGAGTTCGTGGGCCTTCGCGTCCCCGATGCCTGGGACGGTCATGAGCTGCTCCACCCCCTCGTCCTCCGGGGGCGTGGGCGCCGCTGGGAGCTGTCCGGAACAGTTGGCGCACACCTGCGAGTCAGGCGGCGACATTTGGCCGCACTGCGGGCACTTGATGTTCTCCTTCGGTTCCTTCTTCGGCATCCTGCCTCTCCTTCTGTGGTCACAAGGCCGTCGTCGATCGGGGGGCGCCTTCCTAGGTCGCACGCGCCCGCCATCGTTGCCGCTCCGGTCCAGGCGCGTCCTCTGAGCATTTCTAAATAACCTGGTCGACATATATATAGTTGCGTGACGGCGGAATCGCCGCCAGTAGTTCTCGGCCGCTAGGCGCCCGACACCCTCGTTGCGGCTGAAGGCTCGGTGTGCGCTCCCTCCATACCCAAAGCGCAAATAGCCACGGAGCCGATTCCCGCCCGTCAAGATGCCCGAGGACGAGAAGAAGGCGAAGAGGGAGCGCATCGGCGTCTACGTCTGCCACTGCGGCACCAACATCGGAGGGACGGTCGACTGCAAGGCGGTCGCGGAGTACGCACAGTCCCTGGACGGCGTGGTGGTGAGCAGGGACAACGTCTACACCTGTTCCGAGCCAGGGCAGAACCAGATCGCCGAGGACATCCGGAACCTGGGCCTGACGAAGGTCGTTGTCGCCTCGTGCTCGCCGAAGATGCACGAGAAGACCTTCCGGAAGACGCTGCAGGACGCGGGCCTCAACCCGTACGTGCTGGAGATGGTCAACCTGAGGGAGCAGTGCTCCTGGGTGCACAAGGACAAGGCCGAGGCGACGAAGAAGGCCAGGGACCTCGTTAGGGGGGGTGTGCGCAGGGCAGGCCTCCTTGAGGAGCTGGTCCCGGTGGAGGTATCGATGTCGAGGGACGCCCTGGTCGTGGGGGCCGGCATAGCGGGCATATCCGCCTCGCTCCAGCTCGCCAACTCGGGGTACAGGGTGCACCTGGTCGAGCGGGGCACCTCGATCGGCGGCAGGATGGCCCAGCTCAGCAAGACGTTCCCCACCCTCGACTGCGCCCCGTGCATACTCAGCCCGAGGATGGTCGAGGTCGCATCGAACCCCAACGTGACGCTCTACACCAGGGCCGAGGTGGTGTCGGCCGAGGGTTCGCCAGGCAACTACAGGGTAAGGGTAAAGGTCTCCCCCCGCGGCGTCGACCCCAAGAAGTGCACCGGCTGCGCCAAGTGCGAGAAGGTCTGCCCGGTGAAGGTCCCGAACGAGTTCGAGGAGGGCCTGTACGAGCGCAAGGCGATCCACAAGCCCTTCCCGCAGGCCGTCCCGGCCTCCTACGTCGTCGACTTCGAGAACTGCAAGGAGTGCGGTGCCTGCCAGAAGGTGTGCACCGCGAAGGCGATAGACATGGACGAGCCTGAGCGTTCCGTGGACATCGAGGTCGGCGCCATCGTGGTCGCGACCGGTTTCGACCTGTTCGACGTCAAGAGGCTCCACGAGTACGACACATCGCTCCCCGACGTCATCACCGCGACGCAGATGGAGCGGCTCATGATCAACGAGTGCGGGGCCGGCATGGTCCTGAAGAGGAAGGCCGACGGCAACCGGGTGAAGAAGGTCGCGTTCGTCCTCTGCGCCGGCTCGAGGACCCGGAAGGTCGGCGTCCCCTACTGCAGCAAGATCTGCTGCAACTACGCGATCAAGCAGGCGGTCATCCTTCGGAAGACTTTCCCGTACATGCAGGTCTACGTGTACTACATAGACGTGAGGTCCGCCGGGCGCGGCTTCGAGGAGTTCTACGTCCGCTCCATGGAGGAGTTCGGGGTGAAGTACATCCACGGCAGGGTCTCGGACATCCAGAGGGGCGAGGCAGGCATCTTGGTCAGGGCGGAGGACGTGTCCCTCGGCGAGGTGGTCGAGACCGAGTTCGACACCGCGGTGCTCTGCACGGCGATGGTCCCCTCCGCAGGCACGGAAGCGCTGGCGAAGGTCCTCAAGGTGCCCCTGGGCGAGGACGGGTTCATCTCCGAGAAGCACCCCAAGATGGACCCGGTCTCCTCCCACAGGAGCGGCGTTTTCGCAGCAGGGACCGTCCTTGGGCCGAAGGACGTCAGGGACAGCGTCGTCGACGGCAGGAGCACGGCCGCGCACGTCATCGAGTTCCTGGGCTCCGGGAAGATGCTCCTCGATCCCGTGAAGGCGCAGGTGATCGACGCCTCCAGGTGCATCAAGTGCGGGGCGTGCGAGGCCGTGTGCCCCGCGGGCTCCATAACGGTCGGGGACCTTCCCGAGGTCGACCAGATCTCGTGCATAGGGTGCGGTGCGTGCGTGTCGGAGTGCCCGGTCAGGGTCTTCGACCTCGCCCACTACACGGACCAGCAGGTCGCTGCGTCGATCGAGGGCCTGCTCTCCGAGCCCTCGGAGGACGTCCGCGTCCTAGGCGTCTTCGGGGACGTCCTGGCGTATGTCGCCGCGGACTCGGCCGGCACGGCCAGGATGGAGTACCCGCCCGCGATAAGGATCATCAGGCTCCCGTCCGCCGCGAGGCTGGCGAGGAGGGAGATCCTGAAGGCGTTCGCGGACGGCGCGGACGGCGTGATGCTCTCGGACGAGGAGGGCGGCGAGATAGCCCACATCGTCGAGGAGCGGCTCAAGGCCCTGGGTCCAGAGCTGGACGGTCTCGGCATAGGGAGGGAACGCGTGACGTTCGTCCCCATGCTGCTCCCGATCTACAAGGTGCTCCCGAAGTTCGTCGACACGTTCGAGAAGAAGGTCAGGCAGTTGGGCAAGCTCGGCGACGAGGCCCGTTCGAAAGCCCGCGAGGCGGCCGGCATGCAGTCGGACCCGGTCTTCGCCCGGAAGGGTTGACGCGCGCGCAGCAGTGCGCCCCTGTCCCCGTGCGTCCGCGCACGCGTGGCTGGTCTCCGGGCAACCATCTGTAAACATATTTATATCGAGATTTTCAATAGGAACCCTTGTCCCGCGCCTGGCCTGGGGCGGGGGTGTCCCGCATGCAGAAGAAGATCCTCGTCAAGATAAAGAAGGACGGCTCGGAGCTGAGCCTCCGCGAGGTGCTGGACAAGATCAAGGAGCTCCAGGACCAGAACCCCGACGAGGACGTCTTCTTCGACGGGGACGAGTATGCGATATGCGCAAGGCCCAGGAAGGCCGCGCCCTGAGCGCCCCCTGTTCCCATGTTCTAATACCACGCACGCGATAAGGTCCACCAGGTGCTGACCGGATGCAGGGAAGGGTCACGATCGGGCTCTACAACTCATACGACCCCGTGAAGTTCCGCGAGGCGCACAGGCGCGTCCTCGCGAGGGCGGGCCCGCTCGCCCTGGCGTTCGACTGCAACCTTGCCACGTTCGGGTTCCCTTACGACAAGGACCTCGCGACCCCGGTGGAGATCGCCAAGTGGGTCTCGACCACGACGACCATTGGCGAGGACGGGGGGTACCTGGTCGAGCTCTCGGAGAAGGGACGGTTCTCGGCGTTCGACTTCCCGAAGAAGGGGTTCCCTCCCCAGCTGGGCGAGGCGGTCGTGACGACCAGGAAGCCCGCGAAGGGCAAGTCGGTGACGCCCGAGGAGGTCAGGTCGACGCTGCGCTCTGGGCGTTCCGTGCTGCTCCTCTTCGGCCTCGGTCCGCACGGGCTGCCGAAGGAAGTGTTCGAGCTGAGCAGGACGCACATGGACGTGACGGGCCGGGGCATGTCCCTGGAGACCTGCACCGCGCTCGGCGCGGTGGTAGGGGCCGTCCTGGGCAAGTGATCAGTATACCCTGTACTCGAGTCCGAGCGAGGGCACCCTCACACCCTCCTCCTTGGTGACGTGCCCGACGACCTTGGCGCCCCTGCCGGCGGTCCTGGCCACTCCGTCCGCCTCCGAGTCCGGGACGACGAGGCAGAAGCCCATCCCCATGTTGAAGGTCTGGTACATCTCCTGGTCGGAAACGCCACCGAGCCTCTGGAGCACGCAGAAGACGGCGTTCGGCCGGACCGGGTCGCAGAACTCGAACCCGACCCCCTTCTTGAGCCGGATGAGGTTCCTCAGGCCGCCGCCGGTGATGTTCGCCATCCCGTGCACCTCGTGCTTCCCGAGGGTCTTCAGGACCTGCTTCACGTATATCGTCGTGGGTTCGAGCAGTTCGAGCCCCATCGTCCTCGTCAGCCCGCTGACCTTCTTCCTGTAGCCTACGCCCGCCTTCTCGACTATCTTCCTCGCGAGCGTGAGCCCGTTGGAGTGGATCCCGGAGCTCGGGAGAGCCACTATCGCGTCCCCGGGCCTGACCCGCTGGCCCGTGACGATCCTGTCCTTCTCCACGACCCCCAGGCAGGTCCCGGCCAGGTCGAAGCCCTTGACGAGCTCCGGCAGGACGGCTATCTCCCCGCCCACTATCGTCATGTTCGAGAGCCTCGCCCCGGCCTCGAGGCCCTTGCCCACCTCCGAGGTCTTCCTCTCGTCGGGCTCGTCGATCGCGATGTAGTCCACGAAGGCGATGGGCTCCGCCCCGACGCATATCGTGTCGTTGACGTTCATGGCGATGCAGTCTATGCCGACGGTGTCCCACTTCTTCATCTCGTCGGCGACGAGCAGTTTGGTGCCGACGCCGTCCGTGCACAGCGACAGCGCGACATCCCCCAGGTCGATGAGGCCGGTGAAGTGGCCTGGGAGGTCGAGCGGCCTCCCGAAGCCCTTCCTCCTGAACCTGAGGTGCTCGACGAGGGCCGAGATGCTCTGGGACTTCCTGTCTATGTCCACTCCAGCCTTGGCGTAGGTCATTCCCTTGGGCACGCTGCACCGCCTCGGTCGGGCGATTGCCTATTGTGCCTATACCTTTTGCTGTCTCGATGGGATAACGCTAAATCCGCCCTGCAGGTATCCCTTCCCCGTGACGAAGGCGTGGCGGGCCGAGCGCCGGAAGGACCTCTACTACCGCAAGGCGAAGCGGGAGCACTACCGGAGCAGGGCGTCCTACAAGCTCAAGCAGCTGGATTTCAGGTTCGCGCTGATCGAGCCGGGGAACACGGTGGTCGACCTCGGCGCGTCGCCGGGCGGGTGGTCCCAGGTGGCCGTGGAGCTGGCGGGCCCGGGCTCGACCGTGATAGCGGTCGACATCGACCGTTTCTCCCCCATAGAGGGGGTGACCTTCCTCAGGGGAGACATCAGGGACGAGTCCGTGGTGCAGAGGCTCCTCGAGATGGCACCCGAGGGGGCGGACGTCGTCCTCTCCGACATGTCGCCCAACATCAGCGGCAACTACTCCTACGACCACGCGCGCTCGGTCGAGCTCTGCGAGCACGCGTTCGCCGTCGCGGTCAGGGTCCTCAAGCCAGGTGGCGACTTCGTCGCCAAGATGTTCTCCGGGGACATGAGCAAGCCGTTCACCGACAGGGTGAGGCGAAGGTTCGAGGAGTTCCACACGAACCACCCGAAGGCTTCGAGGCCGTCGAGCTCGGAGGTCTACATCATCGGCCTGGGCTTCCGCCCGCAGAGGCGCTAGTCCCAGAACCTCTTGGTCCGCGCGTAGGTTATCTCCGCCGCGAGGATGTCCCTCAGGAACTCGTCCTCCTCCAGGTGGTACCGGGCCAGGATCCTCGCCGCGGTGTCCGCCCCGACGCCCCTTCCGACCATCGCAACCGCGGCCTTCCTCCCGTGCGCCATGACCAGGTTCGCGTTCTTGTAGATCCTCTTCAGGGCGCGGCGCCCCTCCTCGTCGGAGGCGCCCCTCCGGAGGACCTCGAAGTCCTTCTTCGCATAGGGCTGGATGGCCGCCACCAGGACGCCTCCGCACTTGGAGCACTTTATCCTGTCGGGCAGCGACCCGACCGTGGTCTTCCTCTGGCTCCTGCAGTTCATGCAGACCGTGACGACGTCCTCGGACAGCAGCCGCTCCTTCAGCGCCAGCAGGACGGTCCTGTCGGCCCTCTGCGGCTGGACGAGTTCCCTCCGGTCGCCGATCGCCTCGGTCCCCATTGGTGAGAGCTTGCCGGCGACGAGCTCTATGGTCCCGTCCTGGATTCTCTTGAGGACGGTCGCCGCGCCCTCCACGTCCATGTTCTCCCAAAGCGTCTTCGACACGGCCTCGTCGAATATGGGGGAGTGCTCGAACACGTCTATGAGCTTCGAGACGTTGAGCATCTTGTAGTCCGCGTCCTTCCGCACCGCGCCGAACTTCTTCGCCACGTGGACGAACTGCCAGCGAAGGTCGGACGAGTTGCGCACTATCAGCCTCATCAGCTGGTGCAGGCCCGAGGTGTCGGTCTCCTTCAGTGTCTTGAGGACATCGTCCACCCTGAGGCCCCGCGGGACCTCGAGGACGATGGAGTACGGCTCGGTGTGCACGCCTATGCTCTCCCCGAACCTGGCGGCCAGGAGTGTGGTGATGAGCTTGGCCAGTGTCTCGTTAACCCTGCTCCCGAAGCAGCAGTTGATGACGATCACCCCGTCGCCCTGCTCGACCGTCACGAGCTTGTCCGTCGGGACCGGGAGCCCCTTCTGCCTCGAGACCCATTCCACGACCTCCTCCTTGGTCGTAGGGTCCGCGGGGTAGAGGTCCATCGGGAGCAGCCGGCGCATCGCGCCTACCTCCTGAGCGACCTCGTACGGGACGGGTATCTCCTCCCCTATCCAGGAGGGGGTCGCCCCTATCTCTCTGACCTGCTCCACGATCACCTCGTCCTCCCCGACCTCGATCACCCGCCACGTCCTCCCCCTGGCCACGAAGGTGGCGTAGGGCTCGGCGTACGACGCGACGAAGCTCTCGTCCAGAGTCCCTATGACCTTCCGCGAGGAGACCTCGCGTATCCTGTAGGTCCTCTCGTCCGGGATCATGGATATGTTGTCGAAGAAGTGCCTCATGCCGCTGGTCTTCTTCCTGAAAGCCGTTTCATCGTTCCAGAGTATGTGCAGCTCGGCGAGCAGCCTGAGCACCTCGTCGAAGTCAGCCCGGAGCAGGCCCCTGAACGGGTAGGCCCTCCTGATGACCGAGTAGGCCCACTCCTTCTCGACCGTCGGCTCGGTGAGGGTCATGGCGACGAGCTGGTTCGCGAGCACACCGAGCGGGTTCTCGCGGATCCGGTACCGTTCGAGCTCCTCTAGCATCGCCCTCCTCGCTATCACCAGGCTCTCCGCGGTCTCGGACGGGGTTGTGGTGATGATGCTCCCCGTCGAGGTCTCGTAGTGCCTGTGCCCGGCCCTCCCGACCCTCTGGATTAGCCTCGTGACCTGTCTCGGGGAGTTGAACTGTATGGTGAAGTCCGCGGAGCCGACGTCGATCCCCAGCTCGAGCGAGGAGGTGCAGATCAGCGCCTTGAGCCGCTGCTCCTTGAAGTCGTCCTCCATCTGCACCCTGATCTCCTTGGACAGGGAGCCGTGGTGCACCCCGACGCTGAACGCCTCGTCCCATAGGTGGTACCTGACCCCGAGCGCCTCGGCGTAGTCCCTGGTGTTTACGAAGAACAGCGTGGACGCGTGGGAGTCGACGAGGTCCCGGCACCTCCTCATGGCGGCGACGTGCTTCTCGTCCGTCTGGAGGCGCGTGGCCAGGGCCTTGTCGCCCTCCGCGACCTGCGGGCTCTCGACCGATATGGCCATCTCCTTGGCCGCGGACACCTTCAGGTCCGTGACCTCCCTGCCAGAACCGCCGAGGAAGCCTGAGACCTCGTCGACGGAGCCGACCGTGGCCGAGAGCCCCACCCGCTGGAACTCACCGGCGACGGATGCCAACCTCTCGAGACCGACCGCGAGCTGCGCCCCGCGCTCGTCCTCGGCGAGCTCGTGCACCTCGTCGATGACCACGTGCCTCACGTTAGCCAGATGCCTCCGCAGGTTCCTGCCGGTGAAGAGGACCTGGAGGGTCTCCGGCGTGGTGATCATGACGTCGGGGGGCGACTTCGACTGCGCCGTCCGTTCCGACTGGGACGTGTCGCCGTGCCTGACGGCGACCCTGACGCCCACGGACGCGCCCATCTCCTTGAGCCTCTTGAGGAGGTCCCTGTTCAGCGCCCTCAGCGGGGTGACGTACAGGCACCTTATGCCCGGCCCCCCCTCCCTCGCGAGCAGCGTCAGGATCGGGAGCATCGCGGCCTCCGTCTTCCCGATGCCCGTGGGGGCGACCAGGAGCAGGTGCTCACCGGACAGGACCGCAGGTATCGCCTTCCTCTGGGGTTCGGTGGGCTCCAGGATGCCCTGCCCTTTCAGGAAGCCGTTGAGCCTGGGGTCCAAGAGCTCGAATACGTTCATCTGCACAAGGTCAGTCGCGGAGGTGCGAATTAAACCTTCTCCGCAGTCCGGAGGGCGGAGACCTGCAATCCCTCTCATCGCCGCAGCCTTCATCCGGTCAGTACGCCGCAAAAGCGGTGCAAATCGGGCCGCAAGCGCTTTATAGCATGAGCCGGTTGGAAACCTTGGCGGCCCCTAGTGCACAGAATCATGCAGGGCCGTCTGGAAACTCTTCGGGGGAATAGGAAGTGAAGAAGGTATTGGGTGCGATGTTCGCATCGATTCTAGTGTTAGCACTGGCTTTGAGCGCAGCCATCTCCAGTGCCGGGAATGTGAACGACGGGCTCATGGAGGCGAACGACACGGATGAGACTCCGGTGGCCGCCGACCAGGAGCTCGATGACTGGACGATCATGGCCTACCTCGCTGGTGACAACAACCTTGAGACCTACGCCTTGGACGACCTCGACGAGATGGAGCTCATAGGCTCGTCCGACACGGTCAACATAATAGTGCTCGTGGACACGCTGAGCCTGATCGAGGGCACGCACTGGTATGTCGTGGACGCTGTCGGCGACGAGATCGACCACATAGACCTCGCGAACGGCTCGAACGCCTGTGACTGCGAGGACGTCGTCGGCGCCTGCGCCGAGGACGACCTCAACATGGGCGACGGCGAGACGCTGAAGGACTTCATCGTGACGGCGGCGGCCTACGCCCCTGCCGAGAACTACATGCTCATCCTCTGGGACCACGGCGGCGGCTGGTACGGCGTCTGCTGGGACGAGAGCTCCGTGAGGGAGGAGGACGGCAGGGTCGACAGGCTGACGGTCGACGAGCTGGGCAACGCCATAAGGGACGCCGAGGAGGAGGCAGGCATCAGGTTCTCCATAATCGGGTTCGACGCGTGCCTGATGTCGATGATAGAGGTCGCGTACGAGGTCCGGGACCTGGCCGACTACATGATCTCGTCGGTCACGGGCATACCGATGGCCGGCTGGCCGTACGACCTCTCATTCGACGCGCTCATCGCCGACTCGAGCCTTGACGCGCTCGAGCTCTCCGACGCCATAATCGAGGGGTACATCGAGTACTACTCACTGTGCGCGGGCGAGGGCCTCGGCGGATGGGTGGGCGTGACGCTCAACGTCATCGACCTGTCGGTCATCGGCGACCTGGCACTCGCGATGGACGACCTTTCGTACAACCTGCAGGAGGTCTTAGAGTCCGGAGAGGCGTCGAGGGGGGAGCTCCTCTCGATAGCCAACGCACTGACGCCGGCGCTTGAGATGTCCGGGCAGGCGTTCGCGTACGCTGACATCGGGGTGCTCGCAGAGGGCCTCGCGGGCATCGAGTCCCTGGAGGCCAACGCCACAGCGGTGCTCGAGCTCATGCCGGCGGCCGTCCCGATGGTCGAATGGGTGGGCCAGACGTCCGGGGGCGCGTTCAACACGACGGGCCTGACCGTGTACTTCCCGGCGGCGTACCACTTCACGTACCTGGACTACGCCTACGAGACCGCGGAAGAGGCGGCCGAGAACGACGAGCTCATCTACTACGGGCTCGACTTCGCCGTGGACACGAACTGGGACGAGTTCGCCCTGTACACCTGTCCGGCGGTAGTCGAGGTCGTGGAATAGGACCTGAAACCACAACAGCAGGGCCGGGCCGCGGAGCGCGGCCCGCCCTGATCCGTTTTGCATCCCGGGGCACGGCATCCGACGCCCGTTCCTCCAATCTGTTTTTATCGTGATTCGCCGTTCATCATCCCGATAAGATGGCGAAGATCGCGGCTGTCAGGGCGAGGGAGATCCTCGATTCGAGGGGCAACCCCACCGTCGAGGTGGACGTCGTCCTCACGAACGGCATCGTGGGACGGGCGGCCGTACCCTCTGGCGCGTCGACCGGCACGAAGGAGGCCGTCGAGCTGAGGGACGGCGACAAGTCGAGGTTCATGGGCCGGGGCGTCCAGAAGGCGGTGCGCAACGTGAACAGGTCCATCGCCCCGAGGCTCAAGGGGCGGGACCCCGCGGACCAGGCCGGGACGGACGCGCTCCTCATCGAGGTCGACGGCACGGAGAACAAGTCCAGGCTTGGGGCGAACGCGGTCCTCGGCGTCTCCCTCGCGGTCGCGCACGCGGCGGCCATGGACGAGGGGGTCCCGCTCTACAGGCACATCGGAGGGACCAAGGCCAGGACCCTCCCGGTCCCGATGATGAACATACTCAACGGCGGCGCCCACGCAGACAACAACCTCGATTTCCAGGAGTTCATGGTCGTCCCCCTGGGCCGGAGCTTCGGCGAGTCCGTCAGGCGCGGGGCCGAGGTGTTCCACTCACTGAAGGCGCTGCTGAAGGACGAGAAGCTCAGCACCGCGGTCGGGGATGAGGGAGGGTTCGCCCCCAGGCTCGGGTCGACCGAGCAGGCCCTGGGCCTGATCGTCGAGGCCGCGGAGGAGGTCGGGCTGAGGCCCGGGAGGGACGTGTTCCTCGCTATGGACCCGGCCGCCAGCGAGTTCTACGACGGGTCGGGTTACGTGTTCAAGAAGAGCACGATGGAGAAGCTCTCCTCGGAGGAGATGGTGGACCTCTACGCCGACCTGTGCAAGTCCTTCCCGATAGCTTCCATCGAGGACCCCATGTCCGAGGAGGACTGGGCCGGATGGCGAGAGATCACGTCCCGCCTCGGGCGCAAGGTGCAGCTAGTAGGCGACGACGTGTTCGTCACGAACAGGAGGATCCTCGAGGAGGGGGTCCGCGACGGGGTCGCGAACGCGGTCCTGGTGAAGGTCAACCAGATAGGCACCCTCACCGAGACGCTGGACACCATGAGGTTCGCGGCCAAGTCCGGCTACGCCTCGGTGGTCTCCCACAGGTCGGGGGAGACGGAGGACACGACTATAAGCGACATCAGCGTCGCCACGAACGCGGGTCAGATCAAGACCGGCGCCCCGTCGAGGGGCGAGCGCACGGCCAAGTACAACCGGCTCATCAGGATAGAGGAGGAGCTGGGTAGGCGCGCGGTCATCCCGGGGAAGGAAGTCTTCTCCAGGAACTGAATGGCCCGCGGGGCCGTCCCCGTTCTCCGCCTCGTGCGGACTCATGGTCAGTTCCCTGAGCGGGAGCGGAGCACGCCCGTCGTCAGAGTCATTCATCCATAATTGAGGTCTTTAGTGAGTCAATTGACCACTATAACATCTCGTGGTGTGGCAATCAATCATAATAATGTCCGATTATAGGCACAATGATGAATAGGATTATCTGCCGTCCGCTATGTGTCGCTCGGCGGCCGACGTAGCCATGAGTGGTCGAGCCCGTCGGAAGCCGGCGGCGGACGGTGATGGAGTTGGACCCGAAGGGAGAGACACCGAGACTGAGGAGCGGACCGTTGACCGACCTGTCGTATCCCGGGCCCCGGCCTGGCCGGGCCACCGTCAGGGCTGGCCTCGGGCAGGTGAAGTTGGTGGACACGACCTGCCGGGACGGGGAGCAGATGCCAGGCATATCATTCACCTGCGAGGAGAAGGTGGAGATCGCGATGGCCCTCGAACGACTGGGGGTCGAGCAGGTCGAGACCTTCGCGACCTACAACGAGAGCGACAGGAGGTGCGCCGGACTGCTGAGGGAGCGACTCAAGGGCACTTCGGTCATGGGCTGGAACAGGATGGTCAAGGCGGACATAGAGGACTCGATCTCGCGCGGGGTCGATGCCGTGTCCATATCTACCGACACGTCGGACATCGCGCTCGCCAGCAAACTGAAGATCACAAGGGACCGGCAGCTGGAGATGCTCGTCGAGTGCGTCGAGTTCGCCAAGGGCCATGGCGTCTACGTCTGCTTCAACGCCGGGGACGCGACCAGGAGCGACGTCGACTACCTCGTCGAGTTCGCGAAGGCGGGCAAGGATGCCGGCGGGGACAGGTTCAGGATGTGCGACACCGTCGGTGTACTGACACCGGCTGGGTCCTCATCCCTGGTCTCCAAGGTCATGTCCAGCGTCGACATAGACGTCGAGTTCCATGCGCACAACGACTTCGGGCTGGCTGTCGCGAACGCCCTGGCGGCCTGCGAGGCTGCCGCGCCCTTCGAGGGGCGCACGCTGTGGCTGTCCACGACGGTCAACGGCCTCGGCGAGCGCGCGGGGAACGTCCCCCTGGAGGTGCTGGTGATGAACCTGCGCGCCCACTACGGCGTCGACAAGTACAGGACCGACCGCATAGTGCCCCTGTGCAGGCGCGTTGAGAAGGCGTCGGGGCTCTGCATCCCCCTCAACCACCCGGTCGTCGGGGGGAACATGTTCACGCACAAGTCCGGGATACACGTGGACGGGGTCCTGAAGGACCCGACGCTCTACGAGGCGTTCGACCCGGCGATGCTGGGCCTGTCGCGCAGGATCGCCCTCGGCAAGCATTCGGGGAAGGCCTCGATAAGGCACAAGCTCGAACAGATGGGGCTCGAGGTCCCGCCAGAGGCCATAGATGACATCAGGCGGGAGGTCAGCGCCTCGGGCGAGCGGAGGAAGAGGGACCTGACTGATGCCGAGTTCGTGAGGATATGCTCGAAGCACTTGAGCGCTGCGGGGCAGGTCGGTTGCCCGAGCCGCTCCGAGAAGGGGTCCGCGGCCATGGGTGCCAACGTCAGGTGGGATGACTGAGGGGGCGGTCCAGCATGGGCATGACGATCGCAGAGAAGGTACTGAGCGCCCACTCGGGGTCGGACTGTTACGCGGGCGACATGACCGTGGCCTCGGTCGACTTCTGCATGGCGCAGGACGGGACGTCCACGATGATGATGAGGGAGCTGGAGGCGCTCGGGTTCGAGGGGCCCCGCACTCGCCGGGGGATGGCGCTGGTGATCGACCACAGCTCGCCAAGCCCGTCGGCGAACATCTCCAGGATACACGACCGGATAAGGTCGTTCGCGAAAGCGAAGGGCATCCCGCTCTGCGACATCGGCGAGGGGGTGTGCCACCAGGTGGTCCCAGAGAGCGGCAAGGTCCTGCCAGGTGACCTCGTGGTGGGGGCAGACTCCCACACTTGCACATACGGTGCCATGAACGCGTGCTCGACCGGCCTCGGCTCGGCCGACGTGGCAGCTGCGGCGTTCACCGGCAGGCTCTGGTTCAGGGTGCCAGAGTCCTTTCGTGTCGAGCTGCAAGGTGCATTCATGCCGCTCGTGAGCGCGAAGGACCTCGTCCTGGACGTGATATCCGAGGTCGGCGCGGACGGGGCCACGTACAAGTCCATCGAATACGCGGGTGACGGGCTCCCGTCCCTCCACATGGACGGTCGCATGACCGTCGCGAACATGTCGGTCGAGATGGGCGCCAAGTTCTCCCCGTTCCCCTTCGACGATGTCACGCGCGGGTGGTACATGTCCAGGGGACAGGACGCGGGGCCCGGGGTGTCGAGCGACCCCGGTGCGTGTTACGAGAGGGACCTCGACTTCGACCTCTCCGACGTCGTGCCCAAGGTCGCCGTCCCGCACAGGGTCGACAGCGTGCGCGACGTGTCGGACCTGGGCGGTACGCCGGTGCATCAGGTCTTCGTGGGGACGTGCACCAACGGCCGCCTCAGCGACCTCGCCTCTGCAGCGTCGGTCATGCGCGGCCGCCGGGTCAAGCAGGGCGTCCGGATGATCGTCGCGCCAGCCTCGAAGGAGGTCCTGCTCGAGGCCATGGACGCCGGTGTGGTCTCGCAGCTCCTCAGGTCCGGGGCGGTCGTGATGCCTCCGGGATGCGGGCCGTGCGTCGGTACCCATGCAGGGATACCGGCGGACGGGGAGAACGTGGTCTCGACCGCCAACAGGAACTTCAGGGGGCGGATGGGCAACAACCATGACGTGAACATATTCCTCGTGTCCCCGGAGACGGCGGCAGCGTCGGCAGTCACGGGGGAGATCACCGACCCGAGGGAGGTGTGACAAGTGGCCAGTGCGTTGAGGGGGAACGCCCACAGGTTCACGCCGAACGACGACATCAACACAGACTACATCATCTCGGGCAGGTACAAGTTCAAGATGGACGAGATGTCGGACCTCGCGAAGCACGTGATGGAGGACATCGACCCAGGGTTCGCGTCGAGGGTCGTCCCGGGTGACTTCGTGGTGGCTGGAAGGAACTTCGGCTGCGGTTCCAGCAGGGAGCAGGCCCCAAGGGCGTTGAAGGCAGCCGGCGTGTCGGCCGTCCTTGCCAGGTCCTACGCGCGCATCTTCTACAGGAGCTCCTTCAACGTCGGGTTGCCGCTGCTCCAGTGCGACACCGACTGGATATCACAAGGGGACGAGCTCGTCGTCGACCTCGCACTGGGTGAGGTCTCCTGCCCCGCCCGTTCGACGAAGGTCGTGGCATCCCCCATCCCGAGGACCATGCGCGTGCTCCTGCAGGACGGCGGCCTTGTCCCGCACCTGAAGAAGAACGGGGGGTTCTCGCTTGAGTGAGGAGGCTCGACCGTGACGTTGGAGGTCAGTACGGTCGAGGTCCCGTTCATGCCGGGGGACGGGATCGGGCCTGAGATCATGGCCGCAGCGAGGGTTGTCCTGGACGCCGCAGTGGCGGAGTCGACGGCCGGGGCGAGGGCCATCCGCTGGAGGGAGCTTCCGGCAGGCGAGTCGTCCTTCAGGTCCTGCGGCGAATGGCTCCCGAGGGAGACGGTGGCCGCCATAAGGTCGTCGGGCGTGGCCCTGAAGGGCCCGCTGACGACGCCGGTCGGCGGAGGCGTCAGGAGCCTGAACGTGGCCTTGCGCCAGGAGCTGGACCTCTATGCCTCGGTGAGGCCGGTCAGGCACTTCGCCGGGGTCCCTTCCCCTGTCAAGAACCCCGGCGATGTCGACCTCGTCATATTCAGGGAGAACACCGAGGACGTCTACGCCGGCATAGAGTGGGGCCACGGCACCGAGGAAGCGGCCAGGCTCCGGTCCTTCCTCCGGGACTCTCTGGGAGTGCGGGTCCCTATGGATGCTGGCATAGGCCTGAAGCCTATCTCGGAACGCGCGACGAAGAGGCTGGTAAGGGCGGCGCTCAGGCATGCGGTGTCCCGCGGGCGCAAGGTCGTGACGCTCGTGCACAAGGGCAACATCATGAAGTTCACAGAGGGCGCTTTCAGAGACTGGGGCTACGAGGTCGCGCGGGAGGAGTTCCCCGACCAGACCCGCGTCGAGTCCGACGCCGGCGGGCCGGCCGCCGATGGACGGGTCCTGGTCAACGATAGGATTGCGGACAACATGTTCCAGCAAGTGCTCACGAGGCCTTCCGAGTACTCGGTGCTCGCGACCCCGAACCTGAACGGCGACTACCTGGCTGATGCATGCGCGGCCCAGGTCGGCGGGCTCGGGTTCGCCCCTGGGGCGAACATCGGCGAAGCGACCGCCGTGTTCGAGCCGGTCCACGGGACCGCTCCCAAGTACGCGGGGAAGGACGTCGCGAACCCCTGCGCCCTCGTGCTCTCGGGCGCGATGATGCTCCAGCACCTCGGGCTAGCCGATGCGTCGAGACTGGTCGTCGGGGCCGTCGAGAAGACGCTCGCGGACGGCGTCGCCACTGCGGACTTCGCGCGGGCCGCGGGCAACCTCAACCCCGTGGGGACGCGCGGGTTCGCGGACAGCCTCATCCGGAGGCTCTGACCTCCATCAGCTGTCCGTCAGGCGTTTCCTGAGGGCGATCCTCTGCCGCCGGTCGATCCCCTTCTCGGTGGAGAAGCAGAACACCGTCGTGAGGATGGTTGTCCCGAGTATCACGACCAGCGTCGTGTTGAGGAACAGGAGCCCCAGTTCGTTCGACCATACGTCAGGGTAGTCCAGCAGCATTACCGACGGCAATGTGGCGAGGACGGCTGCCGCCAGCCCCCTGGGCATGCTGGCGAAGACGGTCTCCGCGTCCTCCCTCTCCAGGTCGCCCATCTTCCATGCGGCCATCGATGTGACCCACCTCACCAGCACGATGACGCTGATCGTGAGCAGGCCAGCGACGAGGTGGATCTCCGTGAAGGTGGAGAGCCTGAAGAACAGGCCGAGGTACACGAAGAAGAATGTCCTCACGAAGAAGGTTATCTCCGAGTGGAACTGCTGGATCTGGAGGTTCGTGGCGGTTGACAGGGAGAGCGAGGAGAGCCTCTTCTTCACGATCTGCCTGTTGCCGATCGCGAGACCGAAGGCCAGCGCGGCGATGGCCCCCGAGCTCCCGACCTCTGGGATCTCGGCCAGTCCGGCGACGCCCATCAGCGCCCCGAAGGTGGTCATGTAGCAGAGCGGCTGGTTCTTCATCCTCTCGAGCACGAACAGCCACAGGACCCCGGCGACGCCCCCGATCAACCCTCCCACGAGGAACTTGCTCGCCAGGTCCCTTGAGACGGAGAGGAGCTTCAGCTCCCCCGTCATGATGACCGTGAGGAGCGAGAGGGCGACGACGATGACGAGCACGTCCGTCACCACGCTCTCTGCGATGAGGGTCGCCTTTGTCTGGGGCTTTATCCTCATCTTGCTAACTATCGGTATGACTATCGCGCCGCTGGTGCCCCCGACGATGGCGCCCATCGTGAGGCTGAGCAGCAGGTCGATGTCCATTATCATGTGCAGCACGAACCCCACCAGGAGGAAGGTCCCGATGAACGCGGTTATCGATACGAAGGCCGAGAGGCGCATCGCATCCAGCACCGAGCGGATGTCCAGGCTCAGCCCGGCATCGAAGAGGATGATCACGAGCGCGAGGGATAGGAAGAAGGGCTTGAACTCGTCGATCTGCCCGAGGAGGTCGTCCGAGATCATGTCGAAGCGGTTGCCTGTGATCTCGGGGCCGAAGACCATCCCGAGGACGATGAGGAAGATGACGTCGGGTATGCGGAAGCGCCGGAAGACGATGCTCCCAGCGAATCCGAGGAATATCACGCACCCGAATAGCAGGAACACCTTGTAGGTCTCAATATCCATACTGCAAACACACCGCGGCGCCGACATCCCGGGACTCTCAGTCGCGCATCCCGGTCTGCGGACCCAGTTGTCGGGAAGGAACTGGACGACTATTTTACTTTGCCGTCCTGCATCCTGCGGACGAGAAGTCCGCGCGCTCCCCCTCCCGTGCCTCAGGGAACCGTGAAATAATCATCCGCGCATTCACGTCCGATGACGATTGACGGAATGGTGTCTCCGCCCCCGGACGAAGGTCCGCAGGAATTGGACGTGCTGATCATCGGCGCGGGCCCGGCCGGCCTGGCCGCCGGTATCTACGCGCGCCGGGCCGGCCTGAGCTGCCTGGTCCTGGAGAAGGGGGTCCCCGGAGGCCAGGTCCTCACCAGCCCGATGATCGAGAACTACCCCGGGTTCCCGGAGGTCCCAGGCATGAAGCTGATGGACCAGATGGCTGAGCACGCCCGCAGATATGTCGACATAAGGGAGGGCGAGGAGGCCGTCAGGGTGAAGGGCGGCGACAGGTTCGAGGTCCTCACAGCCTCGGGGAGGTACTCCTCCCGCGCGCTCATACTCACGACTGGTTCGACCCACAGGAAGCTCGGGGTGAAGGGCGAGGACGGCATGACCGGCCGCGGTGTGAGCTACTGCGCCACCTGTGACGGCTTCTTCTACAAGAAGAAGGAGGTGGTCGTCGTGGGGGGCGGGAACACCGCGCTAACGGACGCCCTGTACCTGAACTCCATAGAGTGCAAGGTCTCGATAGTGCACAGGCGCGATTCGCTCAGGGCGGACAAGCACCTCCAGGAGAGCGTGGCCGACAGGAAGATACCGGTGCTCTTCGACACGGTCGTCGACGAGATAGTCGGTGCGGAGAACGTCACCGCGGTCAAGCTGAGGGACGTCAAGACAGGCTCAGTGGCGACGAAGCCCGTCGACGGCGTCTTCGTGGCGGTCGGGGAAGTGCCCAGCAACCAGCTCGCCGTGGAGCTCGGCCTCGAGATGGACCAGGGCGGCTTCGTCGTCGTCGACAAGACCTTCAGGACCAACGTCCCCTATGTCTATGCGGCCGGGGACCTCTCGGGAGGCATCCGGCAGATCGTGGCCGCCGTGCACGGGGGGGCCGCCGCGGCCCTGGCGTGCTTCGAGGACCTCACGAACCCGTATTACAGGCGGTCCTGAGCCCTCATCGCGGGATGTTCTCGTCCAGGAACCCCGTCGTCCTCGTGTAGAGGTCCACCAGGTTCCTCCTCTTCCTGGGCCAGTGCCCTTCGTCCGGGTACTCGTGGTACTCGACCTGCTTGCCCATGCCCCTCAGCTTCTCGACGACGGCCCGTGACTCCGTAGGCGGGCACCGCACATCCCTCGCGGACGCGGTCATCATCAGGGGCGCCTGGAGCCTGTCCAGGTAGTATGCCGGCGACCTCTCCCTGAAGAAGTCCCTGTCCTTCTCCGGGTCCCCCATCTTCTTCAGGTCGTAGGCCTTCAGGAAGCCCCGCTCGGTGGCCATCTCGGTCTCCCAGTCGAAGAACCCCACGATCGAGACCCCCGCGGCCCATAGGTCGGGCGCCTTGGTGAGGGCGAGCAGGCAGAGGTACCCTCCGTAGCTCGCCCCCCATATGCCGAGCCGGTCCTCGTCGACCATTCCCCGGTCCACCAGGTAGTTGCCGGCGAAGACCGTGTCCATCAGGTCGCCCCCGCCCATGTCCCTGTCGTGGAGGTGGAGGAACTCCCTGCCATAACCGGTCGAGCCCCGGTAGTTCGGCTCTATGACGTGGAACCCTCTCATCAGGAGCATCTGGACTATCTGGTCCCACATGTCCACGCTCTGCATCTCGGGGCCGCCGTGCGGGATGACCACCCCGGCCTTCCTCCCCTTGCGCTTGGGCTCGAAGAGGAGCGCCGGGATATCCCTGCCGTCGAAGGACTTGTACCTCACCGCACGCGGCCCGACGAGCCACCCGCGCGGGAACGGCTTCCTCTGGAACGAAGTGACCTTGACGGGCCTGGACGTCCTGACGACATACAGCTCCTCGGGCCTCACCGACGAGCCGTTGACCATGGCAATGCCCTTCCCGTCCGGGAGCCAGCTGGCAGACCTCGTGAGGCCGTCAGGGGGCGACAGGATGGTCGTCCTCCGCCCGTCCTTGACCTTGAGCAGCACGCCCGGGTCCTCCGTCTCGAGGTATGCGAGGCGGGCCCCGTCCGGGGACCACTGGGGGCACATCTTCTCGCCCTTGGACCGGACGAGCCACCTCGTCCTCCTGCTGGACAGCGCGAGCTCGCCGATGTCGAACTGGTCGTCCTCGTTGGATGTGAACAGAAGCCGGCTCCCGTCGGGGGACCAGTTCGATGTCGCCGCGCCGAAGTCGCCGTTCGCGCCGTACTCGACGCCCCTCTTCGAGAGCACCCGCCTGGCCTTCCCCTTCTCGACGTCCACCACGGAGATGTAGTCCTCGTCCCCGATGCCAGTGCCGAAGGCCACCCTCGAGCCGTCCGGGGACCACTCGAGGGTGCGGACTGGTAGCTCCTCGTTCGAGAGCTTCCTCACGGACCTGCCCCTGAGGTCTGAGACGAACAGGTTTTCCATGTCACCGTCCCTGTTCGATATGAATGCGATGCGCTTTCCGTCGGGGGAGAACCGTGGGTGCTGGTTGTCCGCACAGTCCCTGGTAATCCTCCGGCGCACCTTGCCGTCCGCAGAGACGGTGAAGATGTCGTGGTCCTCGTCCCCCTCGAAGTCCGCGTGGTAGGCCACCGTCGAGCCGCAGGGCGAGTACGCCGGGGACATGAGCGACTGGTCGCCGCTCAGCAGCCTCCTCGTCCTGCCGGTCCTCAGGTCCAGGACGGCGAGCTCCCAGTTCCTGCCAGAGTTGACCGAGCAGACGGCCTTGGTCCCGTCGGGGTGGATGTCGTAATCCTGGATCTCGGTCGCCTCGAACAGTCTCATGACGCTCGGCTGCTTCCTGGCGGTCCTCCTAGTCCCTGTCATCCGGGTCCCCGTGGGCCGAAGAACGTCGTCGGGGATAACTCTTTTGCCAGGGGTCAGAGGCGCTTCCGCAGGAGGTGGATGTCCGCGCCGTGCATCTCCTCCCTGACGAGGAGCCCTTCGTCCTCGAACCCCAGCCGCTCGAACCACGACGCAGGGCCGTTCGGGAAGACCGCGGCGGCCGACGCGGCGACCGACACTGTCTCGAACCCATGCACCTTCAGGTCCGCCAGTAGCCTCTCCGTTGGGTGCGTCTTGTAGTCGTGGTGTTCGTCTGAGACGTATACGCACGTCAGGAACGCCGCCCGCGGCCCCTTGTCGGGTATCGGGTAAGGCACGAGCCTGGACGGCAGGAACTCAGCGCCCCCCGCGCAGCGCCCTCCGACCATGTGCAGGTAGCCGAGGCTGGGCCGCCCGGAGTCCCTGGTCATCTGCGCCACCCATTCGGCCTTGCCCCTGCACAGCCCGGGGTCCGGGCTCCCCGCGCACGTGTCGCAGGTCGAGAGGGCGGAGTCGGGCGTGAGGGGCACCAGGTCACCCCTCACCACGTCCCCGCTCTGCCGGACGGAATAGGGCTCGGGACCGGTCATCTCGTCCTCGAGGAGCGCCTGCACCCTCTCCGCGGAGAACGGGCCGTGGAGCCGGTGCCTGTCGTTGACCAGCAGCATCTGGGGGGAGAATATCCTGTAGTCGGCGCAGGTCGCCTCGTCGCCGGTGACGTCGTGGAGATACAGCGTCACGGACTCCTTCCAGGCGACCGTCTTGATCCTGGCCAGGAGGTAGCCGTTGTGCGGGCACTGGTTGCCGAAGTAGAAGAACCTGAGGCTCCTGGGCAATTGGTCCACGTCCCTGAACTGCGGCTAACGGCGGGTCGCCTTACATGTCTTTCGCCGCCGGGGTCCGGGCGCCGAGGTGAACGGCACAAGGATTAACCGTGGAATCGGCGATTCACCGCGGCCAAGAGGAGGTGATGAGGTTGGTGAAGGGAAAGATGGGCAAGACGTACCACTGCGATATCTGCGGCCAGGAGGTCAAGGTCACCAAGGAGGGTGTAGGCATCCTCGTGTGCTGCAACAAGCCGATGAGGGAGCTCTGACCGCGCGGTCGGATCGGAGAAGTGGGCCCGATCGGATTTGAACCGATGACCAACTGGTCACTCAGGGACCTGGGTCCCTTATGAGCCAATCGCTCCGCCGGACTAAGCTACGGGCCCTTGTGATTCCTCCTAAATGCCCGGCGTCTTATTATGATTTCCCTCTCGTTCCCGCAGGGGGGCAGCGTCCGCCAGTCAGTACCTGTAGGTCCTGGCGTCCCCCTTCTCGACCTGGACGCCGAGGCCCAGCGTCACCCTGTTCAGGAAGTTGAAGTAGCTCGTCACCAGGTTCGCCCTGAGTATCTCTTGGTCGGTGAGACCCGCGTCCCGCAGGTCCTTGATGTCGTCCTCGGTCACGCCCCTCGGCGCGAGGGTAACCTTCGCGGCGTATGCCAGAAGCGCCTTGGTCCTGGGCGACTCGTGCTTGCTGATCAGCTCGGCCACGAACTTCTTGAGTGCCTCGGGGTCGTTATCGACCTTCGCCAGCGCCTCCGTGTGGTGTACCATGCCGTAGGGGGACTTGTTCGCGGCGGAGACCATCACCGCAATCATCTCCCGCTCCTCCCTCGAGAGGGGGCCGGGGCCGAGCATGAGCTCCATGTAGAGGTCGACCTGGTGCGCGAGCGCCTCCGGTTCCATCCCCTCAGCGACGAACACGTTGGCTATGTGCCCCCGCTTCTCGAGGATGCTGTCGTAGACCTGCTTGGTCCTTCCATCTGCGCTCTTCGGGTCGACGGTCCTTATCCATGTCATCTGATCACGCCTAGTCCGCTGGGCACTCTTCGGCAGTTTTCAGTACAGACCGTGGCTCACTATAAGCCTTGTCCTCGTGCGCCTGGCATGGTACGGGCCCGTCCGTCATGCCCTCCGGCTATATATCCAGCCGACGACGATACCTCGCCCCGTGACGGAGAAGGGCAAGGCCGCGTGGTTCCTAGCTCTCTTGTCGCCCCTGATGGCCGAGGTGCTCTCCGGCTCGTCCCCGCCCGTCGAGTTCTCCCTGGGGCTCGGCTTCCTCTTCCTGATACCCATGTACGGCGGCGGGGCCCTGCTCGTCCGCGAGCTGACCCTGAGGTGGGGTAAGGGCTGGGCGTCGGTCGTCATGCTCGGCGCGGCATATGCCATCGTCGAGGAGGGCATCGCGGTGAAGAGCTTCTTCGACCCGCGATGGGTCGACCTCGGGGACCTCGGCACGTACGGAAGGTTCCTCGAAGTCAACTGGGTCTGGACGGTCTGGCTCACGATCTTCCACTGCGTGGTCAGCATAACCCTCCCGATCCTGGCACTGGGGCTGTGGTACCCCCGCATGAGGCGCGAGCCGCTCCTGACGCCGAGGCAGTTCAAGCTGGTGGGGTGGCTGTTCGTCGCCGACATAGCGGTGTGCGCAGTGATGTTCGTGTCCCTCCAGGAATACGTCCCGCCGCCTGTCCAGTATGCGGCCTGCTTCGTCGCCGTGTACCTCCTTTACGAGGCGGCCAGAAGGGCCCCGAAGGACCTGGTCAGTGCGAGGCACCCGACGCCTTCATGGCGCCCGCTGTGGTTCCTCGCCCTCGGCGCGGGCTTCATGGTCCTTGGGATGGTGTTCGGGATGGGCGCGCCCAGGTGGCTGCCCCCGGCGGTCACGATAGCGGTCCTGTTCACGGTCTGCGGGGCGACCCTCCTCGTGCTCCAGCACAGGATGGGCTCCGCCCGGAACTCCGTCCACAAGGCGTTCTTCGTCACGGGCGTGCTCCTGCTCATGATCGTGATCGCCCCCTTCCACGAGCTGGGCGGCGGGATGGCGGGCATGACCCTGGCGGGCGTCGGGTTCGCCGTGTTCTGCTACATGCTGGTCCGGAGGACGGTGGCGCACGAGTCGGCGGCCGGCGGAGGGCGGCCGCAGGCGTAGGAGAATGGCGCCGTCGAGCGGGTTCGAACCGCTGACCTTCCGCTTAACAGGCGGACGCTCTACCGACTGAGCTACGACGGCATGGTCTGAGTCGCAGTTATCCCGACCGGTTTAATAAGCCTTTGCAGGCTTGCGGAGTGTGCCAGGATGAGAAACGATGGGTCGGGGGCCGGTCCTACTCGATCGACTCCCGCAGCTCATTGACCGTGGAGCTCATGGTCTCCAGGATCTCCTTCAGGTGGTCGAGGAAGTCCTGTATCTTGTCCGTGGTGACGGCACCGTCCGGCGAGGGCTCTATGAGCCCCTCCTGCTCGAGTATCCTGAGGGAGTAGCGCACCTTGTGCTGGGGGTAGTCCAGCATCTCGGCGAGGCGAATGATCCCTATCGGCTCGTTGTCCATGATCGCCTTGAGCATGGCCACGTGCCTCTGGAGTAGGTCAATCTCGGCTTCGATCTTGCTCGTTAGGACCGACTTGCCCGTCCTTCCCTTCATCGTGATTCCTTCCTGGGCAATCAGACACTGATTGTCGTGCTACATGATAGCATTTGAATGCCTTAAACCAGGCAGTTTGAACAACAGCGGTTGTAGCTCGCTTGAAATCCTTGATATAACCAGTATTGGATAACTCAGGCCGCAATGGCCGCTATCGAGGCACGCGAAGTGACAATGGATTTTGGCGGGATGAAGGCCCTCGACCGCGTGAGCTTGGAGGTGGGGAAGGGCGACGTGTTCGGCTTCTTCGGCCCCAACGGCGCGGGCAAGACCACCCTGATCAGGATACTCACGGGCCAGCTCGAGCCGACCTCCGGCACGGTGAGCGTCCTCGGAGTCGACGTGGTCAAGGACCCCATCAGGGTCAAGGAGCTCGTCGGGATCGTCCCTGAGGTGGAGAGCCCCCCTACCTACCTGACCGGGTACGAGTACATGTACTTCGTGGGCAAGGTGCGGAAGCTCGACAACCTGGAGGACAGGATAGACAAGTGGCTGACGTACTTCGACCTCGAGGCCAAGAAGGGCACGATCTGCAAGGACATGTCCAAGGGGATGCGCCAGAAGCTGATGCTCGCCTCGGCCTTCATGCACGAGCCCGAACTGCTGTTCCTGGACGAGCCGTTCATCAACCTCGACCCGATCTACCAGAAGCTCCTGCGGGAGTACCTCGAGGAGTACGTCGCCAAGGGCGGCACCGTGTTCCTCTGCTCCCACATACTCGAGATCGCCGAGCGGCTCTGCAACCGACTCGCGATCGTGAACCTAGGCAAGGTCGCCCTGCAGGGGAGTAAGGACGAACTGGTGCGCGGCGACGAGGACCTCGAGCGCGTGTTCATGCGTGCGATCGGAGGCGGTCTGATACGAAAACCCTCCTGACGCTGATGCTGAAGGAGGAGTTCAGGAACCACGCGTCCTACTCCGGGCAGGAGCGCTTCCTGACATTCCCCGTCTTCGTGCTGGTCATCGCGACCGTGGTCGCCCTGACGCTCGACAAGACCCTGGAGACGGTCTCCCTGGGGCAGCTCATGGAGTTCTCGCACCTGTCGGCGTTCATCTACGGCCTCAGCGTCGGGACGTTCGGCCTCATGGGCCGGCAGTACATCGAGAGGCGCCACGGCAGGAACAACTACCTCGTGGCCATGCCGTACATACTCCCCCTTTCGTTCAGGACGACCTTCCTCGGGATCTACATCAGGGACGCCCTGTTCTACCTCGCCCTGCTGCTGGTGCCGGCGACCGGCGGGCTCCTCCTCGCCGCGCCCATCATGGGCTACTCGTACGCGAGCATCGGCATCCTCTTCGTGTCCGTGCTCCTCACGTTCCTGATCGGCCTGTCGATGAGCTTCCTGGCCTCGGTCGTGTTCATACGGAGCAAGAGGTGGTTCGGGCTCTTCACGGCCGCGATCGCGTCCCTGTTCGTGCTCCACGGGGCGTTCGGCCTGCTGCCGCTCGAGGCGGTCCTGCCGTCCCTCGGCCTGCAGATGAACGTGCGGCCGTTCGCCGTGGACGCCACCGAGGCGCTGATGTTCGCCGCGGTCTCCGTGGCCGAGGTCCTGTCGATGACCCTCATCGCATACGCGTTGGTCGAGGTCAGGATAAGCATATCGTCCCAGTCCTACGCCGACCTGCTCCCCAAGTACCACGCGAAGATGCGCTGGCTCGGGGGCTTGAAGCGGGTGTTGTTCGCCAAGGAGTTCGTGGACATCAGGAGGAGCGGCACGGTCGCGAAGATGTCGTTCTCCTTCGTGCTGCCCCTCCTCTTCCTGTCCTTCACGACCTGGTTCGTCAACTACGGGCTCGCGATCCCCGTGGGGTTCAACACCGTCTTCTACGCCTCGATGGTCGGCTTCATAGGGGTGATGATGTACAGCTGGCTGAACAACATCGACCTGGCGGAGTACTACTCCCTCATACCCGTGACGGTCCCGCAGGTCATCAAGGTCAGGGTGGCGGTCTTCCTGGTACTGACGCTGGGGATCTCGGCGTCCTTCGTCGTGGGGATATCCGTCCTGAACGACGAGGTCGGGTACCTGTGGCTCTCCCTCACCGTGATGTTCGTCACCTCGCTCTATATGGTCCTCGTCCTCGCGTACCTCACCGGCCTGAGGACCAACACCTTCCTCTTCGACACGAGCATACTCGCGAGGTTCAGCGTCATGTCCTTCCTGCCTGACGTGTGCCTCGTGATACTCTCGTTCTCGGTCACCACCGAGTGGACCTTCGCGCTCATCGGCATAGCCATCGTGCTCGTCATGATGTCCTTGACCTCCCTGATACTGTACCGGGGCATCGAATCGAAGTGGGGCCGGGCGTCCTTCACCGATTGAACAAGCATTATCTGCACCCCGGGCCGTTCCGGGTCATCGGAGAGGGGCTGTACCATGGACCGGGCGGGGTTGTTCAGGAGGTTCCTCCACTGTCTCATGGCCTTCGCGCCCGCCTACTACCTGCTGCCCGTAGACCTCCCGTTCATGGGGCTCGAGAGATGGGTCCTCCTGATCGGGTTCATATTCGCCGTCTCCCTGGTGGAGAGCGTCCGCCTGCTCATGGGGTGGACATTCTTCGGCCTCAGGCCGCATGAGCGGAACCAGATCGCGTCGTTCGTGTGGGCGGCGGCGGGGGTCACAGTCGCCCTCTGGTTCTTCAGGGAGGACGTGGCGACCGCGGCCATAATCGGCTGGGCGCTCGTGGACCCCTTGGCCGGGGAGCTCAGGAGGAGGAGCCGCCGCCTGGCCGTCCAAGTCGTGGTCCCCGTCGCCGTCTACCTGGCGCTGGCGGCCCCGGCGTTGTACCTGTGGGGCATGCTGTCAGTCCCGTCGGTCGCCCTGGTCAGTGTCGCAGGGGCGGCCACCGCCGTGTTCGTCGAGAGACAAAAGGTGCGCTACATCGACGACGACTTCCTCATGATAGTGCTGCCTTGCCTCGTGATGGAGCTTCTCTCCTTCTGACGGGGCCGACAGGTGCTCAGAGGATCTCTAGCTTGCCGTACTTGCCCGCGCTGACCTGGAGCTTGTTCTTGAAGGACGAGGCCCAGCCGTTCGTTATCTTGATCTTGGTGTTGACCTGGACCTTCTCTATGTCGTCGTTCCAGAGGGTGAGGTTGACCTTGTCGCCGCTCTCATCCTCGCCGACCGCGTCGCATACACGGCCGCCCGTGCCGCTCCACTTGGAGGTCCAGTCCCTCGGCTCCCCCTTCTCGACGATCGTCACCGTGAGCTCATCGACCTTCGACCTGTCCTTTAGGTCCTTCGCCATCATTTTAGCACGCTCTAGGAGCGTCCGAAGCGGGTCATCGTACTTAAACCTCACCCCGGCAACGGCCCCGTTTTCCGGGGCGGACGGATGTGCGCCCCGCCGCGGCCCCGGGGCCATGCCAGACGCGCTGGAAAACCTCCGTTTCGACTCCAAGTAGCATTTTATACCCTAGATTCAGATAGGGGCCGTCCATGACTAGGATCAAGGTCATCACCGAACCGGCTGAACTCGTTCCGATGTTCCGGGCGGTGGACACCAAGGTCAAGAGGGAGGTCCTGAAGTTGGTCACCCTCGAATGGCACACGGTGAGGGACATAGAGAAGCAGTTCGGGCCCGCCGGCAAGGAGGCCCTCCTGTTCTTCGAGAAGATGAAGTTGGTCGAGACGAGGTGGCAGACCTCCGAGACGCAGCAGCCCGAGAAGGCCTATCACACGTACTACACATCCTTCCACATAAACGCCTCCTGGCCGGTCTACGAGATTAGCGACGTGCTCGCGGCGGCGGTCATGGAGGACAAGGAGTTCATCAAGATCGAGAAGCAGATCTACGAACTGGTCGGCGCACAGGGCAAGTTCGCCGGGGACGTCGCCGAGGTCCTAGGCGTCACGTTCACGATGCTCAAGAGCCTGGTGAAGAGGAGCACCAAGCTCGACTACAGAGGCCACAGGATCGAGCGCGTGAAGGAGCCGCATTAGCCCGGCGCCCACGGGGTGCGCACATGATAGTCGTCATGAGGCTCGGCCATCGCCCGGACAGGGACCAGAGGGTCACGACCCACGTCGCACTGACGGCGAGGGCGCTGGGGGCGGACGAGGTGTGGGTGTCGACCAAGGACCCATCGCTCGAGCGCTCGGTCAAAGGGGTCGTCGAGCGGTTCGGCGGCGATTTCACGATAAAGACGGGGGTCGAGTGGCGCAAGGCCATCAGGTCTTGGGACGGCACCGTGGTCCACCTCACGATGTACGGCGAGAGCCTCTCGGAGGCGCTTCCGACCATCGCTGACGACCGCCTCATGGTCGTCGTCGGCGCCGAGAAGGTGCCCAGGGAGGTGTACGAGCTGGCCCACAGGAACGTCTCCGTGGGGAACCAGCCGCACTCCGAGGTCGCCGCGCTCGCGATATTCCTCGACAGGCTCAAGGGCGGGAAGGCCGTCGAGAGGGACATGAAGGGGAGGATGAGGATCGTCCCGAACCCGAGGGGGAAGACTGTAGTTGACGGACGCGAAGGCAAGGCCCGTGAAGGTGCCAAGCGCTGAGGAATGCCTCAGGATGCTCGCGGACAGCGGGTGCAGCGAGTCGGTCCAGGAGCACTGCAGAGCCGTCGCGAAGCTCGCGGTGCGCATCGCGAGGAGGTGCGGGGCGGACCCCGAGATCGTCGAGGCGGGTGCGCTGCTCCACGACATAGGCCGCTCCAAGACCCACGGGATGGCACACGCCGTCGAGGGCGTCAAGATCGCATCCGAGCTGAAGCTCCCAGTCCAGCTCGTCAGGATCATCGAGAGGCACATCGGCGGCGGGGTGACCAAGGCAGAGGCGGTGCGCTTGGGCCTGCCTAGGAAGGACTACACACCCCTCACGCTGGAGGAGAAGGTGGTCGCCCACGCGGACAACCTGATCTCGGGCACGGAGCGCGTCCCTGTCAAGGAGACGGTGTCCCGTTTCGTCCGCCACGGGATGGACGGGCCGGCCGCACAGGTGCTGCGCCTCCACAAGGAGTTGTCCGAGGCGTGCGGGTGCGACGTCGATGAGATCCGGTGAGGGCCCGTCCTCACTCGCCGTGAATGTACCTGGGGTACCTGCCTTCCCTGTGCTCGTCGCGCAGCCTGTGGTACTCCTCCGCGTTCCTGCGGGCGGCCTCCAGCAGCGACGGGTCGTTCTCTCTGACGACCTTCGCAGGCACCCCCACCACGAGACTCCCTGGCGGGACCTTCATCCCGGACCTGACGAGCGCGTTGGCGCCTATCACGGAACCGCTCCCGATGTCCGCCTCGTCCAGCACGGACGAGTTCATGCCCACTATCACGTAGTCCCCTATCCTGGCAGCGTGGATTATCGCGCCATGCCCTATGGAGACGTTCCTCCCTATGACCGTCGGCCTGCCCTCGTTGCCGTGAATCTGGCAGTGCTCCTGGACGCTCGAGCCCTCGCCGATCCGGATGGGGGACAGGTCGCCCCTTATCACGGCGTAGGGCCAGACGCTGCAGCCAGCCTCTATGACCACGTCGCCGACGATGACCGCCTCTGGGGCGATGTAGCATGATGGATCCACGGTCGGTCCAGACACGGTTGGCTTGAGGGCGGCTTCTGCGATAAACCCTTCGCCTAGACTTCCTTCTTCTCGGCCTTCGGCTTCGACCCCCTCTTGAGGGCGACGCGCTTCGGGAAGTACTTGAGGATCACTATGTCGCCGACAGAACCAATCCACCTGAACGGAACGTTGACGGACTTCGACCCTTCGACGAGGAGCGGGTTAGTCTGGCTGATGAACAACCCTTGGACCTTGTTCTCGTCCACCTCGACGACCAGGTTGGAGATGTTCCCCAGGTAGATGCCCTGGTTCGTGTAGACCTGCAGACCTATCATATCAGAAGCTTCGGTGAGCATCCTGCATCCCTGCGACCGTATCGCAATCCTGTCTTTAAATAGTTTTGTCCAGGCCAGATTCCCGTCCCCAAGACTACGTCTTGGGCCCCGGGGGCGGACATGTTCGACACAACGGTTAAGTACAGACTAGGCAATCGGTAGTGCAGACAGCAGACACAATCGTGCAATTCCGGTGGAACCGATGTCTGAGCTAGACGAGATAAGGCAGAGGAAGTTGCAGGAGATGATGAGGATGGCAGGTCAGGCCCCGTCAGCGGGCAACGGATATCCAGATTCCCCAGTAGTTGTGACTGATTCGAACTTCGAGGAGACGGTCAAGAAGTATCCAGTGGTCGTAGTGGACTGCTGGGCCCCATGGTGCGGGCCGTGCAGGATGCTCTCCCCTACCGTGGACGCGATGGCCAAGGACTACAAGGGCAAGGTTGTGTTCGCGAAATTGAACACCGACGACAACATCGGCACGGCCAGCAAGTTCAGGATCATGAGCATCCCGACCCTCCTCTACTTCAAGGAGGGCAAGCTCGTCGACAAGTCCGTGGGCGCGCTGCCCCGCCCGATGCTCGAGTCTCAGGTGAACAAGCACCTGCAGTGATTCACTATAAACCCCCATAGTCCCCACTTCCCCCACTTTTTCTGTTCAATGACCAGCGAGAGCCACGTCCAGGAAAGACTAAAATCCGTGGCCAGCATTTGTGTGCCTGATATCGATGGATTTCGCGACGACCGTCGTCTACGAAGGTGCGTACCCCGCGCGGATGGAATGTCAGAACGGGATGTCCCTGGAGTACTCGGCACCGTCCGAATTCGGCGGGACGAAGGGCCCCATGACCCCGGAGGACGCATTCGTCGGCTCAGCGAACATGTGCTTGCACATCGTCTTCAGGGCGGTCTCGGAGGGGCTGGGCATGAGGCTCCTGGAGTACCGGTGCAAGGCCGTTGGGGACCTGCAGACGGTCGACGGGTTCAGGAAGTTCGTGAGGATCACCCTCTATCCAGAGATGAGGTTCGCCGAAGGCTCAAGGGTCGAGAACCTCCAGAAGGCCATCGATGCCACGAAGAAGAGGTGCCTCGTGACGAACTCCATGAACTGCGAGGTCGTCATCGAGCCCAGGGTGCTGTGAGGCGGTAGGATGTGCCGGATGCTGGGAGTGGTCTTCAGGGACAGGCCGGACATGGGTGCGTTCAGGGACCTCCAGCACGTGGCCGAGGTCGGCGTGGTACCTGACCAGGGCGACGAGCCGCCGGGGCACAGGGACGGGTGGGGCATCGTGTCTCTCGTCGGCGGTTCCCCCCGCTACATCGGCCGGAGCGAGCGCGAGATGCACATGGACCCGTCTTACGACTCCGCCCTGCGCGACGTGTCCTCGCTGACCGGGCCGGGCATCGTCATCGCGCATGCGAGGCGCGGGTCCGAGGGTTCCCGAGCACTGTCCAACACCCATCCGTTCATACGGGAGGGGGTGGCCTTCGCCCACAACGGCACCGTGAAGGGGTTCCACCCGGAGACGGCCAGGGCGGCGAAGGGACAGACGGACAGCGAGAGGCTGTTCATGGCCCTGCTCGACAGGATGGACGAGGGGAAGGACCTGGGGGACGCCCTCAGGTCGCTCATCCGCGAGGACGTGTCAGGGCACGATTTCACCGCGGCGATCATGATCGCGTCCGATGGCAAGGTCCTGCACGGGTACAGGGGCTACTCCGACGAGCGGGACGCGTGGTACTACGGGCTCAAGGTGTCGCGCTGCCCGCACATAGTGACTGTCTTCCAGGAGACTGTGCAGGGATACTCCGGCGAGGTCGAGCAGTTGGACAACGGCGAGATGGTCACGGTCTCCCTCGGCCTCGAAGTGCGGAAGGAGCGCGTGCTCTAGCCACCGGACTTCCTCGCGGCGAGCCTGATTGCCTCGGTGACGCTGTCCCTCGGCATTATGGTGGCAATCGGGAGGTCCACGACGCGCTCGATCGTGGCGCTCACTATTGGTGCGCACACCACCGCGACCGCCCCGTCCCTCTCGGCCCTTATCGCCGCGACTATGGCGTCCTCGATGGTCGAAGCTGGATACTCCCGGACCCGGACGCTAGAGTCGCCGATCGAGACGGACCTCTCCTCGACCTCGTCCAGGACGTGACGGGCTGCGACCACTGCGATGAAGTTGCCCGCCCTGAGGCCTTCGCCCTCCCGCACCGCGCCGACTATCTTCCTCAGTATGCCCAGGCTGGGGGACCTGTTCTCGCTGGTTATCTTGTACAGCGTGCTCGGCGATACCCCGGCCCGCTTCGCGAGGTCCTGTACCGTCATGCCGAGGTCTTCGAGGGCTTCGTTCAACGCCTCCTTGAAGGCCTCGTCTGACCGCATTGCCCCCGCTATGATTTTCCTAGATGCGTCTTTCATATTTCCGACATATGCAAATATGTGGTCATGTATTTATACAATTGTACTAATCGCATGTCATCAATCTGGAAAGGGTTTAATACGTCTCAGACACTGACGTGACACGTAGGGGAGCAGCATGGACAGGAAGATGGTCATTCTCGCAGTGGTCGTCGCGGCCGCCGTAGTCTTGGCGGGCGTGGCGACCGCCCTTTACCTGGATCGCGGTTCGGACGGCGACAGCGTGGGCTACGTCACGATGGCCCCGAGCCTGATGGAAGGCTGGCTGGCGGCGAACCACTCCGACGCTTACATAGCGTGGGAACCTTACGTGTCGTCCTCGGTCGTGGCCGGGACCGGCCGGGTGATCATGTGGACGAACGAGATAATGCCAGACCACCCGTGCTGCGTCGTCACCGTCTGGGAGGGTTTCCTTGACCGCGCGGACGGCCAGGACCTCACCGTGAGGTTCCTGAAGGCGCACATCGAGGCGAACAGGTGGATTGCAGCCGCCCTCGCCGACGAACAGAGCGCGAACTACACGCTCCTCCTGGAGATGTCCGCCGACTTCACGCTCCGCAGCCCTGCGGTGGCCGCGGAGGGCCTCAGGCACGTCGAGTATGGCTACGAGATGGACGAGGACTTCCTCTCCGCCCTCAAGCAGTTCACCGACATGTACGTGGAGACCAACATCATCTCTAACGACACGCTCGCGGACCTCGGTTTCGGCAACGTCAGCGAGTTCATCGATGACTACGTGGACGAGTCCTTCCTGGCCGTCGCCGACGGTGTTGGACCGAGCGGCACGATACTGAACCCGGCTGACGAGGACGCCATAAGGCTCGGGTACCTCTCGGGCGACCTGCACCAGCTTGCCCAGTACGTCGCGCAGAACAGGACCGTCGGCGGAGGCGAGAAGAGCCTGTTCGAGGTGTACGGACTGAACGTCGACCCGCTCACGCCGTATGCCAACGGCGGCGCCCTGATGGACGGCTTCTCACTCGGCGACATCGACATCGGCTACCTCGGCGCCCCTCCAGCGATCCAGAAGCACGCCAACCTCGACGTCGCCGTCCGGATCATCGCCCAGGCCAACTCGGAGGGGAGTGGCATCGTCGTGCACGCCGACAGCGACATACACAACCTCGAGGACCTGGCGGGCCGGGTCATCGCGACCCCTGGGGAGACCACCATCCAGCACCTGCTGCTGAAGATCGCCCTGAGCCGTGCGGGCATACCGCTCGTGAAGGCGTGAGGCACCAAACCTCTATCTCAGGAGAAGTCAATGGTGAGAGCGATGCCCATCGGTTCCGTCATATTGGCAAGGGCCAAAGGCGTATTTGCGGCGAACCGGACCAGGCTCATTCTGGGAATGGCGTCCGTCTCGATCTTCATCGTCGTGTGGGCAGCCGTCTCCGCATACCTCGTTGAATCGGGCAGTGACGTGGCGAAGTACGTCCCAGGTCCTGCATCGGTGGCCGAGGCCTTCGTGAAGTCCTTCCTGGAGCCTGTGCCAGGGCTGGAAGGTATCAGGATGGGGGACCTGATCGCATCTAGCCTGATACGGGTGTTCTGGGGCTTCCTGTTGGCCCTGCTCGTCGCATTGCCGATCGGGATGGCGATGGGGAGTTTCAAGGCGGTCGAGGCCATGGGACGGCCGCTGGTCGAGATCCTCAGGCCGATACCACCGCTTGCATGGCTCCCCATGTTCCTGATGGTCTTCCTGAGTTTCTGGGGGCCGATAGCCATCGTCTTCGTCGGGGTCTTCTTCCCGATCCTGCTGAACGTCATGTTCGGAGTCAAGAGCGTGGACCCGCGGCTCGTGGACGCTGCGAGGACGCTCGGCGCGAAGAGGAGCGCGGTCTTCACCAAGGTCGTGATGCCAAGCATAGTCCCCTACATGATGACGGGCATCAAGGTCGGCCTCGGGGTCGGCTGGATGTGCATAGTCGCCGCGGAGATGATGCCGATCCAGGGTGGCACGGGGGTGGGGTACTACGTTTGGACGTCGGCGATCAGCTACAGCCAGTACTCATACACCTATGCGACGATGATCGTCATCGGCCTTCTCGGCGTGTTGACGACGGGTGTAGCGGAACTGATCGAGAAGAGGGTGTCGAGATGGATGGGGATGCGATGACCGCATGCATCGAGATCCGCGACCTCTCGAAGGTGTTCTCGTCGGACAAGAGGCGCGTGGTGGCCCTCGATGGTTTCGATATGGATGTCGCCGATGGCGAGTTCGTCTGTCTGCTCGGACCGTCTGGATGCGGCAAGACCACGGTGTTGCGCATAGTGGCCGGCCTTGAGCCAGCCACAGGTGGCAGCGTCATGGTCCACGGCAAGCGGGTCTCGTCCGCAGGCCCCGAGCGCGGCATGGTGTTCCAGGAGTTCGCGCTGTTCCCTTGGCGCACGGTCCGCAAGAACATCGAGTTCGGGCTGGAGATAAGGGGCGTGGCCGAGAAGGATAGGCACGAGATATCCTCCAGGCTGGTTGACCTCGTGGGCCTCGAGGGTTTTGAGGATTCGCACCCGGACGAGCTCTCTGGCGGCATGAGGCAGAGGGTGGGCATAGCCAGGGCCCTCGCGAACGAGCCAGCGGTCCTGCTGATGGACGAGCCCTTCGGGTCGCTCGACGCGCAGACGCGCAACCTGATGCAGAAGGAGCTGCTCAGGATCTGGTCCGCGACGAAGAAGACGGTCCTGTTCGTCACCCACTCCGTCGACGAGGCCGTCTTCCTGGCAGACAGGATAATGGTCATGACGGCCCGGCCCGGGAAGATAAGGGAGGTCATACCCGTGTCCCTCCCCCGGCCGAGGGACCGTACGAGCGCTGAGTTCATCGCGGTGAGGGGGAAGGTACTGGCCGAGCTCGACGAGGAGTTCGAGAAGGCCAGGAAGACGGAGCTGTCACCAGACTGACCCGCCAGCCCCGGTAAAGCACAATGCTTAACTATTCTCCATCCCGTTCCGCAAACTATGAGCTTCGAGCTAAATGTCGTCAGCAACACGCCCCTCACCCCGCTGAACGACATAGACGAGGTCGCGATACTGTTCCTCAACCAGGTGGGCTACTTCCAGAAGGGGTACGGTCCGAAGACGGACGTCACCGACATCCGGGACAGCGTCCCGTACAAGCTCATGGTCGACCACTTCCTGGGGAGGATGGACAAGGCATGGGTGGTGGAGGACCTCGCCACCTCCTTGGGCACCACGAAGGCGACCGTGTACCGGCACATCAACAAGCTGAAGGGGTTCGACATACTCGAGGAGATGAACGTCGAGCAGCCGGACGGCGCCAAGAAGAAGGGCTACCGGATCCGGTACGGCAACCTCAGCAAGGCCTGGAACTTCACGGAGGCCCACGTCCAGGTCGCGATGGAGAACTACCGCAAGACGGTCGACCATCTGCAGGAACTGGCCTCCAAGAAAGGTGAGAAACATGGCAAGAAAAGATGACGCGATAGTGCTGACCCCCGGATCCCTGTATAGAGTGAAGAGCCTCGAGTCCAGGGAGAAACCCCTCGAGACGATCGGCGTTTTCAAAGGCTATGCGGCCGTGGCCCACGACACCGCGGTCGTCATGGAGGTCGAGCTGTCGACCGGCGAGAGCAAGGAGACGTTCATGCGCCTGATACCGTCGCACATGGTAATCTCCATCGACGTCCTGAAGGCCGAGAAGGAGGAGGAGCAGAAGGAGAAGGACAGCAACGCTGTCTACTTCGGATGACCGCGTGTCGAAATGATAGTCAAGCTCAACCCCGTCGAGATGAAGATCCTCAAGATCCTGCAGGACTGGTACCCGGTCACGGTCGAGGAGCTGAGGGAGGAGCTGCGGATGAGGGAGGACACCCTCCTGCGCGCCCTCAAGTCCATGGTCGTCAAGGGTGTCATAGCCCTCGAGCCGCTCAGCGACAAGACCTACGTGAGGCTGCTTATGTCCGACGTGAGCGTGGCCCCGAAGGGCAAGAGGCCCAAGACGGGCGACGAGCCGGAGGACTTCTACGACGCGCTGGTGTACCAGTGACGGCGGCCGCTGCCGATAAGTAGATATCGGGACTGGTTCCTGGGAGCAGGCCGTGGGCTACTTCGACGAGTTCGTGCAGGCCATCGTCTCGGGCGACGTCACCACTAGGGACGGCGTCCTGAAGCTGAAGGCGCAGCTATGCAAGAGGCACGGCCTGTCGAGGGTGCCCACCAACTACGAGATACTGGCCCAGGTCCCGGAGGAGCTGCGGGAGATCGTGGAGCCCCTCCTGCGGAACAAGCCCGTCAGGACCATGAGCGGCGTCGCCCCCGTGGCGGTCATGACCAGCCCGTACGACTGCCCCCACGGCAGGTGCTCGTACTGTCCGGGCGGCGTCACGAACAACAGTCCTCAGTCCTACACGGGCAGGGAGCCCGCCGCGCTGCGGGCCACCATGAACGAGTTCGACCCGCACAGGCAGACCGCGTCGAGGCTGGAGCAGCTTCGGGCGATAGGGCACAGGACCGACAAGGTGGACCTCATCGTCATGGGCGGGACGTTCACGTCCCGGCCCGAGGAGTACCAGGAGTGGTTCGTGAAACGGTGCTTCGACGCGATGAACGGGGAGGACTCAGCTGATCTGGAGGCTGCCCATGCGGCCAACGAGGGGGCCCCGTCCAGATGCGTCGGGCTGACTGTCGAGACGAGGCCCGACTGGTTCGGCCAGCACCAGATAGACACATCCATGCGCCTGGGCGCCACCAAGGTGGAGTTCGGCGTGCAGATACTGGACGACGCGGTCCTCGACGGCGTGAAGCGCGGCCACCACGTCGCGGAGGTCGTGGACGCCACCAGGCGCGCCAAGGACGCTGGGCTGAAGGTCTGCTACCATGTGATGCCCGGGCTGCCAGGAAGCTCGAGGGAGAAGGACCTCCGGTCCTTCGCGCAGATGTTCGATGACCCTAGGTTCCGGCCAGACATGCTCAAGATATACCCGACGCTGGTCGTCAAGGGCACCGAGCTCCACGAGAGGTGGTCGGGCGGCATGTACACCCCGCTCTCCGATGAGGAGGGCGTGTCCCTCCTCGCGGAGATGAAGTCGATCGTGCCACCCTATGTCCGCATACTCAGGATACAGAGGGATATCCCGGCAGGGCTCATCGAGGCGGGCATAAGGAAGGGGCACCTCAGGGAGATGGTCTCCGACAGGATGTCGGAGGACGGGCTCAGGTGCAGGTGCATACGGTGTCGCGAGGTCGGCCACAAGGACATCGCCGCGCCCGGGGGGGCCGGTGAGCCGGAGTTGCGGACGATGTCCTACGAGGCGTCGGGGGGCAAGGAGGTCTTCGCCTCGTTCGAATTCGAGGACTCCGACTCGCTCGTCGGATACGCGAGGCTGAGGTTCCCGGCCGGTCCAGACATCGACCACGCCTTCGTGAGGGAGCTTCACGTGTACGGCCAGATGGTCCCGATCGACGATGCGCCAGGATCGAACTGGCAGCACCGTGGCTTCGGTGAGAGGCTGCTGACGGAGTGCGAGGACATGTCCGCGGCCGAAGGGCGGAGCGAGGTCAGGGTGACCAGCGGCATCGGCGCCAGGGGGTACTACAGGGCCCTCGGCTACGAGAGGCGGGGACGTTACATGGCCAAGTCCCTGCGCGGGCCATGACCCGACGCTATGATTATATGAGTAGAACCTTTATCGCATGAGTGAGTCCGAAAGGGGGTACTGTTTGGCCTGTCTCAAGTGTGGTGCCATGACCGAGGATGGCGCCCTGTTGTGTGAAACCTGCGCGGACGAGTCCATCTCCGACCCCAGGTTCTTCATCAACCCCTCGCTCATCGGTCAGAGCGTCTTCGGGAGGCTCCGTTCGGAGGGGTCTCTTGCGGCGGCCCTGGGGCCGACTTCGGGACTCGACGTGTCCCTGGTCGGCTCCTCGGACCTCGAGCGGGGCGTCAGGGACGCGGTCGTCTCCGCCACCAAGCCGGAGGAGGCGAAGCCGTTCTACGAGAGGTGCAACACGCTGCTCACCCACCTCGGGGTCCCGCTCAAGTTCGACGACCGCGTGATGCTCCTGACAGATGATTCCGCGGCGACCATCTCCACCATCGTGCAGAAGGTGAACGCCCTCGAGGACATGTACCCGGGGCAGGGCCCCACCGACCTGTACCTCCGCATGGGCATGATATACTGGTGCGCTTACCACAGCGTGCTCCTCAGGGCGGCCCCGAAGCGGTGGGTCACCAAGAAGCGGGGGGAGTTCTACGGCAAGGCCAAGGACTACCTCTCGAAGGTGCCGGAGAACGACGACCTCCGGTCGATCGCCGAGTACAACCTCGGCGTGTTGGGCGTCGGCGCCCACGACTGGCCTATGGCCGAGGAACACCTGTCCAAGGCGCTCGCCCACTTCCCTGGCGACCAGAGCATCATAGAGCACCTCGCCAAGGCGCACATCGAGCTCGGGAACTCCATGGAGGCGATGGCGAAGATAGACGAGGCCCTGGCTGCGGCGGACGTGCCGAGGCTGTGGGTCCTCAAGGGCGAGCTCCTCGAGGACATGAGCATGCTGCAGGAGTCGCTGGAGTGCTACAACCGGGCGCTGACCCTCGACCCGAAGTTCCTCGACGCACACGACCACATCATATCGGTCCTGAGGGACCTCGGGAAGGTCGAGGAGGCGTCGCTGGCTGAGCGCCAGCGTGCGATGGCGAAGACCCCCGACCTGGACCAGAAGGTGTCGGACCTCATCAACGAGCTGAAGAAGGCCTCCGCGGAGGCGGCGGTGCCGCACGTCAAGCACCAGCCGAAGCCCCATCCGGCGCCGGTGCACGAGGAGCCCAAGGCCGAGGAGGCGGTGTCGTACCCGATCGAACTGGCCAAGGAGGCGCTGAAGTCGGGCAACTACGACTCGGCCGTCCAGATGTCCGAGCAGATCCTCAGGGAGGACCCGAGCTCGCGGGAGGCCCAGCTCATACTCATAGAGTCGCTCGTCATGACGGCGGACCTGCCTAGGGCCTCGTCCGCGGTCCGCTCGTTCTACGAGAAGAACCGGGAGGACCCGAACGCGTGGTACTGGCGCGGTGTCGTCGCGGACAGGGAGGGCAAGTGGGGGGCCGCCGTGCAGTACTTCTCCAAGGCTGTCACGCTCGACCCCTCCTACGTCGACTCGTGGCTCGCGATGGGCGAGCTCCTCCTGAAGAACGAGAAGGTCAGCGGCGCCGACGAGAGCTTCTCGCGGGTGCTGCAGATCGACGGGGGCAACGCGCAGGCCTGGTTGGGGAAGGCCAGGGCGATGCACAAGCTCGGCAGGTGGGGTGCCGCGATCCAGTGCATGGACAAGCACAACATGCTCTCCCCGCGGGACAAGGATGCGTGGCTCCTGAAGGCGGACCTGCTCTTCGAGAAGGAGAAGCACAGACGCGCCATAGAGGCCTACGACAAGTTCCTCGAGCTCGACCAGGACGACTCCTATGCGCTCGGGCGGAAGGGGATCGCGCTCAACGCCCTGGGGATGCAGGACGAGGCCAGGAAGTGCCTCGAGGAGTCCGTCAGGCTCGACCCGAACAACCGCGAGGCGGCCAAGTGGCTCAAGCTGCTGTCTGAGGAGGGCGAGCCCTGATGGTGGAGCTGGACAGGATACTCAGCGAGCGCTCGGACGAGCGCATCATATCGGCGGTGAAGGCGCTGCCGGACCAGGAGTTCGGCTCACTGGTCGAGAAGATCCTGGGCTACGTAGAGCTGAAGACCCTCCGGAGCAGGCCGCGTGGCACTTTCGTGATCGCTGACTGCGAGCACAGGCCGGACGGCAAGAAGTACACCGTGTTCTTCTCCCGCAGGGACGAGTCGATCGGACGGGCGGACGTCGAGAGCCTCGTGTCGTACATGGAGAAGACCGGCTCGGACAACGCCCTCGTGTTCACGGTCAGCGGGGTCGTCCCGGAGGCCCAGGCCTTCCTCAACAAGCGCGGCATCGGGTTCGCTGACGGCGTGAAGATGGCCGCGCTCCTCCGCAGGTTCGACCTCGACAAGATGGTCATAAGCTTCGCCGACTCGAAGAAGGCGGAGGTCGCCGTGGAGCCGGAACGGGCCAAGGCGGCCGGGACCAGGCTCGAGGACGCCATGCGGACGGGGTACGACGCCCTAGCCGCCAAGGACTACATGCGCGCGCTCGAGGCGTTCGACCTGGCGATATTCCTGGACGACAGCTACGACGTGTCGTGGAGGCTCAAGGGGAACACCCTCGACGAGATGGGCTACCACGAGCAGGCGCTCGAGTGCTACAAGCGCGCGCTGGAACTCCTGCCGGAGGGCGAGGAGACGTGGTACTCGCTCGGGAACTGCTTCTACGCCCTCGGGAGGTTCACCGAGGAGATCATGTGCTATGACAAGGCCCTCTTCTACGACCCGTCGATGCAGAAGGCGCTCATCAACAAGGGCTCGACGCTACACCGGCTGGGGCGCTACCAGGAGGCGCTGGAGACATACGACAAGGTCCTCAGGATCAACTACAGGCTCGAGAAGGTCCACAACAACAAGGGCGCCACGTTCCACGCCATGGGGCGCGGGCCCGAGGCGCTCGACTCGTACAACAGGGCCATCGAGCTCAAGCACGACTACGTCGAGGCCTGGGTGAACAAGGGCAACCTCCTGTACGAGCTGGCCAGGTACGAGGAGGCGCTCGACGCCTTCTCGCAGGTCACGAAGTTCAGGCCGGAGTACCCGAAGGGTTGGCACCTGCAGGGACAGGTGCTGAGGAAGCTCGGCCGGTCCGTCCAGGCGAAGGCCGCCTTCGAGCAGGCCATCAGGCTGGACCCCGACATGGTGGAGGCCAGGAGGGCGCTCGAGGAGGAGACCAAGAAGGTCGGGGACAGGTTCGCCGAGGTCCCGAGGATCGTCAAGGACATATTCGCGAAGCGCGCCGAGGAGGAACCCCCTCCCCCCGAGGAGGAGCCTCCGGCGCCGGTGATGGTCGAGGACGTCGTCGTGAGGGACCAGGAGCAGAAGGTCGAGGAGCTCGCCGAGGAGCTGTACGGCGACAGGGCCGAGCTCCTCCTTCTCCTCGGGCGCTTCGACGAGGCGTTCGACTTCCTGGGCAAGTCGCTGAGGCTGGAGGGCGAGAGCGCTCCGCTGCTGACAGCCGCAGGGAACGTCCTGTACAACCAGGGGAAGGTGGACGCCGCGGTCAAGTCCTACGAGCATGCAGTGGCGGCGGACCCCTTCTACGTGCCGGCCCTGATGAACCTGCACACCGCCCTGACCGCCTCAGGGGAGTGGGACCGGGCGGACCAGGTGGGGGACTCCCTCAGGCGCTCCGAGGCCGGCTGGCAGGGCCACATCATGGCCTCGCTCGCGGCCCGGCACAGGAAGGACTACCCGAAGGCGGTCGAGGACGCTGAGAACGCGATAGCCGCCGACAACCTGTCGACGCTTCTCAACTACCGCGGCATCCTCAAGGCCGAGTCGGAGGACCTCGCCGGGGCCGCGGAGTCGTTCGAGCGCACCAAGACCATGCCCCTGGACCCCTCCGAGGCCCACAACAACGCGGGCCTCGTGCTCTACAGGAAGGGGGACCTGGAGGGCGCCAGCCTGGAGTTCGACAGGGCGATAAAGGCGCTCAAGGCCAACTCGGCCGCCTGGAACAACCGCGGCTGCGTCCTGTACAAGATGGACAGGATGCGGGAGGCGGTCGCGTGCTTCGACGAGTCCGTGCTCATATCCCCCACGACCGTGGCCGCGAACAACAGGGGCTTCAGCCAGCTGACGCTCGACTCGCTCCCCGAGGCCCTCGCCTCCTTCGAGCAGTCCCTGAGGCTGGCGGAGACGGCCGAGGCGTACAACAACAAGGGCATAGTCCTCCTGAGGATGGGGAGGACCGAGGAGTCGCAGGTCGCCTTCAGGGAGGCCCTGAGGCTCTCCCCGGCGTTCAAGGACGCCCTCTCGAACCTGAAGCGGGCGGAGGCGCTCAAGCCGCCGCAGAAGGAGCCGGAGGCGCAGCCTGGCCAGTCGTCCCCGAGCATGGAGGTCGTCGGTGGCAGCGGGCCGTCCTCGGTCAAGCTCTCGGACCTCACCCTGCAGAACCTGAGGGGTAAGAGGAAGTCGGAGCTCGAGGCGATATGCGAGGCGCTCGGGGCGAGCCCGAGGGGGACAAAGACCGAGCTGATAAACAGGGTCCTCAGGACCAGGAAGCAGCTCACGAAGAAGTGACCAGGGCTGACGCTGGGACCTAACGACCATTCAGGGTCGGTGCGGAGACCTTCAGGCTATGTTCATGACGACCACGTCGCGGACCGCCTTCATCTCGCTGAACGGGAGTATGAGCCTCCCCTGGGCGTCCGTCTTGAACAGCCTCGGCTCGACCTCCTCCGCCGGGATCACCAGGACGTTCTGGAGCTCTCCCGACTTAGTGTCGATCAAGAAGTTCTCTATCATTCCGAGTATCTGGCCATCGTTGGTCATCACTGTCTTGCCCTTTAGCTCGGTGATGAACTTGCGCATTGACATCCCATCTCCAGCTATCTGTAGTAGCTGAGGCCATTATCATCTTTGCTCTTCTTAGACGTTGCGGTCTTGATCTCCTGGGCCTGGGATTCGTAGTACTTCATCGTGTCCTTGTCGGTCGACGGCCTCACTGTAGCGAGCGCGCGCTCGAAGTGCTCCATGGTGACCTTGGAGGCCTTCTTGGACTGCCTCAGCGCGGACAGCCCGGCCTCGCGGCAGAGGTTCTCTATGTCCGCCCCCACGTAGCCCTCCAGCCTCTCCGCGAGGGCGCCTAGGTCGACGCCCTCCAGGGGCATGTCCTTGGTGTGGACCTCGAGTATCTTGAGCCTGCCGGCCTTCTCCGGCACAGGTATCAGCAGCAGCTTGTCGAACCTGCCCGGCCGCAGCAGCGCCGGGTCGACGATGTCCGGCCGGTTGGTCGCCGCGATGACGAACACGTTCGCCATGTCCTCAAGCCCGTCCATGGACGTGAGGAGCTGGTTGACTATCCTCTCGGTGGCGCCGGAGTCGTGGTGCCCGCCCCTCCTAGGGGCGATGGCGTCAATCTCGTCCAGGAAGACTATGCACGGGGAGACCTGCTTCGCCTTCTTGAATATCATCCTCACGGCCTTCTCGCTCTCCCCGACCCACTTCGACATGATCTCCGGGCCCTTGATCGAGATGAAGTTCGCCTTCGAGACGTTCGCGATGGCCCTCGCGATGAGGGTCTTGCCGGTCCCGGGGGCCCCGAACAGCAGGACGCCCCTGGGCGGCCTTATGCCGAGCCTCTTGAACGACTCCGGGTCCTCGAGCGGCATCTCTATCGCCTCGTGCAGGTCCTTCCTGACCTGGTCGAGCCCGCCGACGTCGTCCCACGAGGTGTTCGGTATCTCGATGAGGACCTCCCTCATCGCGCTCGGCTCGATCTCCTTGAGCGCGTCGGAGAAGTCCGTGGAAGTGACCTTCATCTTCTCAAGGAGCTCCGCGGGTATCGGCTTGCCGAGGTCTATGTCCGGCAGGTACCTCCTCAGAGCCCTCATGGCCGCCTCGCGCGCGAGCGCGGCCAGGTCCGCGCCCACGAACCCGTGCGTGGCCGCGGCTATCCTGTCAATCGCGATGTCCTCCGCCAGGGGCATCCCGCTGGTGTGTATCTCGAATATCTCCCTCCGGCCGCTCACCGTCGGGACGCCGATATGTATCTCCCTGTCGAACCTGCCCGGCCGCCTCAGGGCGGGGTCTATCGCCTCCTCCCTGTTCGTGGCCGCTATGACTATGACGTTGCCCCTCGTGGTCAGCCCGTCCATGAGCGTAAGCAGCTGCGCCACGACCCTCCTCTCGACCTCGCCGTGGACCTCGTCCCTCTTGGGGG
>CAZXWO010000009.1:0-56717 GCA_964644565.1 uncultured Thermoplasmata archaeon | reverse complement strand
CCGTCAACAACATGCTCGCGTCGTTCTACGGCTGCGCGGGCCAGAGGTGCCTCGCCGGCTCGAACATGATCGCCATAGGCGACATCGCGGAGCCGCTCCTGAAGAAGTGGCTCGACGCCTCGAAGAACCTCAAGGTCGGGTGCGGCCTGGACGAGAGCTCCCAGATGGGCCCGGTGATATCCGCGGCGGCCAAGCAGAAGGTCCTCGGGTACATACAGAAGGGCGTGGACGAGGGCGCGAAGCTCCTCCTCGACGGCAGGGACATCAAGGTCCCCGGCTACGAGAAGGGACACTTCATCGGCCCGACCGTGTTCGACAACGTGACCCCGGACATGACGATTGCCAAGGAGGAGATCTTCGGCCCGGTCGTGTGCTTCCACAGGATGAAGAACCTCGACGAGGCGATCGAGTTCATACACTCCAGCCCGTTCGGCAACGCCTCCTCGATATACACCCAGAACGGCAAGTGGGCGCGCGAGTTCAGGTACAAGACCCAGTGCGGGAACATCGGCATAAACGTCGGCATCGCCGCCGCGATGGCCTACTTCCCGTTCGCGGGGTACAAGGGCTCGTTCTTCGGGGACCTCCACGGCCAGGGGAAGGACGCCGTCCAGTTCTTCACGGACAGGAAGGTCGTCATAACCCGGTGGTTCTGATGGTCCAGGGCGAGTTCCCCGAGATATCGAGCTTCGGCACCCTCGTCCGGTTCGCGCTCGAGCTGGAGAGGGTCTCCGCGGCCATATACGAGGAGCTCGCAGCCGACCCGTCGTGCGCCGCCGGGGCCGAGGCCTTCAGGTCGCTCGCGGAGAACCACAGGACGCGCATCGCGCTCCTGGAGGAGACCCGCCGCGAGAAGCTCAACGAGGCGGTCCTGGAGCCCATATCCGACATAAAGGGGGCGGACTACCTCGTGGACACCGCCGTCCCCAAGGGCGCCGGGGCCAGGGCGGCCGCGGACTACGCGGCGGGGATCGAGGAGACCTCCGTCAGGTTCTACATGGACACCGCCAGGATCGCCAAGAACATCCTGCACGGGGCGGTCCGGATATTCGAGCGCATGGCCAAGGAGAACCACGCCAACCGCGCGAGGCTGCAGGCACTCTGACCCGGCCGGGGAAACCCCTTCCCGAAAACCCTTACCAGTCCTTCTTCCCGAGCGTGGCGAACATCTCCATCGTGAGCTCCTGCAGCCCGCCCCTTGCGAGCATGTCCAGGGTCACCATCACGGAGGGGTTGTCGGTCACGAGGACCTTCACCCCGGCGTTGTGGAACCTCATCAGGGACGACGGCGACAGGGAGGTGACCACCACGGCCTCTACGCCCCTGCCTATGATCGCCTCCACCGGGTCGACGCACGTGTCGGCGCCGCAGTTCCTGGCCTGGGAGGTGTGCTCGAACATGCCGTCGGGGTGCACCTCGTAGTAGTCCAGCACGCCGGTATCCTCGAACGTGGACGAGATCGCGGAATCGGGGCCGCCCGGGCCGTCGCAGGGTATGCAGACCTTCACGGGCCTGGTTATCGCTCGCTGGGTGGTTAACCCTTCCGCCCCGCCTATTCCCTGGAGAACAGGTCGGGGTAGAGCCTGCGCGACGCCAGGACCCCGCCGACGATGAGCGCCGCGGGTATGGCGAACACCCAGAGGTCCATGGACGCCCCGCTGCCGAGTATCAGGTCGGAGAGCAGCACGCCCCCCTGGTGGAACGGCGAGAGCAGGGCGACGGTCGGGCCGTACTGGAGGTACATGTCGCCCCACTGTTCCGTGCCGAGCTGCATGTCCATCATGAACGAGGACCACTCGAACACCGTCATTGTCCCCACCAGGGACAGGTACATGAAGATCCTGGTGACGGAGGTCGGCTTGAGCACCATCCTCTTAGCGGCCGCGTAGATCATGCACGACCCGTAGGCGGCGGAGACCAGCACGAGCACGGCGAGCAGGTAGGAGACCGTCGTTATGAGGAGTATGTCGGCCAGGGACTGGTGGAACGGCATCATCCCGATGACGACCAGCGGGTAGATGAACAGCGGTCCGATGGCTATCGGGTACAGGAGCTTCGAGAAGATCACCGTCGTAACAGAGACCGGCCCGAGGAAGAGGGCCTTGATGGTCCCCTTCTGAACCTCGTGGGAGAACCCCTTCCCGAAGAGGCCAGCCACATAGATGACGGACGCGAGCAGGGCCATGCCGTACGCGTATGTCAGCAGGTTGAACGACACGTCCTGTCCGAGCGGGGTCGCGGTCCACGAGACCTGGTCGACGTCGAAGCCCTCGGGGAGGGCTATGACCGTCCGGTCGTCCGTGGCGACGTTGCCCGATGTGTCCCTCACCGCGAGGGTGATCTCATAGGGCCCCCACTCATCGGCCTCGAAGCTCGTCACCTGGCCGTTGAGGGTCCACTCCGTGGCGTTGTGCTTGATGTACCACGTGTAGTCGACTATCATGCTCTCGTAGTCGAAGGAACTCGACGCGTCGAGGGTCACCGTGTCGCCTATCATGACTAGGGGGTCGGCGTCGAAGTCGGCGGAGGGCTGGTTGTAGTCCTCGCCCGTGGGGTTGACCCGGACGTTGAAGTCGTCCATGGCCGTGTTGCCGGAGGCGTCACGCACCACCAGGGTGCCCCAGTAACCCTCCCAGTTGTTGGCGTTGAGGAAGGTGTAGCTGACGGTCTGCCCGTGCAGCACCCGCGGCACCACGTCGTAGAAGGACCAGGTCCAGTCGACTATCTCGTTGTCGTCGGTGGAGTTGGAGCCGTCCAGGACGACGGTGGTCCCGGCCATGACGTCGAGGTCGCCGCCCGCATCGGCCATCGGCGACACCGTGTCGGTGCCGGACCTCTCGACCCTTAGCATGAAGCTGTCCTCGTCCATGTTCCAGGAGCTGTCGACGACCATAAGGGTGATGTCGTACTCGCCCACGGCCATGAACGTGTGGCTGGCGACCTCGCCGTACAGGTCGACATCGACGTAGTTCTCCTCGAAGTACCATGCGTAGTAGATGATCTCCGCGTTGTCGGTCGACCCGGACCCGTCAAGGGTGACGAGCGTGCCCGCCTCGACGGTCCTGTCGGCGCCAGCGTCCGCGACAGGCGGTATCCCCTCCGTCGCTCCCGGGAGGTCTATCCCCTCGCCGTCCCCGCCTTCGCCGCCACCCTCGCCGTCCCCCTCCCCGAAGTCGATCGTCAGGGCGATGGACATCGAGTAGCTCGCAGCTGAGAAGATGATACCCAGGAATATCGCCGTGATCACTGAACTGATGAGGCCGTGCTTCGCCATCGTCCCAAGGTCCTTCTGGAATATGGTGATTGCCCTCCTGAGCGTGGCGAAGGGCCCGGACTTCCTGAGATTCAGCCCGGAGTACTGGTCGGGCCCGCGCGTGGCATCCGACGGCGGCCCGGGCTCCTGCGGCGGCTCCGGCTCGGCGGGGGGCTCGGGCTCCTTCGGGGGCTCCGGCTCCTGCGGCGGTTCCGGCTCCTGGGGCGGGATGGGGAGCTCCTCGTCGGGCGGGGGCAGAGGCTCCTCGGACATCAGAAACCACCCCTCGCGGTGCGCTCGAACACGTCCTCCATCGTCCCGGAGGCCTTGATCTCGAACAGGTCTATCCCGGCCTGCACGACGAGCCTCGACGCCTCCGCGGCGTCGGCCCTCTTGCGCAGCATGACGACGACCTCCCCGTCGGAGACCTTGATGTTCTGCACCTTCATGCCGGAGTCGATGACCTCCATCGCCCTCTGGGGGTCGGAGACGTGCAGGCTGTACATCGGCAGGAGGTACTTCTCCTTCAGCTCGTCGGCCGTCCCGATGGCCGTGAGCTTGCCCTTGTTGATGAACGCGAACCTGTCGACGATGTGCTCCGCCTCGATCAGGTTGTGGGAGGTGAAGAACACAGTGTTGCCCTTGGAGACATAGTCCCTGAGGTACTCCCTGAGCCTCTTCCTGTGCAGTATGTCGATGCCCTCGAAGGGCTCGTCCAGGAACAGGAGCGGCGCCTCGGCCATGAGGACCCGCGCGAGGGAAACCCTCTGCCGCTGGCCCTGGGAGAGCTGCGATATGGGGCTGTCGATGAACGTCCCGAGGTCCGCGAGGCCGGAGGCGAGGTCCAGCGCCCTGAGCCTCTCGACCTTGGACATGAGCATGAGCTTCGAGAACATGTGGAGGTACCTCCTCGGGGTCATCTCCTCGTAGAACCGGGTCTCCTCGCTCATGATGGCGGCGTTCTCGCGCACGCGCACGGGGTGACGGAGCACGTCCACGCCCATGACGTCGGCCGTCCCCTGGGTCGGCCTCGTGAGGCCGCAGAGGGTCCGGATGCAGGTCGTCTTGCCCGCGCCGTTGGGTCCGAAGAACCCGAAGATCTCGCCCCTCCCGACGCTGAGGCTCACGTCGTCGAGGGCCCTGACCGTCCTGAAGTCCTTTACAAGGCCTTTGGCTTCTATCAATTGGGACACCTTGGCGTGCATAGGCGCCATGCATGCTATAAAGGGGACTGGGCGGTTATCGTGTCTGATAACGGTTGCCTGGCTATATCAACCGGGAGGGGCGCGCTTCCCGCCCGTCAGAACGTGATGCCCAGGGCCGCCAGGGCCTCCTTCGTCGGGACCCCCTCCGGGTCCCAGCCCCAGAGCCCGTAGTAGGCCTGGATCTCCCTGTCGAAGTCGGACCGGTTGACGACCGCGTCCTTCGAGGGCCCGTCGTGTATCGGGAGGGTGAAGAACCTGTCGGGCAGGGTGTCGTCCTTCCTGCCCAGCCCCTCCCTCAGGTTGAAGAGCCTCTCGACGGTCCACGAGCGCACCCCGACCTCCTTGAGCCCGTCGACCGTGTACCCGAACCCCGTGGCTGAGTTCACAAGGGAGACCATGTTGTCCCACGAGTTGGCGAAGGCGTTCCTCCCGCCGAACTTGCACAGGATCATGCAGTCCATGACTGTGAAGAGCTCCTGCATCTCCTTGAGGGTCTTGGCCTTCCCCTTGACGGTGAACCTGTCCAGGACGCCCTGGAACAGCTCCGGGACGTACATGGTGGCCCTGAGGTGGCACGCTCCCCTGGTCGAGGTCGCGAAGGCGAGGGCCATGCCCTGGATGCCCCGCGGGTCGTAGCCGGGGAACTCCATGCCCTTGACGTTCATGGCGTACTGGAGCGCCTCCGGGCCGAAGTGCTCTGTGAGCCTCCTCGACCCCTCGCCCAAGAGGGCGCCGAACCCCTCGCCCCTGCCGACCATCTCCACCAGCTTCACGATGGCCCTGTGGTCGCCCCACTCGAGCCCCATCCCGCCGGTGTCCTTCTCAGTCAGTATCCCCTTCTCGAAGAGCTCGAAGGCGCAGGCGATGGTGTCCGCGCAGGATATGGTGTCGACCCCGTACCTGTTGCAGAGGTCGTTGGCCATGAGGATCGACTCGAGGTTGGAGTTGCCTATGTTGGCGCCGAACATCGCCAGGGTCTCGTACTCGGGCCCCTCCGTCTCGACCTGGTAGTCCTTCTCGGCCCTCGTGACGTTGCCGCAGTGCAGCGGGCACCTGAAGCACGCGACGTCCTTCTTCTTGTGGTCGTTCACCACGGCGTCGCCCCCGATCTTCTCGTACTCGGGGAAGTACCCGGTCTGGAGGTTCCTGGTGGGGATGGTCCCCGCCTTGCCCGTGATGCCGACGACCATCGACGTGCCGTACTTCATGAACGCAGCGGACTTCTCCCTCACCGTGTCCGTGGCGGCCTTGAAGCTCTCCTTGAGCTTCCCGGGGTCCGCCTGCGGGACATCCTTCGTCCCGTGGACGACCACGGCCTTGAGGTTCTTGGAGCCCATGACGGCCCCGACCCCGCCCCGGCCCGCGGCCCTGTGCATGTCGTTCATGATCGCCGCGTACCTGCATTTGCGCTCGCCGGCCGGCCCTATCACGGTGGACCTGGCGCCCACGTGCCTCCCCTTGAGCTCGGTGGTGGTCTCGAAGACGTCCTTGCCCCAGAGGTCGGACGCGTCGAGGAGCTCCGGCCCGCCGTCGCCTATGAATATGTATGAGGGTGCCGCGGCCCGGCCCCTGATGACGATGCCGTCGTAGCCGGTCCTCCTCAGCATCGGGCCCCAGTGCCCGCCGGAGTGCGCGGAGAGGATGCCCCCCGTCAGCGGGGACTTGGTGGTGACGTTGTAGAACGCGGTGAAGGCCCCGGACGTGCCCGTGTAGGGGCCGGTCATGAATATGAGCCGGTTCTCGGGGTCGAACGGGTCCACCCCCGGCTTGTTCTCCTCGTACAGGACCTTCGCCGCCAGTCCCCTGCCGCCCAGGTACTCGACCTGGTCCTTCTTCGGGACATCGTGGTCCTCGAACCTACCCGACCTCAGATCCGCCTTGAGAACCCTCATGCTAGTACCCCTGGTATGGGCGTCGAATGAATTGCTACAATGTATAAAAGGATTTACTCCTCTTTGACTTCGGGCGTCGGTTGTTCGCAGATATTTCGCCAAAAGCCCCCCGAGTTCGAAGAACTGTACAAGAGCACAGGTTTAATACGCTAGGGGCGTTCACAAACGCATGGCCTTCGAGTCACTGGGCGTCGACTCGGTCCTCATAGTGGCCGTCCTGGCAGGGGCCGTGGCGTTCTTCTACTCCAACCTTGGCCTCGGGGGCGGCCAGCTCTACGTGCCCATAATGGACCTGGTCTTCGTGAGCCTCGTCATGAGGGACATAGTCCCCCTCTCGCTCTGCCTCGCCTTCGTGACCATGCTCAGCGCCACCTACACGCACAGCAGGAAGGGCCTCGTCCACTTCAAGCTCGGCACGCTGCTGGCCGCGGGCGGCCTGCTGGGCGTCCTCGCAGGGGTCATATTCACGACCACGGTGGACGAGCGGGTCGTCAAGATGGCCTTCGCTGGCCTCCTGGTGATGGTCGCGAGCAAGATGATCTACGACCTGCGGAGGGACAGGAAGGACTTCGTGGGCTGCCCCGTGTCCTGGACCCTGAGGTGCAGGCTCGCGGGGGTGGGCGTCAGCGTCCTCACGGGGTTCCTGATCGGCTGCTTCGGCATCGGCGGCGGCGTCGTCAGCGTCCCGCTCATAATCTACGTGTTCAAGTTCGAGCCCAGGTACGCCATAGGCACCTCGGCGTTCATGGGCGCCATACTGACGCCTGCGGCCTTCGCGGCGTACGCCTTGACCGAGGGGGTGACGGTCAACTACGACGCCGCCCTCGCCCTGACCCCCGTGGTCTTCGTCATGGGCTTCATAGGCTCCACCTGGGGGCTCAAGAGGCTGAGGACCAAGGCCGTCAAGGCGATATTCACCGGCGGCGTCTACCTCGCGGCCTGCGAGATGATATGGAGCCTCCTGACCCAGTGACGACGGCCCCGGGACAGATAGTTTCTTGATGGGGTCGCGCCATAGCGTGGCCCGGCAGTGATACCGATGGCCAAGGGTCGTCGTCCTAAGATCGTCGAGGCGTCAGGGTCCTACGAGAGCATCGGCTCCAGGGCCGGTGCGGCCTGCAGGAGCGAGATACGCGGCATGCTCGCCGTCGCCAGGGGGACCATCGAGAGGCTCTCCCTGGACTGGGAGCGCGCCAGGACCAACGCGGCGAAGCACCTCCCGTTCGTGGAGGACTACAACCCCGACCACCTCGCCTACATCAGGGGCTACGCCAAGGGCTCGGGGGTCCCGTTCGAGGACCTCTTCCTGAGCCACTGCTTGGACGAGAAGGGCCTCTGCTCCGACATAATGGTGAACGGCGACGCCACGGCCGACGGCGGCGTCTACTCCGCCCACACGGAGGACTGGACCCCTGTGTCCGAGAAGTTCCTGGTGCTCCTCAAGGCGAAGCCGAAGGGCCGCCCGTCCGTCCTCGTCATGACCATGGGCGGGCTCGAGTGGATCACCGGGGTCAACTCCGCGGGGATGACGCTCACGGGCAACTCCCTCTACCAGAACGACATGAGGGTCGGTGTGCCGAAACTGATGATCGCGTCCAAGGTCCTGGCGGCCAGGACGCCTGGCGAGGCGCTCGCCGCGGCCACCCCCAGCCACAGGGCGTCGAGCTACAACAACAACATCACCCACTCGAGCGGCGAGATGTACTGCGTCGAGGGGACCGCGACGGACTTCGCCGTCCTGTACCCTGACGACGGCTTCCTGGTCCACACGAACCACTACCTCCACCCCAGGCTGGCGCCCTTCGAGACGGCCTTCGGCGGGCCCGGGGTCCGCACCATCGCGGGCGCCTCCAGCACCATAGTGAGGTACCACCGCGCCCTCAGGCTCGTCAAGTCACAGCTGGGAGAGGTGACAAAGGAGTCGCTCATGGAGATCATGAGGGACCACGTTAACCGGCCCGGCTCGATATGCAGGCACGCCCAGAGGGAGGAGCCGGAGCACGAGCAGACCAAGACCACCTACGCGCTGGTCCTGGACCCGGTGAAGCTCAGGATGCACCTGTGCATGGGGAACCCGTGCGAGGGCGAGTTCGTGGAGCACCGCCTGCGCTGAGCGTCCCAGGTGTCAGTACATCTCCCGGAAGTGGCCGAGTATCTCGAGGCACACCAGGGATACCCACTGGTCGTCGACCGGGTGCGGCCTCTCCGTCCTGTGCCACATGCCGTCCTTGGACCTCGCGCCCAGCAGCCACCTGATGGGCTTCTCCATCCTCTCGTCGTTGGGGCCGAAGCCCATGTGCACGAGGGTGTCCAGGGCGGTCAGCCCGCTGCCGAAGTAGGTCGGGAACTTCAGCATCGTCCAGTTGGAGCCCGACTGGTAGAACGAAGAGTGGTGGTTCCTCATGAAGAACCTGTCGAGGACGAACTCGGCCGCCCTCCTGATGTCCCTCTCCCCGTTCAGCGAGCGGTACATCGATATGCCCCGCAGGGCGCCGAGGGTCGTCCAGATGCAGCTCGGTATGTCCTCGTAGTCGGAGGGGTCGTACTCTGGGAGCTCCCCCGCGGCGAGCCGCTCCTTGAACTCGTCCAGGCTCATGTACCGGAACTCTGGGCGGTACCTCATGTCCTGGGTGTACGGTATGTTCCACCCTCCGTCGTGGCGCTGGGCCTTCAGGAGCGCCTTGAGCAGCCTCTCGACCCTCATGTCCCCCTTCATGCCGAACTTGATCAGGACCCCCAGGGTCAGCCCGTTGTTGTAGGGCCTCGGGACCCCGTCCCTTTCAGGGCCCTTGATGAACCCCCGCTCGTCCTGCCATCTCAGTATGAGTTCGAGGGAGTCCTCGATGTGGCCCATGTCCCTCGTCGCCCAGTACTCGAAGAGCATGTACAGGTTCCTGACCATGGTCGTGTGGGTCCACCCGTAGGGGGGCCCGGGCCCGGCGTCCTCCTCCGCCTTCCTCTGCCTGGATATGGGCCAGGTCCCGTCCGGGTTCTGGGACGCGAGCATCTTCAGGAGGGGGGGATAGGTCCTGCACTCCTCGACCGCCCTCTGGAGGGCGGGGTCCGTGGCCTCCTTCCAGAGGACGTACTCGAGTATCCACCTCTTCACCGGCGGGACGGCCATCTGGCTGAGCTTGGCCACGGCCTCGTCCACCGCCCTGTCGACGTCCTTCCTGAGCATGCCCGGTTGGCTGAACGCTTTCCGGTCTGTTCTTCTTTTCGATTCGAAAGACGGCGGGGCCGGTTCCTTACACCCCGCGATACCCCGGCGGAAAGCGTCATAAAGCCCGCACACCATCCAGGTCTTGGCTATGCTGGCGCAGCCTCGGGCTGCTCGCCGGGGGAATCCGTGTCATGAACGCAGGAACAAGGCCGATAATCGACAGGAACGTCTCGATGGAAGCGCCTCGCCCTAAGATCAAGGGCGCCTCCATGGCCTCACACGCCCAGAAGATTAGCGCCGCCCTGTTCGCCTCGGTCCTCATCGGCTCCGGCGTGTTCATCCTCCTTGTCTCGACCGCTCCGTCGGCCGGCTGGGTGGAGTACTATCCTATATCCATCAACGGGAACAGCGAGTTCACGGAAGCGAAAGGGGTCGTGAATGGCACCGGCTCGCTCGAGTATCCGTTCATCATCTCGGGCTGGGAAATCAGCAACTATGCCTGGGACGGGATCAGCATCATGCACACCACCGCTTACTTCGTCATCCGTGACGTGCACATCAATTCCACCAGTGGTGGCACGCTCGACCACGCGATATATCTGGAGGACGTGAGCAACGGGACCATCGAGAGCTCTCTGATGAACTCGACGGCGGCGGGGATATACATGACGGGTTGCGACAACATCACCATCTCCAACGTCGAGATCCTCGAATGCAGTGGCTGGGCGATATACTCCGTGCAGTCGCGTGACATAGGCATCGTCGACTCCAGCATCAGTAGCTACAACGGGGTGCACGCCCAGGACGGCTCGCGCCTGGACGTCCTCAGGTGCGATGTCGAGGGCGTCGTGTACGGTGTCGACTTCTCGAACGTCGACAATTCGACCGTCCTATCCAGTTCGTTCCTCGATTGCGACTACGGGGTGAACATCGTCACCGCCGACAGGTGCAACGTGTCAGGGAACGCGGTGCAGGACTGCGTCAGAGGGATCAGGCTGGTCTACATCTACAACTCGGACATCGGTGGCAACGCGGTCTCCTATATCGACAGCATTGGTATCAGCGTGTACGACGGGTCGTACAACAACACCGTCCGCTCGAACCTGGTGATGAACTGCTCAGACGTGGGCATACTGATGGACTGGATGGTCTACGATTGCGTCGTTTGGAACAACACGATGGTGAACAACACCTCATCGTGGTATTCCGCCGGCGGGATGGTCCTCTGGGACTGCGATGACATCCTCGTATATCACAACGTCTTCACGGATAACACCCCAGCCCACGCGTACGACAACTCGGTCGCAGACAACCGCTGGAACGAGTCATACCCCACTGGCGGCAACTACTGGGACGACTACACCGGCGACGATGTGATGAATGGCGCGGGACAGGACTTGAACGGCTCCGACGGGATCGGCGACACGGCCCACTGCTTCGACGGGGACACCAGCGACTGCTACCCGCTGATGGCGGCCCCGACCTCCAACACAGCGCCGGTCGCGTCGTTCTCGGTCGACCCTGTGACTGCGGACGCGGGCGTGGAGTTCTCCTTCGACGCGTCCGGGTCGTCCGACGCGGAGGACACCGTCGAGGACCTGCAGGTGAGGTGGGACTGGGACGGGGACGGCAACTGGGACACCGGCTACTCCACCGACAAGACCGCGACGCACGTCTACTCCATCCCTGACACGTACACGGTGAAGATGGAGGTGATGGACACGGGCGGCCTCACCGACATCGCGACCGAGACCGTGGTGGTCACGGGGACCCCGATACCGGAGTTCAGCTCGCTGGTGGTGCCGGTCCTGGCGGTGATGGCATTGTTCCTGGTCGCCCGCAGACGTAGGGCCGGCTGAACCCTCTTTGTGCAGGGGCCGGCGAGACGCTAAGTCTTTATCTGGGCCCACGGCTCTCCGATACCTTCGCGAGCGGGGCGAGGCATTCCGCACACACCAGCGCAGGCCCATGCCCCGGATGTGAGACCTTGGACGTCGCAGGGACGAAGGATTCGGGCAAGAAGGGGGCGGGGATCGGTTTCAAGTCCGTCCCGCCGCGGGTCAAGTGGCTTGTCTACCTGACATGCTTCTCCAGCATCGCGTACGGGTACATCATAATCGCAATCACGGCCTACATGCCCGAGGCCGGCATCATATCCGAGAGCGAGGTCGGGATCCTGGTGGCCGTCAACGGCCTGGTTTTCGTGCTGAGCGCGATCCCCATAGGCCTCCTGGCCGACCGGAAGGGCCGGAAGACGATCTTCATGCTCGGGATGATCGGCATCCCGCCGTCCATACTGATTTACGCGTTCACGACTGACTTGTCCATCCTCATCGTCGCCAACGCGATCGCAGGAGTCTGCGAAGGGGCGTTCGCCTCGACGTGGAACGCGCTCATAGCGGACCAGACCACGGTCAAGAACAGGAACCCGGCGTTCTCCCTCTCGTTCATAGTGGGCAACGCCTCCTTCGGGATAGGACTCGCCCTCCCCTTCGTGTTCCCTTGGGTCCAGGGGTGGACCGGCCTCACATCGGAGGAGGTCCACAACTACGCGTACATCGCTATGGCCGGGCTCGCGGCCGTGTCACCGATACTGATGTGGCCCCTCCTGAAAGGGTACAAGGAGGAGATGCGGCCCAGGGAGGGCTTCATCAGGGGGCCGAGCACGAAGCGGCTGCTCAAGTTCTCGGGGATCAACAGCCTCATAGGGCTCGGCGCGGGCTTCATAATCCCTCTCATCCCCCTCTGGCTGCTCCTGAAGTTCGACATCACCGACGTGTGGAGCGGCCCCCTCCTGGCGGTGTCGAACATCACCATCGGCCTGGCGGCGATCCTCAGCACCCGTTTCGCGGAGAGGGCGGGGATGGTCAAGGCCATAGTCGTCACGCAGGCGGTCTCCACCGTCTTCATGCTCAGCCTCGCGTTCGCTCCGGGCGCCATCCTGGCAGCGGGGCTCTACCTCGTCCGGGCGGCCCTGATGAACATGGCCGTGCCGCTCCTCGACTCCTTCCTGATGGGCATCATAACCAGGGAGGAGCGGGGGTTCGCCAGCGCCCTCAACTCGCTCATATGGCGCCTGCCGAACAGCGCCAGTTCCTTCGTAGGGGCATGGCTCCTAGAGAAGGGGGAGTACGAGACGCCGTTCTACATCGCGACGGCGTTCTACGCCGTCGCCATAGCTCTCTTCTACAGGGAGTTCAAGGACGTGAAGCCCAGGGAGGAGCCGCCCTAGCGAACGCCCTCAGCGTCTGTCATTTATATAGTCAGTAACCGCAAGGTTAAACCGGGCGATGGCGTTTTCCCCATCGGTCAAACAGGGGGGTGAGGGGATACCTCGTAACGAGAGTTCGAAGAGAGCAGTCTGTGTGCTTGTGTCGGCGTTGTTCGCGGTCTCGCTGTTCGCGGGACTGACCTCCGCCGGGAAGGAGGCGTTCGGCCCCGAGATCGGGGGGGCCGTCGACGCCGATGACGGCGCCGTCGAACCGGACATGGCAAAGTGGACCGTCCTCGTGTACCTGGTCGCGGACAACAACCTCGACGAGTACACTGAGACGGACCTGCTCGAGCTGGAGCTCGGAGGGTCGAGCGAGGACGTCAACGTGCTCATAATCATGGACAAGCTCTACGAGCCGGCGGTCCTGATGACCGTCCAGGGGCACGAGCGCGTGGTCCTGGAGGAGCTCGGGGAGCTCAACATGGGCGACCCGGCGACCATGGCGTGGTTCCTCGGGTACAGCGACGAGAACTTCCCGGCCGAACACATGGTCCTCTTCTTCTGGGACCACGGTTCCGGCGTCCACGGCGTGGCCTGCGACGAGACGATGCCCGACGGCACCATCCAGGAGGACTGGCTCTCGCACCACGAGCTGATCGGTGCCCTGGACGGCTACCACATGGACGTCATGGCGGCGGACGAGTGCTCGATAGGGCAGATGGAGACCATCTACGAGTACTACGCCGAAGGGGTCGACATGGACTACTGGGTCGCGAGCGAGAACTACATAGGCTGGAGGGGCTTCTCGTACGACGAGATACTCCTGAGGCTCAACGCCGACCCGGACATGGACGAGAGGACCTTGAGCCTGATCATAGTGGAGGAGTTCACAGAGTACTTCAGCGTCCCGCCATACCAGAGCGAGATACTGACTTCGCAGTCGGTGTTCGACATGTCCAAGATCGAGGCGCTCGGCTCCGCAGTGCTCGAAATGGCTGAGACCCTCGCGGGGGACATGGACGCGTACAGCACGGTGGTCGCCGGGGCCCAGATGGCCGCGATGAACCCGTGGGGCGCGAGGTCCGCGGGCCAAGTGGACCTGGGCATGTTCGTGCAGAGCATCCTGGACAACGTGGAGGAGGACGACCCAGTGGCCGCGGACTGCGCGGCGGTGCTGTCGGCCTACTCCGAGTGCATCATCGGCATGGGCGTCTGCAAGAACAACGAGATGTTCGGGTACACCGGCATGGGGATACTCGTCCCGTCGTCGTACAGCATGTACACGGTCGCCAGCGCCGGCAGCTACGAGCTCTACATGGGCTTCGAGTTCCCGAACATCGGCTGGTGGGCGTTCCTCGAGTCGTTCTGGGGAGTCGCCTAGGCCCGGCCGAGACGTCCTGAAACCCTTTAACCCGTTTTCCGTCCGTCCCCTGGTTCGGCGGGACCGCCCAGCCTCACCAGCCCGTCCAGCCTCTTGACGGCCGAGTCGATGTAGGCCCTGTCCGTGAGGTCCAGCCGTATCGCCCCCGCGGGACACGCCTCGACGCACCTCCCGCAGCCCCTGCACCGCTCGTCGTCTATCACGGCCCTGCCGTCGCGGAGCGAGACCGCCCCGACGAAGCACACGCCCTCGGTGCACGCGCCGCAGCCAGTGCAGAGCGCCCCGTCCACGCGCACCTCGACCCCGGGCATCCGGACGATCCTGTCGCCGATGTCTGGCGAGACGTCCGGGAGCATCTTCCAGAGGCAGCAGCAGGGGCAGCAGCTGCAGACCGTCATCAGCTCCTCCTTCGGACCGACGGAGAGCCAGACGGAGTCGAGCTTGTTCCTGCCTATCAGGTGCACGAGCCCCGCCTCCCTGCACCTCCTCACATGTTCGAGCGCCTCCTCGGCCGTCACCGGCCTCCCGAGGCTGCGGTCGATGCCCCTGGACGCCCTCCCCAGGAACAGGCACCCCAGGTCCCGGGGGTAATCCCTGCACCCGCTCGACTCCCTGCAAATGCAGAAGTCCATGACGAACCTGTCCTCCGCCCTGAGTATGAACTCCTCGACCACCTTGGACGGGAGCACGACGTCCTGCGGCTGGACCGAGACCCCCGTCTCTATCGTCACACGCCTCCCCGCGGGCAGCGAGGCGACGCTGTCCTTGGGCAGCATCATCATGTCGTCGCCGTCGAAGAGGGCCCTGCGCAGCGCCCAGCCGAGGACCGGGACCCTGGTGAGCCTGGCCAGGGCGAACCTAGTGCCGAACGTCCCCTTGATCACCCTGACGTAGACCCTGGTCATGCGGCCCATGTGCAACGTGGAACCGGGAGCGCCCGTTTATCCCTTTCCCCGCCGTCAGAACAGTATGGACAGGCAGGTCATCGCACCGTCGCACTTGGGGAACTCCGTCATCTCCAATGCGGACACCCGGACGCCGGACCGCTCCAGCAGGGCCTTCGTCCCCGGGTACCCCTTCGGCATCACGACGGTCCCGTCGGCGGACAGGACGTTCGCGGCGTACTCCTCCCCCTCGGGGACCAGGATCTTATCGAGGCCCTCCAGCGCGGGGTGACCGACGAAACGTCTGGTGACGAGCACCTTCCCCTCGTCGATGTGGCTCACGTAGCTCTTGAGGTGCATGATGGACGGGTCCTCCACGGTGTCCACCCTGACCTCGAGCCACTCGGCGAGCTGCCTCGCCCCCTCGCCGTTGGTGCGGCCGGTGAGGCCGCAGACCAGCCTGTCACCCGTGTGCAGGACGTCCCCTCCCTCGACCGTCGCCGGCGCCTCCGCGACCTTGGTCCTGAGGTGCTCCGAGAGGACGGCCCTGACCGCCTCGGTCTCCCCCCTCCTCGACTCCCTGGCCGGCCTGGCGACCAGCGCCTTCGCCCCGTGGACGACGGCCGTGTCCTCCACGAAGCAGGAGTCCGGCAGGGAATCGTCCCTGGGGAGCTTGAGCACCTCCAGGCCGAGGCCCTCCAGGGTGGCGACGTACGCCGCGTGCTGCACGCGCGCGCGTCCTACGTCTATGGTGTGCCTCATAGGGTGGGTCGATATGCACCTCGAGAACGTGCTGCCCGGTTCGCGGACCAGAGCCCTCCTCGCGACCATGGACCCCTCCTCCTGACCCGCAGGTCACTGGCGCATGTGCAGGGCGACGGCGCCTGCGAGGACCGCCGCGTACACCTCTATCTGCCTGATGACCACGGGCTGGGGGAACTCGTTCGCCACGGTGCCCGAGTACTCTATCCACCCGAGCAGGTCCCTCCCGGGGCCGTACATGAGCGTGTCTATGAAGTCCGCCTCGAGTGTCTCGCTGGAGGACCGGCGCGTCGTGCCGAGGAGGGCCGGCCTCTGGACCAGCTTCTTCTCGTCCTCGCTGAAGAGCATGTTCTCCTCCTGGAGGTACACCCTGGACAGGTCGGAAATCTCGCCGAACTTGTAGTTGTCGCAGGATGGCTCGAAGTCCTCGGCCCTGTAGGTCCTCTTCCTCTGCCTCTCCCACACCTCGCGGTTCATCCCCGTCATGACCGTGTACCTGAAGAGCCCGTCGTTCTTCCCCTTGATGCCGATCATGATCCACTTGAGCTTGAACTGCCTCTGGATGATGTCAGAGGCCTCCTGTATGACCTCGTTGATGTTCAGCTGCGGCTTGTGGAAGTGCACCATGAGGGCCGTTATGCCGTCGACCGCCCTCGATGCGGGCTCGTTCTTGACGCGGACGTAGTCGAACCGCAGCCTCCTCTTCACTGTCTCGGTGTCGATGGCCCCCATCATCGATAAATGCCCGAAGGTGAAAGCGTGGGGTAGCATTTGAAACATTCTACGACCTCCCCCCGTCCGTCGCCTGGCCGGCCGCGTCGGATGCCCTCTCGATGAAGCCAGCGGCCGAGGTCCTCGCGGGGCCAACCTATAAGGCTGACGCCATCGATGCGAGTGCGGAGGATTGCGGGGACATCTGGTTTGCGCCTGTCCGGAGATGCCCCCAGTCGCGGCGGGATCCGGGGGCGCATCGCGGATTGGCGCATGAGACAGCATCGGGGAGTGGTTCTTTGGGCACGACGGGGGAGAGCATAATCGAGATAGACGGCGTGTCGAAGATGTACAGGGCCTTCAGGGCGCTCGACAACGTCCAGTTCGATGTCAGGCGCGGAGAGATATTCGGCTACATCGGGCCGAACGGCGCCGGGAAGACCACGACCATCAAGATAATTGTCGGCCTCCTCAAGGACTTCAGGGGGGAGGTCTCCATAGCCGGACATTCGGTCCGGACCGACGGGGCGAAGGTGAGCCAGCTGCTGGGATACCTGCCCCAGCAGGCCGCCTTCCAGGAGTGGAGGACGGTCGACCATGCCCTGAAGACGTTCGGCAGGCTGTCCGGGCTCCAGGGTCCCGGGCTGGAGTCCCGCATAAAGGAAGTCCTGGACCTGATCGGGATACTGGAGCTCAGGCACAAGAAGGTGAACCAGCTCTCCGGCGGCACCGCCCAGAAGGTCGGCATGGCCCAGGCGATCCTCCACAGGCCCGAGATCCTGGTCCTGGACGAGCCGATGGCCGGGCTCGACCCGGCCAGCCGCTACACGTTCAAGAGGCTGTTCCAGGACATCTGCAGGAAGGACGGGACCACCATACTGTTCTCGTCGCACATACTTAGCGACCTGGAGGACATCGGCGACCGGATAGGGATCCTCAACGGGGGCAAGATGATGCACATCGGGACGGTGGACGACCTCCGTTCCAGGATGAAGGTCGCGAAGGAGATCGACCTCGTCCTCTCGAGGACGCCTCCCCAGCGCCCTCCGATTGAGTCGATAGACGGGGTGGAGGGCGTGGAACAGCCCGAGGAGAACCGGTACTCCGTGCACCTCAGGGACGGTGCTGACGCCGACGATGTGATGGACGGCCTGCTGCGCCTTCTCTCGAAGTCCGGCTGCAGGGTCCGCAGCGCGTCCCCGGTCACGCCGACCCTCGAGCAGCTCTACATGCGACTGCTCGGCGGGGGTGAGGCCTGATGTCGCTCCCGTTGCTGTTCATGGACGAACTGAAGGGGTTCTACAAGTCCAAGGTCATGCTGTTCCTGTGGGTCGGCCTGCCGGCCCTGAGCATACTGCTGTACTTCTCGGCGATGGACACGGGCGGGCTGTCCCTGTCGTCGATGACAGCGATCATAGTGGGCAGCATAGGGGGAGTCCTGGCGTCGGTGATGCTGGTTGTCTCGATGGTCGGCGAGAGGGAGAGGCACGTCTACGACCTCTTCGTCATACGTCCGATCAAGAGGCGGGACATCGTGCTCTCGAAGTTCTCGGCGGTGTACCTGTGCGTGGCCACGGCGGCGCTGTTGGCCTTCGTGGTCGCGACCCTGATAGAGTTCGCCGTCGACGGCTCCCTCCCGGCGCACTTCGGCGACAACGCCGTCGACTTCTTCGTGGTGTCCTTCTCGATGATGGCCATCTCGTGCTCCGCCGGCCTCCTGTTGGGCGTCGCATCCCCATCGGTGCTGGTGGGCGTCATACTGGTGATATACGGCGCCAACCAGCTGTCGGCATCGGTGCTGCTGCCCGTCTTGTCCTACTCCGAGGAGAGGCTGTTCCCGCTCGTGCCAGGGATCGCGATAAGCGGCGCGCTGCTGCTGGGCGCCGTCGTGCTCTTCAACCGGAAGCAGCTGTGAGACGCCTCGGCCTGAAGGCTGGGCGGATCTGCCGCATGTGAGCGGTCGTTCCGGAAGGTAGCCGAGGCTCTAAGGGTCGGGTTCCAGACCTCCGGCCAAAGGGCCTCCCGCGGCTCAGTTCTTCATGGCCACGTAGATGTCCGCCTCGACCATCTCGCCGTCGACGAAGTAGTGGTGGACGAAGTAGAGGTTGCCGTCGTCGTCCATCGTGCACTCGCCTGCGAAGTTCGAGATGATCTCCTCGGGCGCGCCCCACGTGCCGTTGGGGAGCAGCGTCGACCTGAATATCGCGGGGCCGGTGTATCCCGCCCCGAGCCTGCTCTCGGCCGTGAACCACAGCTCCTGCCCGTCAGGGGTCACGTACGGGAACCCCTCGTTGGCCCAGTCCGTGTTGACGCCCTGCACCTTGGCCGGCTCGGACCACGAGTCGCCCACCTTGACGGTCGACCAGATGTCCATGCTCCCGCCGTCGTCCCACGTCCCGCTGTGGAAGTACATCATGGTGCCGTTGGGCATGATGTGGAACTCGCCTATGTCGTAGTCGACGTTCAATTGCTCGCCGGCGTTCTCGACGTCGGTCCACTCGCCGCCCTCGTACTGCGCGGTGTAGACGTCTATCTCGAGGTAGTTGTCGCTCCTGATGGACGCGAACCAGAGCGTGGTGCCGACGCAGGCCTGGGCGCCGTCGAGGGAGAGGTCGTCATGGGTGACGATCCTCTCTGGGGGCGTCCACTCCCCGCCCATCATCCTGGTCCACCATATGCCGGTGACGCCGTCCGTAAGCTGCTCGTTCGCAGGCACCGTCACGTCCGGGGTGAAGAAGAAGAAGAACCAGTCGCCGTCGTCGCTCATGTACGGGCTGTCCTCGGCGCCCGCCGTGTTGACCGGCCCGGGCATGGGGACGGGCTGCTGCCACTCGGAGGAGTGCACCACCGGCACATACTCGTCGTCCTCCGGCCCCATCTTCGCCGCCGAGGACGGTATGGCCGCGAGCCTCTCCTCGTTCGTCACGACCAGCTTTTCCTTGGGCTGGGTGATGATTATCACCGCGACCAGGAAGACCACCACGACTATCACCGCGACTGCGACCTTCGCCCCTCTCGACATCCAGAGTCCTCTGGGCCGGAAGGACTTCGCGGCTAAAATAGTTCACGCGCGTCCCGCGGGCCGTGCCCTCAACCGCCACCGGGGGCGACCGGGAGGCTGCCCGCCCTGACCGCTTGCTCCACCCTGTCGAGCAGGACGAAAACGCCGCCGCAGACCAGGACGATGCCCGCTATCGGCGGCAGGATCAGGTACCATTGTCCCAGGGAGAACGCTGAGTATCGGTAGGCGCTCTCCAGGAGGTCTGCCCAGCTGTAATCATAGTACACAGAGAACCCGAAGAAGGCGAGGGTGACCTTGGCGACGATGATCAGCGGCACCGCGAACTTCGCTACGGAGAGGGCTCCTGCGAGGAGCCGGGGGAGCATCTGCGAGCCGCGGGCCCTGCTTCCTGCGGCCCTCGTCTCCGCCCTAACGGGCCGGGCGATCAACACCCATGCCCATGCGTAGAATGCGAGGACCATGAACTCCGATGCGTACTCGAACAAGCGCGTCAGGTACATCCTCGTCGCGGCGAACACGGGCAGCGGTATGGCCACCATAGCGCGCGCGCCGGCGGTCAGGAGGAAGTCGGCGGCCCGCGGCGTGCGCCTGCCCAGGCCGGTCGTCTTCCACGCCACGAGCCCTATGGCGAACCCAACGAGCACGGTGGTCAGGACAAGGAACGCCACCGTGACCGCCGCGTCCCTGGCGCCGAACAGCCAGAGGCTCAGCACGTCCCTCCCGTATGCGTCGGTTCCCAGCAGGTGTTCGGGGGAGGGGGGCGTGCTCCGCTCCGGACTGTAATCGGTCAGGTCCGGGTAGGGGGCGATGAAGGGGCCCAGGGCCCCGAGTACGAGAATGACCCCCATAAGTATCGCAGCCGACACCCCCACCGCGCTGGACTTGAAGGACCGCCAGGCTGACCTGGCCCAAGTCTTCAAGGCCACGTCCGCGGGCGGGGCCGCCGTCCGGCCGTGAGCCTCGACAGGTTCCCTCCGGCCCCAGTCCCTGAGGACCTCCGATGGTCGCCTGTCCCCGAGGAGATGGATGAACAGGCTCATGACGGACGATGCGGCCATGGTCATCAGGACCATGAGGGTGAGCGCGGCCATCAACAAGGGTGTGTCTATGTGGTAGACGGCGTTCCACATCAGGAACCCCAGCCCCGCGAAGTCGAAGATGACTTCCACGGCCAGCACTGCGGCCATCGTCCAGGCGACATAGAAGTGCAAGAAGGGCCTCATCATGGCCAGGCCGGACGAGAGCGAGGAGATCCACGTCCCCTTGGGGGGCGCCCCGTCGGCGGACCTCCTGCGCCCCTCCCGGAGCATGAGGGCGGCGAGCCCCGCGCAAGGGACCGTCACCGTCAGGACCGGGAGCACCATGGCCCTGGCCACGTCCAGGAACTGCGCTCCTTCCTCGCCGGTGTAGGGTATGCCCATGCCCCTGAACGGGAACCCTAGGTCGAACTCCGCGTTGACAATGACGGTGGTTATGGCTAGCGCGGAGACCGGGATGCTCATCGCGATCAGCGACAGCCCGTGGGCGAGCCCCGAGCGCAGGCTGCCGAGCCTCCTGCCCGCGGCCACCTCGATGGCCGCTCCGAGGGCCAGGGACCCGACCAGGCTCAGGGTGAGCAGGGCAGCGGTCCTCCCCGCGTATCTCCAGATGAAGTCCTGGATGTCTGCGTCTCTCCACAGGGAGGTGGCGACCCTGAAGTCCCCCGTCACGGTGTCGACCATGTAGTCGACGTACTGGACGATGAGCGACTCGTCGAGCCTCGCCTCGTCGGTGATCCTCTGGATCAGTTCCTCGTCGGCGCCCCTGGGCACCATCCACAACAGGGGGTCCCCCAGCTGGACGTAGAACGCGATGAAGTTGATCGACAGCAGGAGCCATATCGCGAGCGCTATCGAGACTGCCTTCCTCAGCACGCTGAGTGCGACCTGTGACCACCCGCCCTCCATCCTACCAGGACCCCCGGACATGAATAAACTCGGTGCTATATATATGGCTATGCGGGGCTTCCCCCGCGGGGGGGGAAAGCCTAATGCCTGCGCGGGCGTTTCAGATTCCGCTAGGGCAGCGACGCGAGGGAGGTATGGGTTCATGGGCGACATCTCGAAGGTGCTTGTGCTGGCCAAGGAGGACATCGAGTCCCTGGTGACCATGGATGACGCGATAACCGCGGTCGAGGAGGGGTTCAAGGCCTACAACTCCGACAGGGCCGTAGTGCCGTTCCCCGTCGCCCTCAACGTGCCTGACGGGAACGGCGACGTCCACATCAAGCCTGGATACGTCATAGGGTCGCAGTCGTACACCGTGAAGATCGCATCAGGGTTCTACGACAACCCCAAGCACGGGATGTCCGCCAGCCACGGGATGCTGCTCCTGTTCGACTCGAGGACCGGCCACCCGCTGTGCTTCGAGGTCGACAGGTGCTTCCTCACCGACCTCCGGACCGCGGCTGCGGGCGCAGCCGCCGCCAAGGTCCTGGCCAAGAAGAGCGTCTCCAGGGTCGCGGTCATCGGCACGGGCACGCAGGCCCGCCTTCAAATGCTCGCCCTCAGCAGGGTGAGGCCGTTCCAGGAGCTGAGGGTCTGGGGCAGGGACGCGGCCAAGGCCGAGGCGTACGCGTCCGAGATGTCCAGCTCGCTCGGCGTCAAGGTCGTCCGCTCGGAGACCGCGGAGGACGCCGTCCGGGGGGCCGAGGTGATCGTGACGGCGACCAGCAGCACGTCCCCCGTGGTCAGGGCCGAGTGGATCTCGGGCGGGGCGCACATCACGGCGATGGGCTCCGACGAGCCGGGCAAGCAGGAGCTCGACCCGAAGCTCCTGGCGCGGGCGGACAAGGTGGTGGTGGACAGCCTCAAGCAGTGCGCCAGGCTGGGCGAGCTGCACCACGCGCTCGACGCGGGCCTGATGAAGGAGGAGGACGTCCACGCCGAGCTGGGCGAGGTCCTCCTCGGGAAGAAGCCGGGAAGGCAATCGGACAAGGAGGTCACCGTGTGCGACCTCACGGGGATAGCCGTCCAGGACGTCGCCATCTCGGGCTTCGTGTACGAGAAGGCGAAGCGCGCCGGCAAGGGCTTCTACATCGAGGTGTGAGGGGGCTCGGCCATGGGGTTCACTGCCATAGACGTACTGAAGGCGAGGAAGGTCCTTGCGGGCGCGATACACAGGACGCCGCTCACGCACTCGAAGGGCCTGAGCGACATTTCGGGCGCAGAGGTACACGTCAAGTGGGAGAACCTGCAGATGACGGGGTCGTACAAGGTCCGGGGGGCTCTGTACAGGATGAGCCTCCTCTCCGCGGAGGAGAGGAGGAAAGGGGTCATCACCGCCTCCGCGGGCAACTGGGCCCTCGGGGTCGCCCTCGGGGCCAGGAGCCTAGGCGTCCGGGCCACGATATGCGTGCCCGCCAACACGCCGAAGGTCAAGGTCAGCAAGTGCGAGGCCCTTGGCGCGGAGGTCGTGCTCCACGGGAGCTACTTCGACGAGGCCTTCGCCCACTGCCAGGAACTGGCCAAGGGCGGCGGGAAGACGTTCGTCTCCGGCACCGACGACTTCAACGTCATGGCCGGGCACGGAACGGTCGGCCTGGAGATACTCGAGGACCTCCCCGACGTCGACACCATACTCTGCCCCGTCGGGGGCGGCGGCCTGTTGTCGGGCATCGCCACATGGGCGAAGACCGTCAGCCCTGGCGTCAGGGTGGTCGGGGCGCAGTCGACGGCGGCCTACACCCTGCACGAGTGCTTCAAGGCCCGGAGGCTGGTCGACGTGCCGGTCCCACCGACGCTCTGCGAGGGCCTCGCCGGCGGCATAACCCAGCTGAACCTCGACCTCGCCCTCGAGTGGTTCGACGACGTCGTCCTCGCGGACGAGGACCGGCTCAAGGAGGCGATCCTATGGCTCATGAGGGCGGAGAGGCAGATAGTGGAGGGTTCCGGCGCGGTCGGGCCCGCTGCCATCATCCAGGGCAAGGTCAGGTTCGAGAGGGGCGAGAAGGTGGCCGTCGTCGTCTCCGGGGGCAACATAGACCTCGACCGGATAGGGATCGGGGCGCCTGCGGCGTAAATGTATTATCCACCCGGACCACAATAACGGCGCGATGGCGGACCAGGTCAAGTGCCCACACTGCGGCACGATGAACGCCCCGGAATCGGACCGGTGCAGGCTCTGCGGCAAGACCATGGCGCACGAGCACGTGCGCGCGCCGGGCACGCTCGTGTGCCCGCACTGCGGCGAGGTCGTGGAGGAGGGCGCGGAGCTCTGCAACTCGTGCACGATGCCGGTCAGGGACATAGTCATGAGCAACCTGCCGAAGGACGTGACCCCGACCGAGTGCGTCCACTGGTCGGAGAAGCCCGCGGCTGCGGGCAGGTCCGCGAGGGTGGTCATGGCCGGCATACTGATCCTGATGGCGGGGGCCCTGGGCATCGGGCAGGGCGTCGCCGGGCTCGACCCGGGTTTCTCGGGGACGCTCTTGGACATCATGGAGGGCCTCATCCCGTGGAGCGTGACCACCGACGACATCGTCGGGGAGTACCTCGCGCTGCAGGTCTGGGTGGTCATCGCCGGCGTGCTGGCCATCGCCGGGGGCGTGTTCGCCCTGACGGAGACCCGGTACGAGTTCGCGGTCATGGGCGGCATCTTCGGCTTCCTGGCCATAGGCTTCCTGATGGGCGCGTTCCTCGGGCTGGTCGGGCTGCTGCTCCTCGCGGTCTCGAGGAAGGACTTCCTCCCTGAGTGCTGACGAGGCAGGACGCGACGCCGCGCGCCTGCGCGGACGCGGGCAACCCGTGAGAACCCTATTATACCCTGCTTGTCGATTCCAGGCCCGCGGGATCTGGGGGTCTTGGTGGCATGGACAGGACGTTGTCTTACGTCGTGAGGCGCCTGCTGGTACTGGTCGTGGGGATTCTCGTCATACTGACGGCGGAGTTCGTCATCCTCCGTGTGATGCCCGAGGACCCCATGATGTTGGCGATGCCGCGCAACCCCTCTACTCCGGCTGAAAGCATCGAGGAGATACGGGCGATCTTCGGAGAACCGCTGTACGTCCAGTACTTCCAGTTCATCGGGGACATGCTCACCGGCGAGTTCTACACGAGTTACTGGTACGAGGACGATGTCTCCACGATCATCCTCGACAGCGTGGGCAGGACCTTGCTCCTCTTCATATCGACGCTGTGCGTGTGCCTCCTCCTCGGAGTGCTCTTCGCCTACCTGACGTCCCGGCTGAGGGGCCATGTCGGGAGGCAGCTCCTCTCGTTCGTCCCCCTCGCCATGCTCGCGCTCCCCGTCGTCGGGTGGGCATGGATGATGGGATTCGTATTCTCGGTGCAGTTCGACCTTCTGCCAGTTGGAGGGCATATGACGCCCGGCCTGGACCCGGATGACCCGTCGCGGTTGATGGACTTCATCGAGCACTCGATATTGCCTCTGGCCTCGGTCATCCTGGCCTCGCTGGGGATGTTCGCGCTCGCGTTGAGGGACGGGCAGGACCGCGCGGCCGCGACATCCTCCCCGGAGAGGCCGAGCTTGAGGGACGGTCTCTTCGTCGCGATGCCCAGCGTGCAGTTCCTGGTGGCCACTGCCATGTGCTTCGTGATTGTCATCGAGGTGTTCTTCTCTTACAGGGGCCTGGGATGGACCCTTATCTGGGGCTTCGACAGGTTCGACTACTTCGTCATCCAGGCCGCGGTGTTCGTGATCGCCATCATTGTCCTCCTGACCAACTTCGCGATTGAGACCGCTGTGACCCTCGCCAGGCCGAAGCGGAGACTCGATCTCTACCTGGGTGAGGACCGGGGGCCTCCGCCACCCGTGCCTGCTCAGGCGGCGCAGCAGGGCTCGCTCGCAGGCGCGACGAAGGGCGTCGTCACGGACTATCTCAGGAGCCCCGTCGGGATCATCTCCCTCGTAGTGCTCCTCGGCATGGTGGCACTGGCGGTGGTGGGGCCGATGCTCTCCTCGGACGACATTTCGTATGAGGCGTTCTACTCGTCGAGCAACATGTTCCTTGACGGGGCGACCGCCATGGTCGCGGTGCCCTTGTTGGCCGCTGTCTTCGCCTCGGTGATAGGCATCGCCCTCGGCGTCCTCATGGGCCTCATCAGGCCGTATGCGGACGGCTTCGTCGCGGGCGTCATGCAGGGCCTGATGGCCATCACGGTGGTGTGCCTGATGTCGCTCGTGTCGATCGTCAGCAGGGCAGAGTCGTCTGCCGGTGACTTGGGCTACCTCACGGCCTCGCTCGACTTCATGCTGCCGGTGGCCGCGCTGGTCACCCTATTCGTGTGTCACGGCTTCGTCTCGGCCAGGAAGCGCCTCGCGGCCGCGGGAGGTGGGTCCGTTCTGGGCGCCCCGTCGGTCCGCTACGGCCCCTCGATGGCCTCCTGGACGCTCGGGGCGCTCAAGTACGGGGTCCCGATGACGGCCCTAGCCGTGTTCGTGTGTGACTTCCTGAACATAACCCATCTCGAGAGCTGGGGGCGCAGCCTCGAGTTCGCCTACAATCAAAACATGCTCCTGACCGGTGAGTGGGACTATGTGCTCCTGCCGCTGATAGGGACGGTCCTCCTCGTCGGAAGCATGTTCCTCGTCCTCGACACCCTCGAGAGGGTGGTCAGGACGAGGTTCGCGCACCTCGTATGAAGGGAGCCCTGGCAGGCTGAGGGCCATCCCTGGCCGGTCCAGTGCGTGGGAACGTAGTTGTACCCGCGACGCCGATTCGGGGACCATGGAACGGAGGAAGGTCCTACTCCTGCTCGTGGTCCTGTTCGCTGCCCTCTACTACGCCGTGAGGATCGCGATATTCTACATGAGCACCACGGGGAGCATGGAGTTCGAGGAACCGCAGTCCGAGCTGGTCGAGGCCTTCGTCGCGTACAGCTTCCTGGCGATAGGCGTGGCCGGCCTCCTGCTCCTGCCCGGGGTATACCTGCTGAGGCCATGGGGATTCTGGGGCACCGTCGCGGTCAGCGCGTACACGATCGCGTTCGACGTGTGGGCGCTCGTCGCGGTCCAGTCTTCTGCCGGTGCGGGCATACTGCCGGCGGCGGTGGTCATGGGCTACATGCTGGTCGCGAGGCGGGAGTACCTGGGCCGGGGGCCGGCTCCGTGAAGCAGGAGCTCCTCGTATGGGTCCTGGTGCTGACCACCGAGTCGATCGTCCCGCACCTCATGGGACGCCTGGCTGGGAAGGTCTAGGGCGGGATGACCCCGATGCTCGGAGGCTCACCCCTCTAGCCTCGCGTAGGACTTCACCGAGGGCCTCGTCACCAGGGCTAGAACGGCCACCCCCAGCACGGTTATGGTCACCTGCATGGCGCCGCCTATTCCCGTCAGCACCCCCACGAAGACCAGCTCCACTGCGATCCAGATCAGGAGTATCACGCCCAGAGCCGCGGTCGCGGTCCAGGCCCAGTTCTGGCCCGTCCACCTGTTGACGGGGTCCGTCCACCGCCAGCGCATCGGGGCCCACAGGCCGTACGCGGCGGCGGCCGGGAGGAACCCGTAGAACGCCACGAAGAAGAGACCGACCATGGTGTAGTCGCCCACCGGGGCGTCCTCGAGGAGGTCTTGGGAGAGGCCGATGCCTGCCCCTGAGGGGTCCGAGAGGAGCCCGTAGCCGCTCATGAAGCCCACGAACGAGAAGAACACCATCGTCGCGACGAGCGCCTTGACGGCCGCAGGCGTGTGTCTGCCGTCCTTGACTGCCATGATGGGTGCATCGGGACGGTGGTAATGGTACTATGCCCGCACGCCGTCCGGTGGTGACGGCCTTGCAGGGTGTGCGGCGCATCTGATAAATGCCCCCGGGCCGTCATCATCAACATGCGCGTATGGGACCTGCCAGCGGCCTACCTCTGCAGGAGCCACCTCCTCGCGGAGCACAGGGAGCTCCACGCGATCTGGACCATAATCCTCGAGGAGAAGAAGGGCTACTCCCGCCACCCGGAGGTGCTGAGGTGGAGGGGGAAGCTGCTGGCGCTCGCGGCGAGGCACGACCAGCAGGTCAGGGAGATGGAGACCAGGGGGTACCGCCACAGATCCCCGTTGGACCTCTCCGCGGTCCCGGCCTCCGAACGGGGCCGGGTCCAGGACACGCTCCTCGAGCCGGTATCCGGGCAGGCGCGCAGGCTCAGGGGCAAGGGGTGCGCGTGCCAAACCGGGGGTAAGCGCCCCTGAGGCCCCTCACTCCTTCTCGTCGATGCCCATCATGAGCCCGCCGAACCCCATGGTCCAGAGGAGCACCGGGTAGGCGATCCACCTCTCGACCCCTCCCTCCCCCATCTCCAGGAGGGGGCTCGAGTCCCCGAGGGCGAAGTACTGCAGGAGAGTGACGAGGGATATGAGCCCCAGCGCGGCCGATAGGTACTTCATCGGCGCCGGGAGGACCCTGTACGAGACGACCGCGGCGAGTGCCCCGGCAACGAACGTCGTCATGGCGAACAAGGCGTGTATGGTCCCCCAGCTTCCGTTGAACACCCCGACACCCAGGACGCCCAGGCCGTAGAGCCCCACGAGCGCAGAGAACGCCCTGGACTTGAACTCGAGGTGGACAGAGTAGGTGGCGGCGAGCACGAGGATGCCCGTGACGACCATCGCGCCCGAGAATATGTACGACGAGGGCTGCTCGATGATGCTGTTGGGCGGCTCCGTGGCCCCGAGGTCGCTGATCATGTTGTCCGAGGTGCTGTAGTCCGGGTACAGCGTCTCCGCCGTGATGATCCCCATCAGTGCGATGGAGCCAGCGAGGAGTAGGAGGGCCCCGGCCGAGCGCGGCCCCAGTCCCTTGAAAAGACCGATCATGCAGCACGGACCTTTGGACGCCGGGTCTTCTGACATACGCGAGGGATTGGCGCGGCCCAGGAATATATCTTATGCGCCGAACCGGGGCTAGCGGCCCCTCCCCCGCGAGGCGCGCCTGACCGCCAACAGGACAGCGGAGACGAGGGCGACTATGGCGGCCGACACGGTCGCGGGCAGGAGGAGGTCGGGCCCGTCGTCCGGCTCTGTCGGCTCCTCAGGTTCGGGCTCAGGTTCCGGCGGCGGCTCGTAGGCCGCTGCGACGATGAGGTGGTTGATGGCGGCGGCGGAGGCCGACACGGACCCGTACAGCGAGGCCATGGCGCTCGCCTCGAAGACCTCGTCCGCCCAGTCGTAGTTGGAGTCCATCCAGACGTTCGTCTTGATGGCGCCCTCCCCGAAGGTCGTGTCGCGCGCAAGTCCGAGGGCGGCGTCGTACGCGCTGAGGTTGCCCAGCACCATGCCCGGGGGAAGGGTGATCGAGCCGAGCATGTCGCCCACGGCCTCCTCGTAGTCAGCGTGGTGCTCTTCGGCGCCCCAGTCCGTGTAGGCCCCCATCGTGTGGCCGAACACCCCCATGTCCGCGATGTAGTGCGTCATCGCCCCGATCTGGTAAGCGGCGGCGGGGAGGTTCCCGCCTTCGAGGCTGGCGAGGGCGAGGGCGTAGAGGGCTTGCGCCCTGACGGCGCTTGCGTCGTCCTGGAGGGCCCCCGACGAGTAGTAGTACACGTGGTGGTTGATCGAGTCGCCTATGAACTCGGGGTTGTCCGGGGCCTCCGTCCCGAGGAGGTACTCGGAGTGGTACGTCGCGGCGAGGAAGGCGACGTCCTCGGCCTGCAGCGTCAGGGCCTTGTCAGCAATCCAGTCGTGGGTCCCGTAGTCGGGGTTCTCCTGGTCGTCGGAGTAGCCGCCGTTGCCCCAGGCCGATGCGGACAGGGGCGCGAGGACTGCCGCTGCTGCGAGAGCCAAGGCCAATGCGAGAACTGTGCATCCCCTCATTATGTGCGCCGTCGCATCGTCTTGCGGCCTCAAGGTTCTTTCCCCGAGGCCCAGCCATCTTGAAATACCCCTGGTGCAATCCCAGGGCGGAGTGGTGGTTGCAGTGGGGAAGTTCCAGACGGTGGTTCAGTGCAAGGCGCCAGCGAACGAGGTCTTCAGGTTCCTGTCCTCGGGGGCCAAGACCAAGATGAAGGTCAAGTCGTCCGACGAAGCCGCGCTCAAGGTGTCCCTCAAGAACAAGATGGGGCTCCTGAGCTACGGCGAGATAGTCGAGTGCACCGTTACGGCCACGGAGATGGGTTCAAAGATCGACTTGGACGGCAGGCCAGTCCTGGCGACGAACATCACCGCGGACGTCAAGGGTGCGGTGACCACGGTGCAGGACGCCCTGCTCAAGGAGTTCGGGAACCGCTGACGGGTCAGGTCATTTCCTGTCCCGCTCGATCATTCCCATCAGCAGCATCGTCGCTATGAGCGTGCGCCTGTCGAATCTCGCGGGCAGGCGAGAGCAGTCGACCTCCCAGATGTCCCCGATGACCTTGAACTGCTGCTTGATCTCGGCGACCTGCTGCCCTCCGAACTCGACCACGAGCTGCTCCGGGACGAGGTTCCCCATCGGCATGTACTTCCTGGCGAGGCCCCTGCCCGCGCGCTCCGCGACCCTCCCGACGGGGTTGCCGTACTGGTCGAGCAGCAGGTACGAGTCCTTGTAGATCCCTGACGACAGAGCCTCCCTCCGGATCTTCCCAACGACCGCCTCGGTCGCCGAGTCGACCACGGCGAAGGTGCCCCACATGTCCATGACCTGCTCCTGCTGTATCCTGAAGAGCTCGGAGGACATCGAGTCGTCCGTGAAGATCCTGATGCTCTCCTTGATCCTGATCAGCTTCTGCTTCGAGTAGCCGAGCTGCGTCCCGCCAGCGCCCTCTATCCAGTACTGGTTCGTTATCGCCACGACCTTCTTCCTGATTCGGTAGAAGTTCTGGTACCATATCGGGTTCCCGGGCGCCGAGGGCATCGGTGTCTGCGGGCCTGACACAGGCGCGCCCACCCTCGCCCCGCACCCGCTGCAGAACGCGGCTCCGTCGACCGTTGGCTTCCCGCAATTAGGACAGTTCATGTTCATCCCATCCGCACCTGGAATCCCCACGGCCGCACTTAATGCCTTGGAGGGTCTAGGGCATTGGGGCGCCCGGCAAATAGATAGGGGCAGCGGGCGATGCCTGGGCATAAGGATGATGTTCGATGGACGAGACGGGTTTCAAGGCGTTCCTGAAGGCGGGAGAGCGCGTCCCGAAGAACATGGACGCGAAGACGATAAGGGCCAATGTGAAGATCGTGAAGGACTTCGAGTCCTTCCTCGAGAAGAAGGGCAGGAAGCTCGAGAAGGCCAAGGGCAGGGATGCTAGGGCGTTCATGGTCGAGGCCGCCGAGAGTGGCAAGGGGAGCTTCGACTCGTTCCTCGGCCTCCTCCGCTACGCGAGGTTCTCCGGCAGCACCGACATGGAGATGGGGATCCTCAACGCCCTCGACGGCGCCAAGGTGATGGACGACCTCTGCGAGGTCGTCAGGAAGAAGCACGGGAAGAAGAGGTACGGGGAGGTCCTGGGGGGTTTCAAGTCCCCTCCCATAGGGACGCCCCCGAAGGAGATGCCCAAGGCGACCTGCGAGTTCATCTCCAGGCTCGAGTCGGGCCTCGGGGAGGACGGGGCGCGCGAGGTGCTGCTCGTGGGCGTCCACGCCGGCTCTCCGAAGTACTACACCGAGGAGAGGGAGATGCTCCTCGCGTCCAAGGACGTCGACGAGTACCTGAGGAAGCGCAGGGAGAGGATGGTCAAGCTCCTGGAGGACCACATGAAGAACGGGACGCCGTTCTACAACCAGATGATCGACCAGGACGCCCTCGACTTCGTGATGGCGAACCCGGAGGTCGCTGGCGGCGTCCGAAGGGGGAAGAAGATCTACCAGACCAAGATCCCTTACATGATGATAGAGTACCTCAAGGAGCAGGACCCGAAGCTGAAGAGGTACTACGGCTGCCACTGCCTCCTCGCGAGGGAGGCCATCCTCTCGGGCGAGGAGATCCCACGGAACCTCTGCTACTGCAGCGCGGGCTACGAGAAGATGCCATACGAGGTGGCCTTCGGGAAGCCAGTGAGGACGGTGGTCCTGAAGTCCATCCTCTGGGGAGACGAGGTCTGCAGGTTCGCGATGGAGGTCCCCGAGGGGTACATGCCGAAGAAGAAGGCACGGTCAAGGGCGTAGCTGGCCGTCATCGCATCTTTGCGACCGCCTTCTCGCGCTCCCTGATGATCCTGGCGCCCTCCTCGAGGACCGACCTGTCCAGCGCCGGGACCTCGTGCTCCCTCAGCAGCCTCTTGGCGATCTCCCGCGCCTCCGCGACCATGGCCTTCGAGTTCGTCGCCTCGAACCTGCCCTTCGCGGGGTCCCGGAGCACGACCTCCCTCCTGAAGTTCCTCGCGGTGTGGACGTTCGACAGGAAGGTGTTGCCGTGGCCGACCTGCCTGATGACGTCGAGGGCGGCCGTGGCCTCGCTTATCTCGAATGGGGTCATCTGCCTCCGCACGTTCTCCCATATGTAGGCGTCGATGACCTGCTGCTCGAGGGCGACCCCCTTGGCGTTGTCCAGGGTGCCTATGCCTCCCTGCATGTCCGTCCCGGTCATCGTGCTCAGGGCGATCCCCATCGTCTCGCTCAGGGTGTGCGGCACCCCGGGCTCCTCGGTGTCGTTCACACCCCAGTCGCCCACCATGCACGGGACGCCGTACCTACTGGCCATCTGGGCGAGCCCAGCCGCTATCAGCGGCTGGTTGACGCTCTCGTAGAATATCATCCCCGTCATCATATTGACCGGCGTGGACGAAGAGCAGTAGATGGTCCTCGCACCCTTGCTCGCCGCCTGGCCGATGACGTAGCTCGCTAGGTTCTCGGAGTTGGCGTTCACCAGCGTCCCGGCCATCGTCACCGGGGCGGTGCCGCCGGAGAGGGACATGGACATAGTCGTTATGGGCACGCCTGCCTTCGCGAACTCAACCATCGCCTCCACGGCGTCGCGCTCGAACATGAGCGGGGCGATGGAGCAGTGTATCACGGTGAACCGCGGCTCCCTCCTGAGTTCTTCCGCGCCTCCTGCGATCAGCGCGCCTAGCTCTATCTGCGCGCGCGCGTCCTCGGCGTTGAATATCTCCACTCCCTGCACGTGCTTAGTAGTGTTCTTGAACGCGGTCCAGAGCTCGTGGAGCCCGTGGGTGAGGGGCGAGACCTCCGTCGCCGTCAGCGAGGTCTGCACGTAGTCGACGCCCTCCAGGGCGTCCGCGACCTTCACGCAGTTGGCGATGTCCTTCACGGTCGAGTCGCGCCTCTGCCCGGTCTCGATGTCGATGGTGTACGTCCCGAGGCCGGTCGTCCCGCAGTACGGCCACGAGCTGACCGGGATGCGCATGTCGTGCCTCTTCTCCCTGCCGTGCAGCGTCATCTCCTTCGGCACGGTCCTCAGCGCCTCGCGGACCATCGACTCCGGGATCAGGGCGACCTGTCTCTTGGCGTCGACGCTGGCCCCGGCATCCCCGAGCATATCGAGGACCGTCGGGCTCTTGACCTTCACGCCGATTGTCTCAAGGCACTCGATGCTCTTGCGGTGTATGAGCTCCTCCTCGTCCTTGTCGAGGAACCTCAACCTTGCCACTGCCATTTCCTCGCCTCCGGTGTTACGGCGCCCTGCGCGACCCCTCCCTACTTGGCCGCGGCCTCGACTATCTTGGCCAGCCTGGCTGACACGTCCTTGTCGAGCATCTCGGGTTGGTGGTTCTTCAGGATCCAGTCCGCCCTCTCCTTGGCGGCCGCGACCTCGCTCTTCCTCCCCTTGGCCACCCACTGGTCGAAGGGCTCGCTCGCGAGCACGTCGGACCTGAAGAACTGCCGGACCTCCTGCATGGTGGCCCTCTCGCCGAGGAAGTTGCCCTTCTTCTTCCCCATGCCGAGTATCCCGACCTCCTTGATGAGGTCCAGGTGCAGGGTCTCCTTTGTGACCGGTATCTCCCTGCCGAACACGAGCGCCCGCCCCACGATGTCGTTGTCGATGACCATCTGCTCGTACGACAGGACAGTCGAGCAGTCGAGGAGCCCGAGGCCGTTGTTGACCTCCTGGGCGAAGAGGGTGCTGCCCAGCGCCACGAGGCTGTTCTCGATGCAGCTCTGCATGCCCGGGACCTTCGCGTTCGAGCCCAGGCCGCCGCAGGCGGACGGCATCTTCACGTGCTTGGCCATCTCGTGGGCCATGATGCAGAGCAGGATGCCCTCAGGTGACGCCAGCATTATAGCGCCCGTCCTCGGGTCCACGTTCGAGAGTACGGAGCCGTACATTGCCGGGGCCCCTTTGGACCGGGCCTGGATGGCGCACGCGAGGGACAGCGTCTCCGCGTGGTTGACGACTATGTTGCCGGCGAGCGTCGCGGGCGAGCTCACGCCCGCCATCGCCATGCCCGTGATGCACACGGGCACGTGCGCGTCGGCCCAGACCATCCCCGCCTCTGTCGCGTTGCCGTCGAGCGTGAGCGGGGACATGGTGCACACCATCGCGGACATTATGTGCCTCTTCTTGAGCTCCTCTATGCCCCCGACGATTTCGGAGGCCATCTTGATCTGTATGCGCGCCTCCTCCGGGTTGGAGGTGGACTCGCTGAGTATGTGCTTCCTCGATATGTCGAAGGCCTCCTTCATCGCGACTATGACGTGCGACTCCTCGGGCACATCGGATGGCACCACGGTCGGCTCGTATATGCTGCAGTGCGGGAGGTAGTCGGCCATCCTGGCGCTGTCCCTGATGTCCTGGAGGACCGCGAGCCTCCTGCTCTGGGTCTCTTGCTCCCACACGGATATGCCGCAGCCGTCGGTGGTGTAGAAGCAGTGCCGTCCGTCCATGGGCAGGTCGTACTCCTTCTCCCTCCCCGCGAGGACGATCTCCTCCGGCACCGATGCCATCAGCTTGTTTGTGACGTGTTTCGGGAACTTGACAACGGCCGTTGCCTCGTCGACGAGCGCGCCGGCGTCCCTGAGCGCGTCCCTGGCGGATTTGCTGTGGATCCGTATGCCAACGGTCTCCATCACGTCGAGCGCTGCCTCGTGTATTGCGGTCTTGTCCTCCTTGCTCAATATCTCTACCGGCTTCCTCACCCTGAACCTGTCCGAGAACGTCGTCATGTACAGAACCCCCACTGATTCCGCTGATGCGTCCAGGTGGGGCATCCATCCGACCGAGATAAGGGTTGCTATTTTCTAGCACGAAGGCCTTAAATCACCTTCGGTCCGGCGCCGTTTCGCCCGGGCGGAGGGTCCCCTGACCGTGTTCGATTCACGCGTTCGGATGCGCCCGGTTCAGCGGCCCGTCCACACCGGCGCGGTCCAGGCCGTCACTCCGGGCACGTCCCCGTTCAGCGGCGACGCGGTCGTCACGCGGACGTAGAAGTACCTGGAGTCCTCCGAGGAGAGATCGACCGTGAGCTCGACGAGCGACCCGGATGTCGGTATCGACGCCACGACCACTCCGCCGTCCGTCACTATCTCCACCAGGGTTATCTCGTCCAGCTCCGCCCCGTCGGGGTCCTCTATCTTGATCCACGCCGTGTATGCCCCGTCCGGTGCCGATAGGTTGGAGCCCATCACCGCCCCGTCGAGCGTGTACTCGACCCTCAGGTTCTTGTCGAGGGTCGCGTAGCCCCTTCCTGCGCTCATGGCGGCGTACAGGTCCTCGGGCGTGAGGCTCTCGGCCAGCAGGACGCTCCTGACCTCGTGGCCTGCGATCCAGTCGGAGTAGTGCGTGTCGGAGTTCGCAGCGGGCATCACGTGCCAACCGGCATCGAGCGCCTTGATGTAGCTCGGCTCGTAGAAGTCCTCGTTGTGTATCTCTATGACGCCCATGCAGAGGTCCCTCGCCTCGCTGTAGAACGCGTAGTCCATGAAGTCCTCGCTGACGTAGAGCGGGTGGTTGAACTGCCCTATCGCTCCCGGCACCGACGTGATCCAGTCGTAGAAGTCCGGCAGCCTGTCCAGCCGGTATCCGAGTGTCTCGGTCGGCGGGAACTCGGGCGAGTTGTACACGTTGATCTCCCCGCAGTTCGCGAGGAGCCATGCCTCGTAGCCTGCCATCGCGACGAAGGTGTCGGAGGTGTAGTAGTCGGCCGCTGCGAGGCAGTCGGCCCACTCCTCCTCGTCCTGGATCCACGCGGTGTATGCGTGCCAGATCTGCATGTGGTCTGTCACGGCCATGAAGTCGGCCCCGGCGGCGACCGCGGCCGCGTAAGCGTCCCAAGGAGTGCTGGCATCGTATGCGTCAGAATAGCCAGTGTGCGTGTGCAGGTCACCGAAGTAGAGGTTGTATGTCGGCGTTCCGTTCGTGTCCTTGCCCTGCCCCTTGGCAGAGGCCGCCTGCACCCCCAGCAGAGGTATGAACAGGACGAGGACCAGCGATAGACACAGGATTTTCGCTAGACTCCCACGTATCACGAGGATCTCAAATTCCCCCCTTTCCTCGGGCCGGTGTATGGCTTTGGCGCCTATTTTTAAGTCCCTGTCAAGGAATGACAAGGTATATATCGGAGGAGCCCCGCGGAGGGCGTACTGACCTCCTCCCCCGGACACCCGCCGGCCATGCGGCGTGGGAACGGTTTATCTTGTCAGGACGCCATCCGGGTATGCCCTGACGGGGGATGTCAGGGGAAGTGCTTCGGGGGGAGTCTAGTGCGCAGAGTGAAGAGTCTAATCGTGGGCCTGTTCTTCATGACCGTCCTGGCGATGCCGGTGTGCTACGGCCTGCCTGCGATAGGTACGAGCAAACCTGTCAACCTCGCGGCCGACGAGGCGGCCATCATGGACCTCATCGACTACGACCACGCGTGGGCGCAGCTGGAGCACCTGTCCTCGCTCGGCGAGAAGACCTCCGGGTCGCCGGAGGAGAGGGCGGCGCAGGAGTACGTGAAGGGCGAGATGGAGGCCATGCCCCTTGACGAGGTGTGGTGGGAGGAGTACAGGGTGGCGAACTGGGACCACGCCGAGGCGACCACGGTTACGATCGTCTCCAACGGCGACGAGGACGTCCCCGCGACCACCTACGGCGACGCCCAGTCCGTGTGGGGCTACATCGACGGCGAGGCCTACTTCCACGGGAACGAAGAGGGAGGGACGGTCCTCGTCGCGGACGTGGTCGACGTGGGCTACGGGACCCACGCGGAGTTCAATGCGGCGTGTGGCCCGGACGACGACCTGGAGGGCGCGATAGCCTTGGTGCACAGGGACGACAACACCCAGGGCTGGCCCAACACCCCGGCCGAGGAGGCCGCGCTCCACGGGGCCTCAGCGGTGATGTTCTACGGCTACTTCGAGGGCGCGGACCACCCGGAGGGGATCAAGCAGGACTCCGTGTTCTCACGGATACCCGCGATATCCATATCCCCGAACTCTGCGGCGAGGCTGCAGGAGCTCGCCCAGGACGGTCCTGTCACGCTGCGGATCTCAGGGAGGACCGACTTCGACTCCGATGCGCGCTCGGTCAACGTGGCGGGCGTCCTCGAGGGGACGACCAGGGCCGACGAGTACGTCGTCATATCGGGGCACATAGACACCTGGTGGGACGGCTCGTTCGACGACTGCTCATCGGTCGCGGTCGTGCTCGAGATGGCCAGGATGTTCTCCGAGGCGAGGGCGTCCGGGGACTACGTGAACGAGAGGACGCTCGTGTTCTGCTCCGTGGGCTCGGAGGAGAGCGGCGGCCCCGATGGCACATGGTTCAACTGGCTCGTGGGCTCGTACGAGTTCGTCGTCGCGCACCCGGACATCATGGACGGCCTGGTCATGGAGCTGAACATCGACGGCGGGAGCTTCCCGAAGGTGGACGGGAAGGTGTGGCTCGAGATCTCGCTGGAGGTCTCGGACTTCGTCTGGAGCGCCATATCCGACCTCGGCTACCTCAACGTGTTGAACTGCTACACGCCCGTGTGGACCTGGACCGACGCATGGTCCTTCGCGGGCAAGGGCGGGGGCACCGCGGTGGAGATGGTCTGGGGCACCGGGTTCGACCCGTACTATCACACCCAGCTCGACACCATAGAGATCCAGTCCGAGGACATGCTCGGGATGGTCCTTGAGCTCACCGCCCTCATGGGCTACCGGGCGGTCGGGGCGCTGGTGCTGCCGCTCGACCTGGTCGCCGTGTGCGACTGGGCCCAGCAGAACCTCTGCTCCGAGAGGCCGATGGTCCCGTCGCAGCGCGCGAACATCGACGCGGCGCTGGCGGCCCTGCGGGACATGGAGGCGCTGTCTGCCGCCATCAACGTCAGGGCCGACGAGATCGAGGCCGCATACGCCGCGGCGAAGTCGCCCCAGCAGAAGGCCGCCGCCATCGCCGACGCGGACGAGCTGAACCGCGCGATCATCGACGCCAGGCGGATACTCATCCCGTGGACCATGGGCGAGGGAGGCATGATGGCGTCCTGGGAGCCGCTGTTCAGGCCGCACCAGCACGCCACCGACTATGTGGCCGTGTCGGGGGCCATAGCGGCGCTCGAGGCGGACGACACGGGCTCGGCCGCGTCCTCACTCGAGGCTGTCCGGAGCATGGAGTGGGGAGTCTACTGCAGCAGGGAGGCCTATGTCACGGTCCTCTCGCAGATGATGGACTGCTTCATGTACTGGGGCGACGACTTCGACCAGGCGCAGGACTACGTCGACATACAGGGCGTGTACCTCGGACTCATGGACGGGTCGATGTCCACCGAGGAGGCGCTCGCCGCGTTGGAGTCGGTCAGGGACGGTCAGCTCGAACCGTGGTTCATGGAGGACGTCCTCAAGCTCGAGGTCGAGTGGAGGAACGCCGCGGCCCCGCTCGCAGAGTTCCTCGGCTGAACGATACCCCAGGGATTCCCCGGCTCTGCGCGCCGGGGGCCGCTCGTTTCCAGACGTGCCAGGCCACCTGCCGCCTGGCACGCGGCCCGATAGGCCGCCCTTGAGCGGGTCTGTTGATGGACCGCCCGCAGGGGCGGCGACCGGGTCCGGGCCCTGGTCGTCCTCGGCATCCCGTTCATCGGCCTCGCCCTCTGCACCCTGAACGTGTTCCTGTGGATGGAGGCGAAAGTGGCGGAGGGCGAGGACCGGGGTCCCCCTGACCTCCGAGGTCCAGCGCAAAAACGAAGCCCCGCGATGGGGAGCCGGAGTAGTGGGACGTGATGTTGTCATGGAACGAGGCCACCTTCCTGAACCCGCGGCCCTCGTAGAACCGCCAGTTGCTCATCAGCTCGTCGGTGTACACCGTCACGGATGACGCGCCCGCGCCCCTGGCCGCCTCCAGGAACCTCTCCAGGAGCGCGGTGCCGACGCCCTTCTCCCTGCTCCAGGAGCCGACGATGAACATCTCCACCGACGCGTCCGAGGCAGGGGTGTTCAGCCTGACCTTGACGTCCGTCAGGGCGAGGCTCCACAGGAACCCCAGCAGCCTCGGCCGGTGTTCGTCGTCGAGCGCCGAGGCGAGCATCGAGGGCACCTCCCCGAGCAAGCCGCGCTTCGGCGGCGGGCCCCCCGGGAGCCCGTCTATCCTCCCGAGGAGGAACCCGACGATGCCATCGTCGGTGCTTGCGACCTCGCCCCAGTTGGATGACCCGAGCGAATACCTCACGTACCCCTCCATCCCCGCGAGCTCCATCTCCATGGACGCGATGCCCGGGCCCGCGGGCCACGCGTCGCGCGCGAGCCTCCCGCACGCGGGGACGTCCTCCTCGTTGAAGGGCCTGAACGACAGCCCCAGGGGGGCCGCCGTCCTCCTTGGTCCGGCGGCAGGTACCGTCATACGCGTCCCGGAACGGGTGCCAGATACTTCAACATGACCCCGCACGGGCCGGGCGGACGGCCGGCGCGCCGTCCCTCGGAAAGGATAATCATCAGGGACGGTAATCACCCGGCCAGTCCGCCACCCCCGAGGGCACCTGACATGAACCCTTACGAGAAGATGCTGCAGAAGTATCGCGAGACCGTCCTGATCGACTCCGCCGGCCTGATGATGCTGTGGGACCTGGACACCTACATGCCCCCAGGGGGCGTCGACCTCAGGGGGGAGCAGCTCGCCCTCCTCAGGCGCCTGAGCCACAGGATGCTCACCAGCGACGAGCTCGGGGCGGTCGTCTCCGAGTGCGTGAAGGAGTCCTCTAGGTACGACGAGGTCCAGTCGAGGAACCTCTCCCTCCTCAGGATGGAGAGGGACGTGGCCATGAGCGTCCCCGAGGACCTCGTCGCCGCGTACACCAAGCAGACCGCGGTCGCGAGGGACGCGTGGGCGAGGGCGAGGAACGCCAAGGACTGGCGCGTGTTCGAGCCCGAGCTCGAGAAGATGGTCGACCTCAGCGGGAAGGTGGCGGAGGCGGCCATGGAGGCCAGGGGCACCAGGACCGTCTTCGACTCGCTCATGTACGACTACGAGCGGGGGATGACCGGGGACCAGGCGGAGGAGGTCCTCACGGGCCTCAGGCGCGACCTCGTCCGCCTCACGGACAGGTACAGCGCTGCGTCCGAGGGCGTCGACCCGTCGAGGCTGCTCAGGCCCGTCCCCAGGCAGGCGCAGATGGAGGTCGTGAAAGATGTAGTGAACCTCCTGGGCTACGACACCGTCTCGGACAAGGCCCGGGGGCGCATAGACCAGACCATCCATCCGTTCACCACCGGCTACGTCGACGACGTGAGGATAACCGTGAGGGTGAGCGACGACGGCATCTTCGACACGCTCCTCGGGGGCATGCACGAGTCCGGCCACGCCATGTACGATCAGAACATCAACCGCGAGTGGATGTACCAGCCGGTGTCGCACCCCGCGAGCATGGGCGTGCACGAGTCCTGCTCGAGGTTCGTGGAGAACATGATAGGCACGTCCAAGCACTTCTGGGGCTACTACCTTCCCCGGTTCAAGGAGCTCACGGGCGGGGCCTACTCCGACATCCAGCTCGACGACCTGATGAAATCCGTGAACAGGGTCGCGAGGACGAAGATACGGGTCAAGGCGGACGAGGTCACCTACTGCCTCCACATCGCGATAAGGTTCGAGATCGAGCGGGCGCTGTTCTCCGGCAAGGTCAAGGTCAGCGAGCTGCCGCAGGTCTGGAACGACCTGTACGACAAGTACCTCCGCGTGGAGGTGGAGGACGACGTCGAGGGCGTGATGCAGGACATCCACTGGAGCATGGGCTCGTTCGGCTACTTCCAGAGCTACGCGATGGGGAACGTCTACGACGGCATGTACGTCGAGAGGCTCGACAAGGACATGCCCGGCTGGCAGGACGAGATCGCGGCGGGGAGGCCGCAGGCGGTCGTCGGCTGGCTGAGGGAGAAGGTCCACCGCTGGGGCTCGCTCTACGACTCCGGGGACCTGGTGGAGCGCGTCACCGGCAGGAGCCTTTCGTCCGAGCCCTTCGTCAGGTACCTCGAGCGGAAGTACGAGGCGATCTGGGGATAGACGGCGCCGCACTCCCGGGGACGCGGCAGGCGCGCTGTGTCGATGGGATGAAAAGTGATGGTGCGGCCGCAGGGCCGCACCGTTTTCTCTGGTTTCAGTCCTGCTCGAGGTCGAGGATGCTCTCGTCGTACGCCTGGCAGAAGGTGAAGACGAACTCGTCCCACCAGGTGTCCACGGTGAAGTCCATGCCGTAGTACAGCGTGTTCAGCCCGTAGTCCTCGGCGTCCTCAATGTCCTCGAACCAGTAGGCCGGGTTGATCCAGTAGTACGAGCAGGTGAAGTACACCGTTATACCCGTGGTCCTCAGGACCGCCCCGCTGGCGGAGGTGACGTGGTTCTCGTACACGACGACCTCGTCGACGCCCTCCACGACCTTGTCCGTCAGCGGCTTCAGGTCGGGGATCTTCTCGCCGAGCTTCTCGGCGAACAGGCCCAGGTCGACGAACGGCAGCATCTCGCCCTCGTAGGTCGGTATCCTCGGGGTCTGCGACTCGGCCGACTCTATGGCGCCCCTGTGGGTCTCCATGTATCCGCCGTCTATGATTTCGTGCGCGAGCGCGTCTATGTCCTCCACCAACTGCGTCACGCGGTCGCCCAGTTTGATGAACGAGAGCGTGGTGTCGCCGAAGTACTCGAGGCCCTGGCCGGTCTCAGAGTTCAGGTCCTCGTAGAACTCCACGTAGGAGTCGACCACCTTGATGCCGATCTCCTCGATGGTCGGCCTCGGGTCCTGGACCATGTACGACAGGAAGCCCTCGTAGCCCATGCCAGGGCCGGGTACCAGGTTGATCGACGCGAACATGTAGTCCGCGACGTCCCTGTTCTGGTAGACGACCTCCATCATGGCGTTGAGGCAGGCGTCGTAGCCGAGGATCGTGAGCTTGTAGTCCGCGTCCTCGCCCTCCCTGAGCTGCTCCTGGGCCGCTGCCAGGGACGCAGCCGTCTCGGGCGTGGTCAATCTGGAGACCCAGCCGTCCGTTCCGACCGCGAGGGAGCTGTCGTCGTAGCAGACGCCCCTCCACCCGCCGCCGTGGTCCCACAGGACGAGCATGTAGTGGTCCGCCGGGGCGTACGTGAAGGCGGTCACGACCGCCCACGTGAGCTTCTCGCCGTCGCCCATGTCGACCTCTCCCGGGCACTCCTCATCAGGGAACAGGTGGCAGTCGCACGCGAGCTCGCCCGTCTCGGCGTCGTAGTGTGTCACGCCCTCCTCGATCAGGAGCCAGTGGGTGCCCTCGGCGTAGGTCAACGTGTCCAGCAGGACTATGATCGTCACGCCGTTCTGGGACCCGACGTTCTCCATCTCTACCAGGTCATCGATCGCATAGCTCTCGAGGTTGTTGTCTCCGCAGAGGTAGACGAAGACGGTCCAGGTCCCGGACCCGTCCTCCTCCTCCTCCGCCACGGGGTTCTGCAGGCTCGGCGCGGCCGCGACCATGCCTGACAGGACCATCGAGGCGGAGAGCAGCAACCCTACCATCAAAACACGCTTCTGAGTCACTCTCATTCTCTTCCCCCATTCGTGTCCGTGCGATGGACAAAGACGTCCATCGCCTCCGCACTGACTCGCGAATCCGAGACTGTGCTATAATAAGGTTGCGCGGGTTCGGCAGGCCCTTAGGACAAGTCTTGATGCGTGGCCGCGACCGGAGGCTGTGTGTCCGGTCGAGCTCCTCCCCGCCGACCGGTGTCGGGACGGGCGCTGCGGCCCGCCAGTGCGGTGATGGCGGAGAGCGGCACGACGATGATCGAGGTGACTGCCGCTGCGTGGCCGCGGACACCGTGTCCCCCAGCACCCGGACCTACCCTATACCACAGGCGTCGGTTACCCCCCTATCGTGTAGCAGCAGCACATGGTTGAGCAACGGATGCATTAGTGGTATTGCACTGGGTCAAGACGTGAATCGTCTCTTACTCCCTCCCCTCGGTGGTGGAGATTTCTTGCGCACTTGTTCTTGTGAAATGGAGGAAAGGAATATGGAGAAGGAGTTTAGCGTAAAGCTGGAGAATAGGTCGGGAGAGCTGGCACGGATGGCGGATGTCCTGCAGAAGGACGGCGTGAACGTCCGTGCGATCTCGACAGAGCCTACGGCCGAGGTCGTGAGAATCGTCACATCCGACCCCGAGAAGGCCCGCAGAAGCCTGAGCCAGTCGAACATGCAGTTCTCCGAGAGGAACTTGCTGGTGGCGAAGGTGGAGGACAAGCCTGGAGAGCTAGCCAGGATCTCGGGAGAGCTCGCCAGGGCGGGCGTCAACATCGACGCAGCGTACATGCTGGACAAGGACTCGAAGCATGTCCATATGGCGTTAGCCGTGAGCGATGAGAACAAGGCCAGGAACGTCCTGAAGCTGTGAGGGGCGAAGGTTCCTGACCGGTCAAACCCCTTACAACGAGTGTTTTCATCTGACAGGCCGGAAGGGGATGGGCCGATAGGCCATCATCCCGCCGGTAAGACCCTTTTCATGTGCCGCCCCCTTTGACGGGTGGCGGCTGCCATCACCCGAACATGGAGCGCTTGACCCATCGTCCGCAGTAGGGGCAGACGTTGGTCTCCATCTCGAGGGCGCGGCCGCAGGAGCTGCACTTCCTCCCCGTGTCCACCTCGGCCTCGGCGGGGGCCTCCGCCATCTCCTTGCCGCAGTCGCCGCAGAACTTCTTGCCCTCGGGGTTCTCAGAACCGCAATTCGTGCACTTCATGGCCGTATCCGCACTCCGAACTGCTCCCAATGGCTTAAGGGCTTCCCTCCGTCCTATCGTCCCTCCCTCGCCGCAGGCGGGTGGCCTCGGGGCTCCGACCGCAACCGATTATTAGCATGTAACGCGGTCAGGGTGTCGGAGCGCGGGCGCCCCGGCCGGTCGGGCGGGTGCGTTCCCGCGACGGGGGGACGTCGAGATGAGGGGATCAGTCACTTCTTTGGCGGTGTGTGTCGCGATCGCGTTGAGCCTCACGGTCTTCGTGCCAGTCGGCACGGGGGGCGATGGCGCCCTCCCGACGGTCGACGGGATGCCCGTGGTGGTCCTCTCAGGCACCCACGAGGAGCGCGGCACCGCCTACGGCGAGGCCGTGGGCCCGATGATCAGGGACAACCTCGGCAGGTTCTGGGACGAGGCGAGGGCGAAGGGCATGGACAGGGGAGCGATGGCCGCGAGGGCCCTGGTGCTGTCGCCGTCGATGCCGGAGCACATGGTCACAGAGATACGTGCCATGGCGGAGGCGTCGGGCGTGGACTTCGGTGAGCTCCTCGCGATGAACATGTTCGGCTCGTCCGTCAGGTCGCACGACGGCTGCACCATAGTGGTCGCCGTGGGCTCGGGCTCGGAGAGCGGCAACACCATGGCCTCCAAGACCAGGGACGCGAACGCCCCCAACGTCCTGCTCATCGTCGAGCCCATCGACGGCAAGCACGGGTTCATGGCCGTCGCGGGCGCGGGTGACTGGGGCATCTCCTTCGGCATCAACGACCAGGGCCTCGCCGACGGCAACAACTGGGTGCCGGTGCCCGAGTACTTCGAGGGCGGCTGGGACGAGAACCCGCTCAACAGGCACGTCCTCGAGATGTGCGCGGACGTGGACGAGGCCATAGAGCTCGTGAGCACGGTCGACAAGTACGGAGGCACGAGCGTGATGGTCGCGGACAGGGACTCCGCCGCGTTCATTGAGGCCGTGTCGTCATGCTACTCCTTCGGCGACGGCGACGACACCACATGGGTGGAGGTCACCGACGGCGTCGCGGTGCACACGAACCACTACACCCTCGACCCGTTCTTCGGATGGGTCGTGGACGACGACTTCGGCTACTTCTGGGTCGCCTCGGTCTCGAGGATGGACCGGGCCTATGAGCTCTTGGACGGGAGCGGCGACGTCGTCACGGCCCAGGAGCTCGCGTCCTTCACCAGGGACGTGGACAACTACGGTTGCGCCCAGCCCTGGGAGATCATAGAGAGGCACCTCGACGAGATGCCCTGGGGCACCTGGGGCTTCGGCTGGCCCGGCTACTCGATATGCAACATACGGACCGTCGCTGCGGGCGTCTTCGAGATAGACCCGGACCACCCGGAGACAATGTCCGTGATGTGGACCTCGGTCAACTGCCCGGGCTACACGCCCTACTTCCCGCTGCACAACGGGCTGATGCAGCGCCCGACGGAGCTCGCCGAGGCGCTGTCGGCGTACGTCGACGGCACCGTGTGGAAGGCCGCGAGCCTGCTCAGGGAGGGCGCCTTCGCCGCGTGGATCGAGCTGGCGCCTGTCCTGAACGGATGGGAGGCCGGGGCGTTCGAGGCGAACGCGGAGGCGGAGGACGCGGCCGAGGAGGCGCTCGCGTGCGGCGACGTGGACGGCGCGGTCTCCGCCCTGTTCGACTCTGACACGGCCCTTGGGCTGGAGGCCTACGGGTTCATACTCGAGCTGTCGTCGTAGATGTCCAGGTGTCGGTTGCACGCGGCCGCAGGGTCATGCTTTCAGAGCCTCGGCCAGCTTCGCCACTCTCTGGCCAAGTTCCCTGCAGAGAGCGACCTCGTCCTTGTTAGGCGACTCGATGGCCGTCGGACCGTAGCGCTTGTCGTCGTGCCTGCCCTAGACGACCTGCTCCTCAGGGATGGTCTCGACCTTCCACACCGGCGAGAACAGCACGAAGGCGACAGATGCGAGGGTCCCGATGCCAGAGATGAGTATCGTGGTGCGGAGGCCGAGCGCCTCCCCCATCATGCCTCCCAGGAGGCCACCTAGCGGGAAGACACCCCACACGATGAACCTCATGGTGGCGTTCATCTTCCCCTGAAGTGCATCGGGGGTGATGGACTGGCGCAGGCTGACCTGGTTGACGTTGTACATGATGTTCATGATGCCGCCCACGAACAACAAGGGCATCATCACGAGGAGGGCGTTCTCCGGGTACGCGAGTGTCATCAACATGAGGGGGAATCCCGTGACGAGCGCGGAGAAGACTATGGTCTTCCCGACCCCGATGGCGGCGACGACCCTGGCGGACACGACGGCGCCCAGCACCGCCCCGAGCGAGCCGACCGCGAAGATGGCCCCGATCCATCCCGCGCTGAGTTCGAGTGAGTCTTCGAGGAACAGCATCATCAGTGCGCCGGTCATGCTCCCGAAGATGTTCGCGGTCGCTGTGCACCCCGCGATGCCCCTGAGCATCTTGTTGTGGAGGACGATGTGCAGCCCCTCTTTGATCTCCGCGAGCACCGACTTCCCGTTCTCCGCCCTCACGACCTCCTCCTTCTTCTTCACCCGGAGGAGGAAGAGGGCCGAGCCGAGGAACGAGATGGAGTTCGCCACCATGGCGAGCGGCGCGCCTAGCGCGTCCACGACCACGCCTGCGATGCTCGGGCCGGCCACCTGCGACGACGCCCTGCTGGTCTCGAGCTTGCTGTTCGCGTCCACGAGCTCTGACCTCTTGACCAGCACCGGGAGGTATGCCTGGTACGCGATATCGAAGAATGCGGTGAATGCCCCTGCGACGAAGGCCACCGCGTACATGACGGGCCAGGAGAGCACGTCGAAGTACCACGCTATGGGGACCGCGGCGAGAGCTGCCGCCCTGCCGAAATCGCAGACTATCATGATGGACCTCCGCCCCCTCCTGTCCGCGAGCACGCCCGCGAGCAGGCCAAACAGGAGGAACGGCAGCATCTCCACCGCGAAGAGGATGCCCATCTCGTACGCGGTCGCGTCGAGGATTATCACGGCCGCGAGGGGCATGGCGAGCATGTAGAACTGGCTGCCGAAGACCGACACGGTCTCCGCGGCCCACACGTTCAGGAAGTCCCGATGGCTCCAGAGAGTGCTTCTGTTCGACATAGTGACACCGTGCGTGATCCTGAGATGTATCCCTCGGAGACGGTCAGGGCCTGTCCTTGTCGCTCCTTCCCGACAGGAGCCACTCCCTGAGCGTCCTCTGGACCTCGAGGCACCTCTCGAACTCGCGGTCGTCCATCTTCATCATCGTGGCGAACTCGATCAGGTCCCTCCCTATCGACGAATCGACGTTGTCAAGGTCGTAGACCTTGGCGATGAGGTCGGGGTCCTCCCGCACACCCCTCAGCTCCTCCCTCAGCTTCGACAGCTGGGACACCCTCTTCTCGTTGATCGCGATGTGGAAGCCGAGGCCGTCCAGCCCCTTCAGCACGAACCTCATCCTCTCCGCGCCGTGCTTCTCGTCGGCGCACGGCCCGTCCGCGAAGATGAACAGCCCTGCGGTCGCGCGGTAGTACGATTCGACGAGGTGGTCGCTCCTCTCCTCCTTGGACACCTCTATCATGTCCACCTCCTTCAGTTTCTTGAGGTGGTGGTATATCGTCTGAGGGGTTAGGTCCAACGCCTGGGCCAGCTGGCCGGCCGTCATCTCATTCGCCCTGAGGAGGTATACGATCTTCATCCTGGTCTGGTCGGCCAGCAGCTGGAAGGCGCCTGGGTCCCTGATGACCTTCTGTTCCTTCATGGTCACACCATTCTGATGCGCGTATGTATGGGCAGATGGTCATCATCCTATTAAGATGTATGTATCAATGGTCTTCGCGGCGCATGATTCGAGGACACGCCTCAGGCGCCAGAAGCGTCGTCCGGATTGACACCGTACGACTGGTCCGGGAGCAGGATTCCCTCGAGCTCCCCCTTCCCCCTCAGCACCTGCCTGACCTCGTAGCACATGTGGCACGCGTCCGCATACTCCTTCCTCGGCCTCACGCCGTGCTCCTTGGCGAGGTTCGCAGGCCCTCCCCTCGTCAGCGGGCCAATGACGGGGTGCGCCGCCGGGTCGAGTCCGGACATGATGTCCTTGAGCGGCCTCTTCCACGCGTTCCCGACCGATATCCCCTGGCAGAACAGCACGTTGCCGTACGGGTCGACATGGACCCTGCCTATCGCCGGGGGCTCCTCAGGGCAGGTGTCGAAAGACCTCCAGGGACTCTTCGGGGCCTTGGGCGCGAGCTTCTCCGCGGCCCGCCCCCTGAAGCACAGCTGCCCCTTCGACTCGTCCCCGGGCCCCGGGCACGCCAGCCGCTCCACCCCTTCGATCTCGATGACGCCGACGGGGATGCCCAGCCTGTCAGCGGCCTCCCTGGCCCTCATGACCATGTCCTTCTCCTCCCCGGTCCCGTGGTGCTCGTCCGTGCTAAGGCTGAGATCGGAGATCCCCGACTCGGCCAGCGGCCTGAGCCACAGGTCCGCCGCCCGGTCGTCCGTGGCGAAGTACGCGTTGCTGACGATGCCCACTTCCAGGGACAGGCTCCTCGCGAGCTCGATGCCCCTCCGAAGGAGGGGGTAGAAGAGGAACGGCTCCCCGCCCTCGAAGTACACGCGAGTCACGGACGGGACGTCCTTCGCCTGCCGGATGGTGTCCTCGAGGTGCGCGAGCGTCATCGTGCCCTTGGAGGACGGCGAGCTCCAGACGAAGCAGTGCTCGCACTCGTAGAGGCACTTGTATGTGAGGAGTATGTGCACGCCCTCGAGCCGTACCGGCGGCATCCGGGACGCGATGGGCCTGACAGGCTATTTGACCTTCGGCGGCGGGGTCAGCTCGTTGCCCTGACCCTCTCCTCCTGGGACATCCCCGCCAACCTCTCGACCTCCTTGACGCTGAGGCCGAGCCCCTTGGCCACCCTGCTGCCGTAGTCCGGGTCCACCTTGAAGAACAGGGCCGCCTGCCTGAGCTGGATGCGCTTCTGCGCGCCGCCGAGGTGGGCGACGATGTTGCCCACGAGGTGCTCCCGGTCCTTCCCGGTCATGACCTTCCTGTACAGCGCCCCCGGCTGGGAGAAGTCGTCGTTCGGGTGGGCGTAGGGCTGCCTGTACGCCTTCCCTGAGACGTCGAACGCGGGGTCCTTCACGGCCATGTCGGGCCCGGGCCCGCCCATCGAGTTGGGCCAGTAGTTCGGGCCGGCGCCGCCGCCCGCGTCGACCCTCATCGCCCCGTCCCTCTGGTAGCTCCGTTCCTGGGCGTCCCTCGGGGCGTTCACGGGTATGAGGTGGTAGTTGGGGCCGAGCCTGTGGAGGTGCGTGTCGTGGTACGAGAAGAGCCTGCCCTGCAGGAGCTTGTCCGGCGACGGACCTATCCCGGGGACGAAGTTGCCCGGCGAGAAGGCCGCCTGCTCCACCTCGGCGAAGTAGTTCACCGGGTTCCTGTTCAGGACGAGCTTCCCGACCTTCACGGTCGGGTAGTCGCCGTGGGGCCACACCTTGGTGATGTCGAACACGTCCCACCTGTAGTCCTCGGCCTCGTCGGCCGGCATGACCTGCATCTCCAGGGTCCACGACGGATAGTCCCCCCGCTCGATGGCGTCGTGCAGGTCCCTCGTCGCGTGGTCGGGGTCCTTCGACCTCATGGCGTCCGCCTCCTGCCTCGTGAGGTTCTTGATCCCCTGGTCCGTCTTGAAGTGGTACTGCACCCAGGACTGCTCCCCCTTCTCGTTGTACCACTTGTAGGTGTGGCTGCTGTAGCCGTTCATGTTCCTATGGGTCGCGGGGGTGCCCCTGTCGGAGAAGAGTATGGTCACCTGGTGCACCGACTCCGGCGTCAGGGACAGGAAGTCCCAGAACATGTCGGGGTCCTTCAGGTTGGTCTTCGGGTTGCGCTTCTGCGTGTGGATGAAGTCGGGGAACTTCAGCGGGTCCCTGATGAAGAACACGGGGGTGTTGTTCCCGACGAGGTCGTAGTTGCCCTCCTCGGTGTAGAACTTGATGGCGAACCCCCTGGGGTCCCGCTCCGCATCCGCGGACCCCCTCTCCCCGCCCACGGTGGAGAACCTGACGAAGACGTCGGTCCTCTTGCCGACCTTGGAGAGGAACTTCGCCTTGGTGTACCTCGTGACATCTGCGGTGACCTCGAAGTAGCCGTACGCGCCCGCGCCCTTCGCGTGCACGACGCGCTCGGGTATGCGCTCGCGGTCGAAGTGCCCGAGCTTCTCGAGCAGGTGCGTGTCCTGCATGAGTACGGGGCCCCTCGCCCCGGCGGTCTCGCTGTTCTGGTCGTCTCCCACGGGCCTCCCGAAGGCTGTGGTGAGGCCCTTCCTCTGCCTCTTTGCGGCGGCCATGCCTGACTCCTCCTTGAACCGACGTGGTGGAGGGTCTCTCGCGGTATTAACGGTTCGCAGCGGACATGTTCGGCGAAGGGGTCGAGGGGCCCGCGTCCCTCATCGCATCTTCCGGGCGAGAAGCAGGGCCAGGACGCAGATGACGGCGACCGCGAGAATGCCGGACAGGTAGTCTAACGACAGGATCCCGCTGAGCAGCAGCACCGGGACCAGCGCCATCAGCAGAAGGGACACCGGTATGTACCACCACTCCGTGAACAGGAGGCCATCGAACCAGAACACGTGCGATGCGCGGATCGGCATGTCTTCGTCCGTGCCTGGGCGCAGACGGACATCCGCCAGCGGTGCGGCCGCTCGCGAGTCCCCGCTGGTCCCGCAGTTGTGGCAGTACCCTGAGTCTCCCGCGAGGTCCCCGCCGCAGTCAGGGCATGCCGTCGTATGAGTGAGCACCTTCCTCGCCATGTCACTCCGCTGGTCGATAGGATGGTCGGACTCCCTATATGTGCGCTTCCTAGGAGCCCCCAGCGTTCGGCTCGGCCCCGGTGGCCCGTTTGGCCTTCGCCACCGGTCTCACAACTTCGCAACTATGCAGTTCATGCCGAACTCCGGGAGCATGTCGACGACGGGCTTGGCGTCGAGCATCTCGGGCGGGAAGACGCCCTTCTGGGATATCTGCCCCCGGGCCATCAGGATGGCGCCTATCGCCATGGGCACGCCCACGGTGTACGCGGTCGCGCTGTGGCCGTGGCTGTTCCAGCAGTCCTTGTGGTTCATGTAGGTGTGGATCCTGTAGCCGACGTCCTTCCCGTCCTTGGTGCCGGTGGTCACGTTGACCGCGGTGAACTCCCCGGTCGCCCTGTCGCCGATCGCGGCCGGGTCGGGTATGCAGGCCGAGACGACGTCTATCGGGGCCACCTTGACGCCCTTGACGTCGATCTTCTCGGAGCTGTGCATCCCGAGCCTGCCGACGGTCCGGATGGTCTCGACGTACTCGTCCCCGAGGGCGAGCTTGAAGTCGCAGTACTCGCACCCCTTGCCGAGGACCTCCCCGATGTATGTCGGGAGGGTCTCCTGCTCCTCGTGGTCGACGTTGTATATGGGGAGAGTGCCCACTGGCGACGGGAACTCGAACTGCTCCTTGCCGCTGAAGGGCTTGATCTTCCTGTAGTGGCCGTCCTTGTAGATCATGGCGGGCATCAGGACCTCCTCGATGAGCGTCTGGGGCGACCACAGCGGGGCGAACTCGTACCCCTCTATCTGGCCGGTGTCGCCGTCCCTGATGAGGATGTCCTTGACCGTGTCCATCTTGTCGGCAGCGAGGCGCGCGAAGACGTTGGCGATCCCGGGCTCGCACCCCATGCCGAGCATCCCGATGATGCCGGCCCTCTCGAACGAGTCGTTGTACTTCCTTATCTCCCACTGGATCGGGGGCTCCTTGACGATCTCCCCTGCCTTCTCCTTGGAGAGGAATATGTCGCTCGCCATGTCGGCGTAGTTGGCCTTCGCCGCGAGGCACGCGTCCATGATGTTGAAGTTGAACCTCGGTATGACGCCGTTGACGACGAGGTCCGCCCCCTTGAACGCCCTGGCCATTCCCTCGGTGTCCGACGCGTCTATCCTCGCCGCCGAGGCCTTGTCGCTCGACAGCCTCCTCTCCATGGCCTTGGCCCTCTCGAGGTCTATGTCCCCGACGACGACCTCGTCGTACTCCTCCGACCTCGTAAGGAGGTCGGCGACCACCGAGCCTACCGCTCCCACTCCGACTATGACTGCCTTCATGTTCCCCACCTGCTCGTCCCGGGGAGGGCCTCCACCCCCTTCCTGGACGCCCCTGGATTGTCCAGGACTTACTTAAGGGTGACAGGCGCAAGGGCCGCCTGACGCGGCCGCCGTGCTGGCCGCTGGGCGCGAGGATTCTTGTACAATGGACGACAATCTCCGTAGCGCGGGCGCCGCACGACGGCGCCCGGAGGGTCTGTGGGGAACATGGCACAGAGTAGCTCAGGTCCGCTGTCGGTAGCTGTGATGGTCGCAATCGTCCTGGTGCTCCCGCTGCTGGCGGAGGTGTCACCGGGCGGTCAGGCAGCCCGGGCCGCGTCGGAGCTCGTCGCCCACGACGCGATAACGATCGCCTCTCTGGACGACTTCACGGCCGAGAACGGCGTTTTCTCCGGGGACGGCTCGGCGGAGGACCCGTTCGTCATCGAGGGCATCGAGATAGGCTCGGGCGAGTACGGGGTCGCGGACTGCATCTCCATCTGGAACGTGGACGCCCATGTCGTGATCAGGGACGTGTACCTCCACTCGGGCGACTGCGGCATCAGGATGTACAACTGCTCGAACATCTCGGTTCTGGACAGCTACATATTCGACAACCACTGGTCCGAGGCCGACATCATGCTCTCGGACCACATCACCTTCCACAACTGCACCATCTTGGCGGACACTGAATCCCAATACCCGGGCTTCGCCGTGGACATGTCCTCCTACCTCACCATCACCGGCAACACTTTCGGCGGCAAGGGCATCACGTTCGAGCACGAGGAGGGCTTCTACGCCTCCTCGCCCGACATCCAGTTCGCCTCCCACGTGATCACCCCAGACAACCTCCTGAACGGGGAGCCGATCCTGTATTACAGCGACCAATCGGGCCTCGAGGTCGACGGCGTGACGGCGGGGCAGGTCATCCTGGCGAACTGCGACTCCGCGGCCGTGACCGGCCTGACCGTGTCCGGAGGGGACGTGGCGGTGTTCGCGGTCAACTCGCCCGGCGTGCGCATCTCGAACTGCACCGTCTCGGACGCCTCCACCGGCATACGCGTGCACAACTCTCCGGAGTGCACGGTCTCCGGCAACGAGGTCGAGGAAGCGTCGGACGCGGGCATATGGGTCTCGAAGGGGTGCAACGACTCGACGGTCGCGGACAACCACCTCTCGTTCTGCGGGAACTACGGCCTGAGGGTGGAGATGTGCTCGTCCACCGTCAGCGGGAACGAGGTCCACATGGGCGGCCAGGGGATAAGCGTGGGGTACTACGTCGGGCCCGTCATCGTCAGGGACAACACCGTCACGGGCTGCCTCGGCGGGATAATGGCGGCCAACTTCTACTTGGAGTCGCTGGCCATCGAGGGCAACTATGTTGAGAGATGCACTCGGGGGATCAGGGTCATGCTCACATCGGGCGCGGAGGTGAGTGACAACAACCTCACGGAGAACGACTATGGCATAGTATTGGAGGCCTGCGCCAACTGCTCGGTCCACGACAACTCCATCGTGGACGGGGAGTACGGCATATACCTGACGGGCTGCGGCGGCATCGAGGTCTTCGACAATTCCATGGACGGTGTGGTTGTGGAAACGTTCGACGACAACGAGGGCGAGAACTCCTGGGACACCAGGGGCTACACCCTCGAGATGGTCGCCGTCATCGTCGCGGTGGTGCTGCTGATCGTCGTGCTGCTCGCGGCCGTCCTCTACCGCCGCCGGAAGGCGGCCTGAGCGGCACATCGGAGGGGATGCCGCCCCTCGGCGCCGGTCCTCCTCAGCGGCGGAGGGAGCTCCTTCAGCAGGGTTCTTATGCGCGCCTGACCATCGCCCAGCCATAGCAGGGGGTTGTGGGTGACTCCGTTGTTCGGGAGGAAGAGGAGGTCGCAGGACGACTGTCGGCTGCATGTCCGGGACGGCTCCGTCCATGAGGAGGGGGTCCGGATCGATTTCGCGGACTGCCGGGGCGGCCTCGACGAGGCATCCTCCCGCGCCCAGTGCGCCCTGGAGGAGATCCGGGCGCGGCGGCGGGAGATCATAGCGTCGCTCGGCCGGTACGCCCCCAGGGAAGGCCGGCCCGTGACCACGACGAACCGATGGACCCTGGGGACCAACGCCATAATCCTGTCGCCGACGATCGAGCGGGGGACGGTCGGGGTCAACCTCCAGACAATCGACGACATCGGCGCGTACCCGTGCGACAGCGCGTTCGTCAGGTTCGCAGGCCGGTCGAAGCGCATGCGGCTGCAGATCTCGCCCCATCTCGGGATAGCTGATGTCGAGCTCTGCAGGGAGGACATGGATGACCTGGGCATCTCGGACGGGGCCAAGGGCATGGTAGAGCTGGTTTCGGAGGAGGCCCTCCAGGCGATGGCCGTGGCGGAGATGGGCGGGCGGATGGGGCCCGGGACGGGGGCGCCGCGCAAGATCAAGGTCCCCGCCAGGCATCGGTTCGAGCCCGACAGCGACTCCCCCCCGTACGTCGTCGACAGCCCGCTGGGGTTCTGGAAGAGACGGGGCCGTGGATGAGACGCCCGTGCCGGCGTGCCAATGCCAATAAATATCGCGGGGTCGATTCCCCTCCAGCCATTTCGGGGGGACTTCAGGGCATGATGTTGAGGAAGGGCTATTCAGCGTTGTCTTTGGCGATCGCGATCGTGATGGTAGGGCCGTGCCTATGCTGCGGCGCCTCGCTCGCGGGAGAGGATGAGGCGACCGAAGTCGTGTACAACCTCTACTTCGGCGACCTCCACTCCCACACTTCGTACTCGGACGGCACAGCCCTCCCAGACGACGCGTACGCGTACGCGCGTGAGAGGGCCGACTTCCTCGCCATCACGGACCACTACTTCCAGCTCAACGACGCTGAGTGGGATGCGCTCCTGGGGTCCGCGGACAGGAACAACGTCGACGGGGAGTTCGTGGCGATGGCGGGGTACGAGTACTACCTCACCGGCATCAACGAGCTCAACATCTACGGGACCAGGACGATGGCGCCGGAGCCGGGCCTGACGCCGGAGGCCTACTACCAGGGGACGCGCATGACGGGCGGTTCGTTCCTCCCGTGGCTCTACGACTGGATCGCCCAGGAGGATGGAGCGATAGGCCAGTGGAACCACCCTCTGTCGTACGGGTGCCCCGTAGCCTGGGACTACTTCCAGTTCGACTTCTGGACGGAGGAGCGCGACTCGGGCATGGGGATGCTCGAGTGCTACAACTGGGGCTACAGGGACGAGAGCTACGTGAAGGCCCTGGACGCCGGGTGGCACATGATGCCGACGGCGACCGAGGACGACCACTACGGGACATGGATCTCCACCCTGGGCATCAGGACGGTCCTCCTGGCCCCGAGCCTCGCGCGCGACGACCTGTACGACGCCATGAGGGCCGGCAGGGGCTACGCGACCCTCGACTCGAACCTGGAGATACGCTTCGAGGTCGACGGTGCCGTCATGGGCTCGGACCTCTCGGACCCGGGCGCGTCGAGCTACACGGCATCGATACAGATATTCGACCCCGACCTCGTCGGGGACGAGGTCACCCTGATCGAGATAGTCTCGGACCACAACGTGACAGTGTGGAGTTGCGAGCCGGGCGGCAACAGCTTCTCCGACATGGACATCGAGCTGAGCGGGGAGGGCGCGCCGAGGTACTTCTTCGTGCGCGTCACGACCGCTTCGCCACTTAACGGAGTCGTCGAAGGGCTCACGGCGTGGACCGCGCCGGTGTGGACGGGGAACTGATTCTGCCCCGGCCTAGGCCTTCCTCCTCCGTATGAGCAGCACGGCTGCCGCCACGGCCACCGCCGCGACGCACGCGACGGCGAGCGCGACCCAGAGGATGTCGACACCGCCGTCCGTGGCCAGTGAGATCTGGGTGTAGTAGACGTCCACCTCGTCCGAGGAGTCCTCGAAGATGCTCATGAGGGCGTGCACCCGCCCGTTCGACGCGTCCATCCAGATGAAGCCCGCTTCCGCGCCCGCGCCGGCCACGTCCCCCATGTCCGTCCATGTGGCCCCGCCGTCTGCGCTGTGGTTCGCGTGTGCCACGAACGAGTAGTCATCTCCGCTGGAGACGAGGTCGGTGTACCCCACGAAGATGTCGTCCCCGACCGTCGCGAGCGAGTGGATGAGCACGAAGTCGTCGACGTCCTCCACCGGGCCGACCAGGAATGGCTCGCTCCAGGTAGCGCCGTCGGCCGACTCGGTGAAGTACACCCCGAGGCCGTCGGTCCCATCGAGGCCGAAGTAGGTGATGAACAGGGAGTCGCCGTTGGCGGCGAGGTTGGGGAGCACGCCTTCCGCCACGACCTGCCTGTTGGTCCATGTCAGCCCCATGTCCGCGCTCTCGGTCAGCACCACGTGGTCGAACTCCGGGGACTCGTACGAGTAGTTCCAGTACGCCAGGTACATCTTGCCGTCCCAGAGGACCATGTCCGCCGGGATCGGGTCCTCGACGTGGACGTACGGGTCGACGACCGACTGTGCGCTCCAGGTCGCACCTTCGTCGGTGCTCCTCGAGGCGACGATCCGCCCCTCGTCGGTGCCCGCGCTGTCGTAGCTGTACATGACGAGGGTGGAGCCGAGCATGTACACGCCGTAGGCCCAGTCGTTCCACTCCTCGAGGGTGAGCACCCCCACGGGCGACGACCACGTCTGGCCGTCGTCGGTGCTCTTCGAGAAGTAGACGGTGTCACCGTAGTCAGGGTAGCCGGTGATGTTCGCCCTGTAGATGACCCCGTCCCCCGCCTCGAGCATGCCCTCGACGAGGAGCTCCTCGCCCCAGGTGTCCCCGCCGTCGACGCTCACCACGCAGGTGTCCACCCCGTGGGCGACCACGGTGTCGCCGTAGGACGATATCCTCCACACGGAGTCGGAGACGTTCACAGGTTCGCTCCAGCCCCCATCGGTCTCCGCGAGGGCGGCGCCCGCCGACACGCTCACCATGACTGCGACCATCAAGAGAGATGCTGCACCCACGCATGGCTTCATGGCCAATTCCTCGGATGAAGGAGCGCTCAGGGCGTATATAACGGCGGCGTCCTGAACGAAGTGGGGTTCAGAGGTTCGCGCCGCACGACTCGCAGGTCCTCCTGATGTCGTCGTTGAGGGCG
>CAZXWO010000008.1:54771-59372 GCA_964644565.1 uncultured Thermoplasmata archaeon | reverse complement strand
TCTACGTGCTCGAGGAGGGCTGGGCCACGGACGGGGCCCAGGAGTTCCCGTTCGGCGTCGTCGTGGTGCCCCAGGCCGCCGTCGACGACATGCTCTCCGGGTCGAGCACCGTCTACATCGGCGGCCCAGCGGGGGACCAGCTCATCTGCGCCCTGACATGGGCCTGACGCAGGGGAATGTTGTTATATCCCGCAAACCCTCTGGCTGAGACGGGATTCCGATGGGGTGGCGTTGCCCGGCGGCCAAGTGCTTGTCAGCCTGTGTCGTGATATTCTTCGCGCTCTCGGGGTCTGTCGTGGCCGTGCACGGCCAGGCCTCAGGGACTCTCTCCGACGTCGTCATTTCACTCTCCACCATCGCCCTGGGCCCTGACCAGGAGGGCTCCGGTCCGCCGGGCGGGACGGTCCTGTTCCCCCTCAACGTCGAGAACAGCCAGGACATAGTCGACTCCGCGGACATCACGTACGAGACGGAGCTGGGATGGCCCGTGGAGCTCCTCGACCACACCATGTCCCCGCTCGTAGACACCAACTCCAACGGCCTCCCGGACACGGGCGAGCTGCTCCCGTGGTCCTCCGCGCTCATACACGTGCGGGTCACCATACCCCTGTCACCGGTCGGTCCCGCGGAGGATGTCCGCCTCACGGCCACCTCCTATGCGGACCCGCTCAACACGGCCATCGCGTCGGTGGCCGTCACCGCCCTCTTCGCGGACCTCGCCGGCCCCTTCTCGGACATGGGCGTGGACCTCGACAGCGACTCATACTATGACGTCCTGGACATAGGGTTCTCCATCGTCGTCTACGCCGAGGGCGCCTACCTCCTCTACGCCGACCTCTACGACTCGGGAGGCCTGTTCGTCACTGGCTTCGTGGTCGACACCCCCACTCTCAGCGTGGGCACCCTGGCCTACACGGTCACCTTCCCGGGCCTGGAGATCTCCGCCGCCGGGGCGGACGGCCCCTACCTGGTCGACCTGGCCATATACGACCTCGGGATGCTCTACTGCGGCACCGCAGAATACACCACCGCCCCTTACTCCCACCTCGATTTCGAGCAGGCGGAGCCCCCCGGCGAACCGCCCGTCACGACGGCGGTCCTGGAGGGCCGGGAGGGCGAAGCGGGCTGGTACCTGTCCGACGTGCTCGTCTCCCTCGCCGCGGAGGACCCCGACGACGAGGTCGAATCCACCTCCTGGAGGCTCGACGGCGGCGACTGGCAGGCCTACAGCGCCCCCTTCGCGGTCTCCGGAGACGGGGAGCACGCGCTCGAGTACTACTCCGTCGACATCGCCGGGAACGAGGAGGCTGCCCGGGCCGTCTCCTTGAGGATCGACGCATCCCCTCCCATTACGGACGTGTCGGTCTCGGGCGAGGAGGGGACCTACCCGTGGTTCGTCTCCGACGTGACGGTCCTGCTCTCCGCCTCGGACGCGCCGGACGGGTCCGGCGTCGCCGAGACCCTCTACAGCCTCGACTCGGGCGACTGGGCCGTCTATCCGGAGGGCGGCATCCCGGTCTCCGGCGACGGCCCGCACCGGGTGGACTTCAGGTCCGTCGACGTCGCGTCGAACGAGGGGGACGCGGTCTGGCACGCGTTCCAGATCGACACAACGGCCCCGGACACGGCATCCTCAGTCTCAGGCGGCACGGTCACCCTGAGCGCCACGGACGCCACGAGCGGCGTCGACGTGACCAGGTACCGCATCGACGGGGGCAACTGGACCGACTACACGGGCCCGTTCGAGGTGACGGGCGCGGGGGAGCACACCGTCGAGTACTTCACCGTCGACGTCGCGGGGAACATCGAGCAGGTCGGGGATGTCTCCCTCACGGTGGAGGAGGAGGGCGAGGACGAGGGGAGGGCGCTGTTCGGGTTCGACCTGAGCTTCTGGGCCGTCCTGATGATCCTCGCCCTGATGATCATGATCGCCGTGCCGAAGTTGTTCGGGAAGCGGCGGGCGGCCAGGGACGGGGCCACGAAGTACGTGATAAAGGACATCGGGACGGCCGTCTCGCAGATGGCGGACGACAACAACATGAGGCCGCGGGGGAAGCCGGCGGAGGAACCCAAGCCGCCGGAGGGCCCGGAGAAGAAGTGACGGTCGGAGGGTCCCCGGAAGGCATTTATGCCGGTCAACGCAGTCCCCCGCCCGGTGGTCGGCATTAGGTGCGGGATGTGTGGGTTCGAGAACTCCGAGGGGGTCAGGTACTGCGGGTCGTGCGGCACGCCGCTGCATGCGGACGCTGGGAGGAAGTGCCCCAGGTGCGGCGCGGCGATGCCGGAGGGTTTCCGCGCGTGCCAGATGTGCGGCTTCAGCATGGACTGGAACGTGTCGAAGCGGTCGCCAGGCCCTCCTACCTTGCATCCGCTGGGCCCGACAGCCCCCAGGGACCTCTCGGAGCCGGTCAAGTGGCTCTCGATAGTCCTGATGGTCTGGGGCGCGTTCGACATATACTATGCGATCCGGAACCTGGTGACCGCCTTCGACCGCGGTTTCTTCACGGACTGGCTGTACATCGACATCCCCGCCGGCTTCGTGGCGGGGGCGCTGTTCCTGTTCCTCGGCGTCAAGGCCTGGGGATGGTCGCACAGGCGGTAACCCCAGGGCCCGTGACGGCACCGCTTATATCCACCGAGAGCCATCCAGTGTCCCGTCAGGGTGGATTCGATGGGTGAGCTCTCGAGGTTCGGGTCGAAGGGCGATGGGGGAGCTAAGGACGCCGGTGGCGTCCCTGATGCGCGGCAGGCAGAGGGGCCGAGGTGCCCAGAATGCGGCGCGCAGGTGCCGTCCGGGTCCAGGTACTGCCCGCTGTGCGGTTCGCTGACCGACCGGTCTCCGGAGGGCCTCGCAGCCTTCTCGTCCGGCCCGCAGTTCGCCATGATGAAGGTCCAGCTCGCCGCGGTCCAGGACATCCAGGCCGAGGTGTCCGCCATGAGGAGGAGCGCCCAGTGGATGGCCGTGTTGAACTCGGTGGGCTGGATCATAGTGGTGTTCCTCCTGTGGGTGATCGCCACAAGCCTGTGAACCCAATATAAGGCCGTTACGGCCCACGACCAACTCCTCTTTCCATGGAAAGAGGAGGGTATTTATACCAATCACCTGGATGACTTCTAAGCATACTGCCCGCCCCCCGGGCAGTGGGATGGAGTCAGGAACATGATAGCTAGAAAGTTCTCAGCCTGCCTGCTAGTCGCACTGTTGACGACCGCCGCCTTCGCCTTCGTGGCCTTCGGGACGAGCGCCGAACAGGGCAGCGCGGACTCGTATGGATACTATTGGACCGACAGCAACGCGCCGACGCCGTCGGTGACCTATAGCTGGATAGACGCCACCGGCGGGAACAACGCCGGGTTCTACTACAGCTACTACGACGAGTACGTCACCGCCCCGATCGGCTTCAACTTCGACTTCTACGGCAACACCTACAGCTCGCTGTACATCTCATGCAACGGCTACGTCCAGTTCGGGTCGGCCTACTCCTACTACTACAACTACCCCATCCCGTACGATGACGGCATAGACAACATCATCGCCCCGTACTGGGACGGCCTGATGGTCAACTACCCGTCCTACAACTCCGGCCAGGTCTACTACCAGACCATCGGCACCACGCCGAACCAGCAGTTCGTGGTGGAGTACTACCAGGTGTCGCAGAACTGGGAGTACGGCTCCATGACCTTCGAGGTCATCCTGAACGAGAACGGGGAGATATGGTTCCAGTACCAGTCCATGGGAGGCGAGGACGGCTCCTCCGCCACCGTGGGCATCGAGAACAGCGACGGGAGCATGGGCTGCCAGTACTCGTGCAACTCCCCGACGGTGTCGGACGGCCTCGCGATCATGTTCGAGCGCGGCCCCCTGGGCTTCGGCGACGACCAGAGCGGCTACGCCTCGCGCGGCTCCAGCATCTACTACGGCCTCTCACTCACCAACGCGCAGGCCGTGACGGACTCCTTCGACATCACCCTCGACTCCTCCCTCCTTGGCTGGACCGTCGAGCTGTACGACTCCGCGTGGAACCCCCTCGCGGACCACAACGGCAACATCATCCCCGACACCGGAGACCTCGCCCCGGGTGCGGTCTTCGACATGTACGTCTATGTGATCGTCCCGGCCGTCCCGACGGCGCAGAACGAGACGACCGTGCTGAGGGCCACCTCCTATTCCGACCCCATGCTGAGCGACACGGTCACCCTGACCACCCAGACCGCCGTCGGCGAGTTCGGGACCTCCCACTCCAGCTGGGCCTACGACTCCGACTCGGACGGCGACTACGACTCCCTGAACCTCAGCGTGTCGGTCGAGATGCTCACGGGCTCCTCGATGATCCTATACACCGAGTTGTACGACAGCATGGGGGAGTACGTCTACGGCATGTACACCTACCCCTCGGTCCCGGCGGGCTCCCAGACGGTCGAGGTGTCCTTCCTGGGCGAGTATGTGTACGCGTCGCTGGACGACGGCCCCTATGACGTCTACATGGACCTATGGGACAATCTCTGGCGCTACCAGGACTATGATACCCACACCACGGACGCCTACCTCTACACCGACTTCGACACGCCCATGGCCATGTTCCTGCCGCCCTTCTCCGACT
>CAZXWO010000008.1:44806-54671 GCA_964644565.1 uncultured Thermoplasmata archaeon | reverse complement strand
CTCTACACCGACTTCGACACGCCCATGGCCATGTTCCTGCCGCCCTTCTCCGACTACGCGAGGGACGACGACGGGAACGGCCTGTACGACTTCCTGGTCATCAACACGACCTTCGAGGTCTTCGAACCAGGGTACTACGACGTCGAGGGGGAGCTGTACGACGACTGGTACTGGGACTACATCGGGTACGTGGAGAACGGGTCGTACCTGGAGGCGGGCGAGTACGACGTCCAGCTCCTGTTCCACTCGATACCGATCAGCGAGTCGAACCTGGACTACTACTGCTACGCGTACATCTACCTGGTGTACGACAACTCGACCACCGTGGACAGCGCCACCCACTACACCGAGTGGTACCTGTACTCCGACTTCGAGGGGCCCGGCGCGGTCTTCGCACCGCCCCACCTGGACTACGGGGATGACACGGACTCGGACGGCTACTACAACAACGTGGTCGTGGACATATACATCGAGTGCTTCGAGACCGGCCTGTACGACCTCGAGGCCTATGTGTTGGACCCCTGGTGGTACGACTTCATCACGGTCCGCGAGACCCTGAGCCTGACCGGTGGCACGACCACCTACTACTCCATCGAGCTGGACGGCGAGGCCATACGGGCGAACGGGATCTCGGGCGAGTACTACTTCGACTTGTACCTGTACGCGAACGACACCGGCATCCAGAACGACTACGACGACTACTACACCGACTACTACTACTACTACGACTTCGACATGGTCGGCGGGTACATCGACTACGTCTCCGACTACGCGAGCGACACCGACCTCGACGGGTACTACAACGAGGTGGTCATCTACGCGGACATCTACCCGTACGCGACGGGCGACTACATCGTCGAGACCTACCTGGAGATCTACGACTACGGCTGGTGGCCCCACTACGACACCGTCACGGATGTCGTACACATGGAGGAGGGCGTCTGGTACGAGTACGAGCTGGTCATAGAGGCGACCGACTTCCTGCCGATGGGCATGGACGCGTACTTCTACTACGAGATGTCCCTCGTCAGGGAGGACGGCGCGCTCACCTACGACACCTACTACGGCTACACCAGCTACTACGACTACGAGGACTTCGACCCCCTCGCAGGGTTCGTGTCCCCGCACTCCGACTACGCGGTCGACGACGACTCCGACGGCTACTACGACTACCTGGTCATGGAGCTCTATGTGAGCGCCTCCGCCGCCGGCTACTACGACGTCGAGGTGGACGTCTACAGCCCGTGGGACTACTACGACTCCTTCGACTTCGGGCTCTATCTGGAGGCGGACGTCGTCACGGAGGTGGTGATCGAGATACCCGGGTCCGCTGTGTACAGCGAGTATTACAGCGGCTACTGGTACGCGTACATGTACCTGTACGACCACTTCACCTCTGTCGAGTACGACTACGACTACTACTCGACCGACTACTACTACTATTACGACTTCGAGCCGCCTGGCGCGGAGTTCGACCCGCCCCACGCGGACTACGGCGTCGACACCGACTCGGACGGCTACTACGACTACCTGATGCTGGAGGTGGAGGTGGACTGCTATGTCCCAGGCACGTACACCGTCTACGCGTACCTCTACGACTACTACGGCGGCTACGTCACCAGCATGGAGACGACCGAGAGCATGACTGTCGGGAACGAGGACGTCGACTTCGCCTTCGAGGGCTGGATCCTGTACTACAACGGCGTGAGCGGGTACTACAGCGTCGAGCTGGTGCTCGAGGACTCGGAGGGCAACGAGCTGGACACGGACTACATCAGCTACACCGACTACTACTATTACTACTGGGAGTTCGAGTACGTGCCAGCGGAGTTCTACCCGCCCCACAGCGCCTACGCGGTCGATGACGACGGCGACACCCTCTACGACCGCCTCGTCGTGAACGCGTCGATAGAGGTCTTCGACGCCGGCGACTACGTGGTCGTGGCGGAGCTGTACGACGACTGGTGGAACACGGTCCACGTGGCCATGGGCGCCGCCTACCTCGGCGAGGGCATATTCGAGATCCAGGTGCCTTTCGACGCGTGGGTCATCTCAATCGCGTCCGGCGACCCGTACTACGTCGACCTCGAGCTCTTCGACGAGGACGGGAACGCGATGGACTACGACGGGTTCTACCTGGGGACCTGGGACCAGGCCGACTTCGACCCCGCCACCCCGACCATAGACTCGGGCTGGGCCTACGAGCCCCCGACCGTCGACGGCACCGTCGACGCTGACGAGTGGTTCGGGGCCGCGGCCGTGGACGTCTCCGCCGTCGACAGCATGAACGGCGTGGAGGCCACGATGTACGTCATGAACGACGGCGACATCCTGTACATACTCATAGACGCCACGGGCGACCTGACGCAGACGGACGGCGACTCGGCTGCCGTATCCTTCGACACGCTCAACGACGAGTTGGCCTCGGGCGAGGCCGAGGACCAGTTCTACATCGAGGCCATGGGTGATGCGACATACACGACGCACCTGGTCTACAGCTCGACATACTGGGACTGGGTCATCGACTGCGGGCCGTTCGACCCGCTCGAGGCGGACCACGAGGGCCTCGCCGGTGCAGCTGGCTTCGCGGCGACCCCGGGCCTCTCGACGCCGCACAGGGTGTACGAGCTAAGCATACCCCTGGCCCTGCTGGAGGCAGCGCCGGGCGACACCCTCGGTTTCGCGGGCTCCTGCGACTACGCCCCGCTGGTGTGGGACCTCGACGGTGACTCGTACGAGGCCTACAGCACGTGGCCCATGTACTTCCAGGACGTGCCCCCGCTGTGGATGTACGGCGACCTATCCCTGTCCGAGGAGCCGCCCCTGACGACGGCCGACCTCTCAGGCGAGGCGGGCGAGGCGGGCTGGTTCCTGTCCGACGTGGAGGTCACGCTCACGGCCACCGGAGGCACGGGCGGCGTGGACGACACCTTCTACAGCGTCGACGGCGGCGACTGGCAGACCTACTCCGCGCCCTTCGTCATCGGCGTGGACGGCTCGCACACCGTGCGGTTCTACTCGACGGACGTGGGCGGCAACGAGGAACCGGTCAGGACCGTCCAGGTCAACGTCGACACCTTCGCGCCAGAGACCGACGCGTCCGCGGAGGGCACGGCCGGCCTGGGCGGCTGGATCACGGAGGCCGCGACCATAGAGTTCGACGTGGCGGAGACGGCATCGGGCGTGGCGTTCACGATGTACAGGCTCGACGGGGGCGACTGGATAGTCCTCTCGGGCTCGAGCCTGGAGGTGGCGGAGGACGGCGAGCACACGCTCGAGTTCTACTCCATAGACGTCGCGGGCAACGAGGAGGCCGCCTCGAGCATCGACTTCAAGGTCGACGCGAACGGGCCCGTCACTGGCATAACCGTCGACGGCTCGACGGTCACCCTGACGCCGGTGGACGCCGCCAGCGGGGTCGCGACAACCTACTACCGCATAGACGGCGGCGTATGGATGACCTACCTGGCCCCGTTCGAGGTCAGGGGCGAGGGCAACCACACCCTGGAGTACTACTCCGTCGACGCGGCGGGCAACAACGAGACCGTGAAGTCGGTCGAGGTCGAGGGCAAGGTCTCCGGGCTGCTGGGGATCGACACCTGGATCTGGGTCGTGCTCATACTCGTTGTGGTCGCGGTCGTGGTGGTCGTCCTGCTGCTCATGAAGAGGAGGCCGCCGCAGCCGGTCCAGATGGTCCCGGGCGAGGCGGTCGTGCAGCAGGCCCCGGCCGAGGTCCCACCGCCGCCGCCACAGTAGACGCACAAACCACAAACGGGTCCGGGCGACGCCCTTGGACGGGCCGCCCCGACCCATGATTATTCCCCTCACTTCTTGTCTGCAGCGCCGCCCCTCGAGGACCCGTTCAGGCCCCTGCCGCGCCTGCTGTTCTCCCTGACGAACGACTGGAGGAGGAGCTCCACGCCGGCGAAGTCCGTGTCCATGTCCCCGGTCCAGCTCTCTATCCTCTTGCGGTAGATCTTCTCGACCTTGCCCAGGAACTCGCCGATCCTGTCCTCGATCGCCTCGGGGGCGTCCCCCTCGTACACGACCGCCATGTAGGTCGTCCTCCCCCTCCTCACGAGGACCTTGTAGTGCCCGAACCCGAAGCTCCTGAGCCCGTCCTGGGTCTTCGCCATCGAGTCCTCGACGAAGTTGAGGACCGCCGTGAGCATCCCGCTCAGGACGTCCTCGTCCACCTCGCCCTTGACCTTCTCAGCGGCCCTCCCGATGAGGAAGCCGTCGTTGTGTATGAGCATGATGTCCTTGACCACGAAGGGCTCCTTGCGCAGCCTCATGGCCACGACGAACGAGCCCGCGGCCACCCCGGCCATGGCCAGCATGCCGACCGTGAGCCAGGGGTCGCCCTCCTCCTCGGCCCTCGCGACCACAGTGACGGTGAGGGTGTCGGTGTCGCGCAGGCCGTCGGGGTCCAGGGCCGAGACGGATATGCTCACGGTCCTGCTCCCCTCGCCCTCCGCGAGGAAGTCCTCCGGGAACTCGAGTATGAGCACGCCCTCGATGACCGTCGCGTAGGCGCCGTGGTCGCCCAGGAGGGTGAACGCGAGCCCCTGCTCGTGCATGTCGGGGTCGTGGGCGCTCTCCCGCAGGTCCAGCGCTATCTGCACGCCGACCTGGAGCTGGATGCTCTCCCCGAACTCGAGCACGGGCGCATCCGGCACGGAGCCCACAGTGAGCTCGGCCATCGTCTCCACGAGCGCGCCGCCCGGGTCCGTCGCCCTCACGACGAACCACACGTACCCGTGCCAGTTCGCCTCGGGGGAGAAGGTCACGGTCCACGCGCCCAGGGAGTCCTCGGCGGCGACGGCCGGCACGGAGTCCTCCAGCGAGAACACCTCGAAGGTGAGGCCGTCCCCGTCCGCGTCGGAGAAGTAGGTGTGGAGGTCCCCGCTCGACGGGTAGGGGACGGGGACGTCCTCCTGGAACGAGTGGGCGGGCAGCGGGGCCGCTGCCGGGGGCGTGTTGTCCCCGACGGCCACCTCGATCGCCCAGCTGTCCCAGAGCTCGCCGTCGCTGACGGTCACCTCCAGGTAGGCGACCTGCCCCACCATGTCCGAAGGGTAGAGGAGGGTGAGCACCATGCCCGCAGGCGCCGCGTGCAGGTCGTTGGTGGTGACCAGCAGGTCGTCGAGGTCGTTGTCCGGGTCGCGCACGTACCTCGTCAGGTCGAACTCGTAGCTCAGGCCGTGTTTGACCTTGAGGTTCGGCACCCCCTCGATGACCGGCGCCTGGTTGACCCTGTGCACGAGGACCGCGCCGGTGCTCTCGACCCTGGCGCCCTCGAGGTCCGTCGCGCTGAAGATGATGTACTCGCTCCCGTACCAGTCCATGGGCGCGAAGAAACTGACGACGTTGTCCGCGCTGATGTTGACCAGCAGGTGGGTGTACCCGTAGGAGAAGAACAGCTCGTCCTTGTCGGGGTCCGCGAAGTAGTCGTCCAGGTCGAAGACGTCCACCCGCGTCTCCCCCTGGTACATCTCTATGTCGGGGACGGGCTCGATCACGACGGGGACGTTGTCGTCCGAGACGGTAACGGTGACGACCGTGGACGTGCTCGCGCTGCCGTCGCTGACCGTGACCACCACGGTCTGTTCGGTCCCGTTGAGCTCCTGCGGGTAGTCTATGTGGAGCGCGAGCTTCTCCGCCGACACGTACGCGGAGCTGGCGTCGTCCACGGACAGGCTGAGGTCCTCCTCGTCGTCGTCGATGTCGTGGACGTAGTACCTCATGTTGTAGATGTAGAGGACGTCGTGGTGGACCACGAGCGGCTCGACCGGGTCCACCACGGGCCAGTCGTTCACGGGTAGGATCTGGACGGTGAAGTTGGTGACGGCGCTGAACCCGTCGGGGTCCACGACGTAGAGGCTGAGCACATCGGAGCCGGAGAGGTCCTGCCTCGTGCTCATGGTGAGCGTCAGGTACCCAGTCCTGTTCTCTCCGCTCACGTCGACGACGTCCTCGTCTGTCACGTACCACCTGAGCTCGCTGTCCAAGTGTACAGAGTCCTCGACGTAGGGTGCGAGGTCGATCGTCCACGAGCCGGAGTCCTCGTACCTGAGCTGGTCCGGCACCGCGTCGACGAACGTCGGCGCGTTGGCCGTGTGAGAGATGGTGATGAAGAGGTGCGCCTCCAGGCCGCCCGAGTACGCCCTCAGGTACCCGGAGCCGCCGGCGCTGCCGGCGTACAGCCTGACGGATGAGCCGTTGTACCGGTTCAGGGTCCCCAGGTCGGCGTCCACCTCCCACAGGAACTCCAGGTCGGTGATGGCATTGCCGAACGCGTCCGCCGCCGCCGCGGTGAAGGTCTGCTCAGTGTCCTCCGCGACGACGTTCAGGGCCGGCGTTATCTCCAGGTCCGCGATGGGCCCGTGCGTGACGGTTATGGGCGAGCTGAAGCCGTAGGCGCCCTGCGCCGAGCCCACGATCAGTATGGTCTCGGCCTCCGTGTAGACCTCGTTGGGTATCGTCACGTACCCCCCGGTCGTCACGTATGCGGAGGTCACGGTCAGCTCGGTGTCTATCGGGTCGGTTGCGTCTATGTCCATCGCGTTCAGCGAGACCGGCCCGCTCCAGTGCGTCATCGTGGTGTCGGAGCTGTCCTTGACGTACACGGTCACCGTGAAGGGCTCCCCGGCCACGACCGTCTCAGGCGCGGCCACGACCAGGTAGGACACCGCCGTCACGTGCGTCGCGGAGATCGAGTGGACCATGGGGGTGGAGAGGGTGTCGTAGGTCTCGATGTTGGCCCGGATCCTGAGGTACGGCTCCGTGGATGCGATGGAGTACGACCCGCCGTTGCCTGCGAGCGTCCAGGTGCCCCCTCGGTCCGTCGAGTACCAGTACTGCACCCGCCCGTCCTCGTCCGTCTCGTCCGTGGCCATCGTGAGCCAATTGTTGAAGTCCGTCGCGAGGTAGTCCTCGGTCTCGACGGCGCCGGAGGAGGAGTACCTCTCGTACCAGCAGTCGAACCCGGAGAACGAGGGGGAGTACCAGTCGAGCGCCGTCGACAAGGAGACCCTGTACTGCACGTACCTCCCGACCTCGCCGAAGACGTCCGGGTTGGTGAGCAAGTCGGCAAACGCCCACTCCTCCCATGTCGGGTCGGTGGTGGAGGTGGAGTTCCCGACCCTGCCGTGCACCTCCATCGTCGGGGTCGTGAACGGGGCCACCGTGAGGTGGTCGAAGTCGACCGTGGGCCTGGTGAGGGTCTCCGAGAACATGAACAGGCCGACCCAGGCCCTCTGCATCAGGGCGTCAGGGTGCGATGCGAGGTGGAGCAGGTCGAAAGTGATGCCGTCCTCGCTGACCAGGAACGAGAACCCGGCGGGGTCGCGCACGATCCTGAGGTGCGCGGTCGTGGTGTCCGCCCACGCCGTGCTCCCGGCGACGGTGCTCGTGCCGTCGTAGCAGACGACGGCCTGGACCGCCCCGGAAGCCCCGGAGCCGACCTTGGCGATGTACATCCAGTCCCTCGGGCTCTCGTACAGCAACAGGCCCGCGCCCATCGAGTCCGCGCCGAACGACTCGTCCAAGCACGTGGTCGCGTTGAATCCGCCGGTGACCTCCTGGCGGAGGTAGTTGCAGGTGACGGTCGCGCCCTCCACCTGCGTGCCCGTCGAACCCGTCATGTGGATCCACCCGGGCCTCGTGACGCCGACGTCGTAGGAGCCGCCGGCGAGGCTCGGGTCGTTCATCCAGGACCACTTAGGGGAGAGGGTCGTGCCGGAGAAGCCGTCGTCCAGGAGCGAGACGCTGGACTCGAGGTATGAGAGGGATGTGAAGGACGAGTTGGTCCCCGGGCCTAGGACCCTCGACTCGAAGACGCCGGTCCCGCCAGGGACGGTGTAGTTCAGGACGAGCCTGGGGTTCCTGTCGGGGTCGTCGGGGTCGTCGGAGCTCTGGAAGGACTTCTGGTTGTCGCCGCCGGTGGCGACGGGGACCAGGATCAGGCCGAGGTTGCTGGCCGGGTCGCTGATCCACCCATCGACCATCTTCGAGACGTCCATGCCCAGCCAGCTCACCGCGTTCGCCACGGTGTAGGTGCCGTGGGAGTACGGGTCGTAGTCGCCGCCCGGGGACGTCCAGTTGGTCGAGGACGTGCTCTTGTCCCAGGACGCCTCCAGTTCCTCGAACCCGGCCGTCAGCCGGTGGACGTCGAACTCGACCGCCACGCCCCTCGAGCCCTGGGTCTGGTATATCCACAGCGTCGCGTCGTCCACGATGCTCCCGGCCGGGACGGTGGACAGGTCGAACCTCATGATGATGTGGAGGCGCTTGCCGGCCTCCGAGTCCATCAGCAGGTTGTCCTGGCTGCCGAAGTTGTCGGTCGGCCTGACCTCGGACAGGTAGGTGTCCACCCCCGCCGCGCCCGGCTGCGCCGAGACGGAGGCGCTCGACGCCCGGTCGTCCACGATGATTTGACCTGGGTATGAGGACACGTCGACGTTGGTCCGGGTGCCGGCGGAGTAGTCTGCGGCGGTGTGGTCCCCCGCGGTCTCGTTGGCCCACCTGAGGACGGCGTCGCCGCCCTGGAGCGAGGTCCCGGACATGGTGTAGTCCGCGCTCTCGTCGAAGTCCCATACGACCGTGCGCGTGTCGTCGGGGTTGTCCGTGACGGTCGGGTCGGAGGTGGCCCCTTGGCACAGGATCAGCAGGGATGAGATGAGCATGAGGGCGCAGACGAGCACGGCGGCGGCCGCGCTCCCGGCCGCACGCATCGCGTCGGCAGTGTCCGCACCGTGGTGAGACGATGACATGGCCTCTGCACCTCGCCGCTGGCGAGCTGTGTTTTAGAACTCGTGCCTTGACTATATATATGGCCGACTGCGGGTTATCGGGATTGATAACGCTGCTGGCCCTCTGGGCCATCACGTCCTCCTCGTGCCCGCCAGTGCCAGTCAGCCGGCGGCACTGACAGGCTCAAATACATCCTGTGCGCCGTCAGCGCCTGCGCAGGCCGGGGAGCGAGGCGAGCACGGACCGCACCCTCGCGAGGGCGGCGGCGGCCTCCTTCCTGAAGACGACGGCCGTCAGGGCCATCAGGAAGGCGAGGGCGAAGCCGAAGTCGGAGAGTATGTAGGTGGTGCCCATGTCGGGCAGCTCCCTGGTCCCCCAGTCCGCGACGAAGCCGATGTCGAACCCGTCGGTGGCGCTGAACGTGATCCCGAGGTTGACGTAGAACTGCTCCTGCACCACGGGCCAGAGGAAGGCGACCCCCGCGAGGTCCAGGACCACGTGCGACGCCAGGTAGAACTGGGTCAGGAGCGCCGCGAGCATCCACTCCGGCCTCCTGAGCCTGGCGTAAACAAGTATCGCCATCGGGACGACCAGGACCGGGATGAAGCTGTGGCCGAGCGCCCTGTGCAGGCCGAACAGCGCGTCCAGGTCCGGGAGCACGGCGAGGGGCGCCAGCAGCACCGCCTTCCTGGTGTCGACCCTGAGCGCGAGGAGGAACAGCAGGGGCAGGAGGAGGTGCATCAACGGGTCCATGGCCTGTACCGGCAACGGGGAGGCCTGGAGCACTATGTAAGAGTTCCCCCTCATCGCCGCGCGGAGCAACCTCTTTATCCCACCTTCCCATTCGTTCGGTCAGATACCCCGAGGGGAGAGTGTCCAGATGCGGAAGATGACGGAGGAGAACCTCAGCGAGGCGTACGCAGGCGAGAGCCAGGCTTTCATGAAGTACACCGTGTGGGCGGACAAGGCCGAGTCGGAGGGCAAGGCCAACGTTGCGAGGCTGTTCCGGGCCGTCGCGGCCGCCGAGAAGGTCCACGCGGCCAACCACTGGAAGGTCCTGGGGAACGTGCAGGACACGGCCGCGAACCTCCAGCACGCCGCGGAGGGCGAG
>CAZXWO010000008.1:0-44706 GCA_964644565.1 uncultured Thermoplasmata archaeon | reverse complement strand
CCGATATGCGGCGCGAAGAGGGACAGGTTCGCCAAGTTCTGAGGACCTATAAAAGTAAACGGCGCTAAGGATTAATCCTTGGCGCGCCCATTACACACGTGCCGACCGCCTGCCCAGAAGTCGTTCGTCCGAGTGCGCGGCGCGTCGGAGCGGAGGGGATTGCTGCGGACACCGACGGTGCTCACGTGGGTTCTAGGCCCGGCCCGGGCCCTGCACCGGACAGGCTGAGGAACTACCGGTTGGCGATAGCGGCGGTCGTAGTCTCCGCCGTCCTCCTGCTCGTGTACCTCCAGGGCGTCTTCGCAACGGAGGAGACCGTCAAGATAGGCGTCATCTCCCCGCTCACCGGCTCTAGCGCCCACCTGGCGGACGTCGTCGACGGCATGAACCTCGCCGCCGACAAGCTGAACAGGTGGGGCGGGATCAACGGCGCCATGATCGAGATCGTCGTTAGGGACAGCGGCTCCGACCCCAACACCTCCATAGCCCTCTTCGAGGACCTCGAGGAGAAGGAGCGCCCGCTCCTGTACATATCCGCGGCCTGCAGCTGCACCCGGCCGCTCATACCCCTGGCCGAGGAGCACGAGGTGCCCCTCATAGGCATCGCCACCGCGAACGCGATGGGGTTCGAGGAGAGCAACTGGTCCTTCAGGTACTACCCGGGGATGGACAAAGAGGTCGCGCCGGCCCTCTCGATGATGGAGTCGCTGGGCGTCGCCAGCCTCGGGATCATGAGGTCCGACAACGTCATGGGTGAGCAGCTCACGGAGCACCTGTCCGCCGCCTTCAACGAGACCGGCGGGACGGTCGAGGTCGTCAACTACTGCTGCAAGGACGAGGACATACCCGGGACCATCGCGGCCATCGCCGACAACGACGCCATATTCATCGCGGCCGACTTCAAGGCCACGCAGGCGGGGCTCCTCGCCGTACGCGAGGCGGGCTACACGGGCCACGTGTTCGGCTCCAGCGCCGCGTCGAGCCCTGGGATCACATCCATGCCCGAGGCCGAGGGGATGTACGTCTCCGCGCCCGCCATATACAACCCCAACTACCTCCCAGGCCAGCCCCTGACCCAGGAGTTCTTCGAGGTGTACGGGCACAACATGACCCACTACGCTGCGAGCGGCTACGACGTCGTCAACCTCATCTACGGACTCATGAAGGGCAAGGAGCTCACGAGGGACGGGTTGCGCGGCCAGCTCCACGGCGGCTTCTCCTACGCGAGCGTCCTGGGCCCACTGAGGGTGACCGCGGGGTCGCACGACATACAGTACGACCTCCTGCAGGCCCAGGTGGTGGAGGGCAGACTTTGGTATCTCTGAAGGACACCTTCGGGAAGGCGTCGAGGCGCATATCCGCGAAGCTGGTCGCCTCCCTGCTCGCCATGGCCATCGTGGGCCTCTCCCTCTCCGTCTACGCAGTCGAGGCCGGCAGGAGCGCGCTCGAGGAGGCCGTGGGCTCGGAGACGATAGACATGGCGAGGCACTTCGCCCTCGCGGTCGACCGCGGCATCTACTCGAAGCTCCACGAGATGACCATCATATCCATGGGCGTCAACATGAGGTCTTGGCTGCTCGCGTCCAACGCAGAGTTCGATGCGATGGCCGACCCGGAGTCCTACATCGACCAGCAGGACGCGGAATGGACATCGGTCCCGGAGGCGGAGCTCTCCCCGCTGATGGAGTCGATCCTCGCCAACAACCTCTCGGTCGACCTGTCCAACAGGCTGGACACCCACTACATCCGCGAGCACGGCATCGACGTCTACGGCGAGGTCATGGTGTCGAACAGCTACGGCGCGGTGGTGGCCATGACGGACAGGACCACGGACTACCGCCAGGACGACGAGGCGTGGTGGCAGGTCGCCAAGGACGAGGGCAGCTACGTGGGCGAGATCGAGGTCGACCCGTCCGCGTCGGTCTACGGCCTGACCATCAGCGTCGCCGTCACCGACTCGGAGGGGGGGTTCATCGGGGTCATGAAGGCCTTCGTGGGCGCCACCGAGATCGTGATGGAGGCCCAGTTCGAGACCAAGGTGTTCGAGACCACCGAGGTCGACATACTCACCCCGGACATGAGGCTGATATACTCGACACACGCGTTCGTCGCATACGAGGACCTCTCCTCCGAGCCGTACGTCCAGGGCATCGAGGGCACGTCGGGTTCCTTCATCTCCGAGGAGGCCGGGCGCGAGAGGCTGTACTCCTACGCCACCTCCCCGGGCTACATCGAGTACGAGGGCTCCAACTGGGTGTTCCTGATGAGCCACGACACCGAGGAGGTGCTCGCCTCGGCGATCCTCCTCAGGTCCGAGATAACCTTCATCTCCATGCTCCTCCTGGTTGCGTTCCTCGCGGTCGCCCTCGCGCTGTCCGCGAACGTGACGGTGCCCGTGCAGAGGCTGAAGCAGGCCACGCAGAGGATGTCGGCGGGGCACCTGGACGAGCGCGTCACGATCAAGAACAGGGACGAGCTGGGCGACCTCGCCTACGCCTTCAACGCGATGGCCTCGGAGCTGGACGGCCTCTACTCGGACCTGGAGGCCAAGGTGGTCGAGCGCACCAGGGAGCTCGCGGCCGCCAACGACAAGCTGAAGATCCTCGGCTCGATCACGCGGCACGACGCGCTGAACCAGCTCGCGGTCCTGAGGGGGTGGCTCTCCGTCTCGGAGGAGAACTCCACGGACCCGGAGACCCTGAAGTACGCCGCGAAGATGAAGCAGTCGCTGGACGTGCTCGAGGCCCAGCTGAACTTCACGGCGATGTACGAGAAGATCGGCATAAACCGCCCCGAGTGGGTGAACACGAGGGTCGCGGTCGACACCAGCCTCCCGGGGCTGGACCTGAGGGGCGCGAGCGTCGTCAACGGACTCGCCGGCCTGGAGGTGTTCGCCGACCCGATGTTCCCGAGGGTGCTCAGGAACCTCGCGGAGAACGCCATAAAGCACGGCGAGAGGACGACCCTGGTCACCTTCAGGTTCGAGGAGCGCCCCGACGGCCTCGTGCTGTACGTCGAGGACGACGGCGTCGGCGTCCCGGAGGAACTGAAGGGGCCGATCTTCGAGCGCGTCAAGAGCAGGAAGACCGGCCGGGCAGGGTTCGGCCTCTACCTGTCCCGCGCCATACTCTCCATCACCGGCATCGCGATAAGGGAGACCGGCGTCCCCGGCAAGGGCGCCAGGTTCGAGATCGCCGTGCCCAAGGACAGGTACCGCATCGTCCCGCCCCCGAAGGCCTGAGCCGCGGTCACTTGTGCGGTATGGCGCCCTCGGCCTCCGACACCAGCGCCCTCAGCTCCTTCCTCAGGTCCTCCGCGAGCGGCCCCGGCACGTGGGTCCTCAGTATCTCCTTCGCCTTGTCCCGCGCGTGGTCGACCGCGTTCTTCCCGCCGTCCGCCTTCCACTCCTTGTAGGTCCGCCCGTCGGTCACCATGGGCTGCCACATCTCCCTGAAGTGGTCCAGCGTGTGCTTCTTGCCCATGAAGTGCCCCTCGTGCCCGACCTCCAGTATCACGTCCATCGGGACGCTCCTGTCGTCCACGGGGAACCCCTTGAGCATGTCGGCCATCATGGTGAACATCTCGTGGTCCAGGACGAGCTGCTCGTGCGACAGGACCGTCCAGTTCTCCAGCAGGCCCGGGCCGGAGGTCATGTCCGCCCCGCTCAGGTAGGCTATGAACGCCGAGAAGGCCTTCTCGTACCCCGCCTGGACGTCCGGCGCCTTGGAGCAGGTGCCCCAGCCGCCGATGAAGATCGGTATCCTGTAGTACCTGGCCATCTGGACGTGCGCGGCCCTCACCATGTTCGCCGCGGGGAAGAGCCCCTCGAACAGCCCGCTCTGGACGTCCATCGCCATGGGCTCGCTCGAGTAGCACAGGGGCGAACCAGGCGCCGCGAGCTGCAGAACCGTGGCGAGGGCGATCACCTGGGCGTTGCCGAGCACCACGGCGCCGGCGACGGTCATGGGCGCCGTCGCGCCGATGAGCGGCATGGCCATCAGCAGCGGCGGGCACCCCGCCCGCGAGAACTCTATCGCGGCGTCCGTCGTCATGCCGAGCACCATCGGGGAGGTCGTGCAGGTGAGGCTCGAGATGATGGGCCTCCTCCTCAGCTCCTCCTCGCCGCCCGCGACCGCGGTCGCCATCTTGACCTCGTACACGGCCTCCTCCCTCTGGTAGGTCGAGCCGGTGGTGAAGTGCTTCTCGCAGTTCTCGAGCGCGGTCATGTACTCGTGGACCGTGTGGGCGTGCTTCGGCACGTCCAGAGGCGTGACCAGCGGGTTGTACATGTGCATCATGGGCAGGTAGTCGACGATCTTGGCGGAGTCGGCGACGTCCCTCAGCACCGAGGGCCTCCTCTCGCCCGTCTCCAGGTCGATGGTGGCGAGGCCGACGCCGTCCGTGCACGCGTAGCAGTGCTCCCCGTCCAGGACGAAGTCGTACTTCGGGTTGCGCGCGGCCATCGTGAAGCTCCTCTTGCACCTCTTCATCGACTCCTCGACCAGGGCGCCTGGGATCCGGCAGACGCGGGTCTTCTCGTCGACCTCCGCCCCCGCCTCCTTCAGCAGCCTGCGCCCCTCGTCGCTCACTACCTTGATGCCCATCTGCTCCAGCAACTGGATGGACCTCAGGTGGACGGCCTCCGCGTCCTTCGGCTCCATGACCTCGAGCCGCCTCATGCCGAACACGCCGGGCCTGAACTTCGCGTCCACGCCCTCACGCCCCCTTGCCCACGAGCTTCTTGGCGGTCGCGGCCGCGCTGTTCGCGTCGGAGGCGTAGTGCGCCCCGATCTCCTCCGCCCACTCCTCGGTGACGGCCGCCCCGCCCACCAGCAGCGGAGCGGTGATGCCAGCTGCCCTGAGCGCGTCGACGACCTCCTTCTGGACGTCCACGGTCGTGGTCATGAGCGACGATGCGCCGAGCACGTCCGCCCCCATCTCCTTCGCGGCGGACACGAAGCTCTCCGTCGGCGCGTCCTTGCCAAGGTCGCGGACCTCGAACCCGCTCGCCTCCAGCATGATCCTCACGAGGTTCTTGCCGATGTCGTGTATGTCGCCCGCGACCGTGCCGAGGACCACGCGCCCGACGACGTTCCTCTGGGCGGCGACCTTCTTGAGCTCCGGCTCCAGCACCTGGATGGCCGCGCCCATGATCTCCGCAGCGTAGATCAGCTCGACGACGAACATCTCCTTCTTGGCGAACTTCTCGCCCACCTCCCTGATCCCCTTCGCGAGCCCGTCCTCTATCGCCTCGATCGGGCTGATGCCCGCGGCGAGGGCCTTCCTCGCGGCCTCGACGGCGACCTCCTGCTGCAACCCCTTGACTCCGTTCTCCAGCTCTGCCAATATCGCGCTCTTGTCATCAGCCATGTCTTCCCTCCTTTCGAACGTCAACGCCGGGCCGCGAGGGCCCGGCCGAAACATCACGCCGCACAGACGGGCGGCCTACAGGTTTGTCCGGCCACGAGGGCCGGGAAGATGGGAGAATCAGTGTGCGGGCTTGCCGACCTGTAGTCCTGCCCCGAGGTGGAGCAGGAGGCGCAGGAGGACCTGGTCGACCGAGGCCTCCCTCATCTGGCGGGACGGCCTGAGAGGTACCCTGTGCGACTCCGGCCTGTAGAACGTCACCATTCTCCGCTCCCCACACACCGGCCCGTCCCCGGGGCCGGCGCCAAGTGGCGTATCGGGCGCGTGATACTTAAGATTCGTGGAACCCGCGACGGCAAAACCTAATGAGGGGAAGCGGACATGCCCCTCCGGCCCGGAGGGAAAGAGGGCTGGAGGTGGCGCTATATGGCGGTTGCCAGAGTCAGGTTCTTGGACAGGACGGAAGAGGACTTCGTGCACGGGAAGAGCATCCATTGGCTCGAGAGGATCGGCGTGATGGTCAAGAGCCCGAAGGTCCTGGCGATGCTGGAGAGGGCGGGCGCCACCGTGGACCGCGACAAGGGCGTGGCCAAGATCCCGGAGCAGATGGTGAGGGAGGCGGTCGCGGAGGCCCCGAAGAGGATCATCCTCGGCGCCCGTGACCCGAAGAACGACAAGGTCATCCCCGTCGAGACATGGCCCCTGATGACCACGACCGGGCTCGCCGTGTACACCTACGACATAGACACGGGGGAGAGGAGGCCTACGAAGGCAAAGGACCTCGCGAACTTCTCGCGCATCGCCGACGCGATGGACGCGGTGGACATCGTGTGGACGACGGTCACGGCCAGCGACGTCCCGCAGGACTCCCTCGCGCTGCACTCGCTGTGGATCACGCTGAGGAACTGCACCAAGCACATCCATGTCATACCCACGCCCAGGGACGCGGAGGAGGCCAAGAGGCTCGTCGACCTCGGCGCGCTGGTCGCAGGCGGGCACGAGGAGCTCAGGAGGAGGCCCCTGTTCTCGGTCATCAGCTGCCCGATCGCCCCGCTCGGCTTCGAGAGGGCCTCGATCGAGGGGCAGGTCGAGTACTCGAAGGCCGGCATACCGGTCGTGTGCATGTCGATGTCCCTCTCGGGCATGTCCGCGCCCGTCACCGCGTGCGGCACACTGGTGAACATCAACACGGAGAACCTCGCCAGCCTCGTCATATCGCAGGTGGCCGCGCCGGGGGCGCCGTTCGTCTACAGCTCGGAGTCGGCCCCGATAGACATGACCACGGGCGTGATGGACTACTCGTCCCACAACCTGCCCATGATAGCCGCGGGCGCGTCGCAGATGGCCAAGAGGTACGGCCTCCCGTCCCAGACGGGCAACTGGGGGATCGAGACCAAGGTCCCCGGCATGCAGGCCTCGTTCACCGAGGTGCTCACCACGTTCCTCGCGTCGATGTCCGGCTCGGACATGGTCGCGGGCGCGGGGAGCTGCGACGCCGCGAAGGGCGCGGCGCTGGAGCAGGTCGTCATAGACTCCTATCTCTGGGAGGACTGCAGGAAGTACATGCGCGCCTTCGAGATGAGCGACGAGGCCGCGGCCACCGAGGTTGTCGAGGCGGTCGGGCACGGCAACACATTCCTCAGGCACATGCACACCGCCAGGAACTTCAAGAAGGAGATCATCTTCCGCGACCAGGAGCGGAAGATGTGGCAGGCCACGCTCTCATCCGACATGGTCCCGGAGGCCAAGGAGATCGCGAAGAGGCTCCTCGTCGAGCACGTGGTCCCGGACGTGGACGCGGACACCGCCAGGCGGGGCGATGCGCTGGTGGAGGCGCACGTCCGCACCCTCTCGTGAATTGGATGGGGCAAACGCTATATCTCCCCCGGCCACTGTCGCTCCAGTGACGGGCTGGGGTGCGGCGTCGGGTGGTCAGGCAGAGGGGTCAGGGACGGCCCCCCACGTGGAGCGGTACAGCGGGCGGACGCAGGACCCGGACTCGCAGAGGGCGCCCGTGATCCACATCTACAGGAGGCGGAGGTTCCCGGGACTATCGGAGTTCCCGTTCGCCTCCGTGTCGGTCATCGTGATGCTCCTGTCCCTCTTCTCCCTGTCGATGTACCTGGGCGGCTGGACGTGGTCCTCCTGGACCTACGCGTTCTCCATGGGGCTCGCCCTCCCGCTGGTCGCCATAGAGGTCAAGCGGAAGGCGGTCATCACGGGGGGCGCGGTCGTCCTGCTCGCCGTCACGGTCATAATCGACGCGGGCCTCCCCCAGTACTTCGGCTACTCGCCCTCGGACCTCTCGTGGTACGACCTCACGGCCCACTTCCTGGGCGCGATGCTGCTCACGATCTTCCTCTGGTCCTTCATATGGTGGGCCCTGAGCCCCACGGGCCCGCCGGCCGAGAACGGCCGCAGGAAGTTCGTGTTCGCCGTCACGGCGGTGCTCCTGGTGTCGTTCATATTCGAGCTCGTGGAGTTCGCCACCGACGCGCTGTTCGGCTGGGGGAACTTCCACGCGGGCGTCGACACCCTCGGCGACCTCATATTCGACGTCGCGGGAGTGATGACCGCCGCGCTGCTGATATCCAGGCACAGGGTGAGCGCCCTCAGGAGACCGCTCTGGCACGCTGAGCGCAGGCCGGCCTGAGGCCCTCACTCGCCCGGGAGGATCCGCGGGAAGAGCTTGAAAGAACACCGGTCGTGCCCCTGGGCCATGCACGCCTCCTCGACCGCGAGCATCGGCCTCCCGAAGGTCCTCAGCCCGACCGTCTCCAGGACGTTGTTCATGGGGAGGCACATGGGCGTCTCGCAGACGCCGAACGAGCGGGCCAGCATGGACGTTGTGTCCACCTTCGCCATCGCGCTGCGCTCGTCGAAGAACTTGACCTCGTAGGTGCTGAGCCAGCCCACCTCGGTGACCATCCTGAGCGCGTAGTCGAAGGTCTTCGCCGGGGTCTCGCGCAGGGGCATCTGCATGATCCTGTCGTGGAGGTCGCCTATGCCGGCGAGGAGGTTGCCGAGGTGCGACTGCAGCCCCTCGTCACCCCGGGCGTACCTCATCACGGATATGGTGGACCAGATGCCCTCCTCGGCCGGGACGCGCTCGGCGAACCTGCCGGGCTGGGCGGCCCTGGGTGGGCCGCCGACGCCCTCGGTCGTCAGCGACGCCGCGGTCTGGGCGAGCCTCGACTGCTGCCTGAGCCGCCCCTTCTCCTTCCCGAACTCGTACCTCCGCCGGACGATGTCCACGAGGCCGAGCTCCTCGGCCTGGGCGAAGATGTGCCTGAGCTCGGCCGCGACCCAGCCCGTGTCGTCCGGGTGCCCGCGCTCGCCGACGTCGATCCCGAGGTCGTAGGCGGACTTGGCGAGCTCCGCCTTCGCGCGGTCCTCCAGGCGCTCCTTGCCGTCCATCATCCTCTGGTCTCCGGACGAGAATGCATCATGAGGGCTTGAACGCTCCGGACAGCCTGGGGGCGAGGTCCTTCGCGAGCCCGTCCCCCTCGAGGTACTCCTCCAGCTGGAGGGCTAGCTCGCACCTCTTCGCCTCCGAATCCTCGAGGGCGATGTTGCTCACCATGACGGAGATGATCCTCCTGCTCTCGAAGTCCAGAAGTCCCATGCGGGAGAGCAGGTCGGCCAGTGCCTGTTCCTGGGCGGTGTTCAACCGCCCCCGCTCGGCCGCCATCTTCACGGTGTCCCTCAGGTCGCCTGCGACACGCTTTCTAGGGTCCCTTCCCCCGATGCCCGTTGAGGGAGGAACCTCTCCATGCCCGTTGGAGTCCCCGACCATGTTCACACCCCGTCCATAGCTGGAACGAGTGACCCGTCCAGTCCCCTTTGGACGGGTGGCTGGTGGGCAGTACCCTGTTCGTAGTACAAATACGTTGCCTGACCGTTATCGGTTCTGGGACTGACTCCCCCGGGTCATCCGTCGGGGTTGTTCAGGGGGCAACCGTGGCACAGGTCCTTGAAGACCTCGCGGTTGAAGAGCTCCCTTACGCGGCCGGCAAGAATGTCCGCGTCCATCCTGCACTCCTTGGGCACGACCAGCGTGAGCCGTATGCACTCGCTGCAGGTCGTGAGGTTCTCGAGGGTCTTGTACTCGTCCAATGTCCCACTCCCACGTGGCTTGAGGTCGACCGTGGAACCGCATGCATGCATATAAAAACGAACGCAACCGGGGGCCGTCAGAGCGCCTCGACGGCCTCAATGGCCTTGAGGATGTCCTGCGGCCTCATCCTCTCCGGCATGTTCCTCGAGTCCGGGTCCTTCGCAGCGGCGTAGTCCGCGGCCTTGCGCAGGGCCGCCTTGGACGGGGAGCCGAGGGCCTTCAGCGACGTCGGGAGCCCGACCTTCTCGCACCAGGCCTTGACCGCCGAGACCTCCTCCCTCCTGCGCCCCTCGTAGACCATCTGGACGATCGTGCAGTACGCGACGACCTCCCCGTGCTCCCCCTCGGCCTCGCCCGTCCTCTTGAGGCCGTTGTGGAGCGCGTGGGCGAGGGCGCACCCGGTGTTCTCGAACGCCATGCCCGAGGACAGCTTCACCGCCTCTATGACGTCGTCCACCTCGCGGGAGTGCGCCCCGTTGCGGACGTCCTGGACGGCCTTCAGTCCGTTCTCCATGAGGCTCTTGTAGCAGGAGTCGGCGAGGGCCAGCGCGGCAGTCGTAGGTGCGGCGCCGTCCTTCTTCTTGGCCCGGGCCTTCGCGTAGGCCTCGCCCTCGAACTTGGTGGAGAGCGCGTCGCCCATGCCCCAGACCAGGAACTTGGCAGGGGCCCTGCTGAGCACGTCCGTGTCCTCTATCACGAGCACGGGGTTCCGCGAGAGGACGAGCCACTCGACGAACCTGTGGTCCTCGGTGTAGACGACCGCCTCGGCGCTGGTGTCGGCGTTGGTGGCGCACTGGGTCCCGACCACCACGGAGGGCACCTTGAGCTTCCACGCGACGATCTTGGCCGTGTCGACCGCCTTTCCGCCGCCCACCCCGACCACGAAGTGCGGGGCGGCCTTCCTCCCGGCCTCCACGAGCCTGTTGACGGTACCCCATGTGCACTCGCTCACGCCTGACTCCCAGAGCGGGACATCGATGCCGTTGGACTCGAGGGACTTCCTGACCTTGTCGCCGACGACGGAGAGGGCCGTGGTGCCGCCTATGACGAACGCGCGGTTGCCGTAGGGCAGCGCCCTCGGCCCCAGGTGGTCCACCGCCCCCCTGCCTTGGAGGTAGAGCGATGGCGTCACCATCTTCCTTACCAGGTCCATGCCGTCCTCTCCCGTGATGACTCTCAGAAGCGCTCTGGGAGTACAATCACCCCCGAGTATAAGAAAATAAGTCTTTAGCCGAGGGAGCCGATGCGGTCGCAGAGACTCCCTGGAGAGTGGAAGGTTGGAGGACGAGAAGTGCGCCGCGTGCCCATGCCCCGAGGACCTCAAGAGGAGCACGATGGCCGCCTACGACGCCCAGTGGCGGGGCCAGGACGAGGCGGCGGCCTCTGAGCGCAGGAGGAAGCTGGCCCCGGTCGCCGACCCGCTGCTCTCGATGGTGACCCCCCTCACCGACAAGGTCGTGGTCGACCTGGGCATCGGCACGGGCACCCTCGCGTTCAGGGCGATTGAGCTGTCGCCCCCGAGGAGGACCGTGGGCATCGACTTCTCCACCGCCGGGCTGCGCGCCGCGAGGGCGGTCTCCAGGCACTCCCGCTTCAGGGACATGGACGTCGAGGTGGTGAAGGGGGACATGGAGCGGCTGCCCATCGCCCGCCGCTCCGTCGACGTCGTGATCAGCCAGGCGACCATCAACCTCATCCCGGACAAGGCCGCGGTGTTCTCGGAGATCGCCAGGATCGCCAAGTCCGGCGCCAGAGTCGCCATATCCGACGCGTTCCGGACCCAGAGGGGCGCGCAGGACGGCTCGTGGGAGCAGTGCATCGGTGGCGCAGTCACGGTGACCGAGTTCTCGACCTTCGCCCTCAACGCCGGCCTCATAATACTGGGCCAAGCGGACCTCACCCCGACTGTGAGGCAGATGGTGTCCTCGAAGAGGTGGGACTGGCCGGAGTTCCTCGAGCACAACATGGACTACAGGGCGTTCATGATGATGAGGAGCTGAGCCAGGGGGGAAAAATGGCAGGGGCGGCCGCGGCCCGGGCCGTCGCCCTGGGTGGAGAGTCTTGAGGGAGAGAACGGATCTGCGCGCCCGTCCGCGTCCCGGCCCCTTGGTTTTCCTTGGCGTTTAGGTCTGGTGGGGTGATGCCCTTCAGACTGCGTGTCGCTGCTTGTGGATCACGTTGCCGCACCTGGGGCACCGGTCCGCGTCCTCGGACAGTATGAACCCGCAGAGGCAGCAGCGTTTCTCATGTTCCCCTGTTCCCATCCGAACCTACTCGCTGTACTACTGTAATAGTACAAGAGTACATCAATTTGCCTGCATTCCGGCCGTTTCTTTGCTTAAATCGGAGAAATCCGCCCTCACCCGTTCCTGTTCGATAGCATCATTATAACTCCCAATTCGATTCAGGCCACGGGGATTCAGCACGCCTAAGGACGAGAGAGTCACTATGAAGGTGGACAGAGCCCTGTGGCAGAGCGTCCAGGGCCTTATAGACGAGCACCCGGAATGGGGCATCCTGTCCGTGCCGGAGTTCATCCGGCGCGCGATAGACGCCGAGGTGAGGGCGCGGAGGGAGGCTGAGTCCAGCAGGGTGATCAACCTCCGCATTTCACCGGCCAACAAGAGGGCCGAGTAGACGTCCTGGCCATCACCCGAGCGCGTCCCTCATGTCTTCTTCGGAGTGAGGAGCGACACCGCGACCAGCGTCGCCGACGCCACGACCATCACCGGCACGACCGGCAGGAAGCCGCCCGAGAGAGAAGCGGGCAGGACCCCGAAGTAGAACCCCGCGTAGAGCAGCTCGCCGGCAAGTATGGACGACATGCAGCCCCACTTGTTCGCCCTCTTCCAGTACAGGGCCGCCACGGTCGTGGGGAAGAGCACCGCCAGGCCCGTGAAGGTGGTCTTGGTGAGGGTCTCGAAGAGCGTCTCGACGGAGCTCAGGGCGATGGCGAGGCTCATGAGTGCGAGCCCGACGACGAGCGCCTTGCCCACGATGAACTCGTGCCTCTGGCTCGCGTCCTTCCTGACCCACCTCTTGTAGACGTCCCTGGTGAGCATCGAGCTGAGGACCAGGAGCTGTGAATCGGCGGTCGACATCAGGGCCGCGAAGGCTCCCGCGAGCATGATCCCGAGGATCCACTGTGGCGCGAACTCCCCGACCATCATCGGGAGTATCTGGTCGGGCCCGGAGCCCGTGAGGCCGGGGAACTGCAGGTTCCCCCAGGCGCCGATCAGGACAGGGCAGAGGAAGATGACGGCCGTCATCGGCGCGTACATCACCATCGAGAGCCGGATGGACCTCTCGTCCCTGGCGCTGTAGAACCTCACGAAGAGCTGCGGGAACATCGGGTCGCAGAACAGCCAGAGCAGCATGAAGCTGAGCCAGACCTGGGGCGTGAAGTAGTCCGCGCCCCCCGGCCTCGACACCAGTTCGGGGAACTCCTCCGCGAGGCGGGTGTTGGCCTCGGTGAAGCCCCCCAGGCCCGCGGAGACGATGCCCACGGCCGCGAGGAGGGTCACGAGCATCATCACGCCCTGGAGCACGTCGGTGTAGGCGTCGGCCCTCATGCCGCCTATCGTGACGTAGGCCACCACCACGACCGTGACGATGACCGCCCCGAGCTCGTAGGACACCTCCCCGTCCGTGAGCTGGGTGAGCGCTATCCCCCCGCCGATGGCCTGCGTCGCGATGTAGGGGAGGGTGAACACGACCATGACCGCGAGGAACACCATCCTGAGGGAGTCGGAGCTGAACCTGTCGCCTATGAGCTCGGCCGGGGTGATGTACCCCTTCTCCTTCCCGAGCCTCCATATCCCCCTTCCCAGGAAGAAGAACGAGAGGGCCATGAGGCCCGTCCCGAAGGCCATAATCCCGTAGTACGCGAGGCCGAACTTGTAGGCCGCCCCGGCGAAGCCGAAGAAGGTGAAGGCGCTGAAGTTAGTCGCGGCCAGGGAGAGGAACAGGACCACGGGGCCGATGCTCCTCGAGGCAACGAAGTAGTCCTCCGAGGTCTTCGCGGACCTCCTGTAGGCGTATACCGCTATCGCGAGCATCACGCCGAGGTACGCGGCGAAGACGGAGACGGCGACCAGGTCCATCAGGTGTCACCCCCGCCCTCGGTCCAGTAGTACCTCGAGAAGAGCAGGTAGAGGGCGAAGAGGCCGCCCTCGAGCACGGCTATGTAAGCCACTATGTACGGCAGCCCGAAGACCGTCGGCCAGGACCAGTCCCAGGCCCAGACGTCGATCGAGAGCACGAAGAGCAGCGAGAAGGCGACCGCCCAGAACCACTTGTTGCGCATCAGTCGAGACATAGGTCCAGCCCCAGGGTCATGCGCGTTTCCTGGATTTGGAGGCTGGAAACGGAGAAACAATGCCTCGGCGGGGTGAACGGGCGGGTCCGATATGAATCTTTCCTGGGTAGCGCTGGCGCGCGCCCGCAGCTCGTGCGCGCCAGGAGGATCGGGCGGGCCTGTCCATGACATTTCAAGTACACGACCGGTCCATCATGTGTGTAATGTGCACTTTTTTGTCACGCCACTCAGTCCGGCGGGCGCCGCCCCGTGCGGGCGCCGGGGCGCGCCGATGCAAGCATGCAAATACGATGCCCCGAATAACGTCACGAGGGAGGAGAGCATGGCGAGGACTGAGGATATCAAGGTCGGCTCCGTGATGACAACGTCCCCGGTCACGGTCGACGCCGACGACACCGTCTCGGACGCGATCGCGAAGATCAGGAGGCACAGGGTCAAGGAGCTCCCTGTACTGTCGAAGGGGGTGCCGGTCGGCCTGGTCAGCTACTCGTCGTTCATAGAGCGCAGGAGCGTGCCCATCAACGCCAAGGTCTCGTCCATCATGCTGCCGGTCTCGAGGCTCAAGGAGGGCGACAGTGTCCTGGACGCCGCCGAGATACTGGTGGCGTCGGGAATCAGGGGCGCCCCCGTCGTGCGGGGGAACAGGCTCGTCGGCTTCGTCTCGCGCACAGACCTCATACGCCTCATGCCCAACATCTCCGAGATGAGGGTCCTGAAGGTCAGGGACATCATGACCGCAGAGCCGATCTCCGTGACCCCGGACGAGTTCGTGGGCAGGGCCCAGATCATGATGGAGGGCCTGAACGAGAAGGCCCTCCCGGTCGTGGGCGACGGCGGCAAGCTGGTCGGGATCGTGGGCATGACCGAGGTCATGGACGCGGTCTGGTCCCCCAAGGGCGACCAGCCCCAGAGGAGCCCCAAGCCCCCGAGGAAGGTCTTCGACGCGAGGACCAGGGCCCAGATCCGGGTCGGGAGCGTCATGACCAGGGGCGTCGTGAGGGTGACGCCGGACGACAACCTCGGGCGCGTCGTGGACCTGATGCTGGACCGCGGCCTCTCCACCCTGCCGGTCACGGAGGAGGACAGGCTCGTCGGCGTCGTGGACCAGTCTGACCTGATGGAGCAGCTCCTGAGCCTCAGGCTCAGGGACGAGGTGTTCGTGCAGATCTCCGGGATGACCATCCACGAGCCGGACGTCCTGGACGGCCTCTACTCGCTCATAGGGAAGGGCATGAAGAGGATCGCCAAGATGGAACGCCCGACGGTGTTCTACCTCCACCTCACCACCTACGACCACGAGGGCCTCGCGAGCAAGTTCAGCATCAGGGCCAGGATGAACACCGACGCCAGGATGTACTACGTCCGCGGCGCCGGCTGGGACCTGTACAAGACCACCTCCGACCTCCTGGAGACCCTCGAGGGCAAGGTCAGGAGGGAGAAGGAGAAGGAGCAGGACAGGAGGCAGAAGCGGTGACGGCCCCGACGCCTCCGGTGAAAAAGATATCAACTCCTTGGCCCGTCCCCGAGCCGATCAAGAAGGCCGAGGAGCTAGACAGGAGGATTGGAGACATGCCCATATCAGAACATGTAGGCAAGGCCGACTGGAAGACAGAGAAGCACGTGCCAGTGATCGAGTGCCCGGACAAGGTCGCGCCGGACCAGGAGTTCGAGGTCGCGGTCATGGTCGGGAAGGAGATAGCACACCCGAACACGACCGCCCACCACATCAGGTGGATATCCCTTTACTTCCACCCGGAGGGCGAGAAGTTCAGCTACCAGGTCGCGCGGGTCGAGTTCGCCGCCCACGGCGAGGGCACCCAGGGCGCCGACACGGGCGCGGTGTACACGCTGCACAAGGCGACCCTGTCGATGAAGACCAAGAAGGCCGGGACTCTGCACGCGGTCTCGCTGTGCAACATACACGGCCTCTGGGAGAGCGAGAGGAAGGTCTCCGTAGGCTGAGGCCCCGTCTCGCCAAACCCCTTGACCTCGTTCTCACCCCGATGTCCGGCGAGTGAGCGGAAACTCATTTATCCACGGACTCCTTCCCAGCCTCCGGAATGGCGAGCAAATTGCACCCATGCCCTAGCTGCGGCGCCAGGGTGCCGTCCGAGGACGCGACCTGCCCCCACTGCGGGGCACCGCTCACAGCCGGGGCGTCCGCCGGGCCGGGGCCAGCCCCGTCCGTCCGTCCGGGGCCCGGCCTTAGGGACGCCGCGTCCGAGGTGCGCGAGGCGATCGTCAGCCGCAAGGTCGACGACGCGCTCACATGGCGCTACGCCCTGGTCCTCCCGCTTGTCGTGGGCGCCGCGGCGTTCCTCTCCAGCTTCCTCGTCGACTTCTTCGTGGACGACGCGGCCATCTCCCAGGCCCTCCGGTCCGCCCTGGTCGTCGTGAGCCTGGCCACGGAAGCATGGTTCGGAGTGGTGATCTACAGGTTCATACGCGGCAACAACAGGCACTTCCGCAGGGAGGCGAGGCTCGAGAAGGCGCTGGTCAGGTTCCTGGAGCAGGTCCCCGGGTCCCCGCACAGTGTCCCGGACGCGGGACGCTCAGTCGCCTGGCTGTCGAGCCGCGTGGCGTCCCCGGCGAACAGGACGAAGGAGCGGTCGCCCGTGGCGTTCGTCATGTTGTTCGTCGTGCTGCCCCTCGTGCTGAGCCTCACGTGGACCTACGTCACGTTGGTGGACCAGCCGGAGCCCGAGTTTGGCCTGTTGGCGGCCTACCTGGTCGTGACGTTCGGGGGCGCGCTCGCGCTCCTGATAGTCGCTATCGTCCTCATGGTCAGGTTGACAGATGACATAAGCGGGCACGACCGCAGGTGGTCCGAGTTCACGGATGTGTTCCGCGTGTCCCTCGCCAAGGCGGGCTACGTGTCGGCCAGCCTCCGGACGGACATCGGCCCCCGCCCGCGCAGCTCTACACTGTACGCCGTGCTCGCGTTCATCACGGGCGTCTTCTTCATCTACTGGTTCTACGCGCTGACCAAGGACATGAACCACCACCTGAAGGCCCACCGGAGGTTCGAGGACGAGCTCCTCGTCGTGGTCCAGGGCCTTTCTTCGACCGGCAGCGCCCCGCTTCGGGCCATGGCTTAAAGTACACTCGGCGCCGATTCCCGGGCGATGAGGTTATCGCCCCTCCCCGACGAGGTCGAGCATGACCTGAGGGCGTGTCTCCAGTGCGGCTACTGCAACTTCGTGTGCCCCATCCAGCTCAACCCCGACAGGGGCTTCGAGTCCTACAGGGTCCGGGGCAAGATGTACCACCTCAAGAAGTACGTCCGCCCGGGGTTCATGCAGAGGCTCATCGGCGGAGCTCCGGAGATCTCCCCCGAGTTCGTCGAGAGGGTCTACAACTGCACCGCGTGCGGGTACTGCCAGGTCGCGTGCCACGTCGAGATCAAGTTCAACGACCGCTGGGAGCAGGTCAAGGAGTGGTTCGTCAAGAACGGCGTCGGGCCCCTGGACAAGCACAAGGCCCTGAGGGCCAGGGTCATCGCGAAGCACAACCCGTACGACGAGCCGCACGAGAACAGGGATGCGTGGGTGCCCAAGACCGCGAAGCGGTCCAAGGACCCCGAAGTGCTGTACTTCACGGGCTGCACCGCGAGCTACAGGCAGCAGAGGATCGCCCAGGACGCCCTCAGGGTCCTCGAGGCCGCGGGCGTCGAGTACGACGTCCTGGGGAGGGACGAGTGGTGCTGCGGCTCGCCCCTGATCAGGACGGGCCAGACGGACATAGTCACGGACGAGAAGGACGGGCTGGTCAAGCACAACCTCCGCGAGTTCGAGAAGCGCGGCGCGAGGAAGGTCGTCACCGCATGCGCCGGCTGCTTCATGACCCTCGGCCACAACTACCCGATGTACGCCGGCAAGCTGGACTTCGAGCTCCTACACATGACGCAGTTCATAGACAAGCTCATCAAGGACAAGAGGCTGGAGCTGAAGAGGCCCCTCCCGAAGAGGGTCGCGTACCACGACCCGTGCCACATAGGCCGCCACTTCGGCATATTCGAGGAGCCGAGGCGCATACTCAACGCCTTCCCGAGGTCGGAGTACATCGAGCTCCCCCGCAACCGGAAGGAGTCCCAGTGCTGCGGGGCCGGAGGGGGCTACAAGATACAGTTCAACGACCGCGCGGAGTTCATCGCCTCGCTCAGGGTCGAGGAGGCCAGGGGCGTCGGCGCGGAGATGCTCGTGTCCGCCTGCCCGTTCTGCGTCACGAACCTCACGGGCGGCGCGAAGAGGGCGGGCATAGACATGCCGGTGGCGGAGCTGGTGTCCCTCGTGGCCGACAGCGTCGAGTGAGCCTGGAAGACTTTTAATCGTGGCTAGGCCATCTTCGCACCGTCCGAGATGCGAGCCCTCCCGTTGTTCAGGTTCAACAGGCGCGCGCGGTCCACGAGCTGGGGGATCGCCCTGTGCACGATGTTCATAGTCGCCAGCTTCTCCATAGCTGCGGGGCTCAGGACCTCGATGGACACGCTCGCCGACAACTTCGCCTCGGAATATTCCCTTGTGTCGTACCCGGGGGAGTCGGGGCTGGACTTCTTCGACATGAGCGTCCTCGGGAGCGCGTTCATGAACAGCGCCTTCTGCTTGGTGACCCAGGCCTCGACAGGGACGGGCGAGGTGGTCGTGTTCAGCGTGTACGACCCCCACGGTGTGCTCGTCGAGTCGCTCGAGACGTCCGGCAGCGAGGTCAAGGTAGGCACATCCATGGACCTGAGCGGGCAGCTGGTCCTCGAGGACAGGACGGAGCAGGAAGTGACTGTCGTCTCGAAGTTCTCATCCTCCGTCTTCCCGTCCACCTGGGTCCTGGGGAGCCCTGAGCTCCTCAGGGGGCTGACGGAGCAGGGCCTCAGCACCTGCAGCCTCGCGATCACCAAGGACATGCACCCCGCCACGGAGGCGGAGCTGGAGTACTGGGGCTACTCCGTCCAGCCCATGGTCTCCATCGTGGAGTTCCTGGACTCCGGCGTCGAGGAGCTGGAGTCCGACGCCTACTGGGTCCTGGTGCCCTCGGCGTTCGTGATCGCCGTCCTCGCATACAGTTTCATAGGGGCGGAGGTCTCGGACAAGAGGCATGACATAGGCATCATCAAGACGATCGGCGCGGGCAGGTGGCGCGTGTTCTCCTACCTGCTGGGCGAGGCGTTCGTGCTCTGCGCCTACGGCGGCGCCCTCGGCCTCGCCCTCGGCATCGTCCTGTCTTACGCGGTCTCCACGGCCGCGTCGCACATGTTCACCTCGGTGTTCGTGATCGAGGTCGAGGAGTCGCTCCTGGTCGTGTCCTACGCCGTCACCGTGGCGGCGGGCGTGCTGGGGGCGGTGCTCCCGGCTGCGAGGATGACCAGGTCCTCCCCGGTCGAGGACCTAAGGGAGGGGTTGCCATCCTGATGATCGTCCGCCGCAGGGCGATGGTCGTCGTCGCGCTGTCCGTCATGATATTCACAGCCACTGCCTCCGTGCTAATAGGCCTGAGGGAGGCCCCCGCCGCGTTCGCCGCCAGCGAGGGGTACGTCATATCCTCGGCCGGCGCCCCGACGATCTTCTCGAGCAGGGTCGACATGGACATGGTCGGCATGCTGGAAGGGATGGAGAACATCACGGGCGCGAGCCCCGAGGTTTTCGCCTTCTCCACGTGGGGCGGCCGCTCTTTCGTCGTGCGGGGCGTGGAATGGGACAGGGTCGTGGACGTGGGCCCAGCGCTCGTCCTCACGCCCCCGCTCGTCGGCGACAGGCTCTCCGCCGGTTGCGCGCTCCTGGGCTCCCGCCTCGCGGACAGGCTGGGCATGGAGACGCCGTTCGTCGCCATGCTCACCGGGAGCTACGCCCCGAAGGTCGAGCTGGTCTCGGTCCTGGGCACCTTCAGCTCAGGCTCGCCGCTGGACGACGAGATGCTCGTGTCCTCGGAGGTCGCGAGGCACCTCTCGGGCATGGCTGCGGACGAGGCCTCCGTCATACGGGTGTCGACATCGGAGCCGGCCTGGCTCGAGTCCCTCCTGGCGCCGGAGAACGCCAGGTTCGCCATCCACGACATATCCGTCTCCAGGAGCCTGCTGGTCCCGGGCGAGGAATGCCAGGTCAGCGTGGGCGTCAGGAACTGGGGCGCCGCGCCCGGCTCCGTCACCGTGCTGTTCGCGGACAACGGGGAGGCGTTCGGCCAGGTCGAGGTCGCCCTCAACTCCTCCAGCGGCAGGACGGTCTCGGTCCCGTTCAGCAGCGATGCGATGGGCGTCCACGAGATATCCGCGAGCATCTCCGGCGAGTTCCCCGTCTCGCTCTCGGCATCCCTCGAGGTCGTAGACCCGTTCCTGGTCGCGTCCTTCCCTGGGACCGTCCTCATGGGCTCACCGCTCGAGGTCGTGGTCGAGACGCACACGGGGGAGCCTGCCCCGGGCGTGGCCGTCACCCTCTCGGACTCGTCCCCGTCGTCCAACGAGACCGGCCCCGACGGGGCCTGCACCCTCCTGGCCGATGAGGCGGGGGAGTTCCACCTCGTGTTCGACGCCTCGGGCACCGAGTTCGAGGGGATGGCCGTCCGGGGCTCGGCCGCCCCGGTCCAGGTGATGGACCCAGCCTCGCTGCCGTCGGGGTTCCTGCCGTCGGTCACGGCCCTCGAGATCGTACCAGACTCCATCAAGGAGGGCGATCCTGTCGCGGTGGTCGTGACGGTCGAGAACGCGGGCTCGGAGCCGGGCACGTTCGACATGGAGGTCTTCCTCGACGGCGCGCTGCACTCCACGGTGTCCCAGTACCTCGGCCCTGCCGGCGGGGCGGTGGTGCGGATAGACATCGAGGACCTTGACCCCGGTCCTCACACGGTGCAGGCCGGGGACATGTCCGGCACGGTCGATGTGTCGCCGTGGTACGCCGACAACCCCGACCTGGTGGACCTGGTCGTGAGGTACGGAGGCTCGTCGACGCTCTCGTCGGCCGGGGCGGTGCCGATCTACCAGGCGGCCAAGCTCTCCGAGGGCAACGTCGCCCTCGCCCTGTTCGCCCTGGGCGCGGTCGCGGCCCTGCTCGCCACGCTAGCCATAACATCCGTCTTCTCAAAGGAGGTCAGCGACTCCCGCAAGACGCTGGGGGTGCTGAGGGCGCTCGGCGCCTCCAGGGAGTACATACGCTCCGCGGTGTTCAAGCAGTCCTTCGCGACGGCCCTCGCCGGCTCGCTCGTCGGGATAGCCCTCGGGCTCGCCGTGGCCGTCGCCCTCGTCCGCTCGGACGCGTTCACGGTCTTCGGGCACGTCCTGGAGTTCGGCATTGACGCCGGCATGGTCCTCCTCACGCTCGTCGGTGCGGTCGCCATCAGCCTGGTGAGCGCGCTCGCCTCCGCCGAGGTCGCCGTGAGGGAGGTCACGATGTCGTCGATAAGGGACCTGCCGGAGGACGACGGCCCCGGGGAGGGAGACGCCCGGTCCGCCGGGGAGTGATCACTCCACGACGCTGAGCCAGACATGGAGGTTGCCGTACAGGTACTGGGCCTGCCCCTCCTCCTGGATGTAGAGGTCGAAGTCGAACCTCCAGATGCCGGTCTGGTCCAGGGCGAACGTGACGTTCACGAACCGCGTGTCGCCCTCGTCCATGGTGAAGTTGTACCAGCGGGTGCCCCAGTGGGTTGAGTTCCAGCAGTAGGCGGCCATCGAGAACTCCCTCGGGCCGTCCTCCCCGTTGTGCATCTCTATCGTGAGCGTGACGTTCGAGCCGAGGACCCGGGTGCTGTTGATCTTCGCGCTCCCGTCCTCCGTCATCGCGAAGTATGTCCTGGACGGGTACTCCGCGGTTATGATGAGGGCGAGGCAGACCCCGGACACGACGAGCGCCGTGCCGACCATCGCGGCGACGACCTTGTCGAACTTGAAGGGCTCGACCTCCTCGTCCTTGGCCTTCGGCTCCGGCTCGTCCTTCGCGTCCCTGTTCTTCAGGGTCTCCGCGGCGACGGCGGCGAGGGCGAACACCACCAGCGACAGCCTCGTGGTCTCCGAGTCCAGGCCGATGGGAGTGAGGACGAGGAACAGGCCGAGGAATATGATGACCAGGATGCTTATGCCGAGGCTCAGTACGAACCTCGCCTCCAGGCCGGTGCCCTTCCAGAAGAAGAGCCTGACGACGGCGAACCCGGGCACGAAGAACATGTACGGCAGGCCGAACGCGTAGGCCGCGGCGGTGCCAGGCAGCAGGAAGAGCACTATGGTGGCGACTATCGAGAAGAGCGCTATCGCGAACCTCTGCCCGTTGTGGGTCTCGAGGAACCCGATGGCCCTGCCGAGCGCGTCCGAGCTCTCTCCCAAGTGTACTCAGCCCTCGGCCTGCTGAAACGCGTAGGCCCATATATCAGTTTGTCCAGGACACGCGCCAGTATGCGGGCGGCGCCCCCCGCGCACGCCCCTGGAGCGCCGCCGCGGGGCCGCGTGGGAACCTATATAAACGACTACTCCAATAATTGCCGACACCCAGTTACATCCCCTCGAGAGGTGGTTCTGTTGGCTAAGGAAGAAGAGGTTGCGTGCCCCGTATGCGGGAAGATCGTCGGCGTTGATGTCTCCTCATGCCCGTACTGCGGCGCCGAGTTCGAAGAGGAAGAGGTCGCCGAAGAGCCGGAGAAGGCCCCTGAGAAGGCGCAGGCCAAGGCGGTCTCCGAAGAGGAGGGCGAGGAGGTCGCGTGCCCCGTCTGCGGGGTCATGGTCGGGCTGAACGTGACCTGCTGCCCGAGGTGCGGAGCCGAGTTCGAGGAGGAGGAGATCGAGGAGGTCATCGAGGTCGAGGAGAAGGCCACCTTCGAGGAGGAGGAGCCGGCCCCGGCCAAGACCAAGGCGAAGGCCAAGCCCGCCCACAAGGCGAGGCCCATGGCCGAGGAGGAGCCCACGGGCGTGGCCGACCTGCCCGCGAGCATCCTGGACTTCAGGGTCATAGGCCTCGCGCTCATCATACTGGGCCTCATAGGGACCCAGGTCGCACTGTTCATAGACTGGTACTGGAGCTGGGTGCCCCCGATCGAGGACAACATGGTCCTCTTCGTCATCATACCGGTGATCATCCTGGTCGTAGGCCTGCTGGTCTTCCTGCTCGTCAGGAAGGCCGTCTCGGGCGGGAAGAAGGTCCCCGGCATGGCCCCCGGCACCTCCCTCTCGCTGTTCCTGTTCGGGATACTCGCGCTGATCGTCGTGGTCCTCTGGGACCCAATCAACTCGGCCCTGCAGGACTCGAGGGTGCTCGTGGCGGGCGTCTTCGCCATAGCCCTGGTGCTCGGCGTCGTGCTCGTGTTCCTGGGCGTGAGGAAGGCGTCCGCGGACGCCGCGTGAGACCCGGGACGCACAACCCGTCAAACCCCTTCAACCGAGGTTTTTCCGAGAGCCAATCGTTACGAAATTCGTACACCGGCGTCCTACTTCGCAACATTTGATATACGATGTTGCCTTTCGAGGTCCGACACGGAACGTGGCAGCCCTCGGTGGTGTGGTGGGATTGTTGCCAAGAGAGCGTGTCGGGGCGGCGTGATGGGCGCCCCTCGGAGCATTTTTGAGATCCGACCCCGCCGTGGCCCGCGCTGGCGCGCCCTCGGTCCGCCTGCCAGTCGTCATGTATTCCAGTGACCAAATAATTATGTACCATTATGCCCATATGTGTGGTGCCGAGCGGAAGGGATGGACCAGCTGGCGCCCGAGGGCGTCCTCGCACGTGTCCCGCCCCGAAGCGAGAGCTGGATGACAGGAGTGTGTGACCAATGGAGAAGAAGATACTCACGATAATGGTGGCGCTGATAGTGGTCGCCGCCATCGTGGTCGCTTTCGTGATGATTGCGGCCGGAGGCATGAAGACAGCCGGGGGCTTCACGAGCCTCTTCAACAAGCTCGAGAACCCGGTCCCGAGCGTGACGTACGGGGTGTACCTCGAGTTCCCCGACGGCTGGGAGGAGCAGGACAAGGTGACCGTCAGCGACACCATCGTCGACATCGACCCGAGGTCCGAGGACGTCACCGGGGGAGTCACGGTCTACACCGTCAGGCTGTACTTCATCTACATAGACGACAAGTGGGCGGACCCGGCGTCCGGGTCGCTGTTCTACGTCCCATCAGCCGAGGAGCACCGCGACGGGTACATAACGGTCAGCCACGGGCTCTTCTGGATCGACGTCTCCTCCCCGGAGAACATAGCGGTGGAGTACGACATAGGCGACGTGATAGAGCTCAAGACGGTGCTCTTGGCCAACCAGGACAACGGCAACACCCTCTCCTTCGGGAGCTGGCTGTTGGCCTGACCGCCCACCGTAGGCCTCTTGGCCCCCAAACCCCTTGATCCCCTATTCTCGCGACATCACGTGCGGCAGGTCAGGTCGTATATGAGAGGACATCCCGCTGCCCGCGGGGGCGCCGTAGCCAGAAGGCGAAAGGGTATTATAAGTCGCTAGACACTCTTTGTCCACAACAGCAACCGCTAAGATGCCATGGGCTTAGCGACGCTATAGCGGGCCGCCTGAACTGAGAGAGTCCTTTTGGGGGAGTGGAGGGAGTAGCGGGCCGCATATAGGCGAGCCTATCGCCCCTGGGCATCCGGAGCGAGGCAGAAGCGATGGGCAAGAACCACCGCAGCCGGGCCAAGGCGCAACCCCCAGCGCCTCCGGGTAGGAGGGGCCTCACCAATGGCAATGGTGACGCGCTAGCGGGAGCCCGCCCCGTCAGGGTCAAGAGCATCGCGGCCGGCCGCATCAACGGCCTCACCAACGGGAGGAAGGAGGGCATGACCAACGGCGCGCCCCCGGCCCGCCCGAGCGTCAGACAGAGCCCCCGCCGCAACGGCCGCGTGAACGGCCTCGTCAACGGCCTCACGAACGGGCTGACGAACGGCCTCACCAACGGCGTCTCCCCTGGTTCGACCAGCAACGGCCGTACCCCGCGCCGCAGCGGCCGCGTGAACGGCCTCGTCAACGGCCTCACGAACGGGCTGACCAACGGCCTCACCAACGGCCTCACCAACGGACTCACGAACGGCCTGACCAACGGCCGCGTCAACGGCGTCGGGGCCGTGAACGGCTTCAGGCTCTCCACGAGGTCCAGGCGCATGGTCGGGCGCCCGACGGGCGTCCGCAGGAAGATGATCCTCTTCGCCGCCGTGGTCGCCGTCATCCTGTTCATACCCTACGCGCTGGTGCACACTTTCCCACCGGACGAGGTCGAGATCGACGGGTACTTCATGGACTGGGTCGAGGCGACCGTCTACCAGGACACCCCCGACTCGGAGAACGAGGACGTCTCGCTGGCGGCGTACGCCACCAAGTCGAGCGTGCGCGCCTCCTTCTTCTACATAGCGACTGCTGGCACTGTCATGAACGGCGCCGACGACGGCGCCGACGGCTTCTACATATTCATCGACCGCGACGGCGACCCTGGCACGGGATACCTCGTCAGGGGCCTCGGCGCGGACCACATGATCGCCGTGGTGGGCTGGAACGGCACAGCCGCACTCACGGCGACCTACATCTTCACCCAGACCGCGGAGCAGGACGACTACGGAGGGTTCAGACGGTCATCGGACCCCATGGTTGCGTTCCGGGGCGGAGAGATGGAGATCGGCACGGGCCTTATAACCGGCCCGGCATCGGAGATCGCCATCGTCGCCCGCCACACGGACGTACCCGATGACTGGTCAGAAGTGAACTTTGCGTACGCCGGCCCCGCGGTCCGGGTTTCTCAACACTTTGAGGCCCCCGAGGTGACGGCCGGGTTCACGGACGAGCACATGCTGGACCTTGACTTCTCGGCCAAGAGCTCCGCCGTCTACCTCGAGGGCCTCGACCTAAAACTCAGGGGAACGGCCACCCCCACGGACGTCAAGGTCGTGCGCGGATCCGAGTTGCTCGGGACCGGCAGCGGCGGGGACATAGTGTTCTTCAGCCCCGTCCTGCTGGCCCCGGGCGAGCTCGTCCGCCTCTCCGTGCTGGTGTCCTTCCCCGAGGACTCCGAAGGCCAGTCCTTCGGAATCCAACTCGACGAGGAGGACGGCCCCGTGTTCGGCGGGAACGCCACCTTCTCACTCACATCGTCCCAGGAGGGCGCGAGGGCGACCTACGTCGCCTCGGCCCCGCCCGCGATCGCCATCGACGGGGCCTTCGCGGACTGGGGGTACCTGATCCCGAGGCAGGACGACCTGGGAGACGTCGTCCTGGCCGGCACGGGCGTCGTCGACAACGGCGACGTTGACATCTCGTCGGTGGCGGCGTGGTCAGGGGAGTCGGACGCCTACTTCTACATGTCCGTCGACGGGCGGATGCTGGGCGGGACGAACCTGCCAGGCTCGCTCGTCAGGTGGGCGGACGCGCCCGAGCCCGGCGGGTCCCTGCCGAACGTGACCGAGGAGGACCAGGAGCGCATGTTCGGGGCGGACTTCGCCTACATGTTCATCGACCTGGACGACAACGAGTCAACCGGTTTCCCCATCGGCGGGGCCGAGTCCGCGGTGATGATAGGCGGAAAGGACGGGCGGATACTGCTGGCCAACGCCTACGGCTACATCAACGGCTCGTGGGTCCTCGCGGGCCAGGCGAAGGCCGCCATCGATGCGTACAGGATCGAGGTCAGCGCGGCCTTCGAGGATATCGGCCTGGTGGGGGACGACGTCTACCACATCACGTTCCTGGCGCAGGACTGGCGCGGGGCCGAGGACCTCGCGTCGGTCGCGCTGTCCTCGGGCGCCCTGTCGGGCTCCAGGGAGATCGGCGACGTGCTCCTGAACGAGATATACTCGGCGGCGCCGAGGGGCACGGTCGACTGGGTGGAGCTGTACAACGTGTCGAGCGAGCCGGTGGACATATCCGACTGGGAGCTGTGGGTGGGCGGCGTACTGGTCTACACCGTCCCCCCCGACACCGTCCTGCTGCCAGGTGAGTTCTTCGTTACGCCCCGCCTGAGCTTCCTCACCTCGCTGACGTTTGAACTGTACGATGCCGACGGGGTCCTCATGGACAGCGTCACCCTCCCGGAGTGGTCCACCAAGTCCTACGGGCTCGTGGGCCTGCCAGGTGACTACTACTGGGACTACGTGAAGCCCAGCCCGGGCGAGCTAAACCCCGGCCAGGTAGCCATCCCGGAGTTCGGGGACCTCCTGTTGCCGCTAGCGATAGTACCATTAATCTTCTTCGCCATTAGGCGTACCCAAGGCGTACGCAGGAAAGGGCGAGGGGACTCAGAAGCAGAAGGGAAGACCGATGGAAGTACCTGACGTACCGAGGGAAGAATCCGAGAAGATGATCGAGAGCCTGTCGCTCACCGAACTGCTGAGGCCGTTGGGGTCCCAGGGGGAGGCCGCCAGGCCGTTCCTCCCCGTGCTGGGCGGCCCCAGGCTCTACCTCCTCCTCCTGTACGCCGCGGTGGTCATCGGCGTCTCGGTCGAGTTCTTCATGAGCCAGGAGCTGTGGTACGGCAGCTGGGAGGTCTACAACACCTACGTGTTCGTCGTCTCCGGCTTCTTCGTCCTGATGGGCGTGGTCATGCTCTTCATGACCTCCGGCCGGGCCCCGGAGGACGGCCTGAAGCTCCCCCTGTCGAAGGAGACCATGTCGATGCTCGGGCTGCTCCTCCTGGTCACCATGGGCGTGGGGCTCGTGGCCCTGGGCTCGGATTACGGCGCCTGGGCGGTCCTGATGAGCGTGCTGATGGTCCTCGGCTTCGTCATGATGGTCATGGGCATGAGGTCCATCTCCAACAAGGACAGCCTCTGGCTCGCGGTCTTCGGCTTCGGCATGATCATGATGGTCCTCATGCCCGTCCACGAGGCGTTCGACGTCGCCAGGAGCGCGCCAGGCGACTACCCGTTCACAGGCCTGAACCTGCTCCTGCTCGCCGTAGGCATGTCCGCGTCGCTCCTCTCCCTGCAGTTCATGAGGACCAGGGACAGCTTCCTCGGGGCGTGGCTGATAGGCGCCATGGCCCTGTTCCTCCTCGCATTCCACGAGCAGGCCGGCATAGTCGCGTCGGGCAACTACGAGCCCTACGACCGCGGGCTCGCCCTCATAGGCGTCGTGTTCTCGTTCCTGCCCCTGTTCCTGTACGTCTGGAAGGAGAAGGAGTACTACTCGATGTGGACGAAGCTCCGCAAGGCCAGCCACATGATGCGCACGGGCGACTTCCCCGGAGCGCTGGTCCAGGCCGACGCCGCGGTCCAGGAGAGCTCCGAGGCGGGGGTGTCGCACAAGTTCGCCGTCCCGTGGACGGTCAAGGGCGACGTCCTCTACCACATGAAGGAGTTCTCAAAGGCCAAGACCAGCTACGACATGGCCCTGGAGATTGACCCGGACGACAGCACCACCTGGTGCCACCTGGGCAACATGTACGCCTTCGAGGGCAAGAGGGCGCTGGCCCTGGGTGCCTACGACCGCGCGATACAGGCCGACGCGAAGAACTCCACCGCATGGAACAACAAGGGCGCCGTCTTCAGCACCCTCGACTGGCCGGAGGAGGCGCTCGCGTGCTTCAACAGGGCCGTCTCCCTCGACCCGAGGAACTTCGACGCGTACATGAACCTCGCCAGGACCCACGTGAAGCTGGGGAGGAGCGACGACGCGGTCATGAACTTCCAGAAGGCCCTCGAGATCCGGCCGAAGAACAGGCTCGCGAGGGAGGGCCTCCAGAGGGAGTTCTACAAGGGCATGTGCCTCGACCAGATACGCGGCTGGGCCGAGATGGGCCTCGACACGACCCAGCTCAGGGCGATCCTGGAGGAGGACCCGGCCAACTTCGACCGGAGGTCGAAGGAGTTCCTGTCCAGCATAATGGAGCAGAAGGCGCAGCTGGTCATAGGCGGCGGCGCCTCCAAGTTCGACGTGAACGCGGCCATCAGGGCCGTGCTCAACGTGACGGTCGACAAGGGGGCGACGCTGGAGCGCATCATGAAGGAGACCAACCTCACGAGCGACCAGCTCGTGCTGCCCATAGCCCTGCTCATGAAGACCGAGCGCCTTCACTTCAAGAGGTCCGGCACGCACGAGGTCTACGTCTCGGTGGGCAAGGCCCCCGACAAGCCGGAGCCGCCGCCAGACGAGGAGCACAGGAAGGTCCTGCCCCTGAGGAGGGAGAGGCCGCCCGAGGAGGAGGAGCCGTCCGCCTCGGTGCTGGTGTTCGGCGGGAAGAAGAAGAAAGCGAAGAAGAAACAGTGAGCGGACGCGCTAGATCTGTATCTTGCCCTTCTTCATGAGCGTCTGGAGGGCGTCGTCCGCGGCCCGGTCCTTCTTATCCTTGTCGTCCAGGGCCTTCCTCGTGGCGAGGTTCACGTCCCTTATGGCGTTCCTCTCCTCGCGGATCTCGGCGCGCTTCTGGTCCTTGATCTCGATGACCTTGCCGCGGAGCTCCATCGCCTTCTGGTGGACGGCGTCGGCCTCCTCCTTGAGCTTGATGAACTCCTCGTGCTTCTTGTTCGCCGTTGCAGCCAGGGCGGCGATCTCCTTGGCGTGTGACTGGGCCTCCTCGTGGTGCTTGTGCTGCTCCTCGGAGAGCCTCACCACCTCGGAGTGCTCCTTGTCGGCGAACTTGAAGAGGGCGTCTATGCTCGCGTCGATGTCCTTGACCTCCTTCTGGATCTTCTCCTGCTCCGCGAGGACCTTCTTGAGCCTCTCGACGTCCGCGGCGCGGGTCTTGATCTTCTCGAGGAGGTCCCTCTCCTCGGTGAGCTTCAGCGGGACGGTCTGCTGCTTCAGCTCCATGACCCTGATGTCCGCCTCGACGACCCTGATCTCCTTCTTGAGGTCGCCCATGGGCGAGCCCCTGAGCTTCCTCTTGAACTCGATGAGCTCCTTGGCCTTGCCCTGGAGCTCGTCCCTCTTCTTCTTGTGGACCCTCATCTCGGCGACGGCGGCGTCCCTCTTGTCCCGGGCCGCCCTCATCGGCTCCTGGAGCTCCCTCTTCTTGTCGTGGAGCGTGTCCCTCTCGGACCTGGCGATGGCTGCCTGCTCGTTTATCTCGTCGCGCTTGTTCAGGAACGCCCTGAACTTGAGCTCCGCACTGTCGAGCTCGCTGATCTTCTTCTTCTTCTTCGGAGCCATTCTCTTTGTCGTCATTCAGACTCGCCAGGCCGGATAATACGGCAGGGGATTATGGCACCGGGTTATAATGGTTGTCTAAGTCCTCAGAAGGATTCAAACCCTTCCAAGGCATATTTGGGCGGCCGGCACCGCCGGTACCGGTGGTACGAATGGAGTTCTACTCTGGGGGAAGGGCGATAATCAGACCGGAGGCGACTGCGATTGACCTCCCCGTGGAGAAGGCCGTGATATGCTTCACGGAGGGGTTCTACCCGAAGCTGGTCAAGTGTCTTGGCCTGTCCGACGCCGAGCGTGCCCCGCACATAAGTGCCTGCCACAAAGGTAGGCTGGGGAAGGAGGTAGCGCTCTATAAGTCCGAGGTCGGGGCCCCCGCGGTCGCCATGGCGATGGAGGTCATGATCGCGTCCGGTGTCCGGAGGATACTCATGCTGGGCCTGGCAGGCTCCCTGTCCCCTTCCTGCCCTATCGGCTCCGCGGTCATACCGACATGGGGGATCAGGGAGGAGGGCACCTCGTACCACTACCTCCCTTCCAGAGTCCGCCCAAGGCCCTCCGCGCCCTTCGTGAAGGAGCTCAAGGTCGGCCTATCCGAACTCGGACCGATGACGGGCGGTGTGTGGAGCACAGACGCGCCCTACATGGAGACCGTGGTGAAGGTCAGGGAATACGCACGGAAGGGCGTGCTCGCAGTGGACATGGAGACGACGGCCATGATGGCCGTGGCGATGCGGAGGAAGGCCGAGTTCGCAGCCGTGCTCACCATCTCGGACTCCGTCCACGGAGAGGACTGGGACCAGGCCTTCGGCACGAGGAGGCTCAGCCGAGCCAGAGACCGGGTCTGCGAGGTAGCGTCCTCGGTCATGTTGGGCTGAGAGTCCCTATAACTCATCGAACGGGGTGACAATCCCAAGGCCGGGCCCACTCGGGGCATGCAGCCTCCCGTCCGTGAACTCCAGCCCCGACGACGGGTCGTCGATGATGTTGAAGTGGGAGTCCAGGTCGGCGAACCTCACGTTGTCGGAGCTGAGGACGAAGTGAAGCCCCGCTGCGACCGACAGCTGTATCTCCCCCATGCACCCGACCATGGTCCCGATGCCCGCCTCCGCCGCGAGCCTGTTGATCGTGATCGCGTCGTGGATACCGGCGCTCTTCATCAGCTTGATGTTGATCAGGTCGACCGCGCGGTCCTTGATGACCCTCTTCGCGTCCGCGACGTCCTTGACGCACTCGTCGGCCATTATCGGGACCGGGCTCCTCTCCTTTACCCTCTTGAGGCCGGCGTAGTCCTCCGCCTTGACGGGCTGCTCCACGAGGACGACGTCCAGCGTCTTCATCTCCTGGCAGAAGGCCACGGCCTCCTCCACGGTGTAGCCCTGGTTCCCGTCCACCCTCAGCTGCACCATCGGGCCGACGGCGTCCCTGACGGCCGCGACCCTCCTGACATCGTCCCCGAGGTCCAGGCCGACCTTGACCTTCAGCGCCCTGAACCCCTCCTTGTAGTGCTTCAGGGCCCGCTGGACCGTCACCTCCTTCGACTCGATCCCGATGGTCATGTCGGTGAGGACGCTGTCGCCCCTGGAACCGCCCAGGTACTTGTACAGGGGCTTCTTCTCCCGCCTGCTGAGCAGGTCGTAGACCGCCATGTCCACCGCGGCCTTAGCAGAGGTGTTCCCGGGCGCGATGGCGTCGAGCCTCCTGTGCAGCCCGGACAGGTCCGTCTCGTCCGTGCCGACGATCTTCCTCGGGACCTTGGCCAGGAACGCCTCGACCGACCCCACGGTCTCGTGGGTGACTTCGGACGGCGACGCGCTCCCGACCCCGGAGTCGTCTCCGGCGACGACCTTGACCACGACGTTCTCGGCCATGTCGGAGCTGCCCGTTGCTATCCTGAACGTGCACCTGCGCTTGTTGATGAAAGTCCTCGTCTGGACGGAGTCTACGGTCATCTGCGTCCCTTCTTGAGGAGTCTTACCGCGTTGATGTCCTTCGGGAGCCCGATGTTCTGCGCGACCGGCGCGCACTTGGTCCTGAGGAGGTAGGCTATCGGGGCGAGGTCCGTCTCGCTGAGCGACTCGAAGTTGGCCATGCCCTTGGCTATGACCAGGTCCTTCCCCCTCAGCATGTCCCCGAACCCCCCCTCCATCGACCCGAGGTCGACCCCCACCGCGAAGCCGGGCGCCTCGACGATCTCATCCACGAGCCCCTCGAGTCCCAGTCCGCCGATGTCCCTCATGGTCACGTCCGTGAGTATCGGCTCCTCCTTGAGCACCAGGGTCACCCGCGCCCCGAGCCTCTTCAGCTGCTTGAGGGCGAGCCTGTCGAACACCACCTCGCCGCAGTTGTCGAGGAGGTATGCGACGTCGGCGCCCCCCTCGAGCAGCCTCCTTATGCCCGGGGTGTCGTCGTGGCCCAGGCCCTCCCCGAGCAGGTTCCTGAACTCCTTCCTGAGGCTCTCGGGGTGGTCGAAGCCGGTCCCGATACCGAAGTCCAGCACGTTGCCGACGACTGCGCACAGGAACGACGCCCTGAGCTTGTCCCTGGCCTTCGAGACGAACCTCTCCGCGGCCGGGTAGAGCTCGAGGGCGACCTCGTTGCTCTTGGCCTTCAGTCCCTTGTAGGGGTCGTCGTCCCCGAGGATGTCGTAGACCCCCCTGTGGACCTGCGTGGCGACGACCGCGGAGCAGACGTCGGGTCCGAAGAGCCTCCCGAGCTCGGCGGAGGCGTACTTCACCGTCTCGACGGACTTGGACGGGTCGACCTCCATGGTCTCGAAGAGGACCCTGCGGATCAGGCACGGCACGCACTCGGGGCTCATCCTCATGGCGCCGCCGGAATCTCGCTCCACGGATTTAACAGGTCTGGAACTACCCTTGCGCCTCCCGCTGATACCCAGCACCTCAGGTTGATATGGATTGTAGCCCTTCACGGGACGTTCAGCTCGGACAGGGTGCCCCATGAAGGTCACGGTTCGCAGGATGACGGTCGAGGACATGCCCGACGTCAAGAGGGTCGACCTCCTCTCGTTCGAGGACCTGGTCGAGGCCAGGTACCGCGACGTGAGGAGGATCACCCCCAGGACCGACGACAACATCCTGTCCTACCTGCGCTCCGACCCCGAAGGTTCGTTCGTGGCCGTCGGTGACCACGCTGGCATCATAGGCTCCTCGTTCTCCCACATATGGGGGAAGGTGGGCTGGGCGGGGCCGGTCTCGGTCCTCCCGGCGTACCAGGGGATGGGCGTGGGGAAGGAGCTGGTCAAGTCCTCGCTGGAGTACCTGGACAGGGCGGGGTGCGCGGACATCGGCCTCGAGACCATGCCCGAGAACCAGGTCAACATCGGCATGTACCTGCGGATCGGCCTGAGGCCCGTCGGGCTGGTCCTGGTCATGGGCAAGGGCCTGACCGGGGACGAGGAGGACGACGACCTGATGGACGACGCCATGATCGAGAGGTTCTCCGAGAGCCGGGCGAAGGGCCCCCTCATGGCCCAGATGCGCGCCCTCTCCGACTCCGTGCACCCTGGCCTGGACTACACGCGGGAGGCGGCCCTCCTCCAGGAGCACAAGACCGGGGAGACGCTGGTGGCCCTGGACGGAAACAGGCTGCTCGGGTTCTCCGTCGTCCAGACGCACCCCCGGCGAGAGGGGATGCAGAACGCCGTGGTCAAGGCGCTGGTGGTCTCGCCCGGCGCGGGCATCGAGCCCCTGGTCCCGCTCGTCGCCGCCTCGGAGCTCCTGGCGATGGACGACAGGTCCGCCGAGCTGTCTGTCCCCGTGCCGGCCGTCTGCGCCCGCGCAGCCGACGCCCTCCTGTCCAGGGGGTATTCGGTCGCGCAGACCTACGAGCGGATGATGTGGCTCGGGGGACCCGGCATGTACGAGAAGGTCTACAACCTGTGCTCGTGGTCGGGTTGAGTCACTTCAGTATCCCGAGGTGGCCGAGCTTCTCGGGGAGGTATGTGTCCGTCACGTAGTCGAGGCCGTACTTCGCGAGCGCCTGCTGCTCCGCCTTCTTGCCTATCTCGAGCATCAGGTCTATCTCGTGCTTCCAGAACTCGTCCTTGAACCTCGGGTCCGTCTTCTCCGCGTTCAGGGCCTGTATGTCCTTGTCGTTGAGCGTGTCCGTCGGCAGCTCGTAGTTCAGTATGTCCGAGGCGGTGATGCCGACGAACTCCGCCGTGGGCGTCGCCAGATACTCGGATATGTGCGCGGTCTTGATGGCGCCGTATGCTATGGACGCGTGTATCCTGAAGCTCCAGGGGTCGCCATCAGTGAAAGTCACGACCGGGAGCTTCATCTCCTCGTTCAGGCGCTTGATGAACCTGCGCGTGCTCCTCGCGGGCTGCCCCTTCAGGTGCACGATGACCGCGTGCGCGTCCTCGTCGAACTTGTTCTCCACCAGACGGTCGAACATACCGCCCGTCTCGATCGCTATGATGAAGTCCGCGTCGCAGTCCACGAACTCTATCTTCTCCTTCTCGACGTTGTACGGCACGCCGTACCCGGAGTCGCCGACGTCGTCCCTGCAGTTTATCTTCTTCTTCTTGCCCTTCCTGTCGGTTTCCTGGATCGTAATGTTGCCCATGACCCTCGCGCCGTCCTCCTCGGGCCTGAGCTTGAAGTCCTCCCTCATGCAGCCGGTGATGATCTCCAGGTCCTCCGCGAGCATGTTCGATTCGTCCTGCGCGGAGAACTTGGCCTTCGGCCACCCCTCGGATATGTAGTACATCTCCCTCAGGGTCGAGCTCTTGCTGTCCTTGATCATGTCCTCGATGAACTCGAGCATGTACATCGTCCGCAGGAGCATCTGGGCGCCCGTGAGCTTCTTCGCGGACCTGGCGCCCATGGCTTTGCCGTACTTCCACACGGCCGCCTTGCTGTCGAACCTGATGTTGCTCTTGGTCCTGAGGGGTATCATCATCTTGGGTATCTTGCCGCCGTCGAGCTGGTCGTAGACCTCCTGGGCGATGTCGGTGAGCTTGTCAACTGCGTTCAGGTGCCTCTCGCTATTCTTCATCCTTGATCACCTCCGCCCCCTCGTCGTAGTCCACGGCCTCCTCCTCGCCGTCCTCGGCCGCCGCTCCCTCGTCCAGAGGCAGCTCGCCCGTGATCTTCAGGTGCTCAAGGTCCCAGTCCCCGGGCAGGACGTCCACGCCTATGACTGACGCGGAGTCTATCCCGCTCACGTACACCTCGTTCTCGTCGTACTCCTCCTGCGAGAGGCCTGCCAGGTCGAACTTGAGCTCGAACACCTCGGTCGACGCGATGCGCTTCACGTCCCATGTGACCTTGTTGCCCTCGCGCACCTCGAGCGGCTGGTGCTCGAGGCTCTTGGGGTCTATCTTGTCGAACGGGACCAGCATGTGCAGGTGGAAGCTCTGGGACTTCGGCGTGTAGTTGTACATCCTCACGAGCACGTGGTGCTTCCTCTTCTCGAAAGTGACATCGTCGTCTATCCACACGACGTTCATGATCTTCGTGATGGTGCCCGCGAGCTTGGGCACGGGCTTGCCCACGATCTTCGCGCTCTTCTCCGCGATCATGGGTATGATGTCCTGGACGATCTCGAACTTGACCTTGGCCTTGCTCTTCTTCTCGGCCTTGTTCAGGTGGGTCTTGAGGCGCCTCGCGCACGCCTTGAGGGCTAGCTCTATCTCCTCCTTGATCTCCGGGATGTTCGCGACGGCCTCCTTCGACTCGGATGTGAAGGGTATCTTGGTCGAGGCGAGGTGGACCATTATGATGGCAGGCCCGAAGGGTATGCCGTGCCCGCCCCTCTGCTCGAGGCCGTACCTCCTCCAGTCCACGTTCTCTATCGCCTGAGTCGTGGCGCACGCGCCCTGCTGGTACATCAGCGGGACGCGGTTGGCGAACCTCAGGATCTGGACGGGCTCCTCCTTGCTGAGCTGCCCGCCGTAGACTATCCCCACCTCGACGATGAACGGGTTCCCGGCGAAGACCTTCGGCTCCCTGGTGATCGGGGGGGCGTAGAACTCCGCCTTCACCTCCCCCAGGACGTTCTTCAGGCCCTTCCGGATGAGCGTCTCCCCTATCGGGGAGAGGCAGTCCGTCTCGGGGGCCATGATCTTGACCTTCTTGATCGCATCCAGCACGGCGGCCGCCTGCTCGAGGGTGAGCCTCTTGGGGTTCTGCTCGGGGGGGACCCCCGCGAGGTCGCATATCTCCTTGGCGACCCTGTTGGATATCCTGGAGAACTCGGAGTTGAGGAAGCTGGTCATCCTGAGCGACTCTGTGTACTTGGCCATGCTCAGGAGCTCGCCCAGCTCCACGCCCTCGGGGTGCGGCATCACGGGCCTGGTGGGCGGGGGGACCTGGTCCGAGGCGCGCTCGAAGACTATCGGGGCGCCGTCTGGGGGCACGAAGGTGATCTTCGCATGGGGGTTCACGATGGCGGTCCCCCTGAGGTACTCGAACACCGACTGCTTCCCGCCCATGTACTTGCCCTTCAGGTGGACCTGGAACCTGGTGCCGTGCTCCTTCTCCCAGATGACCCTGTCCTCCCTCAGCTTGTCTGGCTTGTTCTTCTTCGTGTCGAGGATTAGGTCGACCTCGTACGCGGTGTCCTCGTCGGATATCTTGGACCTCACCGTCGCGGCCTTGCCAGTGGTGAGCTGGCTGTACATGACTACGGCCGATACGCCTATCCCCTGCTGCCCCCTCCTCTGCGCCCTGGTGTGGAACCTCGACCCGTAGAGGAGCCTCGCGAAGACGTTGGGCACCTGGGCCTTCACGATCCCTGGGCCGTTGTCCTCGACCATGAGCTTGTACTCGGTGTTGTCCACCTTCTCTATCTTGACGGTGAGCTCGGGCAGGATGCTCGCGTCCTCGCACGCGTCGAGGCTGTTGTCGACCGCCTCCTTGACCGAGGTGATGAGGGCGCGGGTGAGCGAGTCGAAGCCGAGGATCTGCTTGTTCTTCTCGAAGAACTCGGAGACGGAGATCTCCTTCTGGTTCTTAGCGAGTTCATGAGCTATCGACGCCAATCGTTCCCGCCTCCACAAGGAAGCCGAAGGCGGACAGTGTGTCCGCGTGCATCCCAGGTGCTCCCAATAGCGTCCCAGAATAAAAAAGTGTTGCGCGCCTGGTCAGGGCCCCATACCCTCGTAGGCCCTGTACAGCTCCCCGGAGGAGGCGCGTGCGTGGAACCCGTGGAGGAGCACGATGAGCAAGGTGTCGAGGATGGCGCTGAGGGTGATCGCGATCAAGAGGGGGAGCACGAAGTAAGTACCCGCCATCAGGCTCATCGACCCCCATGCCAGGGGGCTCAGCGGGGCGATTGCGGCCCCGGCGGCCACGGCTATCTTCCAGTCCACGCGGACGAGCAGGAGCAGCGACGCCGCGATCGTGGCGAAGATCAACACCGCCGCGTAGAAGTACATCTCGGCCGAGAAGTCCCTCAGCGCGTAGTGGTCGTCGACCCTCTCGTACAGGAGCGCGAAGTCTATGAACCCGCCCGCGACGGCGACCACCACCGCTGCCAGGACCACCAGGCCTATGAACATGCCCGTGTCGCTCGGGACGTCCCCGATCCTGCCGTTCCTCAGGCGCATCGCGACATAGACCGCGAGGGAGACCAGGAACAGGTCGGAGCCGAAGTTGATGGAGATGAGCGTCACGATCCCGGTGAACGGGTCCTCGAGCCTCGGCTCAATGCTGATGTTCGCGGAGACGGCGGAGGGGACGAACAGGAGGGCTGAGAAGGCTATGAAGAAGAGCGCAGACGCCTTTCTCGCGAGGTCCATCTCCCTACCACCCTCAGAGGGTCCCGCTTCAGGAAAAGGTCCGAGGGTATTTCAAGCGTGGGGTGACATGTGCGGCCGCGCTCACTCGAACTTCTCGCCGCACTTGGGGCACTCGGTCGCGTCCGAGGGCACATCGGCGCCGCACTCGGAGCAGACGAAGGTTTCGTCGGCCTCAAGCCCCATGGCCTTCGAGAGGCTCGGGACCTTCGCCTCGTCCTTCGGGGTCTGGGCCTCGGCCTCCTTGCGCTTGGCCTCCCACTTCACGAGCTGCTTCTCCCTCATCCTGCGGGCCCTCCTGGTCCACCAGATCATCCCCACGAGGATGAAGTAGATGAGGAAGAACTGGAGGTACGCCTGGACCGCGGAGTAGTACAGCAGCGGCTGCAGGACCTCCCAGGAGCTGGTGTAGACCGGGCCGATGATCCAGGTCTCGAGGCCGTCCTCGTGGCCGGCGGCGAGGTACCAGGTGTCGTTGACCTTGGCCGAGAACACGAACTGGTTGATCGGGTCGGAGACCGTGGTGCTGAGGTAGTACTGCGCGGAGGTGTTGTCGCGGGGCCCGGGCAGCATGGTCCTGTTCTCATAGGCCTTCAGGCCTGAGATCAGCACAGTGACGTTGGATATGGTGGCGCTCTCGTTCACGTGGATCGTGAGGGTGTAATTGAACGCGGTGAGGGAGTCGCCCCTCAGCGGCGTCACCGTGCCGTCCCTCAGGATCATGGCGCCGTCGTCGCTGTACGCCGTCTCGGGATCGACGTCCGTGTAGACCCCGAGGAAGAAGAACGCCTCCACGAACAGCAGGACGGCGCAGGCTATCGCGCCCGCCATCAGGAGCAGCCTGCCCCTCTTGACCCCGAGGAACCAGAATGTCCCGAGCATCAGGAAGGGCGGCAGGATCGTCACGAGGCAGGTGTCGAGCATGTAGACGAGCAGGAGGTAGAACACAAGGCCCAGAAGGGCGGCCCCGGCCGGTATGGTCAGCATGGGCTTCTTGGTGAACTTCTCAAAGAGGTCCTTCCCCATCTTCACGATGTTGTGGGGGAACACCAGGGGCTGCTGGTCCTGCTCCATCTTCTGAGGCAACCCGCTTTTGCCATAAATAACTTGGTTCGGAGCGCCTCGCCGCGGCCGGCCAATGTCCCTCAAATACAGTTATATAGGGACATATCCAATGGACGCCCTTCCTTGGTGAGGAGGCCCCATCATTGAAGACCGCGGTCATAGCCATCGGAGGCAATGCCATCCTGCGCGCAGGAGAGGAGGCGACCCTTGAGAACCAGATGCGCAACGCCTCCGCGACGGCGAAGGCCCTGACCGACATCATACAGAGCGGCAGGGACATCGTCATCACCCACGGGAACGGCCCCCAGGTGGGTGACCTCTACCTCAGGAACGAGATCGCCAAGGACAAGGTGCAGCCGATGACGCTCGACGTGTGCGTCGCCCAGAGCCAGGGGCAGATCGGCTACATGCTCCAGAACGCACTCAACTCCGAGTTCGCCGCGAGGCACATGAACAAGGTGGCGGTCTCGCTCATAACCCAGGTCATAGTGTCCGAGGACGACCCGGCCTTCAAGGACCCGACCAAGCCCATCGGGCGGTACTACAACGAGGAGGAGGCCAGGAAGCTCGAGCAGGAGAAGGGCTGGAAGATGGTCCTCGACAAGAAGAGGGGCGGCTACAGGAAGGTGGTCCCGTCGCCCAAGCCGATCGGCATCGTCGAGAGCAAGCCAGTCAGGCGCCTCATATTCGGCGGAAGGGACCAGTCCGAGGTCGTCATCGCCTGCGGCGGTGGCGGCATACCGGTCGTGTTCAAGGACGACAGGTACGTCGGCGTCGAGGCGGTCGTCGACAAGGACCTCGCGGCCGCGATGCTGGGCAACAACATCAAGGAGTCCCTCTTCGTCATAGCCACCGACGTCGAGCACGTGTTCGCGGACTTCGGGAAGCCCAGCCAGAGGCCGCTGAAGAAGGTGACGGAGTCGCAGATCCGGGGCTTCTACAACGCGGGACAGTTCCCCCCCGGCAGCATGGGCCCGAAGATCGAGGCCGCCATAAGGTTCCTCAAGGGCGGCGGTGAGGAGGTCATCATAACCTCCATAGACAAGCTCCACGAGGCGATAGGCGGGGACGCTGGAACACATATCTACCGGGACGATGTTAGTCCCTGAGAAGATGGCGACCATAGAGGAGCAGATCAAGGCGATCGAGGACGAGATCGCCAAGACGCAGTACAACAAGAACACCCAGCACCACATCGGCAAGCTGAAGGCCAAGATGGCCCGGCTCAAGGACGAGATGGAGGTCAGGAGGTCGAAGGGCCCGAAGACCTCTGGGTACGCCGTGAGGAAGTCCGGCCACGGCACCGTGGCGCTGGTCGGGTTCCCGAGCGTCGGCAAGTCCACCCTCCTCAACAAGATCACGAACGCCCAGAGCGAGGTCGCCGCCTACCAGTTCACCACCCTCACGTGCGTCCCCGGGCTGATGGAGTACCGCGGGGCCAAGATCCAGGTGCTGGACCTCCCGGGCCTGATCAAGGACGCCTCCAAGGGCAAGGGCCGGGGGAGGGAGGTCCTGTCCGTCGTGCGCTCCGCGGACCTCATACTCCTGATGATAGACGTCTTCGAGACCAACGTGCAGGTCCTCGTGGACGAGCTCTGGACCGCGAACATGCGGCTCAACCAGCGCCCTCCCGACATAGTCATATCGAAGAAGAACAGGGGCGGCGTCCTCGTCAACTTCACCGCCAAGCAGTCCACCGTCGACGAGGAGCTCGTCGTGGACATGATGAACGAGTACGGCTACATCAACGCGGACATAGTCATCAGGGAGGACATCGTCGAGGACCAGCTCATCGACTACATCTCGGGCAACAGGCACTATGTCCCCGCCCTCGTGGCCCTCAACAAGACCGACCTGGTCAACAAGGACTACATCACGCACCTGAAGCGGAAGCTGAAGGGGTGGAAGATCGTCCCGATATCCGCGGAGAGGGACATCGGCATAGAGGACCTCAAGGAGCAGATATACGTCGCCCTCAGGTTCATACGCATCTACCTGAAGCCCCAGGGGAAGGATGCCGACATGGTGGAGCCCCTGGTCATCAAGGACGGTTCGGACATAGGCGTGGTGTGCGACACGATCCACCGGGACTTCAGGAGGACCTTCAGGTATGCCCAGGTCTGGGGGAAGAGCGCGAGGTTCCCGGGGCAGATAGTGGGCCTGGAGCACAAGGTCTCGGACCAGGACATCGTGACGATCATAGTGAAGAGGTGAGGTGCGGGTGCGCTCGGGACGACGGGACGGAGGGGACACGCGTTTGTGGAGCCACCGTTCCTTCTGCATGTCGATGGCCATGTCTGCGGTCGTCGCGTGCGCACTGCTCGCAGCATCGCAGACCGCATCCGGCAACCCCGTCCCCATGCCGACGGAGTGGGAGGGTACGCCCCTGCTCGTGGGCCTTGTCCTCATCTTCCTCATGAACCTCCCCCTCAACACGTTCTGGTACTCCCTCGTCGTGCTGGCGTTGTCCCGCGCGAGGATGCTGGAGTTCACCCGCGTCCCGGCATATGTCAACGGCGCGCTCGCCAGCAAGGTCCTCGGGGCCGCCGTCTTAGTGAGCGGGCTCGGAGCGGTGATCGATGTGTTCTCCGGGGAGGACGACATCTTCTGGTTCAGGGAGCTGGGGGAGGCGACCCTGGTCGCGGCCGCCCTGGTGTTCGCATCGGTCCTCATAGCCTCCATGGCCATCCCGAGGCTGAAGGCCGTGCAGTCCTTCATCCTCGCCGCGGCGATCGCCAGCATGAACCTCGTCCACTGGATAGTGATCGCCGAGGTGTTCTACGGAGACGGGACCTCGAGCAACCCTGCGCCGTACGTGGTGGCGTACGGGATCATCTGCGCCGTCCTCTCGGTCGTCGTCTACAAGATCATATCCCGGACCGAGCCGTCCGATGCCTGTGCGGTCGTCGAGCCCAGGGAAGAAGCGTAAATTGTTTGGAGGAAAGGGTTTGTGGCGAGCGATGAAGAGGTGTTTTACTCCTTCTTCATCAGCTTCATGAAGCCGCCGCCCTCGTGGATCTCGAGGTTCTTGTCCACGAGTATGGACTCGAACTCGGGCCAGTCGATGACGTCGACACGCGGGCTGTTTCCCCTCGTGAACTCGATCTCGCTCGTCCCTCGGACCTTTCCCGGCCTCAAGCTCTTCTCGGCGGCGATCTCCTTTGCCCTGTCGAGAGATATTGGCTTCATCGGCATAGTGCATCCCTCCGTCTTCTATGTCGGATCCTTCCGACCGGCAATCGGATAGCCGTCTGACATATAAATGACTTTCGCTGGCTAGTACAATTCTCGATGCTGGCTATATGTCGGACACCCGCGCGCGCGCTTAGTCAGAAGAGGACGAGCAGCATCAGGGTCGACACGAAGAGCGTGGCCATGGCCACCGGGAAGCCGACCAGCGTGAACTTCCAGAAGTTGACCTCGACGCCCATCCCCTCGGCCTTCTCGGCGACGATGACGTTGGCTGCGGCGCCGAGGATCGTGGCGTTGCCGGCGAGCGTGGAACTCGACGCGAGGGCGATCCAGAGGTCCGTCTCCGACACCGGTATCAGCTCGCTGAGCAGCATCACCGCGGGGACGTTGCTCACGAGGTTGGAGAGCAGGGCCGAGAGGGCCGTGAGCCACTCGACCGTCGGCGCCCCCCCGTCCTCGAAGCCCGGGAAGAAGTCCTTCAGCTCCGTGAGCAGCCCCGAGTCCCGGACGCCCCTGAGCACTATGAACAGGCCGATGAAGAAGAGGATTATGGACCAGTCCACCCCGTTCAGCATGTCCTTCGCCTTCACCTTCGACACCGCTGGAACGACGAACAGCGCCACGACGCCGCCGACGAAGGCGACCATCGCGATAGGTGCGTCGATCACATGGCTGGCGACGAAAGCGGCGAATGTCCCGGCCGTGATCAGCAGGAGCGCGTAGAGCCCGACCCTCTGTTCTTTCATCTTCCTCAGGCCCGACTCCGCGAGCACGTCCCCCTTGACGATCTCCTCCTGGAACATCGCCCACCCGTCCCTCAGGATCTTCCTCCTGAACTCCTGGGCGGCGCCCTGGTCTATCTCCTTCCTGTAGATGAGGTACAGTATCGCGATCGCGACCAGCATGCACACGGCGGCGACGGGGACGAGCCTCGCGGAGAAGTCGACGAAGGATATCCCGGCCTTGGTCGCTATGTACGCGTTCTGGGGGTTCCCCACGGCGGTCGCGACGCTGCCGATGTTCGCCGCCATCGCCTCCGCCACCAGGAACGGCACCGGGTTGGACTTCAGGAGCCTGCACGTCCGTATGATGATGGGCGTGAAGAGGAGGACGATGGTGTCGTTCAGGACGAGGGCGGAGAGGGTCCCGGTCACGACCATGGTGAGCACGAGGAACGTGAACTGGTTCTTCGAGTACCTTATCATCCTCAGGGAGACCCACTCGAAGAAGCCGCACAGCTCCAGGCCGGCCACGAGTATCATCATCCCGACGAGGAGGAGCACTATGTCCAGGTTGATGGCGGAGATGGCGTCGGTCGGGTCAACGACACCGAGCACTATCATGAGCGCCGCCCCTATCAGGGCGGCCGCGGGCCTCTCGACCTTCACCTTCGGGAACCTGCGTATCGATATCAGGGCGTAGGTCGCGAGGAAGACCGCGAAGGCTATCCAGAGGACGTCCATCCGGACGTGCAACCACGAGGGTGGATATCAACCCTGTCGTGCCTCGCATCGGCGTGGCGGGGGAGGCCTGGCCCAAAAGGATTAAACACAGGTAATGGTTATTGCGAACCCATGATTCAGCGCCCCCGCGGCACAAGGGACTTCGGCCCGCAGGAGATGGCCGAGCGCAGGAGGGTCGAGCAGGCCATGCGCGACGTCTGCCTCAGGGCCGGCTTCGGCGAGGTCGTCACCCCCACCTTCGAGCACTCGGAGCTCTTCACGCTCAGGTCCGGGCAGGCGGTCATAGACGAGATGTACGTCTTCAGGGACAAGGGGGACAGGGAGATGGCGCTGAGGCCGGAGATCACCGCCTCGGTCATCAGGTTCTACGTCAACGAGCTCTCGAACAGCCCGAAGCCCCTCAAGCTGTACTACGTCGGCAACTGCTTCAGGTACGAGAACCCGCAGAGCGGCAGGTTCAGGGAGTTCTTCCAGCTCGGCGCGGAGATAATCGGTTCCAAGAACGCCGAGACGGACGCGGAGAGCGTCGCCCTCGCGGTGAACTGCATACGCGCGTCCGGCCTCAAGGACTACAGGGTGCGCGTGGGGCACATAGGGATCCTCAAGTCGCTCGTCCAGACCGAGATACAGGACAAGCAGGTCGCCGCGGACGTCCTCAGGATGCTGGACAAGGAGGACTTCGACGCGCTCGGGGACATGTTCGACGCCAGGGCGCTCCCGAGGGCGCTCTTCGACAAGATCACAGCGGTCGCCGAGATGAGGGGGTCCGTGGACGTCCTGGACGGCATCGAGGAGTCCGGCGCGGTCCGCCACCTGAGGGAGATATTCAGCACGCTCGCGCTCTACGGCGTCGAGGGCTGCGAGATAGACCTGGGCATCGTCCGCGGCCTCGACTACTACACGGGGATGGTCTTCGAGATAGACGCCCCGGCGCTGGGCGCGGAGAAGCAGATCATGGGCGGCGGCTCCTACACCCTGTCAGAACTGTTCGGCGGCGAGCCGGTCTTCAGCACGGGCTTCGCGATAGGAATAGACAGGGTCATGCTCGCCCTTGCCGCGGAGACAGAGAAGAAGCCCGCGGTGTCGCTGGACGCGTACGTCATCCCCGCGAAGGACGAGATGAGGGACGACGCCTTCAGGATAGTCGCGAGGCTGAGGTCCGCTGGCATCAGGGCGGACGTCGACCTCATGCGCAGGAACATGAGCAAGAACCTGAAGTACGCCTCCTCGGCGGGCGCCAAGTGCGCGATAATCGTGGGCAGCAAGGAGATGGCCGACGACTCGGTGACGCTCAGGGACATGAGGACCGGCGACCAGAAGGTCGTCGCGCTCGGGGACCTGGCGAAGGCGGTCGCGGGGCTGGACTGAGCCCCCTGGCCCGACGGTG